>CAUZDW010000053.1:0-26067 GCA_963578825.1 Vicinamibacteria bacterium
TCTCGAAGGGCCCCAGCACCTCCGTCTGGGCGTCGATCAAATAGACCCGGTAGAGCAAGTCGACGAAATGACGCACCCTCCAGACGCCGTCATTCACGATGAGGTAGACGGGCACCCGTCGCGCCCGCAGCATCGCCTTGACCCCGGCCACCTCGAAGGGCCCCACGCTGCCGTCGGAGCTGCGGTGTCCTTCGGGGAAGATCAGCAGGCTGTGGGGCAGCTCACGGCCACCCTTCATGATGGCCTTGAGTGATCCGCTTGAGTCTCGCTCGGGTTGGATGAGCGGGGAGCCCAGGAGGCGAATGGTGGAGGAGACGAGGGGGATGAAGCGGCCGTAGCGGGTGCGCGCCACGTAGGCAGGGACCCGCGGCTGGCTCAGGATCGACACCTGCAGGACATCCGTTAGCGCCTGGTGGTTGGCGATGATGGCGATGGGCGTCGCGGTGGGCAAGACACCACGCCGCCGGAACCGCGCTCCCCCCAGCGTCAGCAGGGCAAAGATCCCCCGGGCCATGGTCCTCATGTAGACGCTGGTCAGGGGGAACCGCAGCCGCGGCCAGATCGACACCGCCGGGAGCACGGCCCGGGGGAGGAAGGCGCGCGCGGTGCGCAAGAGGAGAAAGGCGACCTTGTCGGGCTCCGGCTTCCGGGCGAGCTCGGCCAGGGCGTCGCGGATGATCTCCTCTCGGGCGGCTTCGTCAGGAGGTGGCCCGGGAGCGCTTGCCTCCTCGCCGGCGGTCGAGGGAGACGCTGGCCGCAGCAGGCGAGGGATGAGATCGCGAGCCAGCTTCCTCCCGAACGCCCGCAGGTCGGCTTCGTATTGGAGCGGGTCGAGCGTCGAAAGGCCTGGCTTCAGCGCCAGCATCGACACGCCCAGCCTCCGGGCCGTGTTCCGCAGGCGTTCGTCGGCGCTCTCCGCGATGAGCAGGACCCGTGGCGCCTTCTCGAGTGTCGCGGCGTACTCCACAACCTCCAGGCCACCGCGAAAGTTGCTGCCGCTGAGCGAGGGAAGGCCCAGATCGGTGACGAGGAAGAACGGATCCGCTTTTTCGCCGAGGCGGCCGGCCTCGCGTCGGGCGGCTCTGGCATCCGCGGCCTCGATGACCTGGAAGCCGCTGGCGGAGAGCTGCTCCCCGACGAGGCGCAGGACGTCGGCCTCGTCGTCCACCAGCAGGACCGACGGCCCCTCCGGGATCTCTTCGAGGCCCAGCTCCTCGAGGGGCTCCTCCTGGCTCGACACGGGCGAAGGAACGCTCAGCGAGGCCTCGAGGACGGCGCTGGCCTCGCGTCGGTCCTCGTCCATCCGTCGGGCGAGGTCCAGCATGAGAGCCTCGGGGTTGATGCCGTCCTCGAGGGTCTCCAGCGCGAGGTCGCGGGTGCCCACCTTGCTCGGAGCGACCTGCGCCACGTGGAAGCTGAAGTGGCCTTCTTGCAGTCGCACCATCCGCTCGAGAACCGAGGTGATCCGTCCGCGAACGGCATCGTTCCGTACGGAGGCAGGCAGCTTCAGCTGCTCTCCGTCGACGGGTGAGATTGTCTGGAAGACGCCCCGCGACGAGCCGCCGTCGTGGGGGACGCCTACGATCTGCCGGGGGGCCGATCGGGTGGAACTCGTCACGAACGGCTCAAACTTCATCCGGGGCTACGACCCGGACACCGGGAAGGAGCCGTGGAGACTGGGGGCAGCTCGCAGATCACCGCCCCCACCCCAATCTTCGAGGAGGGCCTCATCGTCGTCGCCAGCGGCCGCCGGCCCGAGAAGCCCATCTTCGTGCTTCGGCCCGGCGCCTCCGGGGACCTGACGCTCGGCGACGGCGAGACCTCGAACGACCACGTCGTCTGGAGCCTCGAGGGCAAGGGCTCCTACATCCCCACGCCGCTGGTCTATCGCGGGCATCTCTACGTCCTCCAGAACCAGGGCATTCTCGACTGCTACGAGCTGGAGACGGGCAAGGAGATCTACCGCAAGCGCATTCCCCACCAGGGAAGCGGCTTCAGTGGATCGCCCGTGGCCGCCGTCGGTGTCGTCTATCTCCCCAGCGAGCCCGGCGACATCTTCGCGGTCAAGGCAGGGCCGGAGTTCGAGCTCCTGTCCCGAAACCCGTTGGGCGAGCTCCTCATGTCCACGCCGGCTCTTTTCGACGGCATGATGTACGTCCGGGCCCACCACCACGTCTACGCCATCGGGCGCTGATGCGAAACGGGTAGACGACGTCGTTGCGTATCGATCGGGCGGATTCGCGTGTATGATCCGCACGTCCGTCGTCGTCGGATCGAGACGCCGCGCTGGCGTCCCCCAGGAGAGAGCCATGGAAAACGAGCCCAGGTCGCCCCGTTCACGCCGAGAGTTCATCGCCACCGGAGCCGCGACCGCTGCGGCCTTCTCGGCCTCTCCGTTCGTGCGCACCGGCGCCGCCCAGGAGGCTCCAATCAAGGTGGGCGTCGTCGGCACCGGAGGCCGCGGGACCGGCGCCTGTGCCAATGCCCTCGTGGCCGATGACGCGGTCGAGCTGGTGGGCATGGCGGACATCGCCCCGGACCGAATCACCTGGAGCCTGGATCGCCTTCGCAATCACCGTGACCTCCAGGACCCGGCGTTTCAGAAAAGGATCAAGGTCACCGAGGAGACGACGTTCTCCGGGACCGGCGCGTACAAGGAACTGATGGCCATGGACCTGGACTACGTGATCCTGGCGGCGCCTCCCGGGTTCCGGCCGCTTCACTTCGCCGAGGCCGTGGAGCGGGGCCTGAACGTGTTTGCCGAGAAGCCGGTGGCCACCGATCCGACCGGGTGCCGGGCGATCCGGGGGACTGCCGAGGAGGCGAGGCGGAAGGGGTTGAGCGTCGTCGTGGGGCTCAACTACCGCCACGATCTGGGGGCGATGGAGCTGGTCAAGAGAGTCCACGACGGGGCATTGGGCGAGATCGTCGCCGGCAACATGCATCGCATGGGCGGATCGCTGTGGCACAGGGGCTCCTATCCCCAGTGGACGCCCCTCGAGTACCAGTGCCGCAACTGGTACTACTACTGTTGGCTCGGCGGGGACCAGATCGTGGAGCAGGTCATCCACCAGATCGATCTGATGAACTGGGTGATGGGGGCGACACCGGTGAGCGCGCTGGGCCAGGGTGGTCGCCTGAAGCGCACGGGTCCCCGGTGGGGCAACATCTTCGACCACATGTCGGTGACCTACGAGTATCCCGGCGGCGTCGAGGTCCAGGTGCTCCTGCGCCAGTGGGCCGACTGCGCGAGGCGGAACGACAACAAGGTGGTCGGCACCCTGGGCTCGACGGACAATCGGCGCAGCATCACCGGCGCCAACCCGTGGGAGTATGAGCCCTCCGATGACAAGCGGGCCAAGGCCACGGTGTACGAGCACATGGAGCTGATCCAGAGCATCCGCCAGGGGTCGGCCCGGTCCGACCTGCTCGATTTCGCCATCGACGGCACACTCACCACCATCATGGGGCGCGAGTCGGCGTACACCGGCCAGGCCGTCACCTGGGACGAGATCAGCGCTTCGGGTCTGGACCTGTTTCCGAAGAGCTACCCGAACGGCGCCCCGCCGGATCGACCCGTGCCGGTCCCGGGCACGCCTCGAGCGGTGTGAGGAGCTAGCCGACCATCTTGTCGGGACGCACCCACGCGTCGAAGTGCTCGGCGTCCACGAGACCGAGCTCGAGGGCGGTCTCTCGGAGCGTTTGCCCTCGTTCGTGCGCCACCCGGGCGATCCGGGCTGCGTCGTCGTACCCGATGTGTGGCGTGAGCGCCGTGACCAGCATGAGCGAGCGCTCCACGTTCCCCCGGATGCGCTCCGTGTTCGGCTCGAGCCCTTCGGCGCAGCGCACCCGGAAGCTCTCGCAGCCGTCCGCCACGAGTCGGCAGCTCTGGAGCAGGTTGTGGGCGATGACCGGCAGGAAGGCGTTCAGCTCGAGCTGGCCGCTCATCCCGGCAATGTTGACCACGACGTCGTTGCCCATGACCTGAGCCGCGGCCATGGTCAGGGCTTCGGACTGCGTTGGGTTGATCTTCCCCGGCATGATCGAGCTGCCTGGCTCGTTCGCCGGGATCCTGATCTCGCCGATCCCGGCGCGGGGACCCGAGGCCAGAAGACGCACGTCGTTCGCGATCTTGTTGAGGGAGGCGGCCACCGTCTTGAGGGCCCCGTGAGCGAAGACCACCGCGTCGCGCGACGCCAGGGCCTCGAAGTTGTTGGGAGCGGTCACGAACTCCTCGCCGGTGAGCTCCGAGAGCTTGCGGGCCACTCTCTCTCCCAGCTCTGGATGGGCGTTCAGACCGGTGCCCACCGCCGTGCCGCCGATGGCCAGCTCCCGGAGGTGGGGCAGGGCCATCTCGAGGCGAGCCACCCCGTGGTCGAGCTGATCCACCCAGCCGGAGATCTCCTGGCCGAGGGTGAGGGGAGTGGCGTCCTGGAGATGAGTGCGTCCGATCTTCACCAGGTCCCGGTGGGCGTCGGCCCTGGCTCGAAGGGTCTCCCCGAGGGCCCGAACGGCCGGGATCACCTGGCGTCCCAAGGCATCCACGGCGGCCACGTGAAGGGCGGTGGGGAAGACGTCGTTCGTCGACTGTCCGAGGTTGACGTGGTCGTTGGGATGAACGGGACTCTTCTCTCCCCGCCGCCCTCCCAGGATCTCGCTGGCACGGTTGGCGAGCACCTCGTTGACGTTCATGTGGGTCTGGGTGCCGGACCCGGTCTGCCAGATCACCAGGGGGAACTCATCCCCGTGGCGCCCCCCGAGGACCTCGTCTGCGGCGGCGACGATGGCCTGGCCGTTCTCCGCATCCAGGACGCCCAGCTCCACGTTCACGAGAGCGCAGGCTTTCTTGACGAGCACGAGTGCCTGGATCAGGGCATTCGGCATCCGCTCGTGCGAGATCCTGAAGTTCTCCAGCGAACGCGCCGTCTGGGCCCCGTAGAGTCGGTCGGCGGGCACCTCCACCGTACCGAGGGAGTCGCGCTCCGTGCGGGTCGGGCCAGGCTCGGGCGTGGGCGGCATGGTGGGCCTCCTCGAGAATCACATCCACCCCGACCGGTGGCCGTGGTGGAGACTCAAGGATAGGGCGCCCGCGCCGTCAGCGATAGATGTCGACGCCCTTGGGGATCCGGCGCGCGACGCCCGTGCTCCGCGCGGCCCTCGAGACCGCATGGGCCACCTCGGTGGCCACGGTCCGGTTGAAGACGCTCGGGACGATGTCGTCGGGAGAGAGCTCCTCGTCCGTGACGATCTCCGCGATGGCCTGCGCAGCGGCCGTCTTCATCTCGTCGTTGATGCAGCTGGCACGGGCGTCCAGGGCGCCACGGAAGATCCCCGGAAAGGCCAGGACGTTGTTGATCTGATTGGGATAGTCGCTGCGACCCGTGGCCATCACGCTCACGAGGCCCTCCGCCTCCTCGGGCATGATCTCCGGTGTCGGGTTGGCCATCGCCTGGATGTCGTCGCGGTGCAGCAGGCCCGGGGCGGAGAGGCCGAGGAACATGTGGGCCCCGCGAATCGCCTCTTGCACGCTGCCGGTCTCTTGCTCCGGATTGGTGTTCTCGACGAACCACCGCTTCGCCGGGTTGTTTCCGACGTCCCGTCCCCGGTGGATCGTGCCCTGGCGATCGCACACGACGATGTTGCCGAATCCGAGACGCTGCAGGGCTCGAACGCAGGCCCATCCCGACGCCCCCGCACCGCTCGTCACCAGCTTCATGTCCTGGGGCTTCTGCCACGTGAGCCTGAGCGCGTTGAGTGTGGCGGCCAGGACGGCGATGGCCGTGCCGTGCTGATCGTCGTGGAACACCGGGATGTCGAGCTGCTCCTCCAGCTGCTGCTCGATGGTGAAGCAGCGGGGCGCCGAGATGTCCTCGAGGTTGATGGCTCCGAAGGTGGGGCAATCGCCTTGCAGATAAAGATGATCTCGTCCGGGTCCTGGGTGTCGAGGCACAGGGGAAAGGCGTCGACGCCGGCGAACTTCTTGAAGGCAATCGCCTTGCCCTCCATCACGGGCATGGCCGCCTCCGGCCCGATGTTGCCGCGGCCCAGGACCGCGCTTCCGTCCGAGACGACCGTCACGGAGTTGCGCGGAATCGTGAGCGCGTGCGAGATCTTCGGATCCGCCTCGATGGCCTTGCACACCCGGGCGACCCCCGGAGTGCAGGCCATCGAGAGGTCGGAGCGGGTCTTGAGGGCCACCTTGGAGTGGATCTCGAGCTTGCCGCCCAGGTGCATCAGGAAGGTGTCGTCCGAAACGGACTCGAGCACGAGATCCTCGATCGCTCGGATGGCGTCGATGATCCTCTGCGCGTGCTCGGTGGAGGCGCACTCGACGGTGTAGTCGCGGACGCTGCGCCTCCCCTGGATGTGCACGGGATCGATGGCTTGAATCACGCCGCCCTGCTCACCGATCGTCGCCGCGACCTTAGCAATCCGAGCGGCCTCACGGGTGTAGTCGACCCGAAGCGTAATCGCATACTGCGAGCTGATGGTCGTCTCGGATGTCCGCTCTGCGTCGTTCCCCATGTGTCGCCCTACCTCCAAGAGTCGATGAGCTGCCATGCTGACACAGGCCTCGACGGTCGCGCCATGAGCCGTTCGGCTCTGTCGCAAAAGGCCTTGACATCTCCGCCCGTGCTCTCGATCCTGAGACGGACCCACGGCTGGTGGGAAAGGAGTGCTCTGTGGATCCGACGCAGCCTCCGAGCTCCGATGAGCTCCAGTTCGACAAAGCCGAGGTCGCCGAAGAGAGCCCCGGTCCGCTCGCATGTCACGCCTGTCAGCGGTCGCTCTACGACGCGTACTTCGAGGTGAACGGACAGCCGAGCTGCGAGAAGTGCCGCTACGACGTCGAGAGCGAGCAGGCCCGTGGGTCCGGGGCGGCGCGCTTCGGCCGGGCGTTCGTGGGCGGCGGCAGCGGGGCGCTCGTCGGCGCCGGCGTCTACTATGGCGTCCTGGCCCTCACGGGATTCGAGGTCGGGATCGTGGCCATTCTCGTGGGCTTCCTGGTCGGGGCGGGTGTCCGGTGGGGCTCTCGGGGCCGAGGCGGATGGGCCTATCAGAGCCTGGCGATCGCCCTGACGTACGTGGCGATCGTCGGGACGTACGTCCCCCTCGTCTTCCAGCAGCTGGGGGAGATGGACGACACCGAGGTGACGGAGAGTCAGGCCGTCAATGCGGTCCCGGAGGCGGCACCGGCTGCACCGGCGGGACAAGCGGAGGAAGGCCAGTTCGTCGGCGACGAAGCCTTCTCTGAAACGAGCGGTGAGGTCGCCCTCTCGGATGACATGCCGGACGTCACGGCCGGCGAAGCGCTGGTCGGGCTGCTTCTCTTCGGCCTCTTCATGCTCGCCCTTCCGTTCCTCGGCGGCTTCGAGAACATCATGGGTCTCGTCATCATCGGCATCGGGCTCTACCAGGCCTGGGTCATGAACAAGCGTCAGCCGCTGCTCATCGAAGGGCCGTTCCAGGTGGGAAGACCTCCCCGGCGTGCCTCGGCCTCCGTAGATTCCGCCGCCACGTGAGGCACTGCCCGGAGTGCGGCACCGGCATCTCATCCAGCCGGTTGAGCTGCCCGGCCTGCCATCAGCTGCTTCACAAAACGGAGCTGGAACGGCTCGCGCAGGAGGCCGCTCGTGCCGGCGAGGCGAGTGATCTCCGGCTCGAGATCCAGGCGTGGCGGAGAGCTCTCGAGCTCCTGCCACCGGAGTCCGGCCAGCACAGGTTGATATCGGAGAAGGTGAGCGGACTCAGCCTTCGGCTGGAGCAACAGGGGGAGCGGGCGGACGACCCGTCGACGAGCGTTCGCGAAGAGCCGGGCCGCTCCGGCGGACGTTGGCGATGGGCGGGCGTTGGCGCCGCGGGCCTCCTGGCCTGGAAGCTGAAAGCGGTCCTGGTCTTCGTCGCCACGAAGGGCAAGCTGCTGCTCGTGGGCCTGACCAAGTCAGGCACGAGCCTGTCGATGCTGCTCTCCTTCGGTCTCTACTGGACGGCCTTTGGCTGGAGATTCGCCGCAGGGCTCATCGTGTCCATCTACATTCACGAGATGGGTCATGTCGCCGCGCTGCACCGTCTCGGCATTCGTGCCTCGGCCCCCATGTTCATCCCCGGGTTCGGCGCGTTCGTGAGGCTGAACCAGTATCCGGTCGATGGGCGGGAGGACGCACGGGTGGGACTGGCCGGGCCGCTGTGGGGTCTCGCTGCCGCGGCCATTGCGGCTCTCGTCTTCCTCGCCACGGAGGCACCGATCTGGGGGGCGATCGCTCGTTTCGGCGCCTGGATCAACCTCTTCAACCTCATGCCGTTCTGGCAGCTGGATGGAAGTCGGGGTTTCCGTGCGCTCTCCCGGACACAGCGTCTCGTGGTGACGGCCACGATCGGCGTGGCGTGGTTCGTGACCGGCGAAGGCCTGCTCGTCCTCGTCGGCCTCGCCGCGGCGTTCCGTGTGTGGGGAAGTGACGCTCCGGAAGAGGGCGACTCGACGGCTTTCGTCGAGTTCCTCCTGCTCGTTGTGGCGTTCTCCGGCCTGTGCCTGCTTCCAGTCTCCGTGTAGCCGAGCGCCCGAGTGCGCCGAGCCGTCGAACTGCAGGGCTCCGATCTGGACGCACCTGCCTCCCACGCGCGCCGCAGTGGCCCGGTCAGCGCGTCAGCTGGAACTTCACCGTCACCGTCATGATGACGGACACCGGGACACCGTCGAGCAGAGTGGGGGTGTAGGCCCACTGGCGGACCGCCTTCAGCGCTGCCTCCGCGAAGAGAGCGTCTCCCTGGACGAGCTGCACGTCGATGACGTGTCCCTTTTGGTCGATGAGGGCCTCGAGGACCACCGAGGCTTCGAGCTGCGCGGCCGCTGCGATTGCAGGGTAGGCCAGCGCCACGTGCTTGATCTTCGCAGGCTTCTTGAGAAGGCCGCTAATGCGAATGGGTCGGACCGGCGGTGGCTCCGGAGGTTCCGGCAGGCCCCCGATCACGCCCCCGGGAACACCGCCCTCCACACCCCCAGCGACTCCGCCCTCGATCCCGAAGTCCAGCCCGTCTTCGAGCACCAGCTCACTTGGCACCTCCACCGGAGCGATGAACGCAGCGGGCTGGACGGGCACATCCCTCGGAGGGGTCGGGGCCACTGCTGAGCGCGCCGCGGGGGGGGGCCGGGGGCGGCGGGGGCGGTGGGACGAGCAGGGGGTCGGCGAAGAAGACACGCACCACGCTGGCCGGCTCGGGCAAGGCGGACGACAGAAGGGGCGGCACCGCGATCGTCGCGACCACCCCCACCGCGTGAGCGGCCACGGAGCACCACGCCGTCAGCCACCGGCGCCGACCTACGGCGACGGGCCCGCTCACCACTCCCACTTCGAGACGCAGGTCGTCTGGAGCGGCGGGAAGGGTGGCCCGCGGCGGGTCGGGCCTGCGGCTGCTCAGCTCGGGGCAGCCGGCGGCGCGAAACGGGGCCTCCACGTATGACCCCAGAGGCGTGATGACCACTCTTGTGCCCATGACTGGACCTCATTCGAGTCGTCGCTCAAGAAGGGTGTTTCCTACAAACTACGGTCGGGAGTGGAGAAAGTCCGCCCTTTTCTGTGCATCCCGAGATTTCTCGGCCCTCGGGCGGCGAATGCGTTCACCGCACGGTCTGCTCTCTCGTCGGGCCGTCTCGAGGTTCGTGACGTCTGGCTGAAGAAGAAGCAGGCGAGGGTCGGTGTCACCAGCCGGGTGTTCTCTGTCCCGCAGGATGCGGGGGGCGCGTGGGTATTACGATCCATCGCCGATGGGATCCGCACGACGATTTGTTGCGGTCGGCTGGAAATCGCGCTGACTGCGTGGGCAGCGACGTGCTCGGCAGGTCAGAGATCGACCGCGGAGCTCAGGGTGTCTCGGAGGCTTCCTTGATGCGAATGTTGCGGAACTCCACCGGCTCGTTGTGGCCGAGGAAGCCGATGTGGCCGGAGCGGCGCTGCAGCCCGGGGTGCTTCTCGAGAAGCGCGGCGTCGGTCACGCCGTCGGTGTCGACGTCCAGGATGGTGGCGCCGTTGAGGATCACCTTCACCCGTGTGCCCCGCGCGATCACCTGCTGGTGGTTCCATTCGCCGACCGGCTTCAGGTGTCCTGTCCGGGCGGGGAAGACGTGGTACAGCGAGCCGTGCCTCTGCCAGGGCTTGATGTCGTTGTACCTCTCGGCGGTGTTGTCGATAATTTGCAGCTCGATGCCCTCGTAGGCGACGTCCCTGGCGTCCAGAGGCGCGCGAATTCCCAGCCCGTTGTTGGACCCGTCGAAGAGGCGGAAATCGAATCGGAGCGTGAAGTCTTCGTACTCCTTCTCGGTCAGGAGATTGCCCCCGCCGCCCGGCGGCAGCACGATCTTGCCGTCTTCGACCAGGTAGCCCGCGCCCGTCTTCCTTTTCAGGATCCATCCGTCCAGCGTCTCGCCGTCGAAGAGGGGCACGAAGCCCTCCTCATCTTCACCGATGGATGTCTCGACGCGCGGCGGGAGCGGGCGAAGCTCGACCCGGCGCACGTAGAGCTCGGCGCCCTCGGACTGGATCAGGATCCGGCCCTCGGTCAGGCTCGAGCGGGTGCCTTCGTTCACCACGTATCCGTTGACGAGGATCGTGATGCGGTCGCCGTCGGCGATGACGTCGAGCCGGTTCCACTCCCCGACGGGGCTCTCGACATCCTGTGGCCCGCGGAAGCCGAGCTCGTCCTTCCAGTCCGGGTCACGGCCCCACCAGTTGATGCGGCCCCCTTCGAAGTCCCGGGACTCACCCTGCGGGTCGTAGACCGCCTCGCCGTCCCGGTCGTTGGTGACGGGAGCGGTGAGGCGCGGCACCAACCGGACGCCCGCGTCGTCGTGGCCCGCCACCAGGATGAAGTCCCCGACCCCTCCTTCGATGATCTGCGCCTCGACCGAGCGCATCCAGGGACCGCTTGCGCCTTCGGCGGTGTTCCCGTCCGGGCCCTGACAGTGGATGAGGATCCCGCTGTCGCGTGTCTTGTCGCGACGTGAGCCCCACGTCGTGAGCCCCCAGCGGAACTCGGTGAGCAGGTGGTAGTCCCGGAAGGCCTCCCGGGTGACGATCCCGCCCCAACGCTGTCCACTGATCCGGATCGCAGGGGCCCCATCCACCTGGTCGACCACCGTGAAGACCTGATCCGGGTCTTCACGATGGGTGTCGACCACCCAGGTGTAGAACGAGCTCAAGTCCTGCCCGTTGAAGAGGACGATGGTCTCCTCCGGAGCGATGGTCTGCGAGACGGCCGGGCGGGCCGGGGACACGAACAACAGCAGCAGGAGCGGCAGGATCCTCTTCATTCGATTCTCTCCAATGACTCTTGGGCCAATGTCGTCAGGGGCAATCGGCGTTCCCTTCCGCGGCGGACACGAGCTTCACGGCCGAGGCGCTGATGCCGAGGGTGCCGGCCGTCTCCAGAAAGAGCGGGGTGTCGATCTTGCTCATGTCCGCGCCGACGGCCGCAAAGCAGCTGAGACGGAACCTGAGGCTCGTCCACTCTCCGACCGGCAGCCCCGCAAGAGGCGCGCCGACGTCGAGGCGGCCGGAGCAACCCTCGCCACACCCCATCGCGAGCGTCACGGGCGCCGAGGCTGCCTGGTCGACGCGCAGATCGCGGCCCAGGGCCATCTCCCCGTTCGATTCCCGGCGCAGATCGATGGGCTCTTCGGCCCGGATGAGTGCCCGCGCCACGGCCTGGCCAGACCAGATGAGCGTCCGAGCGTCCTCCTGCGCGTCGCGATCGATTGCTCGCACGACCAGGTTCTCGCTCTTGCTGGTCGTCGCGCCGCCGCTGTCCACCGCCACCCGGCCGTTCTCGTCCTCGACGTAGAGAGTCCAGGGGGCCACCGGGCCACTGGCGTAGTAGACGTGGGCGCCTTGCGCTGCCTCGACGTCATTCTCTTCCGAGAGAGCGGCCAGGGATCCGTCGTCGGCGTAGGTCAGGCCGAAGCCGTACGGGAACAGAGGAGCGTAGTCTGCATCCCCGCGATTGAGCCTGGCCTGGGAGGCCTTCCTGGGCCAGGAGAACGAGAGCCTGCCCTTGAAGTCGTGAGCCACGTCGCCGCCCGCGTCTCGGAAGAGCACGTCGGCGATGCCCTGCCCTTCACTCCCCGGCAGCCAGGCTGCCACGAAGGCGTCGGAGGCATTGAGCTCGGCGTTCACCCACAGTGGTCGCCCTGAGAGGAACACCGAGACCACGGGTATCCCGGCCTCCTTGAGACGCCTCAGGAGCCTCAGATCACGCTGGTTGCCTGGCTGGTACGCCAGAGAGGCACGGTCGCCTTGAAACTCGGCATAGGGATCCTCTCCATACACGACGATGGCCGCGTCCGGGTTCTGGCTGTAGCTTCCGTCCGCGCTGAGAACGGCGGTGCCCGCGGTGTCCTCGACCGCCTGGCGAATCCCGTCCCAGAGGGAAGAGGCGCCGGGGAAGTCGTCGTTCTCGTTGCCCGTGCCCTGCCAGGTGATCGTCCAGCCGCCGGTCTGCTTGCCGATGTTGGCGGCACCATCTCCGGCCACGAGCACGCGCTGGTCGCCCCGGAGCGGGAGTACGCCGCCTTCGTTCTTCAACAGGACCAGCGACTCACGAACGGCCTCGCGAGCCACGGCTCGGTGCGCTGCCGCGCCGATGATCTCCGTCTTGCCGGCGAGGGGCCGCGTCGAGGGCCTGTCCATCTCGAACAGGCCGGCGCGCATCTTCACGCGGAGAATGCGACGAACCGCGTCGTCGAGGCGCGCCGGGGGAATCTCGCCCGAGCCCACCTGCTCCAGGGTGTTCTGGTAGAGAGCCTTCCAGTCCTCGGGCACCATGATCATGTCGACGCCAGCATTGATGGCCTGGGCGCAGCTCTCGTTGCTACAACCCGGAACCTGACCGTGACCGTTCCAGTCCCAGACGACGAACCCGTCGAAGCCCATTCGACCCTTCAGCACATCGGTCAGCAGCTCCTCATTCGCATGCATCTTCACGCCGTGCCAGCTGCTGAAGGAGGCCATCACCGTCTGCACGCCCGCGCTCAGGGCGCTCGGGTAGCCGGCCCCGTGGATGTCGCGGAGGTCCTGTTCGCTCGCGAGGCTGTCGCCTTGGTCACGGCCGCCCTCCGTGCCCCCATCGGCGAGAAAGTGCTTCGCCGTGGCGATCACCCGCCCCTCGCCGAAGAGCTCGTCCGTTCCTGCCACACCTTGATAGCCCTCCACGACGGCGCGAGCGTAGTCGCGGACGATCTCCGGATCCTCGGAGTAGCTCTCGTACGTCCGGCCCCACCGATCGTCGCGGGCGACCGCCACCGTCGGACCGAACGTCCAATCGAGCCCCGTCGCTGCGACCTCGCGGGCCGTGGCCTCGCCGATGCGCTTGATGAGGTCGGGGTTTCGAGTGGCTCCGAGGCCGATGTTGTGCGGAAAGATCGTGGCACCGATCACATTGTTGTGGCCGTGCACGGCGTCGCTGCCCCAGATGATCGGTATGGCCTGGCCCCCGTCGGAGGTGTCCATTGACGCCTCCCAGTAGGAGTCGGCCAGAGCGATCCAGTCTGCCGGGCTCGCCTGCTTGTCTCCGCCAGGATGCGACCCACCGCCGTTCAAGACGCTTCCGAGGTGGTACTCACGGACGTCCGCGGGAGTGACGTTGCCAATCTCGCCCTGGATGACCTGTCCGACCTTCTCTTCGACGGTCATCCGAGCCATCAGAGCCGTGATCGCCTCTTCGATCGTCGGGTCGAGTGGAATCGGGCTCGCGATCTGCGGCCACTGGTCTGGGTGTACCGTCGGCACCTCGGCCGTGTCGACGCCCTCGTCCGAGAGGCTGCACCCGAGGACCATCGCGAAGCTTGCAACGACGTAGGCGACCCGGCTCAGGACCATTTATCAGCCTCCACTCGGTGTGCGGACCGCGGCTCAAGCCTTCTTCCGCGGGGCGGGACCGAAGGAGCGCTCGACGAGATCGGCGATCGCCTTGCGTCCCTCGTCCGTCAGCTTCCGCGTGCCGGTGGCGGCGAAAGGCCGCTCGGGGATCGTGGGGCTGTCCGGCGCCCAGTGCCCGTCCTTCCAGGAGAACCAGGCGTGGCGCGCCTGGTCGTAGACGCTCACCGGGCGAGAGAAGAACTTCGCGAGCTCGACGCCCCAGCCGGTGCCGCCCTGGACGGTGTCGTCGCCCTGGATCCAGCCGATGGCGAAGACGACGTAGGAGTGGGACACCATGTGGAATATCAGCTGGCAGATCTTTCGGATCTGGGCGATCTGCGTGTAGGTTCTTCCCATCCGCTTGGAGACGATCTCCATGCTCACGTCGCCCTTCAGGAGCTCCTCGTCCGAGAGGACACGGACGTCGCGGCTGTACTCCATGACGTGCCCGTCGTAGGACAGGGTGACCTGCTTCACTCCCCAGCGCTCGGCGGCGCGGCCGAACTCGGCCTCCGCACCCTTGTGCCCGCCGCTGTAGAGAATCGCCTGGTTGCGGTCGCTCATTCGCCTTCACTCCCTCTCATGGAAACAGAACAGCTCCGCCGATACATGAGTGTTAGAGGGCGGGCGTGAGGATGATGTTACGGAAGGAAATCGGGCCGTGGTCACCCTGGATGAAGATGGGACCAGGCTCGCCTTCGTTGGAATCCAGTGCTCCGCCGGTGATCCCCGGTATCTCCTGGTTGTCGATCACGGTCGTGTCGTTCAAGACGACTGTGACGAACCGTCCAAGGAGAGTGATGTCCATGCTCTGCCACTCCCCGGCTTTCCTGGCCGCGTTCTCGCTCGGGTCGATGAATCCGTAGACCCCGGAGATGTTTCGGCTGAACGGCTCTTTTCCGAAATCATCCTGAATCTGGACCTCGTGACGTCCCCGCAAGTAGATACCGCTGTTGCTGCCTTTGGGGTACTTGAACTCCAGGTGAAGCTTGAAGTTCATGAACGTCCCGTCGCTGATCAGCCCCGTGCCCTCGCCCACGTCGCCTTCGTCAGAGACGTCGTTCACCAGGACGCCGTCCACAGCCTTCCAGAACTGGTCCTGCGCGGGATCCATCAGGCGCCATCCGTCGAGGTCCTTGCCGTTGAACAGCTCGATGGCCTCGCCCCACTCCACGGACTGAGGGGCGGCCAGGTCGGGCGCTCTCACCGCAGTCCAGTCCAGCTCAGCTCCTGCCGGCGCGTTCGCATTCGTCGTGCCGGAGAGCGAGCCATCAGCCAGCGTCCCGGTGAAGGAGAGGTCGGAGTCCATCTCCTCATACTGGGTGGGAAGAGTGAAGGTCAGAGTTGCGCCCTGAATGGTGATGTCGTCCACCGGCCGGGCGTGTCCGACCTTCCCGACGAAACGGCCGGAGAACTGCTCCCCTTCCCTGGTCAGCTCCAACCAGGAGGGATGGGTTCCATCAGCGGTCTTGAGCGTCATGTCCCAGCGTCCGACGAAATCATTGGAGGACACCTGGGAGGTGTCTTCGGGTGCGGGCGTTGAGCACGCCGCCAGGAGCACAGCACAAGAAATCAAGAGAGCTGAACGGGACAATGACATCTCGAATCCTCCTCATCGCAGGGATCCAACGACCAACAGGGTGGTGCAACGGTGAATCGAGCGCCGTCTGTCGGGCAGGATCTGAGCATAGTAGACGAAGAACCCACCTGGTGGCGAGGCGCCCTGGGTGGCGCCGGACGAGTACAATCCGCTATTCGACATCCAACGGGAACGCCGCCCTGCTCTTCTCGGCGGCGACGATGAAGGTGCCATGGCAAACGAATGGAAAGACGTCGATCACGCGCTTGCCTATCTGGCGCGGGCCGACACAATTCCACACCGGACAGAAGGTGAGACCGCGCTCATTGAAGAGGTGCCGTCCGAGTGTCGGCGTATTCTCGATCTCGGCACGGGTGATGGCCGGCTGCTGGCTCTTCTGCTCCTGCGATGCCCGGAAGCGACAGGTCTTGCCGTCGACTTTTCGCCGACCATGATCGCCCGTGCCAGTGAACGATTCCGTGGGCATGACCGGGTTCGTGTCATCGAGCATGATCTGGCGCTGCCGCTTCCGGATCTGGGTGCTCAGGACGTCATTTGCTCGAGCTTCGCCATTCACCACCTCTCCCATGAGCGCAAGCGGGCTCTCTATCGGGAAAGCTGGGACATCCTCGAGCCCGGTGGGGTGTTCTGCAATCTGGAGCACGTGTCGTCCCCGACGCCCCGGCTTCACGAACGATTCCTCGACGCGATCGAAGGCCGGGAGGATCCGTCGAACATTCTCCTCGACGTCGAGACTCAGCTGGTTTGGCTGCGAGAGATCGGTTTCGAGGACGTGGACTGCCTTTGGAAGTGGCGGGAGCTGGCCCTCCTCGCGGGAGTGAAGCCGACCGCCTGATCGGAGGACCGATCAGCTTTTGTCTGATCCGTCGGGACGGAAGACGCGCTCGAGAGAGATGGCGCTGCCCCCGTCGTCCACCAGGACGGTGACGGTCAGCAGGCTCCGGTCGGGTTCCAGATCGAAGATCTCCTCGACGTGGACGCCATCGTCGTGCCAGGTCTCCACGCGGAGCAGCCCCTTCTCCCAGCGGGTGAGGCACTCCGACTCGCCGTTCGTGGACCGCACCCGCGCCCCGTCGGGACGGAGCGCGCGCACGCGGCCATCATCGTCGTTCTCCCGGATCAGGATCAGCGAGGGGCGCTGGGCGATCGAGAGTCTGTCCGGCAGGTCGAGAACATGCTCGAAGGCCGCGCGGGACTGCGAGCGCGACGAACGGTACGAGCCTCCCTGTGCGAACGGATCGCCACTCACGCCGATTCCCGTCATGCCCGGGGTGGTGATGTCGATGCCGGGACCGGTCGGCACCTTGCCCTCGCCCTGATGTCCCGGGACGCCGCCCGGGCCGGGAAAAACAGGCGGGTGTCGGCGGTCCCGGTCAGTCTGCATGCCCTTCATGGCCTCGCTCACCTTGTCCCCGGAGTCGTCGCTCAGCTTGGGATCGAGCTTCCAGTGTCCGGTCAGGCTGAGGCTCGGCGGGGGGGCAGTGATCGGGCGCTCTCCCGAGGGCTCCTGCGCGAGAGCCGCGGGCGCGACCAGCACCGCAAGGCCGATGGCCAGGGCTCTTGGTCTCATGTGCCTTCTCCCCTCCCATTGAACATGACTCAAACCACGGAGATGTCAATAGGACCAGGATCGGGGCCGGGGGAGTGCGCTCGGGCACGGAATGCGGAGCACCCGCCCTCTTTGCTTCAGGCTTCCCCTTCACGGCCGCGCGTGGCGTGCGTGTCGTGCCCGTGGAGGATCCCGAAGATCCCGAACGTCTGATCCCATCGACCGACGAGGACGGCAACCTCGTGTGGTCCGTCGACCCCAGCGGCGCTTCGAACCTGAACTCGGATCGATTCCCCTACTACGCGCGACTCGATACGCGCCTGACCTTCCGGCCGAAGGGCCTGAGCGGCCGATGGGAGCTCTACCTGGAGGCGATCAACGTCTTCGATCGGAAGAACGCGGCCGAAGTCGACTACAGCATCCGCTTCGATCCCATCACCGGCGAGCCGTTCCTTCGAGAAGAACAGGACGAAAGCGGCCTCCCCTTCTTGCCCACGTTCGGAGTTCGCTTCAGGTTCTAGTGACGTCTCCAACCCGTGCTTCAGATCCGACTCGAAGATACTCGACGGGACGACCAGCATAGGGCCCGGGCCCTGCAGCCGACAGCGAGCGCAGGGTCAATAGCCCATGGCGGCGCCGTCCTTGCGCGGGTCGGAGCCGCCGAAGTAAACCCGCGGGTTGTCCCGGCGCCAGATCGCCTGGTAACCGCCGTGGGCCTCGACGTCGTCCCGGACCCGGTGCCCCATCTCCGCCAGGCGGGCCTTCACCGTCGCGGGGGTGCGTCTCTCGAAGCCGAGGGAGCCTCCGTCCGTCGACTTCGCTCCCCAGGGATCGGAGCTTCCGAAGTGGCAGACCCGGGGCTGGTCGCCCGCCTGCTGGGGCGACATCCCGAAGTCCATCATGTTCATCAGGACCTGGGCGTGGCCCTGGGGCTGGAAGTCCCCGCCCATGACGCCGAAGGCCAGCACCGGCCGGCCCTCTCGCGTGACGAACGCCGGGATGATCGTGTGGAACGGCCGCTTGTGGGGCTCGAGACGGTTGCGATGCCCCGGGTCGAGTGAGAACGCCTGCCCGCGGTTCTGGATCGGGAAGCCCGTGCCGTCCGGACAGATCGCGGAGCCGAAGGCGTTGTAGTTGCTCTGGATGAGGGAGATCATGTTGCCCTCGCCGTCGGCGGCGGTGAGGTAGATCGTGTCGGAGTCGAGGGAGGGATCCCCGTGGGTGACCCGCGTGCGGGCCTGGCGGGGGTCGATGAGCTTCACCCGCTCGGCGGCGTACTCCTTCGAGATGAGCCACTCCACCGGTACGTCGGAGAAGTCCGGGTCGGCGTAGTACTGGGCCCGGTCCTCGAAGGCCAGCTTCTTCGCCTCGACGATGAGGTGGATGTGCTCGGGGGAGTTCGGCTCCAGCGAACCGATGTCGAAGTGCTCGAGGAGGTTCAGGATCTGGAGCGCGGCGATGCCCTGGCCGTTCGGGGGGATCTCCCAGACGTCCCATCCGCGGTAGCTGGCGCTCACCGGATCGACCCAGGTCGGCTCGTGGTCGGCCAGGTCTTTCAGGGCCATGACGCCGCCCAGCTCCTCCGACTTCGCGACGATGCGCTCGGCGATCCCCCCCTCGTAGAAGGCGGCGGCGCCGTCTCGGGCGATGGCGCGGTACGAGTCGGCGAGTGCGGGGTTCTTGAAGATGTCCCCGAATCCTGGAGCTCGACCGTCGGGTTGGTACACGCTCTCCAGGCTGGGAAAGCCATCCGTCCAGGCAAAGTGGCCGGCGATGATCGGCGAGACGGGGAAGCCGTCGCTGGCGTAGTGGATGGCCGGCTCGAGGCACCGCCCGAGGGGCAGGGCGCCGAAGCGCTCCGAGAGGGCCTTCCAGCCGCTCACGCACCCGGGCACGCTCCAGGCCAGGGGGCTGCGCCCCGGGATGCTCTCGAGCCCGCGCTCCCGGGCCTTCTCGAGTGTCCACGCATAGGGTGCCCGTCCGCTGGCGTTCAGGCCGAAGAGCCGGCCGTCCTTCTCGTTCCACAGGATGGCGAAGAGATCGCCACCGATCCCGTTGCTGGCCGGCTCGGTGACGCCCAGGACCGCGTTGACGGCGATCGCGGCGTCGACGCAGTTGCCCCCGGCCTTGAGCACGTCGATGCCCGCCATGGACGCCAGGGGCTGGCTCGTGCACACCATACCGCCCTGGCAGGCCACGGTGGACCGGTTCGAGTTGCGGGCCCCCAGGCGCTCGTGGTCGAGGAAAGGACCGCGTTCGTCCAGTTCAGCGCCCGGGGCGACACCTGCGCCTGGCCCGAGAAGCGCCGCGACCGACCCTCCACCGGCACCGTGAAGAAAAGCCCTGCGGTTCATTTGCGCCTCCTCTGTGGGTGGGCTGCCAGCGCCGCCGCCGTGGACCACTCGGCCTCTTGCGGGTGCGGGATGGAAGCCCGGCCGCCCGATTCTATCCGTTCGTCGTCTGGCCGCCGAAACCAGGGCCTCAGCGGGAGGTCACTAGATCGGCTGGCCCGGGAGCAGGGGAGGCATGGGGCAGCCGAGTGCGTCGGCGGTGCCGCGGAGCAGCTCGCCCTCGACGACGGTGACGCGCTTGTCTGCGCTGACGCAGGCGACTCCCGCCTCGAGCAGATCGCGCTTCAGCTTGAAGGTCACCGTGTCGAGAACCGTGAGCGCTTCGTCCAGCTCGGCCAGGCCGCATTGGCGTCGATCGAGAAGCTGGAGGCGGGGAAGCTCGAGCCGGGAGCGGCCCTGTTCGAAAGCGGACTGAGCCCCGGCAAGGTCGTGATGACCGCTGTGAGACAACGCGGAGAGGAGCACCGCACAGGGGTGCTCGAGCCGAGCCAACGAGTGGTGCTTCACGCGAGCCGTCTCCACCTCTTTGAACTGGGGCTCGAGATGCCGCAGGATCATCCGTTGCAGAACCCACTCGAACAGGCTCAACCTCTCGTCGGCTTTCATCAGAGCCACCACGTTATCGTGGAACACCGAGTACTGTGACGCCGTCAGCTCGCGCAGTGCCGCCGTTGTCAGGTCGACGAGCGGCAGGCGCGCCTCCGTGGCGACCTCTTCCATCGGCTGTAGCAGGCTCTGCACGAGCTTGGTGATGCCTTCATCGGCGTGCTCGGCGAGATGCTGGAGCTGGGCGCCGCGCACATCCGTTTCCCGGTTCATCAGCATGGCGTAGATCACGGCACGGGCGCCGTACGGCTCGCGCGCCGCCGCCACGACCGGCGCCGGGAGGCCGCGTACCAGACCGGCCGCGTACTCGACGTGCGCCGTGGTCGGCTGGCCGATCTGCGACACGGCGCCGCCGGCTTCCCCCGCAGCCGCGCCCTCGCCTGTGGCCCCGGCCAGGATGGCGGCTCCGGTGACGACCTCGGCGACGTCGATGCCGGAAGGACGCTTGCCCCGAGCCGGCGCCGGCTCTTCAGGCGCGACGACCCTGGGAGGCGGGTAGGTGCCGTCCCAGCCGGGCTCGATCCGACGGAGACGATCCTCGAGCCGCGGGTGTGTGGCGAACATGGAGGTGAGACCCGAGGTCAACGCCTTGGCGAAGAACATGTGAGAGGCCTCTGCGGCGTTGGGGCTGGCGATGCCCGATCCCTTGTCGGAGGCCCCGATCCTCTTGAGCGCACCGGCGATGGAGCTGGGATCTCGTGTGAACTGCACGGCAGAGGCATCGGCCAGGTACTCGCGCTGACGGCTGACGGCGGCCTTGATGAGATTTCCGAACAGCGTCCCCATGAACCCCACGACCGCCAGCCCCACTCCGATGGCCAGTATGGCGGCGACCCCTCCGCCCTCCTTGCTCCTGCCGCGGCCGCGGCCCGACCCGGAGAAGGCGACGCTCCTCAAGACGAAATACCCGATGATGCCGATGACCAGGATGCCGTTGAGGATTCCGATCAGGCGGATGTTCAGGCGCATGTCCCCGTTGAGGATGTGGCTGAACTCGTGCGCGATCACTCCCTGCAGCTCGGAGCGGCTCAACTGCTCGATGGTTCCCTGCGTCACTCCGATCACCGCGTCGTTGGGTGTGTATCCAGCGGCAAACGCGTTGATCCCCTTCTCGCTCGCCATCAGGTAGACAGGCGGCACCGGCGTGCCAGAGGCGATCGCCATCTCCTCGACGACGTTCAGGATCTTGCGCTGCTGGGGATCCGTGGCGTCGCGGGGAATGAGACGGCCGCCGAGAGCCTCGGCGACCACCCGCCCACCGCCCCTGAGCTGTGCGATCTTGTACAGACTTCCTCCCGCGACGACGGCCACCGTCGCTGTGGCGACGGCCAGGAACAGCCCCGGGTGCCAGAGCCGTGCGTTCTCCGTCTCCGTCGTGTAATGGAGTGCACCGCTGACCACCACGTAGACCGACACGATGATCGACACGACCGCCAGCACGAAGAGAAACACCAGACGGCCTGTTTTCTGGCGCGCAGCGTCCTGACTTTCGAAGAAATCCATGCGCTTCAGCTAAACGAGATCTTGGGAGCTTCCTGCATCTTCGCGCTATCCTCGAACTCGAGCAGCGACGCGTCCTGGCTGTGACCGAACATCCCCGCGAGCATCACCGGCGGGAACGTCTGCTTGTAGGTGTTGTAGCCCGTGACGGCGTCGTTGAAAGCCTGGCGAGAGAAGGCGACCTTGTTCTCGGTGGAGGTGAGCTCCTCACTCAGCTGCATCATGTTCTGATTGGCCTTCAGGTCGGGGTACTGCTCGACCACGACGCTCATGCGGCTCAGGGCGCCGGTCAACATCCCCTCGGCTCCCGCCAGCTGGTTCATGGCGGCGGCGGAGCCGGGCGCGGAGGCGGCAGCCTTGAGACCGGCCATCGCCTGGTTTCGCGCCGCGATCACGGCCTCGAGCGTCTCGCGCTCGTGGGCCATGTAGCCCTTGGCCGTCTCCACGAGATTCGGGATCAGATCGTAGCGCCGCTTGAGCTGCACCTCGATCTGAGCGAACGCGTTCGTGTAGCGGTTCTTGAGCGTGACGAGACGGTTGTAGATGCCGACCGCAAAGAGCGCGCCCAGCAGCCCGATCCCGCCGACGACGATCAGGAAGATCAAGATCATATATGTCATGTGGTTCCCCTTTTCTCGGCTGGCAGCGAACTATGGCGGGAAACACCCCGCACCACAACTGATGATACCGTGCCACGAGGAGGCTGCTGGGCTAGGTCATGTCAGAAGGCTCGACGCGACGACGCTTCCTGGGAAGGACGGCGGCGACCGGCGCCCTGCTCGGACTCGGCGACTTACTCTTTCTCTCCAGACTGCGACCCGTTTCGGCGGCGGAAGCGCGGTTGGAGCCGAGACTGGTCCGTCCACATCCGGAAATCGAGCCTCTCGTTCGTCTGTTGGAAGACACTCCGCGAGCGGAGCTCCTGGAGGGAGTGGCCGCTCATCTACGCCAGGGTACGAGCTACCGGGAGCTCCTGGCAGCGCTTTTGTTGGCGGGAGTGCGAAACATCCAGCCCCGGCCCACGGTGGGCTTCAAGTTCCACGCCGTGCTCGTCGTGAACTCGGCCCATTTGGCGAGTATCGCATCGCCGGACCGAGAGCGTTGGCTTCCCATCTTTTGGGCGCTCGACCATTTCAAGCAGTCCCAGGCTCGCGACCGGCGCGGGGGCGACTGGACCATGGCGCCGGTGAACGAATCGACGGTTCCGGCGGCGGGAAAGACCCGAGCGATGTTCATCGAAGCCATGGACACGTGGGACGAGGAGGCCGCCGACAGCGCCGTGGCCGGGCTGGCCCGAAGCGCCGGGCCCTCTGAGGTCTTCGAGCTCTTCTGCCGCTATGGAGCGCGCGACTTCCGCGACATCGGCCACAAGGCCATTTTCGTGGCCAACAGTTGGCGAACGCTCGAACATGTTGGCTGGCAGTATGCGGAGCCGGTACTGCGCTCGTTGGCCTACGCTTTGTTGAATCACGAGGGAAGCAATCCGGCCACAAGGGACGCCGCTCCCGATCGCCCCTGGCGACGGAATCAGACTCTGGCGGCGAGGATTCGCCAGGATTGGCCTGGGGGTACACCCAGCCGAGCGGCGACAGCGGAGATGCTG
This sequence comes from Vicinamibacteria bacterium, assembly GCA_963578825.1. GTDB lineage: Bacteria > Acidobacteriota > Vicinamibacteria > Fen-336 > Fen-336 > JAJDNS01. Next base: position 23,117 of record CAUZDW010000053.1, read on the forward strand.
GCGACCTTGCGAGAGGCATCGGCGGAAGAGGCGTGCGACAAAGTCGTCGAGCTGCTCAACCGCGGCGTCGCCCCCGAGTCCTTGTGGGACGCCGTCTTCGTTGGCGCCGGCGAGTTGATCATGGACCGCCCGGGTATCGTCGCTCTTCACGCGGCGACCACGACCAACGCTCTACACTTCGCCTATCAGGCCTGCGCCAACGACGAGACGCGCAGGCTGATGTTGCTACAGAATGCCGCCTTCCTGTCGCTGTTCCGTGGTCGAGTCAGAGGACGAGGCACCGGGGCTCCGAGAATCGATGAGCTGGAGCCAATGGCGCCCGAGGCGACCGGCCCGAAGGCGGTTGCCGAGATTTTCGCAGACGTGAGCCGCGACCGCATGACTGCCGCTCGGAAGACGCTCGGTTACCTGCAGTCCCACCCGGAACCGGGGGAGCTGATCGACGCCGCGCGCTTGCTGGTGTTCTTCAAGGGCAACGACTCTCACGACTACAAGTTCGGCTCGGCGGTGCTGGAGGACTATTTCAACGTATCGGCAGGGTGGCGGGATCGCTTTTTGGCGGCATCGATGTTCATCCTGGAAGGCTCCGGCAAGCCCGACAATCGGCTGGTACAACGCACCCGCGCCGCTCTCGACACCTGAGAGTCGACCCACCCCTGCGCTCTCGTCGTTCCATGACACACTTGAGCAGGTCGAGCATGCTTCCGCAAAAGGTGGCCGGACGCTATGAGATCCGGCGCGATCTGGGCCGGGGGATGATGGGCGTCGTGTACGAGGCACACGACGCGACCCTGGGCCGCCTGGTGGCACTCAAGACGATCCACGTCTCCCGCTACATCTCGGCAAAGGGAGCGGAGGCCTTCGAGCGCCGGTTCATGACCGAGCCCGTGTGGCGGCGCGGCTCTCCCACCCCGATATCGTCACAGTTCACGACGTCGGGCGTGATCCGGAGAGCGGAGTCCTGTTCATGGCCCTCGAGTACCTCGAGGGCCAGACCCTCGCGGAGGCCGTTGCGGACGGTCCGATGCCGTGGCGCGACGCCCTCCGGGTGACCGCTTCACTCGCGCACGGCCTTCATCACGCCCACGGGAGCGAGATCATCCATCGGGACATCAAGCCGGCCAACGTCATGATCCTGCCGTCGGGAGAGCCGAAGATCATGGACTTCGGCATCGCCAAGGTCCCCGCCTCTGACCTGACGGCCGATGGGCAGATCTTCGGCAGCCCCTCATACATGTCCCCTGAGCAAGCGATGGGGCAGCACCTCGATGTCCGCAGCGACATCTTCTCCTTGGGGACGGTCCTCTATCAGATCCTCACGGGCCAGACGGTTTTCGGCGGCACGACTCTTCCCTTGATCGTGGCTGCGCTGATGCAGGAGAACCCGAAGGCTCCTTCCCTGGTCGCTCCTGAAACCCCTCAGACGGTGGATGCCATCGTCGCGTGTGCCCTGGCCAAGGCCCGGGAAAACCGCTACCCGAACGCACATGACCTTGCCGAGGACATCGAAGATGTCCTGGCGAGCCGCTCTCCACATCACGCCGGTCGGCTCGCCCGCGCCACGGGGGAGGAGACCCAGTTGTCCCTTGGGCCGCCCCTCGGGGAGAGCACCCGGGTGGCGGCGCCGGCGCGTTCGCCGGCCTCTCCCGGCATGCGCCGGACACTCCCTTCGCCTGAGTGGCAGAGACCCGCTGGGGCCTCCCAGCCATCCTCAGCGCGGTTGGGAAGGACTCTCGCGCTTGTCGGCGCGAGTCTGACATTGCTCGGGGCCGGGCTCGTGGCGGGCAGGCTCCTGACCCGCCCGGCCGCGACCCCAATCGCTGCGACCTCTTCTCCTGCCGCCCCGCTGCCCCCATCCGATCCCGAGGCATCTGCCGCGGCGCCCGAGACAGCCAGCTCCACCCCCACCGAGGTCAACGATGCGGCGACGGCGCCCGAGGCGACGCCTGCGCCATCTCCCTCGACGCACACTCCGGCCCCCCTCTCCACCCGGCGGACCGCTCCCGATCCGGACCGGGCGGTCGAAGCGCCGAGGGCCGCCCCGGTGGCCTTTCCCGAGGAGCCAGACACCAAGCCCGCGCCGGTCGGCGCGAGGGCAGAGCCAGCGGCCTCGAGTGCCCAGCCAGAGGGACAGCGGGCCGCCGCAGAGGCGCCTGCCGAGCTCTTCGTCGACTTCGAGCACTCGCTGAAGGAGGGCTACCTGAGGATCTGGGTGGACGGCGTGCCGGTCCTGGACACTGACATCGAGGGACGGGTCAAGAAGAAGATCGTGGGTATCAAGTGGCGGAAGGGTCACCTCGAGCAGACCTTCGCGGTTTCGCCCGGCCGACACAGCATCCAGGTTCAGGTGTCCTGGGGCGACAAGCAGAAGACCGAGACCATCAGAGGCCGCTTCGAGTCGGGCTCGCAGCGAATTCAGGAGATCCGCCTCGGTCGGATTCGGAAGAACCTCGATCTGGAGTGGAGGTAGGCAGAGCTTCCGCGGCCGATAGAAAAGCGGAGCCGCCGGCTTCTTCCAAAAGGAGTGGATCGTCAACGACGGCGATCTCGACCTGCTGCGCGAGCACCCCCGCTACAGGGCTCTGACCGAAGGAATGTGACATAGACCTGCGGTTCGGTGCCTGGCTCGGGGAGCACGTCCACTACGGTCTGCTAGACCCCGGCTTCCTTCAACGCCTTGCCCGCGATACGGGCGATGAAGATCGTGGCCAGCACGGTGGCGGCCAGTCCGACGATCCGAAGGACCAGTTGCAGGGTCTCGACGTCCTCGCTCCCCGCGGCGGCTCCCAGGCTGCTTCGGCCCAGGAAGCCGATGTAGACATACATGAACGTGCCGGGCGTCATCCCTATCAGGCTCGCCACCATGTATTGCCAGAAGGAGATTCTCGTCAACCCGTAGGCGTAGTTTTGAAAGCTGAAAGGGAACACGGGCGAGAGTCTGGTGAGGAGCA
>CAUZDW010000054.1:0-26042 GCA_963578825.1 Vicinamibacteria bacterium
ATCCCGCCCCGCGCAATCTGACGTCTCCAATACTGGCTCATCTCGAGAGTCGTCATGCCCAGGATTTCGCCACCGAAGCTCACTCGTAGTGGCGACGTCAGCGAGCGGTCCAGCACCTTGATGGGAGCCCCATCGCCCCAGGCGCTCACCTGGCCCAGAAAGATGCTGGCGACGACGGCCTTCGGGATCCGACCTCCGGCAGTGTCGGTGTGGACGATGAGCTTGAACGACGACGAGTCGGCGGCCTCAGCAAAGCACGGGGGCAGGAAGGCCGCGATCGCGACAAGCAGCTCTCAGGCGAGCGCCCCATCCATGGAGACCCGCGAAGACTGGCGCAAGGCCTCGGAACGGCTTTACAGCTCGGGGCACAGCGTCGCCCATTTGCTCACCCAGCGAAATCGTAGCATGGCCGACGGGAGGGACCGGGCCAGCGGGGTCGGAGCCAGCTTGCACGGGCCGCACTCGCCCGGCTAGCCTTCCAAGGGTAGATAACGATGACTGTGAGAGTCGGGCTCGGGACACTCGTGCTCATGACGTTCCCCCTCGCAGCAGCGGCTCAGGCCGCAGAGTGGCCGCACGTGGGCGGCGACCCCGGGGGCACGAGCCACTCGAGCCTCGACCAGATCAACCGGACGAACGTGGCGCGCCTCGAGGTGGCCTGGACCTTCGACACCGGCGACTGGAGCGACGGGACGGCGCTTCCGACCCGCACGGCGTTCGAAGCGACGCCGCTGGTCATCGACGGTGTCTTGTACGTCCCGTCGCCTTTCAGCCGCCTCTTTGCCCTCGACGCCGAGACGGGCGAGCAGCGGTGGGTTTTCGATCCGAAGATCAACAGGACCGTCCGGCGGAACCTCTTCGTCAACCGCGGCGTCTCCTCCTGGTCGGACGGGGAGTCACGCCGCATCTTTCTGGGGGACATCGAGGGCCGTCTCTGGGCGATCGAGGCCGCGAGCGGCCGGCCCATTCCCGAGTTTGGCCAGGGCGGCCGTGTCGACATGAGGGCTGGCATGGGGTTTCCCGATTCGCAATACGGGCTCACCTCACCGGTGACCGTATGCGGCGACGTCCTCGTGGCCGGGAGCCTCGTGAGCGACGGCGCGCCTCGGGGGCCGAGCGGCGACGTCCGAGGGCTCGACGCCCGCACTGGAAAGGTCCTGTGGCGCTTTCACACGGTCCCCCGCCCGGGTGAATACGGTCACGACACCTGGGAGGGCGATTCCTGGGAGGAGCGCGGGGGCACGAACGGGTGGTCGTTCATGAGCGTGGATGAAGAGCGGGGCCTCGTCTTTGTCCCGCTCACGTCCCCCAGCTACGATTTCTACGGAGGCGACCGGAAGGGCAGCAACCTCTTCGGCAACAGCCTCCTGGCTCTGGAGTGCTCGACCGGCAAGCGGAGGTGGCACTTCCAGACCGTCCATCACGACATCTGGGACTACGACCTGCCCGCCCAGCCGGTGCTCGCGACGGTGGACCGGCAAGGACAGGACGTGCCCGCGGTGGTTCAGGTCACCAAGATGGGCTTCGTGTTCGTGCTCCACAGGGACACCGGGGAGCCGCTCTTCCCGGTGGAGGAGCGGGCCGTGCCCCAGAGCACCCTCGACGGGGAGAAGACCCACCCCACCCAGCCGTTCCCCGTGAAGCCGCCGCCGCTGGCGCGGATATCGATGACCCGGAACGAGCTCACCGACGTCACCCCCGAGTCCCGGGCCGAGTGCGCGGAGCTGTCGGAGGGGGCGAACCTGGACGTCGAGATCTACGAGCCACTCGTCGAGGCGAACCAGGCGTTCTTCCCAGGGACCAACGGGGGCGCCAACTGGGGCGGGGCGTCCTTCGACCCGGCGACCGGGCTTCTTTTCGTCAACACGATGGACGTCGGCGCCCTCTACCGCATGGTCAGGCGCCGGCCTGGGGCGGCCATTCCGTTTGCCCCCCGGGCGGTGAAGCACGCCCGTTTCTGGGACGCGAACGGCTATCCATGTCAGAAGCCACCCTGGGGACACCTCACCGCGGTCGATCTCAACTCGGGCGAATTCCGCTGGCGGGAGATCCTGGGCGAGTTCACTGAGCTCACCAAGCGGGGCATCGCGAGGACCGGCACACCCAACATTGGCGGCTCGATCGTCACGGCCGGCGGCCTCGTCTTCATCGCCGCCACCCTCGACCATCGCTTCCGGGCCTTCGACAAGGACACGGGAGAGGAGCTGTGGACGACGACGCTCCCTGCGAGCGGCTTCGCCACGCCAGCAACCTACCTCGGCAACACGACCGGCAAGCAATTCGTCGTCATTCCGGCCGGCGGCGGGAACAAGTACGACAAGACGTTCACGGGGAAGATCGTGGCCTTCGCACTGCCCGACCTGCCTGCCGGAGAATGAACGTCGAGCCGATTGCTGCTAGCGCCCGAACCAGCGCTCGAGCAGTTCCGCCTCGAACCGGCGCTTCTCCTGGGCGTACGCCTCCGACACGTCTCGCACCCGGACTTCAGGTTCCGGCTTGGCGAAGAAATTTCCTTCGACCCGCGGCGCCGCCGACTTCCCCATCTCGATGAAGCAGTATCCGCGGCCGTCGAAGTCCACAGGCGGCGCGCCCACTCCACACTCCGCCGCGATCGTCGCCGAGACGTGCTCTCCCTCCAGTTGGGCGAAGAGGCCCGCCTTGGGCAGGGGCAGTCCATTGGCGAGCTTGATCTGCGTGACATCTCCAATGGCGAAGACACGCTCGTTGCCGGTGCGGAGGGTGGCCTGATCGACGGCGATCCAGGCGCCCTCACCGGTGAGGCCGCTCTCCTTCACCACCGCGGGAGGTCGATGAGGCGGGATACCGATGATGAGGTCCGCCTGCACGGGCTCTTCGTTCGCGAACACGACGCGTCTCGCTTCGACTCTCGCCGTCGCTCTCGGCCACCGACGCCTCCCCCAGCACTCCCGCCGTAGCCGCAGCGCCGGCCACCGTCAGGAACGTCCGGCGAGGTTGCGGGGCTTCCCCCGCAGGCCCCAGGCCAGCGATCTCGTTTCTCACCATGTCACCCACGCGCGGATCATACATCCGGGAGCGTTGGGAACTCCTCCCGAAGATCCGCGGCTGTCCCCCGGCCCTCTTGCAACTGTGAGGCTCCTCACTGTCCCACGGGTTCCCGGGACATCGCTCCCCAATCCCCTCGTTATTCCATCAGTAGGAGGAAGCACTCGACATGGAGATGCCAGCCAGCCAGAGACCACGGACGCCAGGGCCGCCTGGCCGGTCCGCAATGGGTTGCGGCGCGCCTTCGGGGTGTGGCCTGGGGCTGAGACAAGAGCACTACGAGATCGTGCTTCGCGAGCGGCCGCCGGTTCCCTGGTTCGAGGTCATCTCGGAGAACTTCATGGGAGATGGAGGCCGACCGCTCCAGATCCTCGAGTCCGTGCGGGAGAACTACCCGGTCGCCCTCCACGGCGTGTCCCTGTCGGTGGGCTCACAGGTCGGGCCGCGGGCCGATCACCTGGCTCACCTCAAGTCGCTCGTCGACCGGATCGAGCCCGCGATCGTCTCGGATCACCTGTGCTGGACGGGCCTCGGCGGCCACAACAGCCACGACCTCCTGCCGTTGCCCTACACCGAAGAGGCCGTGGCGGTCGCGGCCGCGAACATCCGGCGCGTCCAGGACGTCCTCGGCCGGCGCATCCTCGTCGAGAACGTCTCGACGTACCTGGAGTTCGCCTCCTCGACGCTCAGGGAGTGGGAGTTTCTCACCGCGGTGGCGCAAGAGGCCGACTGCGGGATCCTCCTCGACGTCAACAACGTGTACGTCAACGCCCGCAACCACGGCTTCGACCCCGAGACCTTCCTGGCCGGGATACCCCCGGCGCGGGTCGAGCAGTTCCATCTCGCCGGCCACGAGGACCACGGCGATTACGTGATCGACACCCACGATCACCCCGTGCGCGACGAGGTGTGGGATCTGTACGAGAGGGCGGTCGCCCGCTTCGGTCCCCTGCCGACCCTGATCGAGCGCGACGAGCACGTCCCCGAGCTTCCCGAGCTGCTCCGGGAAGCGCAGCGGGCCCAGAACGTCCTGGAGGGGAGCCATGCAGCAGCCGTCAACGCCGGTTGAGCTCGGCCGGTGCCAAGCGGTCGTTCTCGACGACCTCCTGCGCCTTCGGATCCGCTCGGCGCAGGAGCGCGCGACGGACTTCCTGGAACCGCCGGCGGGCAACGTCGAGGACCGGTGGGCCATCTACTCCAGCGGCTTTCTGGCGCGCCTGCCTCGTTCGTACGACCTGGGGTGTGCCGGGGACCGCCTCGCCTCGTTCCTGCTGACGGACCCGCTGAGCGAGCGGCTGCCCTTCCTGCCGGACCTGGCGAAGCTCGAGTGGGCCGTGGCCAATGCGTTCGTCGCCGCCGATGCACACCCCCTCCAGCGGAGCGACCTCGCCGGGCTGGATCCCAAGGAGGTGGCGTCGCTGCCGCTACGGACGGTGCCAGGCACTGCGGTCGTGCGCTCCGAGTGGCCTCTCCTGGACATCTGGGGGCTGCGGGACGTGCCCGACGGCGACGTGAATCTCGACGTGACCGGCCGGCCGTCAACGGTCTTGATCTACCGTCGCGGCCGCGAGGTGCGCTGGCGAGTGATCGACGAAGCCGAAGAGCAGCTTTTGCGCGCCGCCTGCCGCGGCACATCCCTGGACCAGCTCGATATCCGAGCCGCGGGCGCCGTCGCCGCGATGGTGGCCGCCTTTGGGCGGCTGCTGGCCGCGGGTGTTTTCGCGGCGGACGGAGAGCCGGGTTGAAGTCGTTCGTGAGTCGTCCCATCCCACAGTCGAGTGAGTCAGGAGGAGCACATGCATTCAAAGTCGAGACGTGTACTGATCGCATCGCTGTCGACGATTCTGGCAGCGCCGCTGGTCTTCGCCCCGGCCGCAATCCACGCCGAAGAGGGCGAGACCGTCCACTGCTACGGCGTCAACAAGTGCAAGGAGACCGGTGACTGCGGTGGCCCGGGCCACTCCTGCGCCAATCAGAACGCCTGCAAGCGCAACGGCTACATCGACATGGACGAAGAGACGTGCCTGCGCCTGGACGGCGGTCGGGTGACACCAAAGGCCCAGGATGACGACGCGGCGGAGGACAAGAAGAAAGACTAGCAATGACGGGGCGTCGAGGCGGGCGGGGTCGATGCCCCGCCGGCGCGCCCCTTCTCGAGGAGAACGCTCATGAGAATGCAAACAGACGTGTGGCGTCGTGCGACGACTTTCACGGTCGGGGCAGCCCTGGTCGTGGTCGCCGGCGCGGCCCACGCGGCAAGCCTCAAGATCGATCCTGAACACTCGACCATCGGCTTCCGGGTCCGGCACCTGATCTCGACGGTCAACGGCCGCTTCAACAAGTTCTCCGGCAGCATCGAGTACGACGCGGAGAACCTGTCCGTATCCAATGTGAAGGCAACGATTCAGGCGGCGAGCGTCGACACCAACGTGGCCGCCCGGGACAAGGACCTGCGGAGCAAGCGGTTCTTCGACGTGGAGAAGCATCCGACGCTCGAGGTCGAGAGCGACTCCATCACGGACGTCTCCGGCAGCAAGGGGAAGATCGAGGGCCGGTTGACGATCCACGGCGTGACGAAGCAGGTCGTGCTCGACGCCGAGTTCCTGGGCATGAGCAAGGACCCGTGGGGCAACGAGCATTTCGGCTTCCAGGCCCGGACCACGATCAGCCGGAAGGAGTTCGGGATGAAATGGAACGAGGTCATCGAGGCCGGCGGTCTGATGGTCGGCGACGAGATCGAGATCATCCTGGACATCTCCGCCGTCCCTGCCGGCTGACGCACGGACATCGTCCCTCGACTTGCGCCCCGTCCGGCGCGGCGGCAGGGCAAAAACATCGGAGGCGAGCACGCCGACTCACACCCGGTGCGCTGCGAGCTGTGAGTACAAACGTGTGGCGAGAGCGCTTCGCCCTACTCAGACCAGGTGAGCCGCTCCCTCTCCACGGCACGGATGACGACTGCCTTGCCATCGATCGTGCAGGAGACGTCGACCACGGACGGTTCCATTCCTTCGGCGGGCTTCACCAGGGTCGCCCCGTTTATCTCGAAGGTCTTGATTCGGTTGCCGAGACCACGCTCTGCCATCCAGGTGCCGATCTCTCCCACGTAGGCGTTGTACTGATCCTGCGTGATGGTGCCCAGCCCGGACGGGGTGCCCAGTAGCCACATGTTGAAGGCCTCCTGAAAGTCGCCCCCCGGAATCATGCCCTCGAGAAAGCCCTCGACACGGAGAGTGGCTGCATTCTCGTGAGCTCCGGTGCTCAGGTGGTCAACGAGGTACTTTCCCCCGACGACGACCACCAGGAGAATGCTGATCCACACCAGTATCTTCTGCATGGCACGACTCTAGCCACCACCAGAGGTGGGGGTCAACGAAAAATGGGTCCTGGAGTCGGTCCGCCCCGTGAGGCGCCTTCCATGGCGCGCGGAGCGGCCATGCAAGACACCCCCGGCAGCGCGACCGGCAGATGGAATCGCCTCATCTAGTCGACGACGGCGCCGCTCAGCACCGCGGAGGCCTTCTCCACCTCAGCCGCAAACGCCTCGAGCACGGCTGCCGTCGCGGCGACTCGCTCGTCGATACGATCCCACTCCCGCTGCTCGATCGTTTCTCGCACCGCCGGCAGGGTCTTGACGCCGTATCCGGTGTAGAAGCCGGGAGCGTAGACGAAGTGCTTGAACCATGGACGCCCGGGAAGCCCTTCGTGGCGCGTCAGAGCTCGCTCGGTCTTCATCAGAATTGCGTTGGCGGCGTGACGTGCCTCGGCGGGAGCGGAGGGGCCCGTCTCCAGCAGGACCTGGTCGTAGCGCTTCGCAGCGGCTTGCAGGCGCGCGCCGGCGTTCCAGAGCGGCGCCAGGTTGAGATGCGGCACGGGATCCTTGCGAGGTGGGTCGACCCGGATCTCGTCGGGCGGCGCGACCAGGGCGAACACCCCGAGCTCGAGCATGCGGTTGTGCTCGACGGCCTCCTGGCGCAGCCCCTCCGCCAGGGTCTCGACCTCCTCGACGTAGCGGGAGACGGTGTCCGCAAACGCCGTGAACTCCAGCGGGAGCAGCTCGGCCTGCGCCAGTCGGAGCACCGTGCGTCCTGCAACGCGGGCCAGGGCAACGCCGTAGGCGTAGTCGGGATCCATGAAGCGTACGTAGTGATCGGTCGAGTCGTAGATGGAGTGGTACTGACCGTAGTGGCCCTCGCCGCCGAAGCGAACGTCGAGCGACGCCACCCCCAGGTGCTGCAGGAAAGGCGTGTAGTCGGACCCCGAGCCCAGGGCCGAGAGTCGCATCTCCTCCCCGTCGAACGCGCGCTTGCGCGCCTCCGCGTCGCCCTCGGCCATGGCCCTGGCGCGCCGCCGCTCGGCCACGCTCACGGCCCGCTTCGGGTCCTCGACGTCCCGGGCCACCTGGTTCATCAGCCGCTGCAACGTGTGGGAGCCAGACATTCGAAGATAGCCGCGGCTGTTGCTGTCCGAGTTGACGTATGCAACAGCCTTCTGGCGCAGCTCGTCGGCGTGACGCTCCGCCCACTCCACGGACCCGAGAAGACCCGGCTCCTCGGCGTCCCACGCTGCGAACACGATGGTGCGCCTGGGGCGGAAGCCCTGCTTGACCAGCTCCCCAATGGCGCGCGCTTCCTCGAGCACCGCGACCATGCCGCTGACGGGGTCCGTGGCCCCGTTGACCCAGGCGTCATGGTGGTTGCCGCGAAGCACCCATGCGTCGGGCTGCTCGATGCCTCTCAAGACTGCGATCACGTCATATGCGGGCTCGAGCTTCCAGTCGAAGGCCAGCTTCAGGCGCACTTTCGCGGGGCCGGGGCCGAGGTGGTAGGTGATCGGCAGCGCTCCCCGCCAGCTTGCCGGCGCCACGTGCCCGCCCAGGGCCTCGAGGAGGGGACGGGCGTCGGCAAAGGAGAGGGGCAGCACCGGGATCCGGGTCAGCGTCTTCACCTGGTCGAGAGGAAGGCGCTCCGCATCCGGCGTCGCCCCGACACCGGGCGTGAGTGGGTCGCCCGGATACAACGGCATGTCCGCCACCGAGCCGCGCTGGGCGCCGGTGGCGCCCCGATACCCCCCGTGCGGGTACGCGTCGCCCTGGACGTACCCGTCGTCCTTCGGGTCCGAGTAGAGCAGGCAGCCTATGGCCCCTTTTTCCGCGGCGACCTTGGGCTTGATGCCGCGCCACGAGCCCCCGTAGCGGGCGATGACGATTTTGCCGCGGACGTCGATGCCGCGTCGATCCAGCTCTTCGTAGTCCTGCGGCACGCCCTGGTTGACGTACACGAGCTCACCGGTCACGTCGCCGTCGATCGAGTAGGCGTTGTAGATCGGGAGCTGCTCGTCCTTCTGGCCGGAGGTGGCATCCTGATCGAGCGTCGGCTCGGCGAGCATCGCTTCGAAGGTGCGGGGCTCGAGCAGCTGCACGCGGCGCTCGATTGGAGTGGGGAACAGGACCTCGAATGTCTCGATCCGCGTCTCATATCCCCAGGAGCGAAACTGCTCGGCGATCCACTCGGCGTTGGCCTTGCCCCAGGGCGAGCCAACGTGGTGCGGCCGTCTCGCCAGCCTCTCTGCCCACTGGCGCAGGTTGTCGGCCGAGAGCTGTGCGTCAAAGCGGAGCTCCAGCTCGCGCTGCTCGGCGGCAGCGGCTGTGGAGAAACCCAGAAGCTCAGGCGCCTCGGATGCACCGACCGGCGCGACCAGGGCCATCACCGCCAGGGCGAAGAGGATCATGTGTCTCATGGATGAGCGCTCCTTTCTGCGGCACATCCCAGCTTTATATACCCTAATCGGAGAGACAGGATGCCTCATCTGTGACCATCGGCCTCCCTCGGGCGCTCCGAGGGGCTCCCCACGGCCTCGAACCACGACGATACGGACTCATGGGAGCTTCCTTTCGCACCGCCTCGTGGGTTCTCGAGCCCTTCGACGAGGTCCTGGACCGGGGTCGTGTCGTCGAGCGGGGCCTCGAGGCGGACCCGGCGTCTCGCGGAGGTCCATACGCGCGTATCCTCTCGGTGCAGCGCGTAGGATCCGCTCTACTCCCTGCCCGAGATGGAGCGTGCCGATGCCATCCTGCGGCAGACCTTCGAGCGGGCAGGGGCCGCCGATCGCTACCGGTGCAACTTCTACGGCGGCGGCCACAAGTTCGACTCTGCCTCGACGCGCGATAGCGCGCCTGCGGCGGGCGTGCTCGCCTCGGCTGCACTCTCACGCGTCTCGCGACGAGGTCTGACGAATTATCCGGGCTAGAATCAGCGAGCCGTGCGGAGGGGTGCCGGCGCTTCGGAGGTCCGATGAGAGCATTGGCTGCAACAATTGTCCTGTTCCTGAGCACGACGTCCGGGGCCACGGAGACGATCCCGAAGCCGTCCGAGGTCTTCGGCCACCAGGTGGGCGCCGATCACAAGCTGATCGCCTACCCCGACGTCCTCGACTACCTGGCGACGGTGGCCGCCGCCGCGGACCGCGTGTCGATCGAGGACGCCGGGTTTTCGACCCTGGGCAACCCCATGCAGGTGGTGGTCCTGACCTCACCATCCAACCAGGCGCGGCTCGATCGGCTGCGGGAGATCTCGAGGTCGCTCGCCAGCCCGGCCGGCCTCACGCCCGAGGAGTCGGGCCGGCTCGTCGACGAAGGCGTGGTCATCGCCCTCGTCACACTCACCATTCACTCGACCGAGGTCGGCAGCACCCAGATGGTCAACGAGCTGGTGTACGACTTCGCCACCACCGACGATCCCGAGAGGCTGGCCTGGATGGAGGACGCGGTCCTCCTGATCATTCCCTCCATCAACCCCGACGGCCAGCTCATGGTCGTGGACTGGTACAACAAGTGGCTCGGCACCGAGTACGAGGGTGGACGAATGCCCTGGCTTTACCACACGTACGTCGGCCACGACACCAACCGCGACTACTATGCCCTCACACAGAAGGAGACGCAGGTCGTCAACCAGGTCCTCTACCATCGCTGGTTCCCGCAGGTCTTCCTCGACGAGCACCAGATGGGATCCACCGGCGCCCGCATGTTCGTGCCGCCCCAGGCCGACCCGCTCAACCCCGAGGTCCACTCGCTGGTCTTCCGCCAGGCGGACACGCTCGGCACCACCATGAGCCTGCGGCTCGAGGAGGCCGGCAAGAAAGGCGTCGGCCACAATATGATCTTCGACAGCTATTGGCCCGGCGCCACTCGCAACACGGCGTGGTGGAAGAACGTCACCGGCTTGTTGTCCGAGGTCGCGTCGGCGCGGATCGCCTCGCCCATCTACGTCGATCCCGGGGAGCTTCGCGGCGGAGCGAAGGGTCTGCCCGAGTACGGGAGGCGTTCCAACTTCCCCTCACCGTGGGAGGGCGGCTGGTGGCGCCTTCGCGACATCGTCGAGTACGAGCTGATCGCGACCTGGGCCTACCTCGAGGCGTGCGCCGAGAACCGCTCTTCCATTCTCACCAACATGGATCGGATGGCCCGGGAGTCGATCGCTCGCGGAGCGACCGAGCCGCCGTATGCGTTCGTCGTTCCACCGGATCAGCACGACCCCGTCGCCGCCGCCAAGATGGTCGATCTCCTGCAACGGCACGGCATCGATGTGATGCAGGCCGTGGAGCCGGTCGAGGTGGGGTACACCGTCTACCCCGCGGGAACGACCGTGATACCGGCCGCCCAGCCGTACCGGCCGTTCCTTCTCACCATGTTGCGGCCACAGCGTTACCCCGAGGTCCGCGCGGCGGTCGGAGGGCCCATTCTCCAGCCCTACGATGTCACCTCGTGGTCGCTGCCAATCTCCATGGGGGTCGATGTGGTCGAGGCGGACCGGCCGCTCACCGCTGCTCTCCGGCCACTCGCCTCCTCCACCCGACCGGCGCCGGACATCGACCCTTCGGCGAAGGGGTACGTCATCGCGGCCGCCGCCGACACCAGCTACACCGCGATCAACCGGCTTCTGCGCAACGGCTCCCGGGTCTTCCGCCTGGCGGCCGACGGCGCCACAGGACGCCGCGGCGACATCTATCTTCCCTCCTCCGGTCTTTCGACGTCCGCGCTCGGAGATCTCGTGACTGATCTGAGGCTGCAGGTGGTGTCGGCCGCCGCCGCTCCCGACGTCGATCTGCTCGAGGTCGGTGCTGCCACGGTCGGCCTCTTCAAGCCATGGGTGGCGAGCATGGACGAGGGTTGGACCCGGTTCGTCCTCGAGACCTACGACTTTCCCATGGTCAACCTTTCCAACGAGCAGATCCGCTCCGGCGAGTTCGCTGACGCTGTCGACGTGCTGCTCTTCCCGGATGTCGGATCAGGGATCATCGCCACCGGGAAGCCCGGAGACGACGGTCGGCGTCGGTTCCGGGCTCCGATGCCGCCGCCCTATGCGGGTGGGATCGACACATGGGAGGACGACGGCAAGGGCGAGTCGAAAGAAGAGAAGACGAAGGGGGGCACACGCATCAAGGAGTGGGTCGAGGGCGGCGGCACGGTGGTGGCGCTCGACTCGTCGGCCGACTACGTGATCGCGCTCTTCGAGCTGCCGGTCACCAACGTGCTGGACGAAGTTTCGACAGACCGGTTCAACTGCCCTGGTTCCACCCTCCGGGTGCACATGAACACGGACAGCCCGCTCAGCTTCGGGATGCGACCCGAGGAGGCCGTCTACTTCGCGGGCTCGCCGGCCTTCCAGACCCGGGTTCCCGACGCCCGCTTCGGCCGCACGGTCGTCGCTCGCTACCCGGACGACGGGAAGGACATCCTGGTCAGTGGCTTTCTCGAGGGCGCCGAGCTGCTCGAGAAGAAGGCTGCGGCGGTCGAGTTCACGGTCGGCAAGGGCCGGGTGATCCTGATCGGCTTCCGCGCCCAGCACCGGGCACAGACGCTGCGGACCTTCAAGCTGCTGTTCAACTCCCTGTACGAGCTGACGCCAGCGAGCTGACCCCGGACAGGGACAGGTCGCAAGCTCACGCCTGGCCCTGCAGAGGAACCCTGATCCACAGATAGACCGGTCAGAGGGCCGTCGTGCGCGCATGGGTGTCTCGATGCAGGGCCCCGACTACACACAGTGGCACGGCTTCTTCGAGCTGGCCGAGAACTTCTACTTCAAGTTCCTGCCCGAGGCGACCCACGTGGCCAAGGGCGATCCCACTGTGCTCGCCGCCATCCGCAGGGTGCGCGACATGGAAGAGCACGCCTGGCTCAAGGGCATGAGCCTCGAGGAGCGCGCCAGAATCGACGAGTTCTACCAGGAGCGCTACGGAACCACGAAGGTGCAGTAGCGCGTGCTGGTCGGCCCGGCACGGAGAAGTGACGTCATCCCCGATGCCGGACTCGCCACGGACTGTTGCCGAAGGCCAATGAGTTGTCGGTTTCGGCCGCCGAGTTGTCGTCCTGCGTCATGGGCCAGGGACCGGACGAAGGGAGGTCTGTCGAGAGCACGGCGTTGTATCATCCGCCCATGAAACGCCTGCTTCCGCTGGTCTCGGCCGTCCTGTTCGCCTCCCCGGGCACTGCGTCGGATCTGCGCCTGGGCCTCATCGGCACCGACACGTCCCACGTCATCGCCTTCACGAAGGCCTTCAATGGCCCCGCGGGCGCCGACCACGTGGACGGAGCGAAGGTGGTGGCGGCGTTCAAGGGCGGAAGTCCCGACGTGGAGGCTTCCCACACCCGCGTGGACCGCTTCGCCAACGAGCTCCGAGAGGACTGGGGCGTCGTGTTCGTGGACGAGATCGCCTCGCTGTGCTCCCTGGTCGATGCCATTCTGCTCGAGAGCGTCGACGGACGGACACACCTCGAGCAGGCCCGCGAGGCGCTCGCCTGCGGAAAGCCCCTGTTCATCGACAAGCCGCTTGCCTCGACCCTGGAAGACGCTCGGGAGATCTCTCGGCTGGCGGCGGAAGCCGGGGTGCCGTGGTTCAGCTCCTCGTCTCTCCGCTGGAGCGAGATCGTCACGACCCTGGAGGCCGACGACACCCACGGCGTTTCCACGTGGGGACCGGGACCCACCGAACCCCACCACTATCTGGATCTGTCGTGGTACGGCATCCATTCCGTCGAGATGCTTTTTGCGCTCATGGGCCCTGGCTGCATGGAGGTGACACGCTTCCCCAGCGAGTCCGGCGACATCGTCGCGGGTCGCTGGGCCGACGGGCGCCTGGGAACGGTTCGGGCCCTGGCGGAGGCCAGGGGCTATGGAGCCGTGGTCTTCCGAGCGAAGACGGTCGCGCAGAGCCGACCCGATATGAAGACCTCGTACGTCCCCATGCTCCGCAAGATCGTCGAGTTCTTCCGGACGGGGCGCCCGCCGGTCCCGAACGAGGAGACGCTGGAGATCTTCGCTTTCATGGACGCTGCCCAACGAAGCAAGGAACAGGGAGGCGCAACGGTCCCGCTGGCCCGTTGAGCCTGCCTGAGGTCCGGATGAGCTCGGGTTTGATGCGTCTTGCTCGGATGGGACGACTTCCCCTCGGGGCGATCGTAGCGGCCGCCCTCATGACAGCCCCGGCCGCCGACGTCGGCGCGGACGCTCTGGCGGCCCGCGAGGCGTTCGCTGCTCTGCTCAAGACGTCTCCGGCTCACCCCGACGTGAGCGTCGTCGTCCACGACACGACCGAGGTGGAGGGCCTGCATATCGAGGATCTCTCCTGGGTCTCGCTCGACGAGGAGCAGGTCCGTGCCTTCCTCATCCGTCCCGCAGACACGAAGGGTCGCCTGCCCGCCATCGTGTGCCTGCACGGCAGCGGTGGCAGTCGGGACTCGCTCACAAAGGCGCCGTTCGGACCCGGATCCTGGACGACGCCGGGCCGCACGAATAGCCACACGCGCCTGCTGGGCTGGGCTCGGGAGCTGGCCCGTCGGGGTTACGTGACGCTGTCCATCACCCAGCGTGGTCTCGACAGTCGTACGCCGCCCATCAACCAGCAGGCCAACGTCATGCTCATTCGAGGCCGGACGGCCATGGGAGCGATTCTCCACGAGATCCGCCAGGGCCTCACCTATCTCGTGAGCCGTTCGGACGTGGACCCCAAGCGCATCGGGACCACGGGCATGTCCTTCGGTGGAATCACGTCGTTCTACACCTGGCTCCTCGACGATCGAGTTGCGGCGGCGGCGCCCATCTGCGGCGGTGTCGGCTCGATGGATCTTTTCGCCCGCAAGGGGCGTATCGGGTACCACGGAACCTACTGGTGGATCCCGGGGATCGTCGCCGAAGGAGATCAGGCCGCCTTCGCCGCCGCCATGGCTCCACGCCCCCTGCTGCTCTGGGCACCGACCGAAGACATCGGAATGCCGAAAGAGGCCGTCGACGTCTTCGTCGACGCGGTCTCGCCGGCCTACGAGCGCGCCGGCGCGCCCGGGGCGTTCGTCGCGCACCAGCCCCCGGGCGAGCACACGTTCTCCCTGGAGGCCTTCGAAGCGATGGCGCGGTTCTTCGCCCGGCACCTGGGCGAATCGGCGCCGTGATCCGGGGCGGAATCGGCTGATTCGAGATCCGACCGTCGCGCCCCGCGCTTCTCCGGCATATGCTATTCCCATGGCGAAACGACCCAGCAAGGCGAGTCTCCGGCGCGTGTTTCACGAGATCATCTGGCCCCGCAGGAAGCTGATCCTGCTGGGACTTCTGCTGATCCTCATCAACCGTCTGGCGGGGCTCGTGCTGCCGGCCTCGACGAAGTACCTGGTCGACGACGTGCTGGGCGAGGACAACTTCCAGCTGCTGTGGACGCTCCTCGCAGCGGTTCTGGTGGCGGTCATCATCGGGGCCGCGACGAGCTTCGTGCTGACCCGGCTGCTGAGCGTCGAGGCACAACTCCTGATCGCGAATCTCCGGGCCGAGGTCCAGCGGCACGTGCTGCGGCTGCCGATCCGGAGCTTCGACGACACGAAGACGGGCGAGTTGGTATCGCGGATCATGGACGACGTGGAGGGCGTCCGGAACCTGGTGGGGACCGGCCTGGTCCAGCTCGTCGGCGGGACGCTCACCGCGTTCGTGGCGTTGGGCTTCCTGCTCAGCATCGAGCCGCTGATGACCCTCCTCGCCGTCGTGCCGCTGGGGCTGTTCGCCCTCGTCTCCACGAAAGCGTTCCAGACGCTGCGGCCGGCGTTTCGAGAGCGCGGCGCGATTCGCGCCGAGGTGACCGGACGCCTAACCGAGACGCTGGGCGGGATCCGGGTCATCAAGGGCTTCCACGCCATCGAGCGAGAGGGGAAGGTGTTCGAAGCGGGCGTCCTGCGCATCTTCGCGAACGTCCGCAAGACGCTGACGACCACGGCGGCGGTCACGAGCCTGGGGGCCTTCTTCATGGGGCTGGCGAGCGTAACCATCATGGGCTACGGCGGCCGGCTCATTCTCCGCGGCGAGCTGACGCTCGGCGAGCTGTTCTCGTTCACGCTCTTCCTCGCCTTCCTGGTCGCCCCGATCGTGCAGATGGCGAATATCGGCACGCAGATGACCGAGGCCTTCGCGGGCCTGGATCGGACCGCCGAGCTGCTTTCGCAGCCCGGCGAGGACGACGACCCGAAACGCACCGAGGTGATGCCCCGAGTCGACGGCCACTTCCAGTTCAAGAACGTCACGTTCGCCTACGAGCCTGGAAAGCCGGTTCTGAAGGATGTCTCGTTCGAGGCCGCGCCCGGGACGGTGATCGCGCTGGTGGGAAGCTCCGGCTCCGGAAAGTCGACGTTGGCCAGCCTCGCGGCGACGTTCCTCACCCCCGACGAGGGACAGGTGCTCGTGGACGGGATCGATCTGTCCAGGGTCCGGCTCTCGAGCTATCGCCAGCAACTCGGTCTCGTGCTGCAGGACGAGTTCCTGTTCGACGGCACGATCCGCGAGAACCTGCTCTTCGCCCGACCCGATGCGAGCGATGCAGACGTCCAGGAGGCGGTGCGGCTCGCCCACGTCGCGGAGTTCACCGATCGCTTCCCGGAAGGCCTCGCTACGGTGATCGGCGAGCGGGGCGTGAAGCTCTCCGGCGGCCAGCGCCAGCGCGTCACCATCGCCCGGGCGCTCCTGGCCGCTCCGAGAATCCTGCTCCTGGACGAGGCCACCTCGAGCCTCGACACCGAGAGCGAGGCCCTGATCCAGGAGAGTCTGGGCACTCTGCTCAAGGACCGGACGACCTTCGTGATCGCCCACCGCCTGTCGACGATCCGGCGAGCGGATCTGATCCTGGTCATCGAGGACGGGCGGATCGTGGAGCGAGGACGCCACGACGACTTGATCGCCCGGCAAGGGCGCTACCACCAGCTCTACACGGTCCAGGCCAGGATCTAGCCTCGCCGCTACGAGGCCGCGGTGCCCTCCAGCACTTGCTCGAGGGTGCCGTGGTAGGCGGCCTGGGTCTCGTACGGCACCGGGGAGGTGACCAGGCTGACGCCAGCAAAGACGGCCGTGGTGAGCAGCAACCCGGTCGTCGCGGGGAAGGACAGTAGGCCGTGCTGTGGGAGCAGTGCTGCGCGAGCCTCCGGAATCAGTGTCACCAGCACGAAAGCACTCCCGCTGGCCAGCGCCGTGACGGCACCGGCTCGGGTGCCGCGCGGCCAATAGAGCGGGCCGAGGAGCGGAGGAACGAGGACGAGCGCCAGCGATCCGCTCGCGTTGCCGATCGGGACGATGTAGCTGCGGCCGATGTCGCTGATGGCGAACACCATGAGAAGAGCGGCGAAGACGAGGACGAACCGCTTCCCGACACGGGCGCGCTGAGCGTCGCTGGCCCCCGGGCGGAGCCGGGCGTAGACGTCGTTTTCCACACTCGAGCTGATCGACAGAAGCATCGAGTCGACGGTGGACATCGCCGCGGCGAAGGCTGCGGGCACGACGAACATCCCGAGCGTCGGCAGGTAGCGAGACATGAGCAGCGGGAAGAGCGCATCGGACTGATCGGCCGTCAGCTCGGGCAGCAGCACGTGGGCGGCGAGGCCGATGAAGAAGATCGGAAGGCACAGCGCCCAGCTCACCACACCCACGATCCAGGACGACCGGTAGACGGTCTTCAGACTGTCCGCGGCGTACCAGCGCTGCCAGATGTGAGGCAGCACTGCAAAGCCGATCCCCCAGGTGATCGAGAGGTTCAGGAACCAGGCGAAGCCTTGATCGAAATCGAAGAGCTCGGGGCGGACTCTCTCGACCTCCTGGACGATTCCGGCCGGCCCGCCCAGCTCCAACGAGACCCAGCCGAGCGCGGCGAACATCACCACTGCGAACAGGGCGCCCTGGAGGACGTCCGTCCAGGCGACGCCGCGCATGCCGGAGACGAGGGTGTAGCTCGCGGTGAATCCGAGGAATACGGTGACACCGAGCTCGTAGGAGATCGCGCCATCGGTGAAACCCTCGATCATCTTGCCCACGCCGGAGAACTGGATCGCGGCGTATGGGAACAGGATCAGGACGCCCAGCACCACCACCAGCGCCCGGACGGCGCGGCTGTCGTAGTAATGGGCGAGCAGGTCCGCCGGGGTGATGAACCCGAAACGACGCCCGAGCAACCAGACCCGGGCCCCGACGAACACCCCTCCCCACGACAGGAACATCAGCATCCACCATCCCTGGTTCAGGAAGTTCATTCCGGTGCGCCAGGTGATGCCGTAGGCGCCCATGAAGGAGTACATGCTGAAGAAGCTCGCCGAGATCGTCATCACTAGGACACCCGGCCCCAGCGAGCGTCCACCGAGAAAGTAGCCGACCGGGGAGGCGTCCTGGCCTCGCCCGGGGCGCAGCGCCTTGACGAAGATGACCGCGACGTAGAGGACGACCAGCAGGATCGCCCCTGCCGTGTGGTTCATCCCGTTTCCTGGCGAGGGAGCTCTCGAACCCGTCTGTCAGCGGCGCGGGCCCGGGACGCCCAGTGAAACCGATAGGTCAGGGCGAGCACGGCGATCGTCACGGCCTCGAGCGCGTACAGCGCCGCCATGGGTGCGGGCACGCCGAGCCATCGGCCTGAAAGTGGCAGCACCCCGGAGACGATCGACCCGGTGGCGGCCAGGAACACGAGCATCCAGAGCTGGAACAGCCGTCCTGCGGTTGTCGTGGCCAGGAACCATGGCCCGCGAAGCGGTTTGTAGACACGGCAACCGCTCACGAGGTGGTTCCGTCCACGCCCTCGTAGAGCTGGCGTGCCAGCGGCTCGATGTCGAGCCAGAGGACGCTATTGAAGCGATTGAAGAAGCCGCACATGGCGATCCGCACCGTCAGCTCCACGATCTGCTGCGTGTCGAACCGCCGCTTGAGCCCATCGAAGAGCTCGTCGCTCACCCGGTTCGCGTCCCGGGTGAGCTGCTCGGCGTACTCGAGCACGAGCCGCTCCGTCTCGTCGAAGGCGTCGCTGTCACGCCAGGCGCCCGTCTTGATTTGCTCGACTTTCTCCCTCGCCACACCCGAGGCCACCGCAGGCGGAGTGTGGTGGACGACGCAGTACTCGCACTCGTTCGCCGCCGATACGGCGAGAACGGCGAGCTCGAGGTAGTTTCGCGGCACGACGCTGTCGTGGGTGTACGCGTGGAGGAGCTGCACGATCGCCTTGAAGAAGGCGGGGTGGTTCGCCAGGGCCTGCGCCTGGAACTGGAAAGGAGCGAGCCCCCGCTCCTCGAGGGAGCCCAGGATCGCCTGCACGTCGCGTTCGGCCTGCTCCGGCTCGACGAGGGGAATGCGTGCCATGAAGCCTCCTGCCCGCGCGCTGCACTCCGGCAACCGGCGTCGGGATTCCGCTGATCGCGATCACTAGTTCCGGGAACGTGATCAAGGATTCCGAGGAATGTGACCGCTCATCGGAGCGAAGCGACGGTTACGTTGTGTCCTCCCACGTTTTCATGAGGGATCCGTCCCGATCATAGTCCATCGTGATAGAGGAGGAGGGGCCTGCCGGGCCACCGGCTTGTCGTCTGGTGACAAGACCGCACTCAAAAACACCGCGCTGGAAAACCGCCGAAAGTCAACACCGTAGAGGCCCCGGTTTTCACCGGTTGCCATGTTCATAGTCCCAGGTCACCGATCCTGTAGTCCGTGTAGACGAAAATCTATCCGTCGCTGCTGATGGCGAAAAAAGCATCATTTGTGGGATCCGAGATCTCGCCCTGCTGTTGCTCACCACTGCGCATCAACTCCCCCTTTCTCGTCCGTAGTGAGAGACAAACGTCGCAGCTCCCGGTCCCAGTGTTGAATTGGATCTCGGCCGGTAGACGCATCAACTGGTAGCGTTTTCCCCCCCGACTGGTCTAAGGTTCTCAGCCAGGGACGGTCAAGAAGGCAGGAGGCTCCAATGAGTTGGGTACCTGGCGTCTCGCCGGAGAGCCACGCAGAAGAACTGTCTCCGGGCGTGGTCGTGGAGCGTCGGCGTCTCTTCGAGGCGGTGTGGTTCGGGAGCAAGCTCTGGTGCGACGGTCCCTTGATGAGTCTGTTCCGCAACGCGCGGGCCTGGGTGGGTTAAAGGAGGAAACGAATCCCATGAGCGACGATCCCCATCGCGCCATCGTCGACGCCCACGCTCATCTGTTCACGCATTCCTTCTTCCAGGCCCTCGCCCGGCAGGCCGGTGAGCTTCTTCCCACCGTGGACAAGCTCCAGGCCATTCATGAGCGCACCGGGATCGACATCCCGGACGAGCGCCTCGAGCGCCTGGCCGAACGCTGGGTCCAGGAGATGGACCGCCATCACGTTCAACGCATGGTCCTGATGTCGAGTATCCCCGGGGATCACGAGAGCGCCACGGCGGCGGCGCGGCTGCATCCCAGCCGCATCATCCCCTACGCCATGTTTCATCCCCTCGAGAAAGGGGCCAGGGACCAGCTTCGCGTCTCCGCCGGTGAGGGGCTGCGCGGCGTGTGTCTTTTCCCCGCGATGCACCACTTCCATGCCGACCAGGATGAGGTGCTGGAGTTCGTGTCGGTCGCGGCCGAGCTGCACCTCATAGTGTTCGTGCACTTCGGTCTGCTGCGCCTGGGGCTGCGTGACAAGCTCGGCCTGCCCAGCCCCTTCGACCTGCGCTACTCCAACCCTGTCGAGCTGTGCCGGGCCGCCCAGCAGTTCCCAGAACTCGCATTCGTGGTCCCACACCTGGGCGCGGGCTTTTTCCGCGAAGCCCTTCTACTGGCCAGCCAGTGTTCGAACGTCCATCTGGACACCTCCAGCTCCAACTCCTGGCTGACGACTCAGCCGGGACGCCCCTCTCTCGGTGATGCCCTGGGCCAGGCCCTGGAGGTGGTCGGTAGCCGGCGTCTCCTGTTCGGAAGCGACTCCAACGTCTTTCCCCGCGGCTTCCGCCGTGACGTGCTCGACACCCAGATCGCCGTCTTCCGCGACCTCGGCATCTCACCCGAGGAGGAGGCGCAGATCTTCGGTGACAACCTCATGCGCCTCCTTGCTGCGGAGTGAGACATCGATACGCACGTTACTCCAGGCCTTCGCGGATCTGGCCACTGAGACTCTTCAGGAAGGCCAGGAGGGCCCCTTTCTCGTCCGCAGTGAGAGATAAACGTCGCAGCTCCCGGTCCCGGTAGGGATTTGCGTTTCCACCCCGGTCGTAGAACTCGATCACGTCTTTGAGCGTGGCCAGGCTGCCGTCGTGCATGTAGGGAGCGGTGCGCTCGATTTCTCGCAGGGTGGGGGTCTTGAATTTGCCGGTGTCCTCGGACGCTCCAGTGACCCCGAAGCGTCCCGGGTCGTAGGGTTGTCGACCCCAGAAGACACCAGTGTTGTGAAACTCCTCGTCCGTCAGATTGGGACCTGCGTGACAGACGGTGCAGTTCGCGCGGCCGTGAAACAGGGCAAGGCCGGCCTTTGCTTCCGGGGAGAGGGCGTCTGGCTCGCCCCAGACGTACCGGTCGTAGGGAGAGGCGCCGGCCTGGATGGTGCGGACGTAGGCGGCCAGCGCGCGGGCGAGGTCGTCGCCGTTCACGTCGCGGCCAAAGGTCTCGCGAAACGCGGCGGGATACTGGCTCGTGCCACGGAGTCGCTCGACGGCGTCGTCGACGGTGAGGTCCCTCTCGGTCTTCGCCACGATCGGGCGGAGGACCTGCTCTTCGAGGGTGTCGATGCGGCCGTCCCAGAAGAACGACTTGCCCCAGGCGCGATTCACGAGCGTTGGCACGCTGCGCGAGCCACGGCGCCCGTAGACGCCGACGGCCCTGGCCCGGCCGTCGGTGAAGGCGCGCTCGGGCTGGTGGCAGTCGACGCAGGCGAGCGAGCGGTCGCGCGAGAGCAGTCGCTCCTGAAACAGGCGCCGGCCGAGCGTGACCCTGTCGGGCACGGTCAGATTGCCACCGGGCTTGGGCCGGTACAGATCCAGCCCGAGCAGTCGAGGGGATTCCGCGGTGGCTGTCCTCGGTGCTGACCGCGTGACGCCTACGGTCCTGCTCGCGCAGCTCATCAACGTCGCCGAGGGCGCGAGCAGCAGGATGGTCTGCGGCGAGACGACCAACGATGCCCGCGGCATTCACGTCCACATCGGAGGGAAGTCCCCTAGGGCGAATCAGGCTGGTCGAGTGCGAGATTGCGCAGAGCCCAGAACTGCCTGAAGTATCCGCCCGCCGCGTAGACAATGCGTTTCCCGTCGGGGTGGATGTCGAGCGGATAGGCGCCTCCGTTGGCAGGCTCATGGACCAGCTCTGTGGCAACTGGATCTGGCCCATCGACGGGTACGACCCACAGTCTCCACATGTGCTCACCGGCCTCGGGTTCTTGTTTGAGTACCAGGAGAGCCGTGCCGTCCGGCGTCCACGTGGTCCAACGTCCGAATGGCTCGGCTTCATCGGTGGTCCACAACACGTCGCCGTCTCCGCCCACGGCGGGATGCAGTCGCATCTCGGTCCCATGATTGTCCCCGGGGCTCCTGTGGCCGCCTAGTGTCGCGATCCACTTCCCGTCCGGGGACAGGCTGAAACGTCCTCCTGGGAAGACACCTGGGAGAGCCTGGACGGAGCCGTCGACCACGCTGTAGGAAAAAATCGATTCCCGGTTCTTGCTCCACTGGCGATGCAGAATCTGCGTCCCGTCCGGTGTGAAGGTCGCCCGCCCCATATCTGGCATATCAGGGAGAGGCCGTGTCTGGCCGGTTGCCACGTCGACCTCGAAGTAGCCGTTCCGGCCCCGATCGTCTGTACCCTCGACCAAGAGGCGGTCGCCGCCGGAGCGCCAGCTTCGGAGGCCAACATACCGCAAGTCGTGTGGGAGGTCCCGCTCCTCTCCGGTCTTCAACGATCGGACGACGATGGCACGCTGCTGCCATCCCCGACGTTCCGAGATGTAGGCGAGCGTCTCGCCGTCGGGAGAGAATTCGCCGCTCTTATTGCTGCCGACAAACCGATCGGTCACGTTGACCGGTTGGCGCAGGAGCCTGCCGGTCTTCACGTCGAGTTCCGTGATCTTCAGGCGGCGACGTGTGACCCTGACCGGATAGTGGAGTGTCCCGTCACGAGTGACACCCATGCCCGAGCCGACGTCGAGGTTCGCGATGAGCAGCTGCGGCTCGCCCGCAGGCTCCGCGGGCTGTCCCCCGAGCAGTCCCCGCTCCATGGCCCCCAGCGTGGTGTAGGTCTTCAGTGCCGCCTCGGGGTGGCCCGCCTTTCGCTGGTTGCGAGCCAGGCGCAGCAGCGCCCCCGCCCGGACCTGCTCATCATCGCTGTCCGACAGCCGTCGGAAGTCGGCGATGGCGCTCTCGAAGTCTCGGGCACGAAACTCGCGGGCCTCTCCGGCGGCAAACGCGTCCCCGATCGGCTCTTCTGGTCGGGGCACGGCGGGGTAGAAGAGCAGCCGGTGGGTCGGATAGGCATCCACCGCTCCCGGCCGAAGCACGACGACGAGAGCATCTTCGCCAAGCTCCTCTGCGTACTCCGAGGCAGCCTGTTCCAGTCCGGAAGCGGAGAGGGTTGAAAAGCGGGTGAGCTGCGCCTCGGTGGCCGACAGCGTCTGCCGTATCTCTGCGGTGATCAGATCCGCGGAGCTGTCCAGCCGGTCACGAACGCGCTGGGCGTCGACGGCCCGATCCTGCTGCAGCAGCCGCCACCCCAGCCAGCCGAGGCCGGCCGTCAGCACGAGCGTGGTCCCCAGAAACAGGACCAGCAGGCTCCGCGGTGGGCGCAACCAATCGCGAATGAACATGTGGGACGGCTCCCGTGCAGTGATACTAACCTGGGGGCCGACAAGATTTGATGGCATCCATGTCAAGGGATCCTGACAAACGGCAAGCCGATCACGCGCATCTCGCCTCCATAGCGAGGACACGGAAGCCACTTCCGTCATCCTCGGTAACGGGCTCGCCACGAGCTGTTGCCGAAGGCCAATGAGCTGTCGGTTTCGGCCGCTGAGCTGTCGTCCTACGTCATGGGCGGACCAGCCCGGTATGATGGCGTCACCAGCGGGCGCCTGGTCGGTGCGGCGCCTGCACGCGCGAGGTACGCATGAACGACGATCTGACGCGGAGGACCTTTCTCAAGAGAACGGGGGCGTCCGTGGCCGCATGGGCCGCTGCGTCCACCGCGAACGCGCAGCAGAACGGCAACCGACCCGAGATGATCGCGCAGCAGCACCGCGTTATCGAGATTGAATGGGAATCGATGGCCCATTATCCGGACGGGTACAACGACGTTGACGTGGACGTCACCTGCACCCGCCCCGATGGATCCACCTTTACCGCTCCGGCGTTCTGGGACGGCGGCGCCACATGGAAGTTTCGATTCGCCGGCGGCCAGCCGGGCGATTACCGTCTCGAGTCTCGATCCAACCGGGTCGACGACTCAGGGCTCAACGCACAACGCCGTGTCATTCACGTCGAACCCGGCGCCGGGGACAATCCGCTCTATCGGCAGGGCCGCCTGCGCGTCGCGAAGGACAAGCGGCACCTCGAGCACGCCGATGGCACGCCCTTCCTCTGGATAGGTGACACGTGGTGGATGGGGCTGACGACGCGGCTCGACTGGCCCGCCGGCTTTCAGTGGCTGACCAGCGATCGTGTCGACAAGGGATTCAGCGTCGTGCAGATCATTGCCGGGCCCTATCCCGACATGGACGCGTGGGACCCGCGGGGCCGCAACGAAGGCGGATTCCCCTTCGAGGACGGGTTCGAACGAATCAACCCCGCCTACTATCGGCACGCCGATCGGAAGATACAGCATCTCGTCGAGTCCGGTCTCATGCCCTGCATCGTGGGCATGTGGGGCTACTACCTGCCGCAGCTCGGCCTGGACAAAGTCAAGCGCTTCTGGCGCTACCTCATCGCGCGCTACGGCGCGTACCCCGTCACGTGGTGCCTTTGCGGCGAGGCGACCATGCCGTATTACCTGAGCCAGGACAAGGAGGCCGACGCCGCCAGGCAGAAGGCAGGGTGGACAGACGTCATGGCCTACGTGCGCCAGACCGATGGGTACGGGAATCTCATCACGATCCATCCGACCCACTACGGCCGCGAGCAGGTGAAAGACCCGAGCCTCATGGATTTTGAGATGCTCCAGACCGGCCACGGCGACATCGACAGCGTGCCCAACGTCATCAAGTCGGTGCGCCAATCGGTCGAGGCCAAGCCTCGAATGCCGGTCGTTAATTCCGAAGTCAACTACGAAGGCATCATGGGCCGAAGCTGGCAGAACATCCAGCGCCTCGACTTCTATCACTCCATGATGAACGGCGCGGCAGGGTTCACCTACGGCGCCAACGGCATTTGGCAACTCAACACCGAAGAGCAGCCCTACGGACCCTCGCCCCACGGTCGATCCTGGGGCAGCACACCCTGGCGGGTGGCCGCGCGGCTACCGGGCTCCGAGCAGGTCGGTCGCGGCGGTCGGTTCTTCAGCCAGTTCCCGTGGTGGGAGCTCGAACGGCACCCGGAGTGGATCGACGTGCCGAAGAAGCATGACGATGCGTATGGTCCGGTCGCTGCGGGCATCCCGGGCAAGCTCCGCATCGTCTACTCGCCCCATTGCTGGAACCCGCCCAGGGTCCGCGAATTGGAGACAGACGTCGCGTACGCGGCGTCGTGGTTCGATCCCGTGACCGGCGTGGAAGCGTCGATCGGACCCGTCGAGCCGGACGCCGACAACACGTGGACGCCGCCGTTTCCATCGGAGGTCCACGATTGGCTGCTCGTGTTGCGCGCTGAGTAGCCGACGGCCTGCCGAGTCCGATTCCGTGCTAGCCTCCTTCGCCATGAACACCACTGGACGCAGACTTTTCCTGGCCTCCATGCTCGGCGGACTCCTCCTCGAGGGAGTGCGGCCGGCGGCCGCACAGCAGGGCTCAGACGAAGCCTACGTGCCCAAGCAAACCGACCGGCCGGAAGCGATTGACGGCGACGAGGCAGGCTTCACGCCTATCTTCAACGGCAAAACGCTGGACGGCTGGGAGGGCGACTCGACCCATTGGCGCGTCGAGAACGGCTCACTCGTGGGCGAGATCACCCCGGAGACGGTCATGCGGAGCAACACCTTCATCATCTGGCGGGGAGGCAGACCAAAGGATTTCGAGCTCAAGCTCGACTATCGCATCAGCCCGAACGGCAACAGCGGCATCAACTACCGCAGCGCCGTCGTCCCCGATCCGGTGACGCCGGAGAACCAGTTCGCAATGCGCGGCTATCAGTTCGATCTCGACGGGAAGAAGCAGTATCCCGGCAACAACTACGAGGAGAAGGGGCGCCGATTCCTGGCGGTGCGCGGGCAGGTGTCGCACGTCGTCGGAGGCCGGCCGCCCATCCTGCTCTCTACCTTCGGTGACCCGGACGAGTTGGCCACCCACGTGACCGACGATTGGAACGCGGTTCACATCATTGTTCGAGGCCACACGCTGACTCACATCATCAACGGGCACCTGATGAGCGTCGTGATCGATGACGACACCCCGAACCGTCCGGTCGACGGGCTGATCGGCGTACAGGTGCACCAGGGCCCGCCCATGAAGGTCGAGTACCGGAATATCCGGCTGAAGAACTAGTGTCCTGTTACCGAAATTCGCCTGATAAATAGAGTGACGTGTGGCCCAATAACGGGCATGAGATCAGGACGCCCGAAGGCTGAACTGGTGCTGAGTCGGGAGGAGCGTGAAACCCTCGAAAGG
>CAUZDW010000055.1:0-25478 GCA_963578825.1 Vicinamibacteria bacterium
CGCCCCGCCGGGGCCGATCAGGAGGGTTTCACTCACGATGGCTCTACATCATGCTTCCCACCTCCCAGGGCGTCCCCTGGCGCAACAAGACCTGACCCCGCCCTCCCCCCTCCTCCCCCCGAAACGGTGCTGAAGGCGGGAAAGGACCCGGGAGCCGCTCCCGGAGACGCTTCATCCGCCAGACGGCTTCGGCGGGCGCGGGCGCGGCGCCGAGAGACCGGGGTAGGAGGCACGCCCGCGCGGGTGGCTACCGGTATACCCGGTAGTCCAAGTCCGGGAAGATGTTGTCGCGCTCCTCGAACTCGCGCACGATGGGCTCCTCCAGCTCGCACTGTCCGGTGAGCGCCCGGTAGAGGTAGTCGAAGCGCGCGATGTGGTCGCGGGTCCGCTTGTTCGCGTACTCCACGGTGGTGTTGGTCTTCATGATGAACGCCCAGTCGGACGACTGGGCCAGCAGCAGCTCGCGGGTCGCCTGGTTGAGCGCCCGGCGCTCGACGTCGCCCGGATGCTCGTGGCGACGGGCCAGCTCGACCATCCGCTCGGCCGTCATGTCGAGGTGCGGGTAGATCCAGTCGTTGGACGAGTTGAGCCACACCTCGGCGTAGCCCTGGGCGCCCCACGTGCTCATCGGCGGCTGGCACAGCTCGAGCTCGTCGTGGCGGTCGAGGTACTCGGAGGGCGTGATCGCCTTCACCACGTCCTGGTCGTGGTGCATCTTGCGAAAAAGGTAATCGAGGAACTGCGGCCCCTCGAACCACCAATGGCCGAACAGCTCGGCGTCGTACGGGCTCACCACGATCGGCGGCCGGTCCATGTGCGCGGCGAGGCGCTGGACCTGCTGCTCGCGGTTAAAAAGGAAGTTCCCCGCGTGGAGCGCCGCCTTCTCCATCGCCCAGGCCCGCACGTAGGGTTGCTTGTGCGCGAGGTCGACGCCCCGCCCGCTGACCCGGTGGTACTTGATGCCGAGGTTCTTCCTTTGCCCGTCGGGCAGGAAGTCGGCGAGGTACTCCATCGGGAGCTCCCAGCCGATGTCCTTGTAGAACTCCCGGTAGTCGAAGTCGCCCGGGTAGCCCGACTCCGAGCTCCAGACCTGCCGGGAGGACTCCCTGTCGCGCCCGAAGAAAACGATTCCCCCCGGCGAGGCGATCGGGGCGTGGACACCGAAGCTCGGGCGCGGGTGCGCCTCGGTGAGCCCGTGGGCTTCGAGGAAGCTGAAGCGCAGCCCCGCTTCCTTGAGGTAGACCTCGTGACCGGGAAGGTACGCGCACTCGGGCAACCAGATTCCGGCCGGGCCGCGCTCGAAGTGCTTGCGGTAGTGCTGGACGGCCACCTGAACCTGCGCCCGCACGGCCTGGGGCACTGGATCCATGAGCGGCAGGAAGCCGTGGGTGGCGGCGCACGTGACCACTTCCAGGCGACCGCTGTCGAGGTGGCGACGGAAGGACCCGACAACGTTGCTGCCCCACTGGTCCCGGAAGAGCCGTCTCACATCTTCGAACTCCCGGAGGTACCACCAGGCCAGATCCTCGAGGTGTGGCTGCTCGCGCTTCGTCCTGTCCGTCTCCCGCGTTGCGAGCTCCACGAGGCGGTCGAGGTGACGGTTGTACCGCTCGACCAGGAGCTCGTCCGTCATCATGGAAACGAGGGGCGGCGACAGCGTCATCGTGAGGCGGTACTCGACGCCGTCGTGCACCAGGCCGTCCAGCACTCTGAGGATCGGGATGTACGTCTCCGTCAGGGCCTCGAAAAACCAGTCCTCCTCGAGGAACTCCGGGTGCTCCGGATGACGGACGTAGGGCAGGTGCGCGTGAAGAACCGGGCACCAGTACCCGACTGAAATCCCCACCCCTCCTACCTGCGGAAGGTGTCGCTTGCTCCGGGTCGGCCGGAGCGGTCGCCACCAGCCGGTCGGAACGTGTCGCTGGCCCCGCCTCGCTTTTTCGGGGTAGCGTCGGCACCGTTCCAGGGCTCGCGGGCCAGCCCGGCCGCGCGATCCGCCGTCGCAGCCGCCTCGGCCTCCGCCGGTCGCAGCTCGCCGGCACTGCGATAGCTCTGCCGCCGCCGTGCCCGCTCGCGCGAGGGGCCCACTCTCGGTGTCACGACCGAGTTGCTCTCGGCCAGCTGCCGGAATTCTCCGGAGGGCAAGGTGACCCCGAGCTCCGCGCGATAGGTGCGACGAGCGGCGTCGGTGCGGATGTACCACCAGCGAGCGCCCTGGGGCAGCAGGATGTCGCTCATGCCCCCGCTCACCGGATCCAGCACGCGCAGGGTCAGCCGTGACAGCGCGAAGGTCCGCTCGCCGAGGCTGCGCGTGAGTCCCTTCATCGTGTCCGGGCTGACGTCCCAGTACGCGAAGACCCACTCGGGGTCCCGCACGAGCAGCCGCACCCGGTTCACCCCGTAGCTTTCGGGAAAGAGGAAGCGCTCCTCCTCAAACAGGCGCTTCGGGAGGTCACGGGGCAGGTACTTCGCCGAGCGGATCTGGTCCTCTTCGCTGAGACCGGGGATGGCCCCGGGAGGTGCGCCGGGGGCGCCTTTCCACACACGCCGCGGTGTCCGGGCGAGAGACGAGCGCGGGCGCTTCTTGGCCCCGGTCTTCGCGGCCGCTTTCTTCGCACCCGCTCCCTGGGCGCCAGTCGTCTTCTTTGCGGCCTTCTTTTTGGGCGCAGCCTTCTTCCTGGATGCAGCCTTCTTCCTGGATGCAGCCTTCTTCCTGGATACAGCCTTCTTCCTGGATGCAGCCTTCTTCTTGGATGCAGCCTTCTTCTTCGCTGTGCCGCGAGACGCCGCCTTCTTCTTGGCACTGGCCATAGAAGGAAAGTATAGGAGAGGCGCTTCGGCCGCGGCAAGGGGATTGGGGGGAGATATGGGCTATGGGTTGTTCTGGCCCTGGGGTGTCCGCTGTTGTCGTGCGCGACGGGACATCTCGCGAATGCGGCGCGCGACCTCCACTTCGAAGACGCGGAGCTTCGCCTGCCGGACCGGGGTGAGAACGGCGTCGAGCGCCTCCCGTTTCTCCCGGACCCGCCGGGGGCCGTCCACCTCGAGAGCCTTGAACGCAGCCAACGCTTCTTCGATCTCCGCCTCCGTCGCCGTGCCGGACCTCAGCAGCCTGCGCATGCCGCGCAACGCCCGCCCGCGTCCCTGGATGAGCTGACGGCGCTCTTTCTGAAGGCCCTTCACCAGGAGGACGACGTTGACGAACTGCTCGTCGCTCAGATCGAGGCTCTCCTGGATGTTTGCGATCGCGTAGGCGTCGACCATGCGAAAGGCCTCGCCCTGCCTGCCCGGGGTGCGTTGCGTCCGCTCCTGTGCGAACGCTCCCGGCGTCGCCACCGCCCACACCAGCCCCACTCCCAGAATTCCTAGCCAGCTCACAGGTCCCCCTCTCGCCGTTCGGCACGCAGCGCCTCGACCAGCGCCGCCGATTCCTCGTCCGACAGCGCGACGATGAAGGCGCCGATCCCTCGTCCCTCGTCCCACCCCGCCAGCTCATCGTTCTCCAGGGCAAACCCGCTCACCACCACGAGGTCCAGGTCCTCCTCTATGGGCGGCAGCGCCGACCATGGGGGCAACGCCTGGGGTCCACCGCTCGCCCCTGGCGAGTGACCGCCGAGCGAGAGCGCAACCACGATCGCTCCTGCCGTCGCCGCCACGGGGACCAGCCATCCCCACGGGAGCCGCCGCCGAGGCTCCTCGGCGATCCTCCGACTCACGTTGCGTCGAAGCACCTCCCAGTAGAGTCCCGGAGGCTCGGGCACCTCCGCCTGCAGGGCAAGATCCAGGGTCGCCTGCGCCTGCCCGAGGCGCGAAGCGCACTCCTCGCACGCGGCGAGGTGCCCCTCCTGCTCGAGCGAGCTCGATCCCTCGAGCAGCTCCGTCATGATCTCGTCGCTCAGATGAGCCGCCATCGCGTCACCCCCTCTCTTCCGCGACGAGCTTGCGCAGGTTGCCCAGCGCGTGAAAGAGGTTCGCCTTCACTGTTCCCACCGTCGAGCCCAGCACCTGAGCCACCTCCTGGTGCGTCAACTCCTGATAGATCTTGAGGATCAGCGTCGCCCGCTGCTTCTCGGGCAGACGCTGCACCGCCTCGCGCACCCGTCTCGCCTGATCCCTGCTCTCCAGCCGCTGGTCGGCCCGGATGCCGGAGTCGGGCAGCGTCTCGGGTAGCTCCTGGGTGTGCGGCCGGCGCTTCGCCAGGAAGTTGAGGCACGCGTTGACGCCGATGCGGTAGAGCCAGGTCGAGAAGGCGCTCTGCCCCCGAAAGCGTCCGATCGCCCTCCACGCCTTCAGAAAGACCTCCTGGGTGAGGTCGTTCGCGTCCTCGTGGTTGTTGACGTAGCGAAAACACAACCCGTACATCTTCCTCTGGTAGCGGACGACGAGCTCGTCGAACGCCTCGCGCTCCCCCCGCTGACACGCCTCGACGGCCTCTCGGTCTGCCTCTCGTGGGCTCCCGGGCCCCTCCGCCGGGGCGGCGCCGGCAGCAAGAACGAGGGGCAGGGCCTGGGCCTGAGCGGTCACCGCCATCCGTTCTTCTTCCCCTTGCTTGCGGGCTGCTGTCAATCGCCCGACTCGACCATGAGGCCACCCGCGGGGCCGGCCGCTCGTCTTCGAGAGACGGACGCCCCTGACCCTTTGGACCGCTCGCCCTCCGAAAGGTTGGCTCTCAGTCGAAGCCGCTCCACGACCATCGGCCCTCCGGCCTGCATTCGCAAGGTGACGGCCCGCTCGCCGGTCCGGACGGAGAAGCTCGCCACGAGTCCCCCGGCCTCCGGCTCGAGAGAGGCCCGACGGCGCGGGCTCCCCGGGGCGTCCGGGACAACTTCGAGCGTCCCCCACGGGGGACCCGTCCCGAGCCGCTGACCCAGAACCCCAAGCTCGTACGTCCCGGCGGGCAGGGCCAGGCGACGACCCAGTGGCGCCCCGTCGGGATGCCGGTGCGGCTCGTAGAGAGGCCCCCATCCCAGGGTCGCCGGGCTCCATTCGCCCTCGGCCGAGTCCACGGTCGTCCAGCCCGGGGCCAGAAGCGCGGGACGGCCCACGAGACGAACGGAGTCGCGGTCCCGCGTCCGAGGCTCGGCCACCCACCCCGCCACCTGTGCTGCCGCGATCCATCCGAGGCCGGCGGCGGCCACGCGCGCGGCGGTCGGCCGCTTCGGACGCCAGGGCACCGCGAGGAGAAGGCTCACCGCCCAGATCCCGGCCAGGGCGTCGTGGCGCGGCTCCTGGAGCACGTACCCGGGCAGAAGGCCGCTCCACTCCTGGGCGCCCGAGCGCTCTCGGAAAAGCGGCGCGGTCCCGTCCCGATCGCGGTGCACGAGCCGCGGCTGCCAGGCGCCTTCCAGGCCGACCCACAGGCCCCATCCCGCGAGCAACGCCACCCCCGCGGTCAGCCCTCGCCGTTCCCAGACCAGCGCCACCAGAACGGCGAGCACCCCGACGATCGGTACGAGGAAGCGACCGGGTGGATTGAAGCCGCCGCGCCACATGTGCCACGACCCTGCCGTCAAGACGACGACGGCGACGAGCGCCAGCACGGCCACCGCCTGGACCCGGTCCCGGCGCCACAGCGCGACGAGGCCGGGTATGGCAAGGACAAAAACGGGGGCGTACACCAGCAGCCCGAACTCCTGATCCAGGAAGAGGCCTGGAAGTCCCTCGGGCAGCGTGTCGAGAGCCAGCTCGGGACGTCGACCGTAGACGCGCCGGGGGTCGACGAAGCCGTAGAGGAGCTGATGGTAGAGAGCGATCCCCGCCGCCGAGACGACACCCGGCAGCACCAGCGCCGCCGCAGGTGCGACCCGGCGGTGACGCCAGAGGGCATGCAGCACGACGATGACCGCCAGCGGCGCATAGCGGACGTTCAACCACGGCAAGGCGGCTGCGGCCAGGCCGATGGAGAGTGCGCCCCCCAGACCCAGTCCCGGAGAGCGCCCCCGCCGCAGCGCGAACGCCACGGCGAGGGCGGCGGGGATCTCGGTGAAGACGAGCCCGACGTAGTGCAGAAGCGGGGGCGTGAGGGCGAACAGCCATCCCGCGGCCTCCGCCACTCCATCCCGCCCGGTCAGCTCCCGCACCCACTCCCGGATTTCCCGGGCCAGGAGCGCGGCAAGAAGTGCCAGGAAAATGGAGGCGCCGGTGTACCCCGCCAGCGCGTAGGCCGGGAGCACCAGGAGCGACAGGCCCACGGCGTGGAGCGAGTAGATCTCGCCGCCCTGCCCTCGCACGCGGTAGTGCGGCTGAAGCGGGGCGTCCTTGAAGACGGTGTATCGCCCCTCGGCGTAGTCCTCCTCGAGCGAGAGGTCGCCGTCCCGCAGCAGGCTCTCCGCCACCATCAAGTAGTGAGGCTCGTCCCCCTCGGGTCCGACCTGGAGCTGAACCCGGCCAGCCGCCACCACATAGAGGAGGAAGATCGCCGGCAGGAAGATCCGACGCGCCGGCCTGCGGCCCACGCCCACGGCGACGATCGCCAGCCCGGCCAGGCCCAGGGCCAGGAGCGGAGGGCCGGAGGCCGCGCGGACGCCAGCCAGCGGCACACCCCCGATGATCAAGGCGCCAGGGAGCAGGAGCCCAGCGCACGCCACCAGGGCACTCCGGCTGAGTCCGGAAAGAGCCAACCCGGTGATGGCGAGGAGGATCACCCCGGCGGCGGTGACCCCGGCCCAACCGAGAAGGATCCCTCCCGGACGGGCGGCGGCGCCCCCCACGCCGAGGAGGGCCACGAGGGCAAGGCCGGCCGCACCGGGCAGCCAGCGTCGATGGTCGAGGGACGGCTGAGCCAAGACGCCGCGATTCTACGGCACTCGACGGCGAGACGAGTGCTTGCCCCAGCGGCGCCCCCGGGGCCATAGTTGAGGGGAGGAGAGGGCCATGGCTGCCACGAGACGATGGCTCTGGGTCGCACCAGTGCTGCTGGCGTCCACCGCGTGGGCCGACGGAGGTCCACATGAGGAACGGGGGCGTGGTGCGAGGCGTGATCGTCGAGCGCACCGCCGAGGTGGTGGTGATCGAGACGGGACCCGGCCGGGTCACGCTTCCCCTCTCCCGGGTGAAGCGGCTGGTCGAGGCCGACTCGGCGCTGGGAGACTTCTACAGCTAGGAGGCCACGCTCGCCCCCAACGATGCTCAGGGCTACGCCCGTCTGGCCCGCTGGGCGGAAAGCCACGGCCTCGCCACCTACGGGCGCCAGACGTCGCAGCAGGTCCTGAAGCTCGACCCGCGCCACCCCGAGGCCAACGCGGCCGTCGGGCGCACCTACTACGACGGCACGTGGATGCCCACGAGAGAAGCCTATCGGCGTCAGGGGTACATCCCTTTCGAGGGAGGCTGGGTGACCCAGTCCGAGCACGAAGCGATCCTCCGCGAACGAACCGAGCGTCGGGTCGCAATGGCCGGCCGGCGCGAGGCGGAGCTGCGCGTCCGCGAGGCCGAGGCCCGAGCACGGGAGGCCGAGGCCCGGGCTCGTGAAGCCGAAGCGAACGCCGAGCAGGTCGACCAGGCGGCCGGCGGCATCCCCTACTGGTGGGTCCTGGCCGGAGGATCGGGCGGGCCCATCGTCGGGCCAATTGGGGGGCACCCCAGGCCGCCGCACACCAGGCCCGGGCGTCCCGGCCACCTGCCGGCCCGACCCCCGTCCGTCGCCACGGCGAAGCCGGGCCGGTCCATTGGGGCACCGCCAACCCTGCCCGGCGCCCTGCGGCCCGGCCGCAGCGCCGCTCGAGCGCCCGCTCCTCGGGTTCGGCGGCCAGTATCCATTGACTTTCGCCTGATTTTCGCCTATCTTGTCGGGTGAGGAGAACCCCATGCATCTCACCCGCCGGCAGAAGGAAATCCTCGATTTCCTGAACGACTACATCCAGCAGAAGGGTTACGCCCCCACCATCGAAGAGATCGGCTCGCACTTCTCCCTCCGCTCCCTCGCCACCGTCCACAAGCACCTCTCGAACCTGCAGGAGAAGGGTCTCATCCGCCGGGAGTGGAATCGCAGCCGCGCCCTCGAGCTGGTGCCCACCGAGGTGAAGGTCGAGGCGGTGGAGCTGCCCCTCCTGGGGCGCGTGGCCGCCGGCTCGCCCATCGAGGCCATCGAGGCGAGCGAGACCATCTTCGTACCGGAGAACATGGTCGGTCGCCGCGAAACGTACGTACTCCAGGTCAGGGGCGACTCGATGATCGACGAGCAGATCCGGGATGGAGACTACGTCATCGTCGAAAACCGCCAGACGGCGGACAACGGCGAGATGGTCATCGCTCTGCTGGACGGAGAGAACGTCACGCTCAAGAAGCTGTACCGCGAGGGCGGCGGCCGGGTGCGCCTCCAGCCCGCCAACGCCCGGCTCGAGCCCATCTACGTCGACCAGGACCGAATCCGCATCCAGGGGGTCGTGATCGGCATCCTGCGAAAGTACTGACCCGGGTCGCGGTACACTCGGCCTCGGAGGCATCTGAATGGCCGAGGAGAAGAAGGCAGCGATCAACTTCACAGTCGTCCCCGACGAGACGTCCGACGTCCCGCGGGTCTACAGCAACTTCTGCGCAATCCAGAACTCGCCCCTCGACTTCACGCTCACGTTCTGCGAGATGCTCCCCCCCAGCGAGAAACAGCTGCGGGACGCCCAGAGCAGCCATGTGGTGAAGGCCCCCGTGCGGGCTCGCCTGGTGGTTCCCGTGCAGATGATCCCCGGCCTGATCGCCGCACTACAGGACAACTTCCGCGGATACCAGGAATCCTTCGGCCAGCAGCCGAAGGGCCCCCTCAACTAAACCTCATTTCCGGACCTCCTGCGCCAGGGCTCAGCCCTAGACTGAGCGTGTGAAGGACCGGACCCGCAGCATCCTGCACGTCGACCTCGACCCGTTCATCGTGTCGGTGGAGCGGAGCCTCGACCGCTCGCTCCGCGAGCGACCGCTGGTGGTGGGCGGCGGCGAGGACGGCTCCGGGTTCGTGGCGGCGGCCAGCGAAGAGGCGCGCGAGGCAGGGGTCAGGGTCGGCCAGCCTCTCCTGCAGGCCCGACGCCTCTCGCCCGACGCCGTCTTTCGCCCCGGCAACCTGGACACGTATGGCCGGGTCGGGCAAGACGTCACCGCCGTCCTGCTCGCAGAGAGCCGCCGCGTCGAGCGGCCATCGGCGGACGAGGCGTACGTCGATCTGACGCCCGAGCGGCCGGACGCCCCGCGGCCGATCCGCGCTGCCGAGACCATCCGGGACGAGCTCCAGCGGCGCCTGGGGCTCGACGCGTCCCTCGGCCTCGCCTGCTCACGCCTGGCCGCGCGAATCGCTTCGGGCCTGGCCAAGCCGCGCGGGCTCCTCGTGGTCCTTCCGGGATACGAGCTGTCCTTCTTCGCCCGCAGGCCCATCTCGGCCCTCGGCGACCTTCCCCCTCACCTCGAAGCGGCTCTTGAGCGAGCCGGGTTGGCGACGCTCGGTGACGTGGCCGAAGCCGACGAGGCGGTCCTCGAGGCCGCGGTCGGGCCCCGGGCGGCCCGGGGGCTGAGTGCAGCCGTGCGGGGAGAAGGCGAGAAGGCGGTGGTTCTGGCCACACCACCGACGTCTTTGCACGAGGAGGCCCAGGTGCGCGATCCTCGAACCGACCTGGAGGCGCTCGAGCAGATCGTCGAGGCCCTGGCCCGACGCGCCGCTCGCCGGCTCAAGCCCTTCCAGCTCCTCGTCCGGGGAGTCACGGTCGAGGTGCGGCGCAGGGTGGCAGTCGATCGAAAGAGCGAGGCTTTTGCCCACGGCCTGGCCCGCGAGGGAACGATCGCGGAGCGAGCCCGGGCGCTGGCCTTGCCGCTTCTCGACCCCCCGGACGGAGTCCGCGCGCTCCTGGTCCGGCTGAGCCACCTGGAAACCCCGACCGCACAGGCGCCCCTCTTTCCGGCACTGCGTCCGGCCCGCTAGCGCGCATCCGCTGCGCCACCACGGCTAGAATCACTTCCGTGCCCTCTCCTTCGTCCCGCCCAGCGACCCGCGCCCGAGTCACCAA
Organism: Vicinamibacteria bacterium; assembly: GCA_963578825.1. Lineage (GTDB taxonomy): Bacteria > Acidobacteriota > Vicinamibacteria > Fen-336 > Fen-336 > JAJDNS01. The sequence continues at coordinate 9,984 of CAUZDW010000055.1, forward strand.
GATACTCGACGCGCTCGAGCAGGCCCACCCCGAGGCGCACTGCGCTCTCCGCTACCAGTCCGCCTTCCAGCTCGCAGTGTCGACGATCCTCTCCGCCCAGTGCACGGACGAGCGCGTCAACATGGTGACGCCCCACCTGTTCGCCCGGTTCTCCGACGCGCCGTCGCTGGCCCGCGCAGGCGTGGCCGAAATCGAGGAGATCATCCGATCCACAGGCTTCTTCCGAGCGAAGACGCGCAGCATCCTGGGCTTCGCACGAGGCCTCGTCGCGGAGCACGGCGGCGAGGTGCCCCGCTCGATGGCGGAGCTCGTCAAGCTGCCCGGCATCGGGCGAAAGACGGCCAACGTCGTCCTGGGACACGCCTTCGACATCAACGAGGGCATCGCGGTCGACACCCACGTCCTCCGCGTCGGAAATCGCCTGGGAATCGCCACGGGCGACGACCCGATCAAGGTCGAGGCCCAGCTCATGGAGCTCATCCCCCGCGAGCGATGGACGCGCACGACCGACCTCGTCATCTTCCACGGCCGAAAGATCTGTGACGCCCGGCGACCTGCCTGCGGGACGTGTCCGCTCTTCTCCATCTGTACCTGGGAGAGCCGCCAGGCCTGGGGCTCGGAGGAGCCCCTCCGAGCCCCAGGCCGACGCCGGGCGGGGGGACGGGTGGCGACGAAGGTCAAGCGGACGAAGAAATGACTCGTGCGCTCGCCCCGGCCGTCCAAAGGACACCCGAATCTCGCATCTGCCTTGACACGAGCCCCCGAATACCATAAGAATGTGCGGTTTGCGAGTTGCGCGGGAGAGCACGCCCGTGTGAAAGGTACCGACTGGATGCCGACATACATCCCCAAGGCGGGGAGCTTCGAGAGCCGTTGGTTTGTCGTCGACGCTAGCGGCAAGGTGCTTGGCAAGGTGGCTGCCACCGTCGCCAGCATCCTCAGCGGCAAGACGAAGCCGATCTACACCCCGTTCCTCGACACCGGAGACCATGTCGTGGTCGTCAACGCCGACCAGGTCGTGCTCACCGGTGCCAAGGAAAAGGCCAAGCTCTACCGTCGCCACACCGGCTACCCCGGTGGCCTGAAGACCGCCGCGGCGGCCGACGTGCGCAAGAAGCATCCCGAGCGCCTCGTCGAAGCGGCGGTCCGGGGAATGTTGCCGAAGACCAAACTTGGACGGGCGATGTTCCACAAGCTGAAGGTCTATGCGGGCGCGAAGCACCCGCACCAGGCGCAGAAGCCCGAGCCCCTCAACCTGTAGCAGGAGATCTAGAGCCTTGAGCACAACCCCCCTCGAGTATTACGGCACCGGGAAGCGCAAGACCTCGATCGCCCGCGTGCATCTGCGCCCGGGCACGGGCGAGTTCCGCTTGAACAACAGAAACCTCGACGAGTACTTCGGCGGGACAGAAGCGCTGAAGCAGATCGTCAAGCAGCCCTTCGCGATCACGGAGACGCTGGAGAAGTTCGACGTGCTGGCCACGGTTCGAGGTGGCGGCGTGTGCGCCCAGGCGGGTGCCATGCGACACGGCATCTCGCGGGCGCTGTGCGAGTACGACATCGAGCTGCGCCTGAGCCTCAAGAAGGCCGGCTTCCTCATGCGCGACGCCCGCATCAAGGAACGCAAGAAGTACGGGCAGAAGGGTGCTCGGGCTCGCTTCCAGTTCTCCAAGCGTTGATCGCTATTCTCTCTACGACTGCATTCCCCTCCCCTGTCGTCCCTGGGTGGGAAGCCAATATCGAGCCCCTGGAGGATGAGGGGCCGGAAAGCTCCGGCGGCCGCCGTGCCGCCCGGGGCTGACAAGGAGGCCGTTTTGTCCGAGACCGAGACCCCCGCCCCCGCGCCCAAAGCACCGGAGGAGGCTACACCTGACGCTGCCACTCCCGAGGTTACCGCTGCACCTCCTGAGGCTGCCTCTGCCCCTTCCGAGGCATCCAGCCCGGCGCCCGCGGTAGCCACTCCGGCCGCCGCAGCCCCCGCTCCCGCAGCCGCTCCCGCCGCTCCCCCCGCTCCCGCAGCCGCTCCCGCCGCTCCCGCCACTCCCGCAGCCGCTCCCGCCGCTCCCGCCACTCCCGCAGCCGCTCCCGCCGCTCCCGCCGCTCCCGCCACTCCCGCAGCCGCTCCCGCCACTCCCGCAGCCGCGGCAGCCGCTCCGGCGCCCGAGCCGGCCGCACCGCCGGAGCCCGCGGCACCGCGGGGCCCGGTCACGATCAAGGAGCTGCTCGAAGCCGGCGTGCATTTCGGCCATCAGACGCGCCGATGGAACCCGAAGATGAAGGACTACATCTTCGGCGAGCGGAACGGGATCTACATCATCGACCTCCAGAAGACCCACCGACTCCTCCAGGACGCTCTTCAGTTCGTCGAAGACCTCGCCAGCCAGGGCAAGACCATGCTCTTCGTCGGCACCAAGCGGCAGGCGCAGGAGGCGGTCGCCGAGCAGGCCGAGCGCTGCGGCATGCCCTTCGTGACCGAGCGCTGGCTCGGCGGTCTCCTGACCAACTTCGCCACGGTACGGAAGAGCCTGGAGCGGATGCGCGATCTGGAGACGACGCTCAATGGCGCCCTGGGAACCCAGCGAGAGCGGCTCACGAAGAAGGAGCTGGCGAAGCTGGAAAAGGAGCGGCAGAAGCTCGCGAAGAACCTCTCCGGCATCAAGAGCATGAAGACGATTCCCGACGCGGTCTTCGTGATCGACACCCGCCGCGAAGCCATCGCGGTCGCTGAAGCTCGAAAGCTCCGAATCCCCGTGGTCGGCGTCCTCGACACCAACTGCGACCCCGACGACGTGGATGTCCCCATTCCCGGCAACGACGACGCCTTGCGCGCCATCCGCCTGTTCTCGGGCCGGATGGCGGATGCGATCCTGCAAGGCCGGGGCCTCCGCGAGGCGACGCTGGCCGAAAAGGCTGGCGTAGCCGAGCCGGCGCGTGTCCCGAACGCCGCACACGCGGGACCGCCCCTGTCGGCCTGATCATCCTGCCGGGCCCCTGGGGCCCGGCCGTATTCGTCCCGGGGAGTCGCGAAACGCCCCTGGGCGCTCCGTTACCAGTAGTTTCGATCCCGAGGTACAGGACTCATGATGATTTCCGCGGAAATGGTCCGCCAGCTTCGACAGGAGACGGGCGCGGGCATGATGGATTGCAAGACGGCGCTGGTCGAGGCCAAGGGCGACGGCAAGGCCGCCCGGGACGTCCTCCGCAAGAAGGGGCTGGCTACGGCCGCCAAGAAGGCTGGCCGCGTCGCCAGCGAGGGCGTGGTCGCATCCTACATCCACCCCGGCTCCAGGGTCGGCGTCCTGGTCGAGGTGAACTGCGAGACGGACTTCGTGGCCAAGACCGAGGAGTTCCAGGCCCTGGTCAAGGACCTGGCCATGCACGTGGCGGCCGCCTCTCCCAACGCCGCCGTTCACGTGAGCAAGGACGAGGTCTCCGAAGAGGTCCTGAAGAAGGAGAAGGAGATCTACAGGGCGCAGGCCATCTCCCAGGGCAAGCCCGAGAAGGTCGTCGAGCGGATCGCCGAGGGCAAGCTCAAGGAGTACTACCAGAACTTCGTCCTCCTCGAGCAGCCGTTCATCAAGGACCCCAAGCTCACCGTCGAGCAGCTCATCCAAGAGAAGATCGCGGTCCTGAAAGAGAACATCGTGCTGCGTCGCTTCACCCGCTTCAAGATCGGCGAGGCTGCAGCCACGGATCCCGCCGCAGAGTAGTAGTAGTAGTAGTAGTAGTAATATCAAGGGCGTCGGCGTCCGCTTCCGGACGCCAGGCCCACCGAGGAAGGACTCATGCCTGGCTCCAAGAAAAGCCTCGCGTACAAGCGTGTCCTCCTCAAGCTGTCCGGCGAGGCCCTCCTCGGCGAGAAGACCTTCGGGATCGATCGGAACTTCAGCGACTACATCGCCAAGGAGATCAAGGGGATCCACGAGCTCGGGCTGGAGATCGGCATCGTCATCGGAGGAGGGAACATCTTCCGCGGCGTCTCCGACAGCGCCGTGGGCATGGATCGCGTCTCCGCCGACCACATGGGGATGCTCGCCACCGTGGTGAACGCTCTCGCCCTGCAGGACGCCCTCGAGCGAGCGGGTGTCTTCACCCGCGTCCTTTCCGCCATCGAGATGCGCGAGGTGGCCGAGCCCTTCATCCGCCGCCGAGCCATCCGGCACATGGAGAAGGGCCGCGTCGCCATCTTCGCCGCCGGGACCGGCAACCCCTACTTCTCCACCGACACCGCCGCGGCGCTCCGCGCCATGGAGGTGAAGGCCGAGATCATCCTCAAGGCCACGAAGGTCAACGGGGTGTACGACTCGGACCCGATGAAGAACCCGAAGGCCAGAAAATTCGACACGCTCCGCTACATGGAGGTCCTCCAGAAGGGGCTGAAGGTGATGGACACCACCGCCATCTCCCTCTGCATGGACAACCACCTTCCGATCATCGTCTACGACCTCAAGCGCAAGGGAAACCTGCGCAAGATCGTCCAGGGCGAGCGGATCGGGACCCTGCTCAAGGAGTAGTCATGCCGACCAAGGAGTTGATCGCGGACGCGAAGAAGCGCATGCACCAGTCGGTGGAGACGGTTCTTCGTGAGCTGGCGACCATGCGCACCGGCCGCGCATCGCTTGCGATGCTCGACGCCATACGGGTCGACTATTACGGCACACCCACGCCGCTCAGCCAGGTCGGGAACCTTTCTGTCCCCGACCCGACTCTCATCACGCTGCAACCCTGGGACCCCGCCACTCTGCCGGCAATCGAGAAGGCGATCCGCACCTCCGACGTGGACCTCAATCCCCAGAACGACGGCAAGATCATCCGCGTGCCGGTCCCGGCGCTCACCGAGGAACGACGCAAGATCCTGGTCAAGCACGCTCACAAGCACGCCGAGGAAGGGCGCGTCGCGATCCGAAACGTCCGGCGCGACGTGAACGACCACCTCAAGAAGGCCCTCAAAGAGCACGATATGGGCGAGGACGACGAGCGCCACGCCCTCGCGGAAGTGCAAAAGCTCACCGACGAGCACATCGAGCAGATCAACGACGGCGTGAAGAACAAAGAAACCGATATCATGGAGGTCTGACTCCGCCGATCCGCCAAAGTCATGTCTATGTTCACGCATCTCGACTGCACGAAGTGCGAAAAGCGGTACGAGAAGGGCCAGCGCCTCAACCTCTGCGAATGCGGCGCCCCGCTTTACGCGCGGTACGACCTCGAGCGGGCCTCTCGGGAGATGCGTCCGGGGCACCTCGCGCTGCGGGAGCCCACGATGTGGCGCTACCACGAAGTCCTCCCCGTCGAGGGACTCGACAACCACGTGACGCTCGGCGAGGGCTTCACGCCCCTCCTCGAAGCCACCCGCATGGGCGCCCTCCTGGGCCTGCCCCACCTCAGGATCAAGGACGAGGGTGGCAACCCGACCGGCTCGTTCAAGGCCCGGGGGCTTTCGATGGCCGTGTCCATGGCGCGGGAGCTCGGCGAGAAGGAAGTCTGCCTGCCATCCGCAGGCAACGCCGGGAGCGCCCTCGCCGCCTACGCCGCGGTGGCCGGGCTGCGAGCGCACGTCTTTCTGCCTCGGGACATCGCACATCTGTTCGTCATGGAGACCGAGGCCTACGGAGCGCACGTCGAGACTGTGGACGGCCTCATCAGCGACGCGGGTCGCGTGTGCGCCGAGCAGGCAAAAGAGCACGGTTGGTACGAGTGCGCGACCCTTAAGGAGCCCTATCGCGTCGAGGGCAAGAAGACCCTCGGCTACGAGCTCGCCGAGCAGATGGGCTGGACGCTGCCCGACGCGATCCTCTATCCCACCGGCGGCGGGACCGGACTCGTGGGCATGTGGAAGGCCTTCGAAGAGCTCGAGGAGATGGGCTTCATCGGATCCGCTCGGCCGCGCATGTACGCCGTGCAGGCCGAGGGCTGCGCGCCCATGGTGAAGGCGTTCTCCGAGGGGCGCGAAGACGCACCGTTCTGGGAAGGCGCCACCACGCACGCACACGGCCTCCGTGTTCCGAAGGCGCTGGCCGACTTCCTGATCCTCCGAGCCCTCCGCGAGAGCCACGGGGCAGGCATCGCCGTCTCCGAGGAGGAGATCCTCGACGGCGTGCGGGATGCTGCGAGGACCGAGGGACTCTTCGTCGCCCCGGAAGGCGGCGCCTGCGTGGCGGCAGCCCGCAAGCTGAAGGCCTCGGGGCACCTGAGTCCCGAGGACACGATCGTGGTCTTCAACACGGGCACCGGCTACAAGTACGTCGAGAACCTCGTCATGGCCGGCTGGGACAACGCCCCTTCCTGAGCGGCCACCGAGCGTGAGCCCCGAGTATCGGATCGCCGGCGCCCTCCTCGGCACCGCCGTGGGCGACGCCCTCGGCCTCGCGGCCGAGGGGATGTCGGCCCCTAGGATCGCCCGACGGTGGGGTCGTCTCGACCGATATCGATTCCTTGGCCAACGGGGGTTCGTGTCCGACGACACCGAGCAGGCCGCTCTCGTTGCCGCGGCCCTCGCTCGTCACCCCACCGACCCGCGGCGCTGCGCTGCGGACTTCCAGCGCGCACTCGTGGGCTGGTTCTGGCGCCTCCCCTGGGGCATCGGCAAGGCCACGATCAGGGCCTCCCTTCGAGCGACGTTCGGGCTCAGGCCGAGTGGAGTCCTCTCGGCCGGCAACGGAGCGGCCATGCGCGCCGTGGTCGTGGGAGCGTTCTTCCACGATCGGACCGACGAGCGCCGGGCCTTCGGGCGGGCGCTCGCCGAGGTCACGCACCGCGATGAGCGAGCCGTCCAGGGAGCTCTCGCCGTGGCCGAGGTCGCGCGCGCGGGACCGACGCCATCACGGAGGTCGTGACCGAGCCCTCGCTCCTCGCAGGCATCCGTCACGCCCGTGCCCTCGCAGCCGAGCTTGCACCCACCGAGCAAGCCGCCAGCGAGCTGGGTGTCACGGGCTTCATCCTCCACACCGTCCCCTTCGCCCTTTACGCCCGGCTCCGACACGCCCCCGACGCGCTCGTCGAGACCGTCAATGCCGGCGGCGACACCGATTCAATCGGCGCGATCGTCGGCGGCTGGGCTGGAGCGCTCGACGGCCCGCACTCCCTCTCCGCTGACCTCGTCGAAGCGCTGGCCGGCGGTCCCTTCGGGGGCGCACATCTGCGCGGACTGGCCGCCGCGCTGGCCAACGGCCACCCGCCGCCCCCCTACTCGGCCACCGTCGCCCTTCTCCGCAATCTGGCCCTCTACCCGATCGTTCTGGCTCACGGGTTCCGCCGCATGCTGCCCTGAACAAGTGAAAGGCTCGCCCTACGTCGTCTTGTTGCTCGCCGTCGTTCTGGTGTCCTGCGGCTCCATCCTGGTCCGGCTGACCGACGCCCCGGCCCTCGCCATCTCGTTCTTCCGCGTTGCCCTCGCCTCCCTCCTGCTTCTGCCCTTCGCCGCGTCCGACGCCCGGACGTCGTGGCCGAAGACCACCGCTCGGCAGCGCCTCGTCCTCGTCGCCGGCGGGGTCGCCCTGGCCCTCCACTTCGCCACCTGGATCGCGAGCCTCTCGTACACCTCCATCGCCGCGTCCGTGCTCCTCGTGAACACCGCGCCGATCTTCGCGGTGGTTCTCTCCCACTTCTTCCTGCACGAACGTGCCCCGGGTGCAGTGCTCGTCGCCATCCCGGTCGCCAGCGTGGGCGCCGCCATGATCGCGCTAGGCGACCAGGACGCCTCACCCGGCACACTCTTCGGCAACCTTCTGGCTCTCACGGGCGGTCTGATGCTGGGCGCCTACCACGTGATCGGCCGAGGGCTCCGAGGAGCGCTGCCTCTGAACGCCTACGTCCTGGGCGTGTGGGGCACCGCCGCCGTCACCCTGGGAATTCTCGCCGCGGTGATGGGCGTGCCGTTCAGTGGCTACGGGCCGGGAAGCTGGCTCGGGTTCCTTGCCCTGGCGCTCATTCCAACCCTCGGCGGCCACGGCCTCCAGAATCGGGCGCTGCGCCTGGTGCCCGCCCCCACCGTCGGGCTCTTCCTCCTGGGCGAGCCCATCGGCGCTTCGACCCTAGCCTTCTTCGTCTTCGGCGAGGTCCCGGGGACGTGGACGCTGGCGGGTGGCGTGATCGTGCTGGCCGCTCTGGCGTTCGTGCTCACGAGGTTGGGCGAGGCCACGGCGCCAAGCCAGTCGTCGGATCAGTCGCCGGACGGAAGCTCGTAGACCAGTCCCCAGGGACCCGAGGCAATCGGGACGATCTCGTCCTCCCACGGCCGAGCAGAACCCCGGAACTGCGCGCTTTCCCGACGTCCCCAGAAGAGCAGCCGAGCGTTGACCGCCCGGGCGTCCTCTCGCCAGGTCGGCTCCCCCTGCATGAGCGCCACCAGACGCTCGCTCACCATCGAGGCGTCGACGCCGTGGCTCCACAGGTGGCCGGCATAGCCCAGCACCACCGGGTGCCCACAAAGCGCCACGGGATGATTGAAGCTGGGAGCGACGGCCACGCGCTCGGTGACGGGACGCGACGCAAGCGCTCGGCACACACCCTCGTACTCAGCCAGCCTCAAGACGTCGAGACGCGGCCCGCCGCCGACCGAGGCCGCCACCACGCTGACAGCCCCCGAAAAGAGCAAGCCAGAGACGGCCGCCACGCGCCACACCGGCCCGAGCCGGGCCAGGACGAGCGACCCGATCGAGGGCAACGCCAGCAGATAACACCACAGCATCACCTTGGTGTTGTCCCACTCCCACGGGGCCAGGCGAACCAGGAAGAGGAGCGCGAAGACACAAAGCGCCGGCGCGAGCACGAGAACGTCTTCTCGATGCCCTCCCCGCAAGGCGAGGCCGAGGGCCGCCACCGCCAGCGGAAGGAAGAGTCCGAAGTTGACGAGCAGGAACACGCCCGGATCGTCGTCCCCGATTGTCCACCCCGCCTTCCAGCCCACGAGCGCCGCGGCACCGAAACCGTCGCTCACCTGCCACACCGCCCAGGTGGCGGGCACGAAGGCCCAGCCGAAGCTCGCCCACGCCTCACGCAGGCGGCCGCCCCCCAGGGCCCACGTCGCGTAGACGAGGGACACGAGAAGGAACGTGTGCAGGTGCACGAGGGGCATCGCCCCCCAGAGGACACCCTCGACCCAGGGGACGAGCCCCGGCTCACCGCGCAGTAACCGTCGGCGCCAGCTCCACAGGAGGAGAAGGCCCACGGGCAACGCCAGCAGCAGACCGCGCTGGGGAACGAGAAGGGCCAGGTACAGGTTCTTCCAGGCCACGGCATTCTGGTAGTCGATGAGTCGACCCGTCCAAAGGAGCTGGAAGCCCGACACCCCGCCCGAGAAAAGGAAGCCGGCCACTGCCAGCGCGCCGCCCCAGCGGCGAAGGGTCACGGCGCAAAGCGCCGCCCCCGCCAGGCCGAGCGCCGGCAGCAGCGCCCGCAGGCCCGCGCCCATGACCACGAAAAGCGCCGTGAAGAGATCCACGCCGAACGGGTATCGGAGTTGCTCACCGGCTGCAATGGGGTTCTCCGGCCAGAAGTGAGCGCCACCGGCGAGGTATTGGATGTACGTCCAGTGCAGGGGCAGGTCGCCGTGGTTGTAGACAGCAAGCGTCTCGAGCGTTCCGCCGCGCTCGAAGAGCAACCAGCCGAACTGGCGTAGAGACACCGCTGCGAAGGCGAGCAGTGCCAGAATCTCGAGCTGCGTGAGGCTTCGAAACCAGACGACGAGGCGGCGCCCCCGCCCCAGATCCTCCCCACCCCCCGGGCTGGCTGTTCCGTGGCCGGCCAGGACCCCGGCCGCAAGGCCGCTCAGGACCGCTGCCGCCACGACCCACCCGTGCAGCGCGCCGAATACCGTGGCCAGCAACGCCGCGACGAACGTCGCGACCGACGCGAACACGACACACTCGACAACCAGAACGGGAGCGAGTTCCGGTGATCGCTCAGTCATCCCCGGGCTTCATCCACAGCTCGTGCACATCGGATCCGCAGATGAGCTGGCCTTTCTCCACAGATCGGCCCCCGATCGTCCACACGGAAGCCCGGATCTTGCACATCCGCACCCTGGGTCTTCCACAGAGCGCGCCTCTTTTTCCACGGAGTGGGCGAGCTTTTCCACGACCCATTCACACGCAACCGGTCCTTTTTGCACAGAGACGGCCCTGCTCTTCCACAGCCACTGGCGAGTTTTCCACTCCCAGACCCCAGCCACGCACACGTCCTCCACAGGCGATCCACCGAGCGAAGGCCGTTTTCCACCGTGGGATCACAGGTTCTCCACATCGCCCTCGGAACGAAAGGCCCCGAGGAGAATGTTGCGCTCTCTTCACCCCAGCGCGAGGTCACTGGCCGAGGGGAGCTCCGGCAGGCCGGTCGCCTCGAAGACCGCTCGAACGACGGCCCGGGTGACCACCTCTGCCGCGACCGCGCCGACGACGAGGGCCGGTGCGTCAATCGTCATCTCACGGGTCGACAGCGCGAAGACAGTGTCGCCGTCCCACGGTGTGTGCACCGGACGGATGGCGCGGGCCAGCCCGTCGTGGGCCATCTGCGCCACCTTCGTCGCCTCCGCCTTCGTCAGTGTGACGTTCGTCGCCACGACGCCGAGCGTGGTGTTCTCGCCGGGGCCTGACCGGGCCGGCCCCTCGCCGTCCAGCAGCGCGTCCATCGCTCCGCGAAGCGACTTGCCGTCCTCTGTCCGCACGCCGGCCACGGGGCGACCGGTCTGCGGATCAATCACGTCGCCCACGGCGTTCACGGCCACGAGAGCCGCCACGACGGCTCCTCCGGGGAGGTGAGCCGCTGCGGTCCCCAGGCCGCCCTTCATCGCCCGGGCCAGACCGAGAAGCTTCCCCACCGTCGCCCCGGCCCCGGCCCCCACACAACCCTCGGCGACGGGCCCCTCCGAAGCGACGCGGGCCGCTTCGTAGCCCGCCTTGGCGTCGGGACGGATTCGCCAGTCACCCAGCGCGAGGTCGAAGAGGATGGCCGCGGGCACGATCGGAACCCTGGCCCCGGCAAGCGGAAAGCCCACTCCGCGCTCCTCGAGGAACCGCACCACGCCCGTGGCCGAATCCAGCCCGAACGCGCTGCCACCAGAGAGGACGATTCCGTGCACCGCCTCGACCGAGTTCACGGGATCAAGCAGGTCTGTCTCACGCGTGCCCGGGGCGCCCCCGCGCACGTCCACACCGCAGACCCCGCCGGCTTCAATGAGGATTGCCGTACAACCCGTGGGCCGTCGAGTGTCTGTGAAGTGCCCGACCTTGATTCCGGAAATGTCGGTCAAGCCACCCTTGCCGGGTGTCGCGGCTGCCCCGGGAGCAGCGGCCCCCGCCCGCGGCCAACCCGCCGAAAGACCCGCGGCCAGGAAAGCCGAGAACTCACGCCGCCCAATCGTACTCATGCATCGGATCCTAGCACCGCGGGCCGCCAGGCCGTGGCGAAGACAGCCAGTCCGAGTCCCACCCCGACCACCGAGGGGACCCAGTCCCCTTCCGGGGTGCCGCGGAGGGCGAGGAGCGCTCCCAATGTCCCGACCACGGAAAGGACGATCGCCACCCGCGCCCGCCCGGCGCCGGGCCGCGACGAGAAGAGGCCGACGAGAAGTGGAACGAAGAGCGCAGCCGTCATGATCCCGTAGAAAATCTTGAGCGCCGAGACGACCGACGGCAGCACCATCGCCAGAGTGAGCCCGAGCACTCCCCCGGCCACCGCCGCCAGCCGCCCGACTCGGAGCAACTGCGCGTCGCTCGCCCCGGGTCGGAGCACGGCCTGATAGAGGTCCCGGCTGAGCGAGGTCGAGAGCATGAAGAGGATCGCGTCAGCCGACGACAGCTCCGCTGCAAACAGCGCCGCCAGCCCCAACCCCCCGAGCCAGGGCGGCAGGACGTCCATGGTGAGACGCGGAAGCGCCATCTCGGAGTTGGCGAGGCCCGGATCGACCGACCGCATCGCCATGCCCAGGAGGGCCGGCACGAAAGCGAACAGGGCCAGTGCGGCCGCGTTGAACAACACGGCCCGCGACGCGGCCCGGGCGCTACGAGCGCCGAACGTCTTCTGAATGAGACCCGGCGACACGATGAAGGAGGGCACGAAGATCACCACCAGACCGAGGATCCCGGCCAGCCCCATGCCACCCAGGCTCCCGTAGTCCCCGGCGGCCTCGGCCCCAGCCGCCGCCTGCAGCCCGGCCCACCCGCCGCCGGCCGACCACGCGAACGGAACGGCCAGCAGGAAACCCACGAGCAGCGTAGCGAGCTGCATCAGGTTCACCCACGCCGACGCCACGAGGCCCCCGCCGCTGAAGTAGGCCGTCACGATCAGCCCCGACAGGAGCGCTCCCAAAAGACGGGGCAGGCCCGCGATCACCTCGAACGCCCACGCCATGGCGATCAGCTGCCCCGCCAGGAGCGCCACGGTCCCCAGCCACAGGATCGCTGCGATCATCACCCGCACCACGCGGTCGAACCGCCACTCCAGGAAATCGCCCACGGTGTAGAAGCGATGCTCTGCAGCCAGCCGGTGCATCCGGGGCGCGACCAGGAGCCCGAGAACCAGGCAGCCGATCGCCGCCGAGCCAGACCACCACCACGCGGACAGTCCCTGCCGGTATCCGAGACCCGCGGCCGCGACGGTGGAGCCCGCGCCGATGTTCGCCGCAAGGAGCGTCGCGAAGATCATCCCCGCAGGCAGCGCACGCCCGGCCACGAAGAAATCGTGCGGGCCACGCACCCGCCGGCTTGCCCAGACCCCCGCCCCCACGAGGGCCACGGCATAGGCGAGGAGCAGAACGTGGGTCGCGGTCATCCGTGGCCCGGGTCAGACCCTCACATTGGGATCGAAGAGCTTGCGGTGCTCGTCGAGGGCGAAGCGGTCGGTCATGCCCGCGATGTAGTCACACACCACCCTATGGATGCCGTCGCGCTCGAGCTGCTCCTGAAAGCGCGGCGGAAGCTGGCCTGGCTCGCTCACCAACGACCTGAAGAGGTCGCGCAGGATCCGCCCGGCCTTGTTCCCCATCCGCACGACCCGGTAGTGGCGGTACATCTCGTGCAAGAGGAACTCCTTGAGCTCTCGGACGCGATCGACCATCTCCGGAGAGTAGCCCACCAGGCGGCGTCCAGCGGCCTTCACGTCTTCCACCGACGAGACCCCCGCCTCCTGGATCGTGCTCAGCGTCGTCTGGATCAGATCCTGCGAGCAGCGATCGATGATCGTCCGCACAACGTGATGCCGGATCATCCTCTCGTCTTCGAGACCTCGAGCCAGGGCCCCGTCATAGGCCTCGCCAAAGAGCGCGACGGAGCGGATCTTCTCCACCGCGAACATGCCGGAGCTCAGCCCGTCGTCGACGTCGTGGTTGTTGTAGGCGATCTCATCCACGAAATCGACGAGCTGTGCTTCGAGCGTGGGGGGTTGCCCCGGGTCGTACTCCTCGGGAACGTTGGCGTCCGCGTCGGGCCGATGCTTGATCATCCCCTCGCGGACCTCCCAGGTGAGGTTGAGACCTGGAAACTCGGGATAGCGCTGCTCGAGCACCTCGAGGATCCGCAGCGTCTGGCGGTTGTGCTCGAATCCCCCGTTCTCGCTCATCATCTCGTCCATCACGCGCTCGCCCGAGTGCCCAAAGGGCGTATGCCCCAGGTCGTGGCCCAGGATGAGGCACTCCGTGAGCTCCTCGTTGAGACCGAGCACCCGGGCCACCGTCCGCCCGATCTGCGCCCCCTCCAGGCTGTGAGTCAGGCGCGTCCGGTAATTGTCGCCCTCGTGGTTCACGAAGACCTGCGTCTTGTACTCCAGCCGCCGAAACGAGGAGCTGTGAATCACACGGTCGCGATCCCGCTGGAAGCAGGTGCGCAGAGGGTGCTCGTCCTCCGGGTAGCGCCGCGCCCGGCTCTCCGAGCTCTTCATCCCATACGGCGCCAGCAGGGACACCTCCCGCTCCTCCTGGCTCTTCCGGTCCACCCTGAACATCCCGACCTCCATGCCTGATTCTATCCGCACGACGCCACTGGCCTGCGCGCCCCAGGCTTACCCCTGCTTCTCAACCCTCTCGGCCGGACCGATTCACCCCCGAGACAGAGTCCCCCGCAACTCAAACCGTCATCCAGAGGAGCTCCAACTTGGACGTGCGACGAAGGATCTGTCAACAGCTGCCACTGAAGGAGCGCAGTCGCGTCCTCGGGGCCCAGTCCTCCTCCAGCCCCAGGTCGCCCAATCGACCGCGCCCCTGAGCCCCTCAGGTTTGCCGCCCCCACGCCGCCTCTGCTAGACTTTTCCGGTTCCGCCTTGGGCCACTAGCTCAGATGGGAGAGCGCCTGGTTCGCAATCAGGAGGTCGCCGGTTCGATCCCGGCGTGGTCCACCAACTTACGAGGATTCGGGTCTCCGGTCAGGACGGTTGGAGGCGACTTGGAGGCAAAAGCGGATCCGCGCGGAAGGCGCGGTCGACGACCGGCTCCGAGAGGTCGCGCGGAGGGTCGCGAGCAGCTAGCCTGGCTCTGCCACAGGCTGAATGCGGCGTTTCCCGGGAGGGTCTCGGGGGGATTCGGTCTCCGCTCCCGGTAGAGCCTCCAGACAGCAGAACGCCCCAGGCCGGAGCCTTGGGCGGGAGGATCGCGGCGGCTGTGACACTCCCGGAACCGACACACGGAGCCGGGAGCGACGCCTCGCCGCCCGGTAGGCTCCGCTCCATGCTCAGCGGAGTCGTGTGGTGGCAGAGGGACGAGGCGATCTGCGCATAGCCCGCCTCGCCGGCGGAGCCGAGGCTTGATCAGCCAGCGCTGGGCATCTGGTAGATCATCGTGGATTCGCCGCGAGGTAGTCGTTGGCGAAGAGGTCGAGCTTTTCGCCGACGACTTCCTCGACTTGCTGTTTGCACGACGAGGCGGGCCCTGCCAACAACCAACCCTCACTCCAGATTGCAGCCCCTGCTATCTTCGACGAGTGAGCTAGTGGGACCAGTGCCTTGACCTCCACAGCCACGCAAGCGGCGTATCCCCCCTTGATCTTCACCACAGTCACATTCACATAGACAAATTCGGGCGCGACGGGTGCCCGTCTACCTCATCGTGAATGACGGCGTCTGGAGGGTGCGTCATTTCGTCGACTTGCTCTACCGGGTCTATTTGATCGACGCCCAGACGGAGGTGCTGGGGCCCTTCGAGATCCCCGAGGACCCGAAAGAGCTCGGGGCGTTCGTCGAGGAGTGCCGGGACACGATCATCCGCAGATTGGCCGTGCTCCAAGGTAATGGAGAAGGTGAGGATCGAGCACTCAAAAGCGCATAGAATAGAGCTTTTCATGCTATTATTCGGCCGGATGGGATCGCCGTAGGATCGCCGTCTTCGTCAACATGGTCGTCGGGGGAGGCACGGAACGTGAAATCAAGCCGCGGCCGTTTCATTACCGTCGTCATTGCCACCGTGGCCACGGTGACCTGTGGCGAAAACTCGTCCCCGACCGCGCCAACCCCATCGACGCCAACCACAACGACCCTCTCGGTCAGTGCCTCGGCGATCACGTTAAGCGTCGG
>CAUZDW010000056.1:0-25249 GCA_963578825.1 Vicinamibacteria bacterium
ACCCCTTCAAACTCTCCGCCACCGTCGACCGCAAGCTCAGGGCCATCCATGCCCTGTCGAATGCGCGCCACAACCCCCTCCTCCCGGTTACATATCTAATGGCTCGACAAGCCCCCCTACGGCTACTTTCTTAGATGGCTTGACAGGCGCGGGACCGTTTCGGACCTTGTACGGACCCTCGACGGGCTACGCTCGCTTTTACACTCGCACGGCCTCTCCCACCGTGCCCTGTCTGGCGCTTGCTCCCCACCCGCGGGAGGATCGCCCCGGGGGAGGACCCGATGCTCGCCACCACACTGACCGCTGCCATCCTCGGGATCGAGGCCCGGCTCATCCACGTGGAGGCGGACGTGGCCGGGGGCTTCCCCTGTTTCGTCATGGTGGGCCTGCCGGACTCCGCGGTGAAGGAGAGCGCGGCTCGGATCCGGGCCGCGCTCCGCAACTACGGCTACACGTTCAAGTGGGACCGACGAATCACCGTCAATCTGGCCCCGGCGAGCCTCCGCAAGTTTGGGTCGTCGTACGACCTGGCGACCGCCGTCGGGCTTCTCGTGGCCGACGGCTCGGTCGCCCGCGAGCGCTTCTCCCGGGCCCTCCTGGTGGGCGAGCTGGCGCTGGACGGTGCGGTTCGGCCCGTCTCGGGCGTCCTCCCCATGGTCCTGCTCGCCCGGCAGCAGGGACTCGCCTCGGTCATCGTGCCGATGGACAACCACCGTGAGGCCGCCCTGGTCCCGGACCTTGCCGTCCATCCCGTGGCGACGCTTCCCGAGGCGGTGACCCTGCTGAGCTCGGAGGCCCCACCGTCGCCCCCGCCTCGCCCCCCAGCCCGCCCTGGAGGAGGCCCGGACTCCCTCCCGGACCTTGCCGACGTCCGGGGGCGACCCCTGGCCCGGCGGGCCCTGGAGATCGCCGCCGCTGGCGGCCACAACCTCTTGCTCGTCGGTCCGCCCGGTGCAGGCAAGACCATGCTGGCTCGGCGCCTCCCGGGAATCCTGCCCACCTTGGGGCCGGACGAGCTTCTCGAGGTGGCCGCCATCCAGTCCGCCGCGGGCCACCCGTTCGAAAACGTCCGCCGACCCTTTCGCAGCCCCCACCACACAGCCAGCTACGTGGCCCTGGCCGGGGGCGGCCAGGTGCCCCACCCCGGCGAGGTGAGCCTTGCCCACCGCGGGGTCCTCTTCCTGGACGAGCTGCCCGAGTTCCCCAGGCGCGCCCTCGAGGTGCTTCGGGAGCCGCTCGAGGAGGGGCGGATCACCATCAGCCGCAGTCGCGGGACCCTCTCCCTTCCCGCACGGTTCCAGCTCGTGGCAGCCATGAATCCCTGCCCTTGCGGGATGCGCGGCTCGGTGCGGCTCGGGTGTCGCTGCACGCCGCGGGAGGCCCAGGCCTACCTCAGCCGGCTCTCCGGCTCCCTGCTGGATCGGAGCGACCTGCGTGTCGAGGTCGCTCCCCTGGCCTTTGCCGCCCTCGAGGGCCCCCCGGCGGAGTCGTCGGCGCGTGTGGCCTCACGGGTCGCGTCGGCCCGCCACCGCCAACTGGCCCGGCAGGACCGCACCGGCGCCACCAGCAACGCCGAGCTGTCGCCGGCGGCGCTCCGGGAGGTCGCCCGTCCCCCGGAGCGGGCTCTTGGCCTCGTGCGCCACACGGTGGACCGGCTGGGACTCACCGCCCGGGGCCTCGATCGCCTGCTCCGCCTGGCCCGGACACTGGCAGACCTCGAGGGCCGGGAGAAACTGAGCACGCAGGACGTCACCGAGGCCCTCCATTTTCGGGCCGGGGAGCCCGCCGAGCCGGACCCGGCTTCCCCGTAACCCCTTCCTTGACCGTCGTGCGGCGGGCATGCTAGCCTCCCTCGGCTCAGCTTAGAGCCCCTCCAGCGGAGGCGCGCCGGATCCGCCGAGCCCTTCGGCGACAAAGCGGCCGGGCCCGGACCCGGTTGCTCGGAGCGACTGAAATGGCCAACGAGTTCTACACACTGATCGTCGTCCCTCATGCCAAGGCGAAGTTCCGCAAGTTCCAGGTCTCGGTGCGTCTGACCAAGTGGGTGCTTGGGTCTCTCGTCGTTCTGGCGGTGGCGCTGGTGGGCATCGTGTTCCACTACACCTGGATCAACGGCGAAGTCGCTGAGCTGTCACGACTTCGTGGCGAGAACCTGGCCCTCGCGGCCAAGGCTCGGGCCTACGAAGAGAACGCCGGCCGTCTGCAGACCCGAGTTCTGACCCTCCAGAACATGGTGACCAAGCTCGGCCTCATGGCCGGGATCGAGGAGAGGCTGCCAGAGTCCGGCCTGGGCGGCGTCGGCGGAGTGTCCCGCCTCGACGCCACGGCCCCCTCCCTGGACATCGCCGCGTCTCTCCAGGACATGGACCAGACGATCAGCTCCCTCACCAGGAAGTCGAGCCGGCTCCAGGCGATGTTCGAGGACCAGGCCGTTCTCCTGGCGTCGACCCCCTCGATCTGGCCGGTCCGGGGCTACTTCTCCGACAAGTTCGGCAATCGGAAGGACCCGTTCACCGGAATGCCGGACTTTCACCCTGGCATCGACGTCTCGACCCCCAGGGGCACGAAGGTCTTGGCTCCGGCCGACGGCGTCGTCACCTACCGGGGCGGGCGGGGGGCCTACGGGAACACCATCGTGATCGACCACGGGTTCGGCATCGTCACACGCTACGCTCACCTGGAGGCCTACGAGGTCCGTCCGGGGCAGCGGGTGCAGCGCGGCGACGTGATCGGCTTCGTGGGCAGCACCGGGCGCTCGACGGCGCCCCACCTGCACTACGAGGTGTGGGTCGACGATCAGCTCCAGAACCCCATCAAGTTCATCCTGGAAGAGTACCGCTCGCTCGGCTAGCAGCCCGGCATCCTCTGTATAATCAGGCGTTTCGGCCACCGCCGGGTTTCCAATCCCGGACGGTGGTTGGTATGCTGATTCTCTCGCAAACATGATCATCAACACCATCCTCACCCGCGTCATCGGGACGAGCACCGACCGTCAGCTCAAGCGCATGCGGCCGATCGTCGAGGCGATCGGAAGCCTCGAACCCTCCGTCAAGGCCCTGAGCAACGAGCAGCTCGCGGCTCGGACCGTCGAGTTCCGCGAACGGCTGGCCAAAGGCGAGACCCTGGACCAGATACTCCCGGAGGCCTTTGCCACCGTGCGGGAGGCGGGCTGGCGCGTGCTCAAGATGCGCCACTTCGACGTCCAGCTCATCGGAGGCCTCACGCTTCACCGCGGCACCATCGCGGAGATGAAGACGGGAGAGGGCAAGACCCTCGTCGCCACGCTTGCCGTCTACCTGAATGCCCTCGAGGGAAAGGGCGTTCACGTCGTCACCGTCAACGACTACCTGGCCAAGAGGGACTCGGACTGGATGGGTCGCCTCTACCGATTCCTGGGCCTCACGGTCGGCGTGATCCAGCACGACATGGACGACAAGGACCGCCAGGACGCCTACAAGGCCGACATCACCTACGGCACGAACAACGAGTTCGGCTTCGACTACCTCCGCGACAACATGAAGTTCGACCTGGGAAGCTATGTCCAGCGCGGGCACAACATGGCTGTGGTGGACGAGGTGGACTCGATCCTGATCGACGAGGCCCGGACACCCCTCATCATCAGCGGGCCCGCCGAGGAGTCCACGGACAAGTACTACCGGATCGACACCATCATCCCCAAGCTCAAGCCCGGCGCCCGAATCACCGGTGACAAGAAAGCCGAGGAGCGGGCCGAGCTGGAGAAGACCGGCGATTTCATCGTCGACGAGAAGGCCAAGACCGTCACCCTGACCGAGGGAGGAATGGCCCACGTCGAGAAGCTCCTGGGGCTGACGAACCTCTGGGACCCGTCGAACATGGAAGTGCTGCACCACGTGAACCAGTCGCTGCGGGCCCACAGCCTCTTTCAGCGCGACGTGGACTACGTCATCAACGACGGGCAGGTCATCATCGTCGACGAGTTCACCGGGCGGCTGATGCCCGGCCGGCGCTGGTCCGACGGCCTTCATCAGGCGGTCGAGGCCAAGGAGAAGGTGAAGATCGAGCGCGAGAACCAGACTCTCGCCACCATCACCTTCCAGAACTACTTCCGGATGTACTCGAAGCTCTCCGGGATGACGGGCACCGCCGAGACCGAGGCCGCGGAGTTCGACAAGATCTACAAGCTCGACGTGCTGGCGATCCCGACCAACCGCCCCCTGATCCGCGTGGAGAACCCGGACGTGGTGTACCGCACGGAGCGGGAGAAGTTCGAGGCGGTGGTGGCGGAGATCCAGGACCTCCACGAGACCGGCCGACCGGTCCTCGTCGGCACGATCTCCATCGAGAAGTCCGAGGAGCTCTCGGTCCTTCTCAAGAAGGCCGGCATCAAGCACGTCGTCCTCAACGCGAAGTACCACGAGCGCGAGGCGGAGATCGTGGCCCAGGCCGGCCGATTCGGCGCAATCACCATCGCCACCAACATGGCCGGCCGAGGCACCGACATCATCCTCGGCGGCGTCTCCGATCACCGGGCGCGGGCGCGCCTCATCGAGGAAGGGGTCGCCCCGGAGCAGGCGAGCGACGAGCAGCGCGACGAGGCCGCCCGCAAGGTCGGAGAGGAGATGGCGAGCGAGTTCGCCCGGGAGCTTCAGCAACGGACCCTCGACCTGGAGGAGAGCCGGGGGCTCGCCAAGCGCTATCTCGGCCTGATGGCGTCGTTCGCCGGCGACCACCCTTCGGTTCTGGCCCTCCGGACGCTGGCCTCGGAGGGCACTTCCCTGGCCGGCTACCTCGACACGGCCCGGGACCTGTCCCGAGCGGTCAAGGAGAAGGTGGCCAAGAGCTTCTATCCGGAGATCGAGGACCCCGTGGATTTCCTGGCGGTCCACCCCCTGAAGGCCGACATCGAGGAGGCGTCCGGGACCCCGGAGTTCGATCGCATTCGGACGCACATCGACGCCACCGAGCGGGAGCGCGTGGTGGCCGTGGGCGGCGTCCACATCCTCGCCACCGAACGGCACGAGGCCCGGCGGATCGACAACCAGCTCCGGGGCCGCGCAGGGCGCCAGGGCGATCCCGGATCGTCCCGCTTCTACATGTCTCTTCAGGACGACCTGATGCGGATCTTCGGATCCGAGCGCATCAGCGGCCTCATGCTCAAGCTCGGGATGGAAGAAGGCGTCCCGATCGAGCACAAGATGGTCACCAAGTCGATCGAGCGAGCTCAGAAGCAGGTGGAGGGCCAGAACTTCTCCATCCGCAAGCATCTGCTCGAGTACGACGACGTGATGAACAAGCAGCGCAGCGCCGTCTACGACATGCGCCGGAGGATCCTGGAGGGCAAGGACACCCGGGCCCACCTCCTGCGGCTGATCGACGAGGTCCTGGAGTGGTACCTGGACAACTACTGCTCATCGACGGAGAGCACCGAGTCGTGGTCGTACGAGAGCCTGCAGGGAGCCCTCAAGGAGACCTTCGGCCTGGAGCTTCCACTGAGCGAGCTGCAGTCGATGGACCGCGACCAGATGAGCGACAAGCTCGGGACCCAGGTGCGCGGCCACTACGAGGAGCGCGAGAAGCTCATCGGGACCGAGCGTGCTCTCTTCCACCAGCGGATGATCATGCTCCAGATCGTCGATTCGCAGTGGAAGGATCATCTCTACAGCCTGGATCACCTGAAGGAGGGGATCGGGCTGAGGGGCTACGGGCAGCGCGATCCTCTGGTCGAGTACAAGAAAGAGTCGTACCAGATGTTCCAGGCGCTCATGGACCGGATCGACGAGGAGATTCTCCGGTGGACCTTCCTCTATCAGCCGGTGGTGACGCCCGAGGCCGGGGGCATACGCGAGGTGGACACGACGCTGGGCGCCCGACATCTCGCGGCCTCCCCACCCGGCGTTCGGGAGCCGGAGCTGGCGATGGCCGGAGCCCCATCCTCTCGCCCGAACCTGAGCTTCAACGACCCCTCCGCCACGCCGACCATGTTCGCGCGCAAGGCGCAGCCGAGGGAGGCCGAGGGCGGCAGCGACGCGGCGGTCCAGACTGTGCGCCGGGAGGGCCGGAAGGTCGGCCGGAACGACCCCTGCCCCTGCGGCAGCGGGAAGAAGTACAAAAAGTGCCATGGAAGGAACTAGATGAGATGGAGCCAGACAGGATCTCCGAGGGACTGACCTTCGACGACGTGCTGCTGGCGCCCCAGCGCTCCGACGTCCTGCCGGCGGACGTGGACGTCACCACGCGGCTGACGCGGACCATCGCCCTGAAGATCCCCATCGTCTCCGCGGCGATGGACACGGTGAGCGAGGCCCACCTGGCGATCGCCCTGGCCCAGGAGGGTGGGCTCGGCGTCATCCACAAGAACATGTCGATCGCTTCGCAGGCCGCGGAGGTCGACAAGGTCAAGCGGTCCGAGTCGGGCATGATCGTCGATCCCGTGACGGTGGCGCCGGACGCCCCGGTCGCAGAGGCGCTCGACCTCATGGCGAAGTACCGCATCAGCGGCGTGCCGGTCACGGTGGGGCCGCGCCTCGTGGGAATCCTCACGAACCGGGACCTGCGGTTCGAGACCCGCACTCATCTGCCGGTGTCGGACCTGATGACCAAGGACGAGCTGGTCACGGTGCCCGTGGGCACGACCCTCGAGCAGGCCAGGGAGATCCTCCACACCCACAAGATCGAGAAGCTCCTGGTGGTGGATGCGGACTTCAACCTCAAGGGGCTCATCACCGTCAAGGACATCCAGAAGCAGATCAAGTACCCCAACGCCTGCAAGGACGAGCTGGGGCGGCTCCGCGTCGGGGCTGCGGTGGGCGTGACCGAGGATGTGGTCGATCGGGTTCGGGCCCTCGTCGAGGCCAAGGTCGACGTGGTCGCCGTGGACACCGCGCACGGCCACACCCGAGGCGTCCAGGACACGGTCGATCAAGTCAAGACGACGTTCCCCGACCTCGAGCTCATCGCGGGAAACGTCGGAACCTACGAGGGGACGAGAGATCTCATCGCCGCCGGGGTGAGCGCGGTCAAGGTGGGCATGGGACCCGGTTCCATCTGCACCACCCGTGTCGTCACCGGCGCGGGGATGCCCCAGATCACCGCCATCTCGGAGGCCGCGCGGGCGGCAGCGGAGACCGACACGCCGCTCATCGCCGACGGAGGGATCAAGTTCTCCGGCGACGTCACCAAGGCGATCGCCGCGGGAGCCGCTTCGGTCATGATCGGCTCGCTCTTCGCCGGCACCGACGAAAGCCCCGGCGAGCTGATTCTCCGCCAGGGGCGCTCCTTCAAATCGTACCGGGGCATGGGCTCACTCGGCGCCATGAAGTCCGGGTCTCGGGACCGCTACTTCCAGGAGGTCGACGCCTCACCCGACAAGCTCGTCCCGGAAGGCATCGAGGGGATGGTTCCGTACAAGGGCCCAATCTCGGCAATGGTCCAGCAGCTGGTGGGTGGCCTGAGAGCGGGCATGGGCTACAGCGGAGCGGCCAACATTCGCGACCTCCAGAAGCATTGCCGCTTCGTGCGCATCTCCTCCGCCGGTCTCAAGGAGAGCCACGTCCACGACGTCATCATCACCAAGGAGGCTCCGAACTACCGTCTTGAGTAGCCGATTCTCGATCCTCCTCGCGGCGGTCATCCTCACCGCGGCTTGCCGCAGCGGTGAACGGGAGATCTTCGTCACCTACTTCAACGGGCAGCAGAACGTGTCGGTGCGGTATCCCTCGGGGTGGAGAACGGACCAGGCCGAACAAGACGGAATCTGGTACCGGTACTTCCTCGCCCCGCCCGTGGCCCCCGAGACCACGGCCGCGGTCTCCGTCACTCTCCTCGCCGGACCCATGTCGTCTCCCGTCGAGGAGTACGCCGAGAGCTACCTGTCTGGACACGAGGTGGCCTCCTCCCGGGACGAGGAGCGGCAGGGGGCGAAAGGACGCTCATGGGTGTTCGCATCTCCCGACGGCAAGACCCGCCAGCGGCTTCTGCTCGTCGCTCTCGGCGCGCGGTTCTGGGGGCTCTACGCCCAGGGGGAGGCGGTGGCCTTCGAGAGCCACCGCGCCACGGTCGACGAGATCTGGTCGAGCTTCGCCCTGGAGCGCCCCGAGCTGTATCCGGAGCACCGCTTCGAGTCCTTCGGTGTCACCCTGGGCGTCCCGGAGTCGTGGCGTGAGACGCGGCAGTTCTCAGGGCGCGGGACCCTCCTTGTCCTGTTCACGAGCCCCGCGCTGGCCGTTCAACAGGGCCAGATGGTGCACGCGTCGCTGACCATGAGGGCGGAGAGCGTCCCGGATGGTGGGGGCCTGGAGTCATTCTACGAGTCCACCCGGGCGCGGCTGGGAGACAACCTGCGCGTGCTGGAACACACCGAGTGGGAGGACGGGTACATGGACGTCATGCGCACGGAGACCTCCGTCGCCGTCAGCTACATCAAGCGGTTCTATCGGGTCGCGGGAGACCGGGGCGTGTCGCTGGCCTTCGAGGGCCGAGACGACGTCTTCTGGCGAGTGGGCTCGTGGGCCGACCTCATCGCCTCCACGCTGCAGCTCACCCCCTCCCCGGAGCCGGCCCAGTGAACGCCACCCTCGCCCGCCTCGGCTGTGGGCTCTCTCGCTTCTTCGGCGGCCCCTCCGAGCTAGAGGTCGTGGTCGGTCGCGAGGGGCCCCGAGGACAGATCGACGTGCCCTCCGGTGGAGACGGTGTCTGGCGCCTCGTCGAGCGCCAGGGCCGCTCGTGCCTGGCTCCGGACGAGACTTCGTACTATGTCTACTTCTCCCTGCCCGAGGACTTCCGCCGCCGCGCCAGCGCCGGTCTCTGGATCGAGATCGAGTACTACGGAAGCCGTTTCGGCGAGTTCCGGCTCCAGTACTCGTCGACGGTTCCTGACGGGCCTGTCGAGGGCCTCTATCGCTCCGCCGAACAACGCTGGACTCCGGGGGACGCGGGGCTCCTCCGATTCCGGAAGGCGCTCTTCGTTCTCCCCGACTTCGATGCGTCTCGTACCCAGCATCACGGCGCCTCGTTCCGCCTGGAGTTCCGCAGCGAGCTGCTGGTCTCCGGGGTCAGGGCGAGGCTCGAGCCGCCCAGGGGCGTGGAGGGCTATCCGGCAGTGGCGCCGCTCCCCGAGCTCAAGAAGATGCCGGGCCGCTTCTATCCGATCAACTACCTCTTCGTCGAGATCACCAACGCCTGCAACTTCAAGTGCACGTGGTGTCCCGACGAGGTCATGGATCGGCGGCGGGGCTTCATGAAGAAGGAGAAGGTCTTCCGCCTCCTCGACGAGGTGGGAGAGAAGCGCTCCTGGCTGGGTCCCGTCTTCCCGGTAAAGCTCCACCAGATGGGCGAGCCCATGCTCCACCCCGATCTCGTCCCGATCGTCGAGCACGCGGAGAGCCGTGGTGTCCCCATCGAGCTCAACACCAACTGCGGCCTGATCACGAAGGACAAAATCGAGGGACTCTACCGCGCGGGTCTCACCAACCTGATCCTGTCCTATCAAACGCCTGATCCCACATCGTTCAAGACCCGCAAGGCCCCGCGCCTCGTCTTCGACGAGTACCGGGACAAGGTCCGGCTCGCGGTCGAGCGCAAGGTGGCCCTCGGCGCCCGCACACACCTCGAGATCGACATCATGAACACGAAGCACGTCGACGACCAGGCGATCGTCAGCGAGGACGAGCAGGCTCTGGCGTTCCTGGCGGACTGGATCGAGTACGCCCGGACCCTCGAGGAACGCCACGGGCTCACGCCCCGCGTCCACGACTGGGACCGGATCCGAAGCGCACACGTCCTGGACCAGGACGAGAACGGCAGCCGCTACACCCTCCTCGACGGGGTGCACCTGATCTGGAAACGCTGCCACAGCTGGGGCAACGTGATCGGTGGAGACGGCGAGCGCGCCGAGGTGCCCCTCACACCCACCGCGACGTCCGACGGCGTGACGGCGGGGGACGACACGTACTGCCCCGCCCCCTACGATCAGTTCGTCGTCCACTGGAACGGGGACGTGGTGAGCTGCTGCACCGACTACGAGGGCCACACCAAGACCGCCAACGTTTTCGCAAGCTCGGTCGAGGAGGTGTGGAAGAGCACGGTGGTCCGCCGGCGCAAGCAGGACATGCTCGAGGGGCGCCTGCTGGACGTCTGCGCTCGCTGCCAGGGCCTCAAGTCGTAAGCTAACGGCCCCGTCGTCGGCCCTCGCCGGCTTCGAGCTCACCGAGATCACGCCAGGCCCCGGCGTGGCCCGGGTCCGTGGAGAGCACGAGGCGCAGCTGCGTCATCGCGCGGCCTGTCATACGCGATCGACGGTAGTAGGTCGCAAGACGGTGGCGCAGCTCCACGTCGTCCGGATCGGTCTCGAGGGCCTTGAGGAAGTGCTGCTCGACCTCCTTGCGGAAGTCCGACTGGGACTCGGTCATCGCCAGCAGGCGCCGGCTGCCCTGGGCCTCGGGGAACCGCTCGACGAGCTTCCTCAGGAGCTCCACCGCCGCCTCCCGCTGCCCCGTTTCGAGGAGCGCTTTCGCCTTCTGCTCTCCCACTCGGGGTTGGACGGGACGTCGAGGCCGCGGGGAGGGGGCTCGGCGGGCTCGCTGTCGAGAGGCGTGTAGTCCGACAGGACGGGGTTCGTGAACGCGCTGGACGGCTCGGGCTCGGCTTACGCTGGCGGAAGCTCCTCCTCGGCCACCGGATCGAGGGTCTCGAGGAGGCCTCCGATCACGAGCCCGTAGATCGCCCGGAGCAGCTGCGGTTGCGGGTGGGGCAGGCGCAGCGCCTCGCCCACCGTCTTCTCCCTGGAGCACACCGCCAGGACCGCGCGCTCGGCCGGCGAGGTGGGCAGCTGGTCGTACTCGAAGGGCACCGGGAAGGCGCGACGCAGCCGGACACCCGGGCGGCCGAGGGCCGGCTCGAGGCGCTTCGGGTTGGGGAACATGCGCGCGCCCAGGAGCAGCAGCCGGGGCGTGCTGAGGTGCAGGATGAGGAGGTCGGGTGGCAGCGGACGATCCATGGGTCGGCGCTGCAGCCTCCCGGTCGTCCATCGGAGCACCGAGAGGACGATCCGCTCGGTCTGCCCGATGACGGCGGCCGCCAGCTCCGCGGGGCGGATGACCCCGGCGTCGATCAGCGCCTGCCCGAGGCGCCGACCCGGGGTCTGGGCTTCGGACATCGCCGCCCGGAACTGGGCCTCCGTGATCCGGCCTATCCGGTAGAGATTCGCGCCAAGGCGATCCTCTTCCACGGTCGATGCCGCGAACACCACGTCGCCGTCGATGAAGTAAGTCCCTTGGCGACCGCACCCTGGCCGAGGGCGAGGATGCCGGACCACCGCTCCCGGCGAACCCGTCGCACCTCCTCGGTGACGAGGACCTGCGAGATGTCGACCGGCTTCTCCTGGTCCGTCAATGCGTGTCCCCCCAGCCAGACACCCTGATTCTACTCTTCGATGAAGAGCCGTCGGCGATCGTCCCCGGCATGGGCCAGGTGCACCCGGACGGGGCGCTCCCAATACGGCTCCTGCAGCCTCTCCGCCCACTCGATCGCCAGCACCGCCCGGGGGCCCGGGAGCTCGTCGAGGCCGATCTCCAGCTCGTCGCCGTCTCCCCTCAGGCGATACAGGTCCGCGTGGTGCAGGGTGAGCCGCCCTGGATAGGACGTGAGGAGCACGAACGTCGGGCTCGAGACCAGGACCGGGTCGGCCCCCACGCCCCGGGCCAGCCCCCGGACGAACGCTGTCTTCCCCGCTCCCAGCTCCCCGGAGAGAAGCACCACCTCGCCGCCGCGAAACCGCGCCGCCAGGCGCTCGGCGAGAGCCGCGGTCTCGTCTTCGGCGTGGGTCATCACTTCGGGGATGGCGTCCCCCCTGCCGGTCTCACGGACTCGATGGCCCGGGGCAGGGCCTCGACCAGGTCCCCCGCGGTCATCCCTGCCTCGCCGACGGTCGCGGCCAGATCACCGGCACGGCCGTGGACGAACGCCCCGGCCGTGGCCGCCTGCCAGGAATCGTGCCGCGCCAGCAGCGCGCCGACGACACCGGCCAGGACGTCGCCCGTGCCGCCCGTCGCCATGCCCGGGTTGCCGGTGGGATTCACCGCCGCCCGGCCACCGGGCTCGGCGACCACCGAGCGCTGGCCTTTGAGGAGCACCACCGACCCGCTTCGTCGGGCCAGCTCGAGAGTCTCCTTCACCCGCTCGGCCTGCACCTGCGGGACGGATCGCCGGACGAGCCGCGCCATCTCTCCAGGATGGGGCGTGAGAACCGTGGGCGCGGGCCGATCGAACATCGCCTCCTCGGGGAGGGTGCTCGACTCCGACGCCAGGGCATTCAGACCGTCGGCGTCCACGAGAAGCGGCACGGGGCACCGGCGGATGAACTCGCGGGCGATCAGCCCGGTGGAAGGAGCCTGGCCCAGTCCCGGTCCGAACACCACTGCGTCGCGCAGGCGAGCCAGGTCCAGAAGGTGATCGAGTCCCTTCTCGGCCAGGCCACCGTCCGGTGCCTCGGCCAGGGGCTCCGTCATGAGCTCGGCACGCCCCGCGGCCACGGATGCAACGCACGAGGCCGGTGTCGCCACCGTCACGAGGCCGGCGCCGGCCCGAAGCGCCCCCGCTGCCGCGAGAATCGCAGCCCCGGTCTTGCCCACCGACCCCGCCACGATCAGCACGTGCCCCAGGTCCCCCTTGTGGACGGCTCCCCCCCTCGGGGCAAACGCATCGTCGGCATCGGCGTCCTCGAGGAGGAAGAGCGTGGGCTCGACACGGACCAGGGTCTCGGAGGAGATGCCGATCTCTGCGATCTCCAGCCTCCCCGCACGCTCGCACTCCGGAGGGAGCACGTGGCCCCACTTGGGTGCGGCGAAGGTCACCGTCAGGGTTGCCGAGACAGCAGGCCCCTCCACCCTCCCGCCATCCGCACTCACGCCCGAGGGGATGTCGACGGAGACGACGGGGACGCCGGCCTGGGCGCACCGCTCGATCTCGGCGATCCCTTCGGCCACCAGGCCGGAGGGGCGGGCCCGGAGCCCTGTCCCGAGCAACGCATCGACGATCAGGTCGGCGGAACGGACGCGCTCGAGGACAGACGTCCACGTCTCCTCGTCGGGGACCTCGATGATCCGGCCCCCCGACCGCTGGCAGGCCTGGAGGTGCGTGCGCGCGTCACCGCGCACTCCGGCGCGCTTTCCCAGCAGGAGCGCCTCTGCGCCCGTGTGCCGCAGCCGGCGCGCGACGACGAAGCCGTCGCCTCCGTTGTTTCCCCTGCCGCAGAGGATGACGATGCGCCGGGCGTGGGGATAACGGGCCTGGATGGCGGCTGCGACGGCGGCTCCGGCGTTTTCCATCAGCACCGAGCCCGGGAGGCCCACCTCTTCGATCGTGAGGCGATCGGCCCGTCGCATCTCGTCCGCAGTCAGGACCGGAATCACTCTTTGATCCTCATCCGAGATTCGCGCCGCGCACCAGGAGCCCCGCCCAGACGAGCACGGCGAAGGCGAGTCGATAGTACACGAACGGCCGGTAGGTCCTCGTCCGCACGTAGGCGAGAAGGAAGCGAATCGCGACGAAGCCGGAGAGGGCGGCCGCGAGCATGCCGGCCAGAACAGGACCGGTGGCGGTCCCGTTCTGGAAGAGCTCCGGCACCTTGACGAGCGCTGCTCCAAACGTGATCGGGAGAGCCAGCATGAAGCTGAAACGCGCCGCAGCCTCGCGTCGGTGGCCGAGGAAAAGCGCCATGCTGATGGTCGCACCCGAGCGCGAGGTGCCGGGGATGATCGCGAAGGCCTGCGCCAGGCCGATGAGCAGCGCATCGCGGAGCGTGATCCCCTCTTCCGGCCCGGCCGTGCCCGCTCGTCGGTCGG
This sequence comes from Vicinamibacteria bacterium, assembly GCA_963578825.1. Lineage (GTDB taxonomy): Bacteria > Acidobacteriota > Vicinamibacteria > Fen-336 > Fen-336 > JAJDNS01. The sequence continues at coordinate 13,821 of CAUZDW010000056.1, forward strand.
CCGCCCACAGCACCACGCCCACCAGCGCCATGGAGAGCGCCACGAGGGCGGGGGAGCGGAACACCGTCTCGGCCCACTCGTCGAGTGCCAGCCCCGCCAGGGCGCCGGGGATCGTGGCGAGGGCGAGATAGAGGAGAAGCCGGCTGTCCTGATCGGCAAAGGGGCGGCCCGAGAGGATGCTTCGCACCCCGGCGCCGATCAGGCGCACCCAATCCCTCCGGAAAGCGACCGCCACCGCAGCGAGGGTCCCGAGATGAAGTGCCACGTCGAAGGCCAGACCGCTATCGGGCCAGCCCAGGAGCCACGGCACCACGATCAGATGCCCCGAGCTGCTGATCGGCAGGAACTCGCCGAGCCCCTGGAGGACACCGAGAACCACCGCACGCGCCGTGTTCACGGTGCGCAGGCCTTCGATTGACGTCGGTCGAGAGGCGGTGCTAGCCTCACGGCGCCTTCGTCGACGACGCGCCCCGGAGGCTCAGCCATGGGATCCTTCGCATCCGTGAACGGACACATCACTCCCCTCGAGGACGCCCGGGTCCCGGTCCTCGACCACGGCTTCGTCTTCGGAGACAGCGTCTACGAGGTCGTGCGAACGTACGGTGGCCGCCCGTTCGAGACTGGTCGTCACTTCCGTCGCCTCCGTGCCTCCGCAGATCGCCTGGGGATCGCCATCGTGCTCTCCGACGCCGAGATCCTGGCCCGGGTCCGTGCCCTCCTCGACCGAGCCGGAGACGTCGAGTCCTATGTCCGCATCGTCGTCACCCGCGGCATCGGAGACTCCTCCTACGACTTCGGCGGGGTGGTCGGCCCGACCGTCGTCATGATACAGAAGAAGCTGGCCCCGGTCTCCGAAGAGAGCTACAGCCACGGTGTCCGCGTGAGCGCGGTCGACGTGCGGCGCAATCATCCGAAGAGCCTCGACCCGGCCATGAAGTCCTCCAACCTGCTCAACAACATCATGGCGCTGCGCCAGGCGCAGGAACGGGGCGCCGAGGAGGCGGTGCTCCTGAACCTCGACGGCTTCGTGGCCGAGGGGTCCAGCACCAACGTGTTCGCCGTGAAGAGCGGGACCCTTGGGACGCCGCCGCTGAGCGCGGGGATCCTCGGCGGAATCACGAGGGCGGTCGTGATCGAGCTGGCCGCCGCACAGGGTATCCCGTTCACCGAGGCCGATCTGAAGCTGGACGACCTGCTGGGTGCGGACGAGGCGTTCCTCAGCAGCACCACACGCGAGGTGATGCCCATCCGCCAGGTGGATGAGGCCCTCATTTCCGACGGGCGCCCCGGGCCGATTTCCGTTCGGCTCCTGGAGGCCTTCCGCAAGTACGCACCCGCGCACTGCGACTGACTACCGCCGCCGCCAGCCGGTTCGTCCGAACCAACGGCTGAGCTCGCCCTGGGGCACCCTCACGACGGTGGGCCGGCCGTGAGGGCAAAGGGTCGGATGGGCCGTCTGGAAGAGGTCTCGCACGATGGCCGACATCGACTCGACGCTCAGTGGCTGTCCGGCCCGGACCGAGGAGTGACACGCCAGCGTCGCTGCCAGTCGATCGCGGGCTCCTGCCACCGCCCAGTCGGTGTCCTCGCTCTCCGCCAGGTCCCGCAGGATGCACTCGAGCGTGGGACCAGGGTCCTTCTGGCCCAGCATCGTCGGGAGGGCGCGGAGCCGAGTCGCCCCGCCCCCGAATCCCTCCACATCGAAGCCCAGCTCCCGGAGCAGCTCACCCTGCGCCTCGAGGACGGGCCGCAGGTCGGGGGGCAGCTCGAGGACGAGAGGCGTCACGAGGCCCTGGGATTCCACGGCGTGCCGCCCCGCACGGGCCAGGAGCTGCTCGAACCGAACCCGCTCGTGTGCCGTGTGCTGATCCACCAGGATGAGCTCGTCGCCGTCGGTCGCAACAATGTACGTCACCCGGTGCTGCCCGAGAACCACCGGCGCCGCCGGTGAAGGACCCGTCGCGTCATCTTCCGCAATCTGGTCCGGGGGTGAGGCGGGCCGGCCCCAGGCCGCCGCCCCCGGCTCCGCCACGGTGTCGGCCACGGCGCGGTCGAAGAAGGTCGCCGTGGCGGCCTGCGCGCCTGCCGCCACGTCCGGGGTCTCGGCGTCGGCCTTTCGAGTCACCTCGACCCGGGGCACCTCGCGCACGCCTCTCGCCAGGGCGTCGCGCACCGCCCGTTCGACGGCGGTCCACACCGTCCGCGTGTCGGCGAAGCGAACCTCCGTCTTGGCCGGGTGAACGTTGACGTCCACCAGATGCGGCGGGACCTCCACGAAAACGAACGCCTCGAAGCCACGGTCGCTCGCACCGGCGCCGCGGTAGGCCTCGGAGACGGCCTTGGCGAGGGCGCGGTCGCGCACCGGGCGGCCGTTCACGTAGAGGCGGAACGACGGCCGGGACGGGCGAGGCCGGTCCGGGCGCGAGACGAACCCGCGGACCGTGGCCCAGTCGGCGCCTCCCTCGACGGGGACCAGGCCTTCGAGGAGCCGTGCCCCGAAGATCTGGTAGAGCCGCGCCCCGAGACCGTCCACCGGCGGCACCTCGAGGATGTTGCGAGACCCGGACTTGAGGAAGAAGCCCGTCCCGGGTCGAGCCAGCGCCAGGAGCGTGACCGCCTCCGCCACGTGAGACGCCTCGGTGGACTGAGCGCGAAGGAACTTGCGCCGGGCGGGAACCGCGCCGAACAGGTCCCGCACTTCCACGGTCGTGCCCCGCGGGTGCCCGACGTCGCGGACGTGGTGGAGACGGCCGTGGCTCGTGGCGATCTCGGTTCCCGCGGCGCTCTCCTCCTCCCGTGTGCGCAGGACCAGCTCGGAAACCGCGGCGATCGAAGGCAGCGCCTCGCCGCGGAAGCCGTGGGTGGCGATGGCCTGGAGATCGTCGAGCGTTCTGAGCTTCGAGGTGGCGTGGCGCTCGAGCGCCAGCTCGGCGTCCGCCCGGCTCATGCCGTGGCCGTCGTCCCGGACGCGGACGAGCCCTGCGCCACCCTTCTCGATCTCGACGTGAACGCTGCGTGCCCCGGCGTCGAGCGCGTTCTCCACGAGCTCCTTCACGACGGACCCCGGCCGCTCGACGACCTCACCGGCCGCGATCTTGTTGACGAGATCCTCGGGAAGGCGCTCGACGGCGCTCAGGGTCACTCTCTCATCAGTCGCCGATCGGCTGGTCGAGCTGGGCCTGCGCCGCGGCCAGCCGCGCGATCGGCACGCGGAAGGGCGAGCAGGACACGTAGTCGAGGCCCACCTCGTGACAGAAGCGGATGGACGCCGGGTCGCCACCGTGCTCGCCGCAGATCCCGATCTTGAGGTTGGGCTTGGTGGAGCGACCCTTCTCCACGCCGATCCTCACCAGGGCTCCGACCCCGTCGACGTCGATGGACACGAAGGGGTCCTTCTCCAGAATGCCGTGCTCCTGGTAGTAGCCCAGGAATTTGCCGGCGTCGTCCCGGGACAGGCCGAAGCCCATCTGGGTGAGGTCGTTGGTGCCGAAAGAGAAGAACTCGGCCTCCCTGGCGACCTCGTCCGCCGTGAGGGCACCCCGTGGCACCTCGATCATGGTGCCGATCAGATACTGGACGGCTTCGCCGCCGGGCTTGCTCAGCACGGCCTTCGCCTCTTCGAGCACGATCGCCTTCTGGCACTTCAGCTCCTCCACGTGACCGACGAGAGGGATCATGACCTCGGGCTTGACGCTCTGGCCCTTCTTCGCCACCTGCAGCGCGGCCTCGAAGATGGCGCGGGCCTGCATGCGTGTGATCTCCGGGTAGGTGATGCCCAGGCGGCATCCGCGGTGCCCGAGCATGGGGTTGAACTCGTGGAGCTCCTCGACGGCCCGGAGCAGCTTCTCCTTCTTCGCGATCTTCCGGGCGTTCCGCTTGAGGTGCTTCGCCCGGAGCGTGGCCACCTCCACCATCAGCTCTTCTCGCTTGGGCAGGAACTCGTGCAGCGGCGGATCGAGGGTCCGAATGGTGACCGGGTGGCCGTGCATCTCGCGGAACAGACCGGCGAAGTCCTTCCTCTGCATGGGCAGCAGCGCCTTCAGGGCGGACGTGTAGTCGGCGATGTACTTGCCGTACTCCTTCTGCACCTTCGCCAGGTCCTTGCGGAGCTCGGACGCAGCGCGGCCCTTCGACTCGCTGATGCGTGCCTTGAGGTCCCTGGTGAGGTCGAGGCCCCTCTGGCCCCGCGCGGCCGAGAGGATCATCTTGACCACGATCTTCAGCCGGTCCTCGGCGAAGAACATGTGCTCGGTGCGGCAGAGGCCGATCCCCCGGGCACCGAAGGCGAAGGCGATCTTCGCGTCGCCGGGTCCGTCCGCATTGGCGCGGACGCCCAGCCGGCGGATCTCGTCGGCCCAGCCCAGGAGCTTCTCGAACTTCTGGTAGATCGCCGACTTCGCGGGCTTCAGCTTGCCCTGGACCACCTGGATCACCTCGGAGGGGCTGGTGGGCACGTCTTCGAGCATCACCTCACCGGCGGAGCCGTCGATCGACATGAAGTCGCCTTCCTTGACGACTCTCCCGCCGACCTTCAGCTGCCGGCCCTTGGTGTCGATGGCGAGCTCTGCGCAGCCCACGACGGAGGGCTTTCCCATCTGCCGACCGACCACGGCGGCGTGGGAGGTCATGCCGCCGGTGGCCGTGACGATCCCCTGGGCCACGCTCATCCCGTGGATGTCGTCGGGCACCGTCTCCTGCCGAACGAGCATCACCTTCTTGCCCTTCTGGGCCCAGGCCACGGCGTCGTCGGCGGTGAACACCACCGCGCCGGCCGCTGCTCCCGGCGAGGCGGGGAGCCCCTTCGCGACGACCTCGGCCTTGGCGCGGGCCCTGGGGTCGAAGATCGGGTGGAGGAGCTGATCGAGGGCCTGCGCCTCGACCTTCTGGATCGCCTCCTCCTTGCTGATGACGCCTTCCTCGACCAGGTCCACGGCGATGTTGATCGCCGCCAGGCCCGTCCGCTTCCCGTTCCGGGTCTGGAGCATGTAGAGCTCGCCATCCTGGATCGTGAACTCGAAGTCCTGAATGTCCTTATAGTGCTGCTCGAGACGGGTCGTGATCTCGCGCAGCTGACGGTAGGCCGCCGGCATCAGCTCCTCGAGCTCGGCGATAGGGTGGGGCGTCCGTGTCCCGGCCACCACGTCCTCGCCCTGTGCGTTCTGAAGGAACTCGCCGTAGAACTCGTTTACTCCGCTGGAGGGGTTCCGAGTGAAGCCCACACCCGTGGCAGAAGAGTCGCCCATGTTGCCGAAGACCATGGCCTGGATGTTGACCGCGGTGCCCAGGTCGTGGGGGATGTCGTTGAGCCTGCGGTAGGTCCTGGCCCGGGCGTTCATCCAGGACTCGAAGACGGCGTCCCGGGAGCCGACCAGCTGCGCACGGGCGTCCTGGGGAAAGGGCTTGCCGGCCTCCTTCACGACCGCCTTCTTGAAGCGGGCAATCACCTCGTCGAGAGCCGCCTCATCGAGGTCCACGTCGGCGACGACTCTCGCCTTCTTCTTGACGGCGCCGAGCTCGTGCTCGAAGACGTCCTTGTCGATGCCCATGACCACGTTGCCGTACATCTGGATGAAGCGACGGTAGCTGTCCCTGGCGAAGCGGCCCTTGCCGGTCTTCCTCTCGAGGCCCACGACCGACTTGTCGTTCAGACCCAGGTTGAGGATCGTGTCCATCATGCCCGGCATCGAGAACTTGGCGCCGCTCCGTACCGACACGAGGAGTGGATCTGTCGCATCGCCCAGCTTCTTGCCCTGGAGCTCCTCGAGCCGCGCCAGCGCCTCGTCCATCTGCTGATCCACCGCTGCAGGCAGCCCGGTCGTCTCGTAAAAGGAGTTACAGGCCTGGGTCGTGATGGTGAACCCGGGCGGCACGGGCACGCCCGCGTTGGTCATCTCGGCGAGGCCGGAGCCCTTCCCGCCGAGGGTGTCCTTCATGTCCCTGTGACCGTCGGCCTTGCCACCACCGAAGAAGTAAACGTATTGAGTCACGAGCTACCTCCGAGCTTTTGTATATCTGCGATGCGATAGAAAAGGGAAAGAGTGTCCCTGAGAAGTGCGAGGCGGTTCCCCCGGATGCGCTCGTCCTCCGCCATGACGAGAACGTCGTCGAAGAAGCGGTCCACCGGACCTCGAAGCCCCGCCAGGCCGCGCAGGCGGGCCTCGTCGTCGCTGTCCGAGCCGGCCGCCGATTCCACCGCCTGGTGAAGAGCCCGCTCCGCGTCTCCCTCGAAGAGTGAGGGATCCACCGCCGGAGCAGGCTGCTGCTGCGAGAGGATGTTCCTGGCCCGCTTGAAGGCCGCAGCCAGGGCCTCGAAGTCCCCCCGCGACTCCGCCCGCACGCGGTTGAGGGCAGCCAGTCTCTCGAAGGCCCCCAGCGGGTCGGCAACGGCTCGGGTGCCGACCGCCGCTTCGGTGTCGTCGGCTTGCAGCACGGCCCGCGCCTCCTCGGGTGGGAACCCCCGGGCCTCCGCCACGTACTGCAGTCGTTCCAGGAGGAAACGCAGCAGAGCGGAAAGGATCTCGTCAGGGGGCCGCTTCAGGCCCTCACCGTAGCCCTCGACCGCGACTTCGGACAGCCGCGCCAGGTCCGGCCGGGGCTTTCCCGGCCCGGCACGCCAGAAGTCCAGCACGAGACGAATGGCGCCGTGCGCGGCGCGACGGAGCCCGTAGGGATCCCGGCTTCCAGTGGGGGTCTCACCGAGACCAAAGTAACCCGCCAGACTGTCGAGCTTGTCGGCGAGAGCCACCGCCGCGAAGATCCGCGACTCGGCGTCGCGCCCGAGAAAAGCCGAGGCGGGCGCGCTGTCCTTCTCCAGCGCCACCGGGTGGTGGTGCCACCGCACGGCGCTGGCGACCTCGGGCGGGGCATCTTCGCCTTCCAGGTAGATCCCACCCATCACGCCCTGCAACTCGGGAAACTCGCCCACCATGAGCGTCGTGAGATCGACCTTCGCCAGGCGAGCCGCGGTCTCGGCCAGGGCCGTGGACGGCGCATCGAGAAGCCCCAGTTCCCCCATGGCCCGGACGAGCCGCACCATCCGATCCGCCTTCTCCAGGTAGCTGCCCAACCCTCGATGGAATGTGACTCCGCGCAGGTCCGCGACCCGGTCCGCCAGGGGACGCTTCCTGTCCTCCGCCAGGAAGAACGCACCGTCGCGCAGCCGCGCGACGACCACCCGCTCCATGCCCCGCACGATCTCTGCGGCCTCTTGTCCGTCGCCGTTCACGACGGCGGCGAAGCGTGCGACGCGCCCATCGGTATCCCGCAGCGGGATGTACTTTTGATGATGGGTGAGCACGGTCTCGAGCACCTCGAGGGGCAGGGACCGGAACTCCTCGGGCACGTCCCCTGAGACGACGGTCGGATACTCCACGAGATCCCGCCACTCTCGAGCGAGGCCGTGGTCGTCGACGTCCACGCCCCGGGCGGCGTCGCTCAGGCCGGAGTCCACGCGCTTCTGGCGCTCCTCCGGATCGACGATCACGAATCGCTCGCGCAGCCCGTCCTGCAGGCCGGTGAAGGACGTGACCGTGAGCTCCCGTCCGGCAAGGTCTCTGGGAAGGAACCGGTGGCCTCGGGTGCGGGAGCCGCTCTCGACGACGACGTCTCCCTTCTTTCCGGCGGCGAGGCCGTGAATCACGAAGCGAACGACCTGCCCGTCGAGGAGAACCACCATCCAGCGTATGGGCCTTCCAAACGGGAAAGCTCCCCTGCCGTCTTCGAGCCAGGCGTCCCAGCTCATCCGCTTGGGGAAGGCGAGCCCGCGCAGCGTCGAGGCGAGGACGCCGGGGAGAATGTCCGCCGCCGGGGCTCCGCCGGTCTTCCGAACGAAGAGGAGGTGGGTCTCCTGGGGCTTCTTCGGGTTCTTCGGGGCCTCCTGGAGGGAATCAGCGTCCACTCCGTTCTTGCGGGCAAACCCCTGGGCGGCGCCGGTCCACTTTCCCGAGGCGTCCTTTGCCACCTTGAGCGAGGGCCCCCAGACCTGCTCCTCGCGGTCCGGTTGGCGGGCCGGCACGTCGGCACGGAGGATGAGCCGCCGGGGCGTCCAGGCGGTCTCGACGCCGTTGGCTTCGAGGTGGCTCTTCCGCGCCCCCTCGGCAAAGCGCGAGCCCAGCTGGCCGGCGAGGCCGGGGAGCCACGGAGCGGGCATCTCCTCGACGCCCATCTCGAGAACGAGCTCAGCCACGAGAGCCCTCGGTTCCCGCGGCGGCGGTGTCCCCTCCGGCGGCGGTCTCGGTGCCCTCGCCCTCGCCTTCGACATGGGCCCGGGCGATCGCGCACGCGAGCTTGCGGATGCTGAGGATCATCCCCGCCCGCTCGGTCACCGAGATGGCGCCCCGGGCGTCGAGGACGTTGAAGGCGTGGGAGCTCTTGAGGCACCAGTCGTAGGCCGCCAGCCAGGTCCGGCCGCCGGGGGTCTCGAGCACCCGCCAGGACTCCTGAAGCGCGCTCCTGAACACCTGCTGGTGGAGCTCTGTGTCGGCCAGCTCGAACGAGTATCGGGAGAGCTGATACTCCTCCTCTTTCCGCACGTCTCCGTAGAGCGTGTCGGCCGACCAGCGGAGCTTGTAGACATCGTCGACGTCCTGCAGATACATGGCGATGCGCTCGAGGCCGTAGGTGATCTCGCCGGAGATGGGAGCGAGGTCGAGCCCGCCGGCCTGCTGGAAGTAGGTGAACTGGGTGATTTCCTGGCCGTCGAGGAGGACCTGCCAGCCGATGCCCCACGCCCCCAGGGTGGGCGACTCCCAGTTGTCCTCCTCGAAGCGCACGTCGTGGGCGGCAGGGTCGATCCCCAGCGCCGTGAGGCTAGCCAGATACATGTCCTGGATATCGGCCGGTGGCGGCTTGAGGATCACCTGGAACTGCTGATGCTTGTAGAGGCGGTTCGGGTTCTCGCCGTAGCGGCCGTCGGCGGGACGACGGGACGGCTGAACGTATCCCACGCGCCAGGGCCGGGGACCGAGCACGCGAAAGAACGTCTCGGGGTGCATCGTCCCGGCGCCGACCTCACCGTCCCAGGGCTGATGGATCAGGCAGCCGCGCTCGGACCAGAAGTCCTGGAGGGCAAAGATGATCTCCTGGAACGTCAACGGGCGGCCTCCCGGGTCGCCTCGCGAATGACCCGGGGCGAGCGGAGGTCGCGTTCGAGGTGGCGGGTCACGAGCTCGTTTTGAAAGGACTCGAGAGCCCGGACGTGGGGTGCCGCGGGCGCGCGCAAGTTGATGGGAGCATTGGAGAAGATCTCGCCCAGCAACGAGCGGACCCTCTCGGGAAGGATCGGTCCCGACGCCGGACCGCAGTCACCGCAGACGAAGCCCTGGGCGGGGCGGTGATACTCGACACGACCCGCCCCAAGGGCGCCACCGCACGACGCACACTGGTCCAGCGGCGGATACAGACCGTGGAGGCGCAGCAACCAGGCCTCGAGATAGCGTCCTACCAGGTCGGGATTGGCACCGTCCTCGACGGCACGGAGGACCGCCAGGGCCAGGCGGTACACGCGCCCTTCGGCCTCACCCTCCGGCGAGAAGGCGTCGAGAAGCTCGGCACAAGCGGAGAGAAAAAGCGCCGCTTCGAGACCGCGCTCGCCGACCCGGAACGCCGAGTGGAGAAGCTCGGCCTGGCCGAGACGGAGGAGCTCCGCCCCCTGGCGTCCGTGGAGCGTTACACGCACCTCCGAGAGAGGTTCCAGGGCGGACTGGTAGCGTGGCCGGCCGCCTCGCGCACCGCGGGCCACGGCGCGAACCTTGCCCCGCTCCCGCGTGAGTAGAACGACCACCTTGCTCGTTTCGCCCAGCTTGTAGGCCCGCAGAACCAGGGCCTCTGTCGTGAGTAGCGCCATCAGGGCGACGTTGTCTCTCCCCAAAGCCCTGTAAGTTAGCACAGGGCCTCGGGCATTTGTTGATCCATCGGGAGGGTGCGTGCTAACTTGCCCCTGATGCGAATGATGCCGCGGAGGATGCCGCGAGTGATGCGCCACTGGTGCTGCCCATGATGGCGCGAAGGCGTCTCCTGAGAGTCGCCTGTATCGCCGCAACCGGCATCGCGTGCGGCCTCGTCTGGAACTCGCTGAGCGGACGAGGGTTCATCCTCGGGCAGAGCGTCTTCGTCCAGGCCGGCGACGAGGTCGTTTCGGCCGTGGAAGCGAAAGCCTGGCTGGACGACGGCGCGCTCTTCCTCGACGCCAGGCCCCGGGACTTCTGGCGGATGCATCGGATCCACGGCGCGTTGTCGCTGCCCGAAAACGATTTCGACAACGGGTTCTCAGAGGTCGAGCCGAGGATCCGCCGGGCCTCCCGCATCGTCGTCTACTGCCAGGGGTACGGGTGCGAGGCCTCTCACCTCGTGGCCCGGACGCTTCGGGAGGAGGGCTTCCGGGCGGTGGTTCTCGACGAGGGCCTGCCGGCCTGGGAGGACGCGGGCTTCACTCTCGACACCGAGAGCCGCCCGTGAGCAACGCGGTGGCCTCTGCCCTGCGCTCGCCGTGGCTGCATCTCGTCCTCCGGGTCCTCCTGGGGCTCTACTTCGTCCACGCCAGCCTCGCCAAGATCGCCGATCCTCCGGCCTTCGCCCGCATCGTCTACCAGTGGCAGGTCCTCGGACCCATCTCCTCGAATCTCGCAGCGGTGACGCTGCCCTGGGTCGAGCTCGTCTCAGGAGCTCTGCTCATCGTCGGATTCTGGAAACAGGACGCGGCTGTCGTGGTCGCCCTCATGCTGGCCGTTTTCCTCGTCGCCGCGGGTCTCGTCCTGACTCGGGGCATCGACGTGGTGAACTGCGGCTGCACGTCCGTGGCGGCAGCCACCACGCCGGGCGGGTGGCCCCCGGCCTGGACGCAGGGTGTGGGCTGGTATCTCGTCGTGCGCAACCTTCTCATGCTCGGCGCGGCCCTCGTCCTGGGCTTCGTCGAGCCGCGGACGGCAACGGAGGGATCGACGCCGTGAGCGACACCACCACTCGGGGCGTGCGCGTGGAGGTCGAGAGCGCCTTCATCCCCGAGCGCAGCGCACCGGAAGAGAACCACTACTTCTTCACCTATCGAGTTCGGATCTCGAACGTCGGCGAGGACACGGTTCACCTGGTGAGCCGTGAGTGGATCATCACCGACGCCGACGGCAACGTAGAGCAGGTCAACGGCCCTGGCGTCGTGGGCGAGCAGCCCGTCCTCGAGCCGGGCGAGTCCTTCGAGTACAGGAGCTTCTGCCCGCTGCCCACGGCCATCGGCTCGATGTACGGCAGCTATCAGATGGTCAGCGCCAACGGCGAGCGCTTCGACGCGAAGATCGCCCCCTTCTCCCTGGCCGTCCCCACGGCCCTCAACTAGTACGTCCGGGGTCGGGTCTTGTTGCGCCAGGGGACGCCCTGGGAGGTGGGAAGCATGATGTAGAGCCATCGTGAGTGAAACCCTCCTGATCGGCCCCGGCGGG
>CAUZDW010000057.1:0-25185 GCA_963578825.1 Vicinamibacteria bacterium
ACCGCGTTGTCCCAGCAGTCTCCGACGCGGCTCATGCTGCAGACGATGCCGCGGGCGGACAGCTCGGCTCGATAGAGCTCACTCGCGTACTGGCAGCCACGATCCGAGTGGTGGACGAGACCGCGCTCAGGCTGCCGAATGCCCAACGCCATCCCCAACGCCTCGAGCGCAAGCTCCGTCCGCAGGTGGTCGGCCATCGCCCAGCCGACCACACGACGGGAGAAGACGTCCACGATCGCGGCCAGAAAGAGCCACCCCTCCCAAGTCCAGATGTAGGTCATGTCTGTCACCCACACGCGGTCTGGTGCGGCAGAGTGGAACTCGCGAGCGACGACGTTGGGGGCAACAGCCAGGGAGTGCTTCGAGTCGGTGGTGGCCCGGTAACGGCGTGGTGGCCGCGCCGAAAGCCCCTCACGACGCATGAGCCGGGCCACGCGCTTACGCGAGACCCGGTAGCTCAGTGCCTGAAGATCCTTGTGGATCCGCGGGCTGCCGTAGGTCGCCCGGCTCTGAGCGTGGCAGGCGCGGATCACCGGGACGAGCTTGGAGTCCTCAACGTCGCGCCTCGACGGCGGCCGACGACTCCAGGCATAGAAGCCACTCCGAGACACCTTCAAGGCTCGGCAGAGAAGACTCGCCGGGAACTTCGCCTTCTCCGCGTGGATGAAGGCGAACTTCACCCGTTCTCCTTCGCGAAGAAGGCCGCCGCTTTTTTCAGGATCTCCCGCTCGAGACGCAGGGTCTTCACCTCACGGCGCAGCCGCCGCAGCTCCTCGCGCTCCTCCGTCGTGAGCTCACCAGGTCTGCCGCGTCCCGCATCAACCCCCGCCTGGTGCACCCATGCCCGCAGTGCCGACTCGGTCAGATCGAGGTCCCGGGCCACGTCCGGGATCGACCGGCCACCGTCTGTCACCAGACGGACGGTCTCGGCCTTGAACTCCTTCGTGTACGCCCTACGCTTCCGTCGCTCCATGACACCCATGTTCGCCTCTTCTTGGGTGTCCACGAAACCGGGTCACTTCCAGTTCTGAGTGAGGGGGCGCAGGAGTGGATCGAGGGGCTGCGGTTCGAGAGCTAAGTGCGCGTCCTGCGCGTCTAGTCCGTACCGTTCCCCTCCCTCCTTCTCATCGCTTCATCGATCTTGGACGACACGGTATCTGCGGTCGGCTTAAGGGCATCATCGGCTAGGTGCGCGTATCGCTGGGTTGTGGATGCTCGCTTGTGTCCCAGCAGTGCTCCGATGATGGGGAGCGATGCGCCACCAGAAACCGCGACACTGGCGAAGCTGTGTCGTAGGTCGTGAAGGCGAACATCCTCGATCCCAGCCGTCTTGCGAGCCGTACGCCAAGCCCTATCGACGTTGGAGTAGCTCACTGGGATGACACGAGGATCACCGTGCCTGTGGGGAAGCTCTTCAAGGATGGCGATGGCGGGTGGTCCGAGGCGAATGCGTTTCGGCTTCTTCTCCTTCGGGTTCGGTACGCTGAGGAAGCCTCTGTCGAGATCTACGTCAGACCATCTAGCGCTATCGATCACTTCTCCTGCGCGAGCGCCTGTGAGCACGAGTAAGCGGATCGCAGCGACCGCATAGGGTGATGCATCGGATTCTCTGAGAGCATCGCCTAGACGAGTTAGCTCGACCTCAGAGAGGTATCGCTCACGCTTCTGTTCCGGGTAGCGCTTGACCTTCTTTGTGGGATTCGTGTTCTCGGATCGATACCCCCATAGCTCAGCTAGGTTCATCATGACGCTGAGCATGGCGAGGATCCTGTTCCCATCCACGGGGGCATGCTTTCGGCTGGAGTGAAACGCGGCGATGTCGGCTCTGGTGACCGTATCCGTCCTGATCTTCCCGAGAGGGCTCTTCCTTATTGTATTGAGCATCCTTCCGTCGGCTTGGACCGAGGTAGGGGCTTTGTGGGGCTCAGCGTGCTCCGTTAGATACCTCTCACCAAGCTGAGAGACGGTCGGGAGGCTCTTCCTGCGGGCACGAGCTACGGCAGGATCCTCGCCCTTTCGGAGAGCCATCAACATGTCCCGCGCTTCTTCACGAGCAAGGTCGAGCGTCAGGGGTGATCCGTAGCGACCGAGAGTGACCCGGCGCGACCGCCCTGCTGCGCCGAGGGCGTACTTCAGGACGAACGACTTCGTGCCCCCCGGAGTGCAGCGTAGCCCAAGCCCCACGACCTCACTGTCCCAGAGCCAAACATCCCTGCTAGACTCAGGTTTGAGGCTGTCGATGTCCTTCTTCTTTAATGGCGGCATGGTGCTCTCCCTCACGGAACTCCCACGTAACCTCAGAGCCCTCATTGTAGGGTATAAAGCAGTATTGCAGGGAACTCAAGTCCATCGGCTAGAGCATTTTAGGGGCATAATGGGTACAACACGGAACTCCCTCCCCGTGACGGTTATACTGTTTTCATGACCCGAGCGGCGTCGGTTCTCACCGTCGCCCTCGTCGGCTTCCTGGCCGGGGCCCTCGGCTATCTTGCCGGCGGTGGCTTTCGGCTCGACGCCCCGGCAGCACCGCCGGGGTTCGGAGGCGCGCCGCCGTCGTTTGCCGACGTGGTGGCTCGTGTCAACCCGGCGGTCGTGCACGTCGACGTGATCGAGGACGGCCGGTCCGCGGAGGGGCTCGATGACGCAGAGTTCGGCCTGCCCCGCCGCGGAGAGGGCTCGGGCTTCATCGTCGACTCCGACGGCTACATTCTGACGAACCACCACCTGGTGCCAGGGCCCGCCCGTGTCCGGATACGGCTGGCCGACAAGCGCGAGCTGGCCGCGCGACGAGTGGGCTCGGATCCGAGCACCGACCTGGCTCTGCTCAAGGTGGAGGCGCGGGGGCTCCCGGCCGTTCGCCTGGGGGACTCCGACGCGCTCCGGGTGGGAGACTGGGTCTGCGCCATCGGCAACCCCCTGGAGTTCGATCACACGGTCACGGTCGGCGTCGTCTCCTCCAAGAACCGGAAGATCTTCAATCAGGCTTTCGATTCGTACATCCAGACCGACGCCGCCATCAACCCCGGCAGCTCCGGCGGGCCGTTGGTCAACCTGCGGGGCGAGGCCGTGGGCATCAGCGCGGCGGTGAGCAGCGACGCCCAGGGCATCGGCTTTGCCATCCCGAGCAACGTGGCGCGGGCCGTCCTGGTGCAGCTCCGTGAAGAGGGTCGGGTGCGGCGCGGCTACCTGGGCGTGGAGCTGCACGAGCTGGATCCGGACCTGGCGAGCATGATGGGTCTCGAGGACGCCCGCGGAGCCCTCGTCGTGGACGTCCCTTCCGGGGGGGGCGGCGTCTCGGGCAGGGCTCCGGCGCTGGGACGTCATCACGGCTGTGGATGAGGCGCTCATCGACGACGGAGACGATCTGGTCCGCACGATCTCCGCTCTGCGGCCGGGCACCGATGTGGCACTCTCGCTCCTGCGGGACGGCAGGACAGTTCGTGCCTCCGCCGTGCTGGGGGAGCGGATGGAAGCGGCCGGATCCGAGCCCCAGCGAGCCCGGCCCACTGCAGCTCCCGGCCGTGGTGGAGATGCGCTCGGTCTGGTCGTCGACGATCTCGCAGCGCAGGCAGGGAACAGCGTGCCTGCCGACCGCTTCGGTGTGGTCATCCGATCGATCCTTGGCGCGGACCCGGGCACCGACCTGCTCGAGGAGGGCGACCTGGTGGTGGAGATCAACCGCCGGGCCACGCCGGACATGCGGGCCTACCACGAGGTGCTGGGCTCCCTGCCCCCGGGCCAGTCGGCGTGGCTCTACGTCTACCGTCCCGACCCCCCGGGCTCCTTCCTGACACGAGTCGAGGTGGAGGAGCACCGGTGAAGCCACGCATCCTGATCGTGGACGACGAGGAGGCGGTGCGTTCGTCGCTCCGGATGATCTTCGAGTACGAGGGGTACGAGGTGCTGCTGGCCGCCAACGGCGCCGCGGGACTGAAGATAGCGGCACAGGATGGTCCCGACCTCGTCTTCCTCGACATCAAGATGCCCCAGATGGACGGCCTCGAGGTCCTCAAGCGCCTCAAGGCCGAGGAGGCCTCGCCGCCGGTGGTGGTCCTCTCGGGCCACGGCACCGTCAAGACCGCGGTCGAGGCGGTCAAGCTCGGAGCCTTCGATTTCATCGAGAAGCCCCCCGAGAGCGATCGGATCCTCATCGTCGCGCGCAACGCCCTGGGCCAGAAACGGCTGGTCGACGAGAACCGTCGGCTGAAGCTGAGCTTCGACGAGCGCTATCGGATGATGGGCGTGAGCCCCGCCCTCGAGAAGGTCTGGGACGCGATTCGCCGAGCCGCGCCGACCAATGCCACGGTGCTTCTCACTGGAGAGAGCGGCGTTGGAAAGGAGCTGGCCGCCCGGGCCATCCACTCCAACTCGCTGCGCCAGGACGAGGCGTTCATCCAGGTCAACTGCGCCGCGATTCCCGAGGAGCTGATCGAGAGCGAGCTCTTCGGCCACGAGAAGGGCTCCTTCACCGGCGCCACGGAGAAGCAGATCGGCAAGTTCGAGCTGGCCCATCGCGGCACGATATTCCTGGACGAGGTGGGCGACATGAGCCTGCGCACCCAGGCGAAGGTGCTGCGCGTCCTTCAGGAGGGTGAGGTCGAGAGGCTCGGCTCCCAGAAGACCCTCAAGGTGGACGTGAGGGTGATCGCGGCGACGAACAAGACCCTCGAAGACGAGATCGAGTCAGGGGGCTTCCGGGAGGATCTGTATTTCCGTCTCTCCGTGCTCCCCATCCGGGTGCCACCGCTCCGCGAGCGCCCCGAGGACGTCGAGCCCCTGATCGAGCACTTCGTCGACGGGTTCTGCACCGCGAACAACTTTCGACGGAAGGCCTTCGCCCCCGCCGCGATGGAGGCCCTCAGGCGGCACCGCTGGCGGGGCAACGTGCGCGAGCTCAAGAACGCCGTCGAGCGCCTTCTCATCATGGTGGAAGGAGACGAAGTGCGGGTGGACGATATCGCAGGAGTGCTGCGCCGCCCCACCGACGACGCCGCCTCCATGAACGCGGCCGGGACGCTGCGTGATTTCAAGGAAGCCGCCGAGCGGACCTTCCTCGTGGCCAAGCTGCGGGAGAGCAACTGGAACATCTCGGCCACAGCCCAGGCCATTGGCACGCCTCGCTCCAACCTCTACAAGAAGCTCGACCAGTACGGGATCAGCCAAGACACCGACGGCTGATCGAAGCGCGTCCGGAAGTCCCTGTAGGTGGAAGGGCTTGCGGCAGGGAGGGGTCGCCAGATGTTGCCATTTCGGCCACATTTGTTACCACTTGGCTCCCCGGGGACCCCGCCGCGAGCCGGTCCATAGCCCCCGGAGCCTCGACGGCGAACCACGATCCGTAGACGCGGACTGTTGAGGTCTACGGAGGCATGACCCGCCTGCTGCTGGACGTAGACGGGGCTGATCGAATCGGCAATCAACAGTGAGCAGAACGTGTGCCTCAGCGAGTGGGGCGTGAAGTGGCTGGACAGCCCTGCGGTCTTGAGGCAATAGGCCATGGCCCTGCGGACCCTCTTCTCCGCTGCCTGCTGGACCTTGCGGTCCGCCTTGACGGGCAGGTCCGGAAACACGATCCGCTGCGCGGCGATCTCACCGCCCTTCTTGGCTGCCATGCTCGCCTTGAGTCGCTGAGCCTTGAGGCCCCTGAGGAGTGCCTCAAGGGGTCCTGCCAGGTCGACCATGCGCTCAGCGCCGGACTTCGTGGCGTCGATCTCGAGCTGTTCATGAATGCAGAGACGCTTCTTCTCGAAATCAACCGCTGCCCATCTGATGCCGAGGACCTCCCCGAACCGGAGCCCTGCTAGCGCCATCAGCACGAAGGCGGGGCCGATCTCGGGCCGCCGCTGGGCGGCGACGGCGAGAAAGGTGTTTCTCTCTGCGCGGGTCATCGCCTTCACCTGCTCGCCGACACGCGCCCGCTGCCTCCGGGCCCTTGTCCGACGCTCACGGGAGACGCCAAGCACCGGATTCGAGGAGATGACCTCCTCGGAGACGGCGAGGCTCAGCACCGCAGAGAGCACCGACCGGATCTGCCTCACGCTGTTCCGGCCGAGTCTCCTTTGTCCCTCTCCCGAGCCCGGAAGCCGCGCTCGTTCCGATAGGAAAGTACGCACGTCGGCCGGTGAGACATCCCGGATCTTCCGCGAGCCAAGGGACGGACGGATGTGGCTGTTGAGGACAGACTTGTATCGCCGGAGGGTTGATTCGGCGACCTCTTGGTCCTCGCAGTCCTCACGAAACGCTCCGCATAGCTCCTCAACGTGATGAAGGGGTCCACAACGGGCCGGCTCTTCTGGCGCTGCTCGATCCGATGTTTTGCGAGCGCTTCCTCGGCCTCCCGCTTGGTCCGGAAGACTTTGACAATGCGGTGTCCGTGGATTCGGGCGTCCATGACCCAAGCCCCGCGGCGCTTCGTGATGCATGCCATCTGCGGTCTCCCTTCTTGGACATTAGGACCTCGCGGCCCCTTGGGATGCGAGCCAGCGCTGAAAGCCCGCCTCATCAATCCGCAGGCATCTACTAGTGGGCCGTGACGCCCACCGCTGCCCCTGAGCCCACTCGTAGATGCGTCGCTTTGAGTGGCGCTGATCCTTAGGCGTCGCCTGCGGAAGACGGGCGATCCTCGCGGCCTCATCGGGCGTTATCCATCGGCGGTTCGTCGTGTCAACTTGCGGGGATTCCGAGCGCGTCCGCAGGCGCATCTCAATTATCAGCCGAGCCTCTTCGAACAGGCCGGCCAGGGGGGGAGGTCCTCGAGCGAGGCTTCATCCGAAAGCCGGGCGAGCTGGTCGCGGTCTATCGGCGTTGGTCGGCTCACCGCTTCCTCCGGGCCTTCTTCCTCGTCGTCGTCGTCTTCGCGCGGCGCAGCTCGCGGATCTCACGCTCCTGCTCTTTTAGACGCGCCCGCTCGTCCGTCGTCAACCCCGGCCGGCGGCCCGTGTCACGCTCGGCCTGGCGCACCCAGTGGCGAAGGGTCTCCGACGTGCACCCGATCTTCTCCGCCACCAACCGAATCGAGGCCCATTGCGAGTCGTGATCGTGATCGAAAACCAACCGGACGGCTCGCTCCCGGACCTCCAGTGAGTATCTCCTCGGTCTTCCCATGGACCCCATCCGCCCAAACAATGGAGCCTCCAGGAAACCCGGGGCGGTTCACTTTGCGGTGAACCTACCCAAGGTGAGCCGCCCCGCCGCGGAGCCGACGCCGATGTCCTCGGTGACCTTTTTCGCTGCCCGCTTCGGGATGGGGGACGAGTTCAGGTATCTCATCGGTGAGTTCCACAAGGCCATCGAGAAGACCGAGATGCCGTGGAGGTACGAGTGGTATGCGCTGGCGAGTGGCGGCGCGAGCGGGACGTACGTTCTCGTGCAGCCCCGCGCCAACTTCGCCAGCTTCAATCTCTCCGGAAAGCCCTTCGACGAGATGCTCGAAGAAGCCTACGGAAGGAAGGCCGCCGACGCCCTTTTGGTCAGCTGGAGGAACGTCGTCAAGGGTAGCGAGAATCACCTCACCCAGGGCCGACCCGACCTGGGCTACACGCCCGAGCCTTGACCCGGACCGCGGCGGCCCCTACGCTAGCTCTTGTCTACGGAGTGGGCTGGGCGGTCGCCGCGGATCTTCGAAAGAGGGGACGGGGAGGAAAGTCCGGACTCCACAGGGCAGCGTGCTGGTCAACCGCCAGCGAGGGTGACCTCAGGGAAAGTGCCACAGAAAACACACCGCCGAACTCTCGGGGGAGACCTCGAGGGTGGTAAGGGTGAAAAGGTGCGGTAAGAGCGCACCGCCGTCGTGGCGACACGGCGGGCAGGGTAAACCCCACGCGGAGCAAGACCAAATAGGGGAGTGCTTGAGGTTGGCCCGACCGAAGCTCCCGGGTAGGTTGCTGGACCCCGTGGGCAACTGCGGGGCTAGAGGAATGATCGCCGCCGCTTCGGTCAATCGGCCGAGGCGGAGACAGAATCCGGCTTACAGGCCCGCTCCGTAGACTCTTGGTTCGAGACGCCCGTCGCCCTTCAGGGGTAGTGCGGCTTTGGCTCGACCGCCGGAGGCTCAGCGTCCTGCGGAGGCCATCGAGCCCGCCCTGTCTGCGGTCTTGAGGTGGGTCTCCCACGCGCGTTGCAGTCCTTCGTAGCGCAGGTCGAACGACTGCTCGAGTGCGTCGTCCGTGCTCTGCTCGGCCGCCAGTGCCTCGATGAGGGCCTGTACTCCCTCAGGGCCCCGAAGGCGTAGCAGCAGGGCGACGGCCGAAAGGCTCTGCACGTAGGCGGAGTTGGCCTGTGCTTCCGACAAACCGCCGAAAGGCGGCTCGAGCTGCTCGAGCGGCCAGAGACGGCCGGAGCGTGCGGATGGGGCGAGAGCGGCGTCACCTCGCGTCGGGTCTCCGCCCTCCAGCCATTGAGCAAGACCTTCGTGGAGCCACGTCGGTGTTGCACTCCCGATGTGCGTGGCCAGGAACGAGTGGGCCAGCTCGTGGCGCAGGAGAACGATCAGCTCCCGATTGGGGCGCTCGAGCCCCAGCACGGGGACGTGGATCGTTCCGTCGTTCCACGCGGCGGCCCATTCCGGGGCCCGGGGTGAGTCGTCGAAGCTGGATGCGGTCGACAGCACGACGGTGACGGGCAGATCCGGGCTGAACCCCAGCCACTTCTCGTACTCCTCCCAGCTGCGGTCGAGCACACCGAGCACGCCCAGGCTGAGAGGCTCGTCGGCGGTGCCGTCGTAGCGGATCCGAAACCGGGCGCTCGAGACCTGCGAGGAGCGGGGCTCGAGGTCCTCGATCTTGCGCTGGACTCGCCGATGGCTCTCGATGTCGTAGGCCGCCCTGTACCACTCGCGGGCGGTATCGCGCTGGCCCAGTGCGGCGGCCGAGTCACCCAGGAGCTCCAGGGAGCGGCCGCGTCGGGGATCGAGTCGGAGTGCCTCCTCGGCGCTCGCTCGAGCTCGGTTCGGCTGACCCAGCGCGAGTTGCGCCGCGGCGAGGGCCTCGAGCCCCGTGGGCGAGGTCGGGTCGCGAAACAGCGCCAGCCGCGCGAAACGCAGCGCCGCCGACGGGTCGCCCCCGGCGAGCTGCTCGCGGCTGTGGAGAACGTGAGGATCGAGGAGGGTGCCTTCCGGGTTCGACGGCTGCACTCCTGAGATGGCCTCCCGGGGCAGGTCCCAGAGCTGGCCATCCTTGCGGTAGCGCAGGACGGAGCCCTCGTACCACGCCTGATCGGCCTCCAGCACCTGGCCGCCTTCGAGGACGATCGTGTCGGCCCCTGCGACTCCCGCGAGCGCAGACACGAGCACCACCGTGGTGAGCCCGAACAGTCGCACGATCAGGGAAGCAGCTCGACGAGGGGCTGGATGCGTGGCTTGATGCCGGGCTGGCGGAAGTACGCCGGAAGGTCGTTGGCGCCTGCTTCGGCGCTGGCACGGCTGTCGTAGACGCCCCATCCCACACGGTAGCAAGCGCGCCCGTTGAGGGTGACGGGCAGGATGAAGATCTCGTCCTCGGTGACATTCTGCGCGGCCTTGCGGATGGTGTCCGGCGAGCAGGCCGCCAGCACCTGGATACTGTACGAGTTCGGTGCCGCCGAGGCCAGTGAGGATGCGAAGGCGCTGGCGGACTCGTCGAAGCTGCCCTGCCTCAAGAGAGCCAGGGCGTCGCCAGCCGGTGCCCCGGCCTGCGGCGCAGCAGCCACCGTCACGGGAGCAGAGAGGGCCGGGGTGGGCGCCGCTTCAGGAGGTGTGCTCGTAGGCTCCGGGTCGGCGTCTGGTGAGGGTCGCAGCAGATAGTAGCCGGTGGCGAGCCCCACCACGACAACCGTCGCGAGAAGGGCGAAGAGGGGCGCACGAGAGGGCCGCGACCGCCGGCCGATGGCTCGCCTCGTGGTCGCGTCGGGCCCCATCGTTGCCGAGGGGCTGCTGGAGGGGAAGTGGGGCTCCCACCCTTCGGCCGTGGGCCGTTCGGCCTGGGGCGCCTTCGTCCCCGACGCCGATGGGTCGAGAAGAGCGTCCAGGGCGGCCAGGTCTTCCTGGGTCGGACGACCCGACGAGTCGGGTGTGGCAGGCGCGGCTGCGCCTGCAGGCGGCGGTGCCGTGTCGGAGGGCTCGGGGGACGGCGGCGCGATCGGGATCTCTGGGCCTGGCTCGGCCTCCGGGACCACCGTCTCTCGATCTCCGGGAACGGTCTCGACTCCTTCTCGCGCCGGTGGCCCCATCGTGAAGCTCGGTACCTCCGGCTCGACAACCGGGGCCGGAGCCTCGATTGGTGGCTTAGCAGCGACGCTCGGCGCCGGCAGCGCCAAAGGCGGCTCGGCGCTGAACAGCGGGAGCGGATCGCCGAGGGGACCGCCGAGGACGTCGGCGATCGGAGCCGCCGGCAGATCAACGGGCGGGAGGACGACCGGCTCCACTTCCGGAGGCTGCTCGTCCTGGGTGAAACTGAAGCCAGTCGGCTCAGCCGTGGCGACCGCCGGCGGCTCCTCCGATTCAACGCCCAGGGGCTCCTCCGGTGCCACTCCCATCGGCTCGTCCGGGGCAACACCCATCGGCTCGTCCGGTGCGATCCCGATCGGCTCGTCAGGGGCCACGCCGACCGGCTCGTCAGAGGCGATACCAAGTGGCTCGTCGGCCCCGCTCACCGGTGCGGGTGTTGGAAAGGCCGATTCTGCCAGGGACTTGCTGTCGTCCAACGAGAAGGCCGCTTCCGAGGGAACGATCGGGGAAACGGCTTCCGGTGCCGCTGCCGCCCCCGAGGAGGTGTGGGGCCCGAACCCGCTCAAGGCCTCTTCGGCCAGATCGAGCTCGCCCGAAGCGGCCGCGTCCTTCCGAACGACGATGCCCAGGAACAGCAGAGCGCACGCCGTCTTGGCCGCTTCGAACTCGTCGATTCGCGTGAGCGCGACCGCGTCCTGGAGCGTCCGCTCCCCGTCGAGGCGCTCGAGGAGCGGCCACACTTCCCCCCGCACGTCGGTGAGCGCGGTTTCGGCGTCGGGCGCCGCCTTGAGGACCACGGTCATGTCGCCGCCCAGGTGGCGGAGGGCGAAGGCCCGGTCTCCAATCTTCTGGACCGCCGCCAGCAGGAGCTTGCTGGTCGACAGCTTGAGATCCACTGCCCCCTTGGGCACCACCCCGTCTTCGAACTCGAAGGAGCCCGAGGTCCAGGACAGGACGTCCGACACGATCCGCTCGACCTTCACCCGTGCCGAGTCTCCCAGCTCGCGCTGGTTCACGAAGCCGCTCTCAGCCAGCACCTTCGCCAGCGGGTTCCCCGGTCCGACCTTGCCGTTCACCTCGTTGAGCTGCTCGCGGGTGATCTTGCCGCCCTCGATGAGGATGGCGCCCAGCTGGTCCCGCGGATCCTTCGAGGAGCCAAACAGGATCCGGCCACCGCGAAAATAGAGAGCCTTGGCGTGGGTCGGCCCGTTGACCTTCAGCGAGCCGGTGGCTCCCCGGCGGTGAAGATCGACCAGAGGGTGCGGGAGCGAGGTCGAGTCAATGTTCCCGCTGACGGGAAAGGCGTCCGCCATCCAGCCTCCGTGGCGCCCTCAGGAGTCCACCCGAGCGGCGCATCATCCTTCTTTTCAGCATATTACCATGATCGGCCGATTCGTTGACATCCTTTTCAGCCCACCGATAGACTGCCGTCAGACGAGTCGGCGGTCGTGGTGGCCGCGGGGGAGGCCGAGAGCCGTGCCCTACCTCATCGACGGCAACAACCTGCTCGGGTCCTGGGGCGGTCCGGCCATTCCCGGGGACGGGCGCACCGAGGTGCTGCGTCGAGTGTCCGATTTCTGCCGGTCGCGAGGCGCTCGGGCCACGATCGTGTTCGACGGGGCACCCTTTCGGGCGGATCTCGGAAGTCAAGAACTGGGGCCGGTGTCCGTTCGCTTTCCGCCGCCCGGCGCCGACGCCGACTCGGTGATCCGGCAGATGTTGGATCGCGTCGCCCGGCCCGCCGAGCTCACCGTCGTCAGTTCCGACAAGGCTGTCTACTCCTACGCGCGCACCCGCGGAGCAACGGCCCTTCGGGCGAAAGAGTGGAACGCGCTCGCTCAGGGCCCGGTGCGGCGTCCTCGTTCTGCCCCGACCGAGAAGAGCGACAAGCCCGATCACGAGCCCGACATCGCCGGGTGGCTCGAGCGTTTCTCGCGCCGGTAGGTTTCGTGCGCGGCCGTCGCGCTTCCTTGACGGTCCCGAAGATGTTGACACCCAACGCGTTGCACGAGACGAGGGATCGTCCCGTCAAGCGGCCTTGACGCCGCGTCGGGCCTTCGGACCGACTCCATTCTCTCCAAGCAGTTGATCCCCGTGCGTTTGCGCCTGCGGTTGGGCGCTGGCATCTCCCTTGCCTCTCCCTGACGTGTCGTGCGGCAACCGGTATCCGGAGCGCCGTAGGGAGAGACGGTGCTTCGGGCGCCGGGAAGCCTCCCTGCTCTGCATGAGCTCGAGAGGCTTCGCCGCGCGATCGTTCCAGACAAGACGCTCCACTCAGTCAAGGAGGAGAACAATGACGCTTCGTCGCACAGTCGCTATTGGCATGGCCGTCGTGATGGCGGCCCTCATGGCAGCCGCACCTGCGGTTGCTGCTACCGAACCCGCTCCGGCCGACAAGATCGATCTCAACTCGGCCACCGTCGAGCAGCTGGACTCCCTGCCCGGAGTCGGACCCACCCTGGCGGGTCGCATCGTCGAGTACCGCGAGAAGGCCGAACGCTTCGGCTCCATCGACGAGTTGCTGAACGTGAAAGGTATTGGCGAGAAAAACCTCCAGAAGCTCGAGCCGCGGCTGAAGGTCACCAGACCTTCGGGCAAGGGCTCGAAGTAGGAAGGCGTGCGGGGCGGCCCGGCCGAATGCCGGGCCGCCTCCCGCCACACGCCATGAGATCCCGAGGCTTTTCGCTGGTGGAGATGATGGTCGTCACGGCCGTGATCGTCATCATGGCCGCTGTCGGCTACCCGCACTTGCGAGGCTATACGGCGGACGCCCACCTGCTCGGCGCGGCCCGCGCGTTCAAGGGCGAGTTCCGGAAAGCTCGCTCGATGGCCATTCGCTCCGGCGTGTACACCGGCATTCGCTTCGAGCGGCGTCTCGAGGGCGACGTGTTCGCGGTGTACGCCGATGGCAACGGCAACGGCATCCGTACGGCTGACATCCGCAGGGGACTCGATCGGCTCATGGCCGGGCCGTTTCCTCTCAACGCCGCGATTCCCGGAGTGAGAGTTGGGATCCTCCCTGGAATACCGGTTCCGCCTCCCGGGCGCGGCCAGCTCACCGGCGATCCGATTCGGTTCGGACGATCGGACATTCTGTCGTTCTCTCCGCTGGGCACCGCGACGCCCAGGACGTTCTACCTCGCCGGGGACGGCGCCCAGGCCGCGGTGCGCGTCATCGGAGGCAGCGCCCGGATCCGTCTCATGACCTGGCACGGGCGGTGGAGGGCGCGGTGATGCCGAGGCTGACCGGCGCCTTCTACGTCGAGCGGGTCGAGCCGCCCGACGGGGCCTGCGGCGTCCTGCGAGGGGACCCCGTCATCGTGCGCCTCTCGGCACCGGTCGACGTCGACCGGCTGCACGAGGCCACGCTCGAGATTCTCGAGGCCGCGGGGCCGGTGCCTTCACGGGTGCAGACTCTCGACGGTGGGCGTGTGCTCGTGTGGTGGCCCAGGCGTCTCCTCCGTCCAGGTCGCGAGCATCGGCTCGTGGCGCGGGGTCTGCGGGATCGGAAGGGCCGCGAGGCGCCGCCCCTCTCGAGTCGGTTCACCCCCGGCGCTCTGGACGGAATAGAGATTCGATCCTGAGGCCGGCGCGGGGCGGGCCGGCAGGGGTGCCGTCCTGGGCCTGGCTGGTCATGATGGGCATTAACGCGGCGTGGAACGTCGCATTCATTAGCGGCGACCTGCGCCTCGCGTTCTTGGCCCTCGTGGCTTACGACACCGTCGCTCTCGCGGTGTTGCTTCTCCTGATGCGAGTGGACCGACGGGCCGCGTGAGGCTTCTCCCCGTACCTCGTCTATCTTCTCTACGCCAACGTCTGGGGATATGGTGTCTGGCAGCTGAACAGGCCAGGCGGGTAGAAGCCGGGCTTGTCGAGAGGGAAGGGAGACTCCATGAAGACGCTGCTGGCGCTCGTCCTCGTGCTGCCGGTCTATGCCTCGGGAGCCCCTCCGCTCCCGACGGTTGTCGTCCTCTCAACGGGTGGGACCATCGCGAGTCGCTTCGATCCCGTCCAGGGGGGGCTGGTGCCCGCCTTGAGCGGGGATGAGCTGGTCGAGGCCGTCCCCGAGCTCGCCGAGATGGCGAGGGTCCGAGTCGAGCCGATCTCCAGCATCGGAAGCGCCGACATGACGCCCACGCTCTGGCTGAAGATCGTGCGGAAGGCGAACGAGGTTCTCTCGAGCGACGACGTCGCCGGGGTTGTCGTGACGCACGGAACGGACACGCTGGAAGAGACGGCATACGTCCTCGACCTGACCGTTACGAGCTCCAAGCCCGTCGTCATGGTGGGCAGCCAGCGCGCCGCGTCCTATCCGGACACCGATGGCCCGCGCAATCTCCTGAACGCCGTTCGAGTGGCCGTGTCGCCGGAGGCGGTGGGCAAGGGGACCCTGGTGGTGATGAACGGGCATATCAATGCGGCTCGCGAAGTGACGAAGACGAGCACGATTGCTCGTGAAACCTTCAAGACGCTGGAGTTCGGCGCCCTGGGAGTCGCGAACCTGGGAGGTGTGCGTTTCTACCGCGCGCCCCTCAGGCGTCAGACCATCCCCCTCGCCGCGGACGTGACGCTGGGTCGAGTGGAGATCGTGCCCCACTACGCCGGGGCCGATGGCCGCCTCATCCGCGCCCTGTTGAATGATGCCGAGCCGCCGCCGCTGGCCGGCCTCGTGATTGCCGCGACGGGGCTGGGTCACGTCAGCGCCACGATGCACGACGCGATCAAGGAGGCCCGCGACCGCAACATCCCCGTCGTGATCAGCACACGGGTCTACACAGGAAGGTTGATGCCCCTCTATGCGGGAAAGGGCAAGGGTGTGGATCTCCGGGAGATCGGGTGCGTCTTGTCCGACAACCTCAGTCCCCAGAAAGCCCGCATTCTGCTCATGCTGGCTCTCACCAGGACCAGGGATCCCGACGAGCTCCAGCGGTATTTCGATTCGTGACACCGACGCCGCCACGAGTGGATCCCGCCCATAGCCGCGCGCTGCCCACCAGCTCCTACGGTGTCTTCAGGGCGACCGAAGGGAACTAGGTCCGACGGCGAGTCGTTTGTCATGCTGCAGGCGCAGAAGCCCATCCCGGCCATCGTCATCGTCCAGAACTGGCTCGGCTTGGCCGAGTGACTCTCGGGCGGTGTGAACCGGACCCTTGGTATCAGGCGTGCCCCCTCGCGCCTGTGCTAGATTGACTTGGCGGATTTGATGGACTCGGGCGCATATCTCTTCCTCAGCCTCATTTGCTACGCCGTGGGTGCCGTGCACGTGCTCGTGCACGTCATCACCCGCCGGCGCCTGCTGACGACGCTCACCATCGCGTCGACGCTTCTCGGCTTTGCCTTCCACACGGCCGCGCTGTCGCAGCGGTGGACGGAAGCAGGTCACTTTCCGTCGACGGGCCTTCACGACGGGGCGTCATTGCTGGCGTGGGGGACCGTGCTCGTCTTTCTCCTCGTCTACCTCTCCACCCGCGTCGACGCGCTGGGGCTGTTCGCCTACCCCTTCACATTCGTGCTCGTCCTGATGGCCAGCCTGTCGCCCGAGGGCCCGCCGCCCGACTCGGTGCTGCGCGGGCTCTTCATGCCGGTCCACACGGTTCTGGCGGTCTTCGGCTACGGGGCGCTCTTCGCGGCGTTCACCATGGGCGTTCTCTACCTGATCCAGGAAAACGAGCTCCGCTCCCGCTCGCCGCGGCGGTTCTACTACATGATCCCGAGCCTCGAGCGCCTGGACACGATCGGAGGACGGAGCGTCATCGGGGGGTTTGCCTTCCTGACCCTGGCGATACTGACGGGCTTCCACTGGAACATGAGCCTGAACGGACGATACTGGACGGGGGACCCGAAGGAGTGGGCGGCGCTGGCGGCGTGGGTGATCTACGTGGTGCAGATAACCGCGCGGTTCCGAGCGGGATGGGGCGGCCGGCGGGCCGCCTGGCTGGGCATCGCGGGCTTCGGGATCGTGGTCTTCACCTTTGCCTGGGCGACGCTGGTGCCCAGCGTGGCGGCGGCCGCGCGGTGATCGTCGTCGTCGGTCTGAGCCACCAGACGGCCCCCCTCGAGATACGAGAAGCGCTGGCCTTCCCGAAGGAGCGGCTCGGAGAGGCGCTTGCGAAGGTGCGAGAAGAGACCGGTCTGACCGAGGCCATGATCCTCTCGACCTGCAACAGGGTGGAGATCTACGGACGGGCCCCGGAGCCGAGGGCCGAGACCGTCGGGGAGTTCCTGGCCCGGTACCACGACCAGCCCATCGACGACCTGGAGAAGTACCTGTACCGGCACGAGGGGGACGCTGCCGTTCGTCACGCTTTCCGCGTCGCGGCCAGCCTGGAGTCCATGGTGCTGGGCGAGTCCCAGATCCTCGGGCAGGTGAAGCGGGCCTACGAAGCCGCAGAGGAGGCGGGCTCCCTGGGCTCGGTCCTGAACGCTCTGAAGAACCGCACGTACGGGGCGGCCAAGCGAGCGCGCACGGAGACCGCCATCGGTCGCAACGCCGTCTCGGTGTCCCACGTGGCGGTGGAGCTGGCTCGGAAGATCTTCGGCGACCTCAAGGACCGGGCGGTCCTCCTCGTCGGGGCCGGCAAGATGAGCGAGGTGGCGGCACGCCAGATGGTCAAGGACGGGGCCCGGGCCGCCGTCCTCGGCGGTCGCACTCTGGAGAAGGCCGAGCAGCTCGCTGCCACCCTCGGCGGACGCTCGGCGCCTCTCGAGGCGCTGCGCACCGAGATAGAGAAGGTCGACGTGGTGATCAGCGGGACCGGCGCGTCGGGTCTGGTCGTGCACCGAGCCGATGTCGAGGCAGCGCAGGCCGCGCGACGCCATCGCCCCTTGTTCCTCATCGACATCGCGGTGCCCCGGGACATCGAGCCGTCCGCCGGCAAGGTGCAGGGCGTCTTCCTCTACGACATCGACGACCTGAAGTCGGTGTCGGACGCGAACCTCCGCGTGCGCCAGAAGGAGGCGGCCTCTGCCGAGAGCATCGTAGATCAGGAGATCCGGGGATTCCTCGACTGGCGCCATTCGCTCGACGTGGTGCCGCTCCTCGTCGAGCTCCGCGGTCGTGCCGAGGAGATCCGACGGGGGGAGATCGAGAAGGCCCGACGCCGTCTCGGCCCTTTGACGCCCGAGCAGGAGAAGGCCGTCGACGCCCTGACGAGCGGGATCGTCAACAAGCTCCTCCATTCGCCCACGGTGCGCCTGAAGGAGATGGCGCAAAACGGGCATCACGAAGAGTACGTGGGGCTCATCCGAAAGCTGTTCGGGCTGTGAAGGACGCCCTGGGGTCACGACGATGAGCCAGATCCGCATCGGCACCCGGGGAAGCCTGCTCGCGCGCTGGCAGGCCGAGCACGTCAAGGAGCGGCTCACCGCCCTCGGGCACGAGGTGTCGCTCGTGGTGATCACGACCACGGGGGACCGCCTGCTCGATCTCCGTCTCGAGGCGGTCGGGGGGAAGGGGGCCTTCCTCAAGGAGATCGAGCAGGCGCTCGAGGCCCGGGAGGTGGATCTCGCCGTCCACTCCCTGAAGGACGTGCCCACGGTCCTCCCCGATGGGCTCGAGCTGTGCGCCATCCTCGAGAGGGCCGACCCGCGAGACGCGCTCCTCTCTTCCGGCGCCGGCCTTGACGATCTGCCCCGGGGGGCGACGGTGGGCACGACGAGCCTTCGCCGGCAGGCGCAGCTGCGGGCCGTTCGGCCCGACCTCTCGATCACCGACCTGCGAGGCAATGTCGAAACGCGCATCCGCCGTCTGCGAGAGGGCCGCTTCGACGCGATCCTGCTCGCCATGGCCGGTCTCGTCCGTCTCGGTCGCGTCGACGAGGTGACCGAGCCGCTGGATCCCAGGCGTTTCATTCCTGCTCCCGGGCAGGGTGCCATCGCACTCGAGTGCCGGGCCGACGATGCGGCGGTGCGGGAGGCTGTGGCCCCTCTCGATCACCCCTCGACCGCCCGGCGAGTGTCGGCCGAGCGCTATTTCCTCGCGGCGTTGGGCGGGGGATGCAATGTGCCCCTCGGCGCGCACGCCTTCGAGGACGGCGCGGGCCTCGAGCTGATCGGCCTGGTGGCTCGAGTCGACGGCTCGGAGGTGCTGCGGGGCGAGAGCCGGGGAACGGACGCCGCCGAGGTGGGGAGCACCCTGGCCGAGGAGCTTCTGTCTCGCGGCGCGGGGCCCTTGCTGGCGCCATGAGCGACCGGGCCAAGTCCCTGGCGGATCGGCGGATCGTGGTGACCCGCCGCACGGATCAGGCCTCCCGTCTCATTCGTCTTCTCGAGGAGCGGGGGGCCGTCGTGCTGAAGGTCCCCGCGACTGCGATCGGTCCTCCCGAGGAGCCGGCTCCCCTGGACGAGGCACTCCTGGGCCTCGACCGATTCGACTGGATCGTCTTCACCAGTGCCAATGCGGTCGAGGCGGTCCGGGATCGGCTCGCTGTCCTGGGCCTGGGGCTCTTGGCGCGAGGGCCCCGGGTCGCCTCCGTCGGCCCCGCCACCACCGGCGCCCTGGGACGGGCGTTCCCCGGGGACCGGGTCGATCTGGAGCCCGAGGCCGACTATCGGGCGGCCGGCCTCCTGGAAGCCTTTGAAGCCCATGGATGTTCGGGGGCCCGGGTGCTGATTCCCGTCTCGAGCCGCGGGCGCCAGGAGCTACCCTCGGGGCTGCGAGAGCTGGGCGCAGAGGTCACCGTGGCCACGGCTTACACGACGACGGAGCCTCCAGGGCTCGCCGAAACGGTGCGCAGGTGTGTCGACCAGGGCTTCGACGCCGCCACGTTTGCCGCCCCCTCCGCCGTGCAGGCGTTTGCGAAGGCGGCCGGCGCGGGCGCACAGGGGCTTCCCGCCGTCGTGATCGGCCCCACCACCGAGGTCGCGGCCCGGGAAGCGCTCTTCGACGTCCTCGCCATCGCCTCGCCATCCACCGCCGACGGCCTCGTGGCCGCCCTCGAGCGGGCGCTGTCCGATTCCCGCTCCCGGGGATAGCCCGGGGGGTGCCAATCCCCGCAAGTGTTGACAGGATAGGCATAAGTTACATAACATTGGGCGTTTGGCTGCGGTGCAAACTGCGCTCTTCCGGGTGCCTCGCTGCAGACTGAACGCAATTCCGAAGCCTGGAGGTTTCTTTCCACTCATGCGGGAGACTGAAAAGACTGAGAAGGTCGTTGCCCCGATTGTGCCCGCAGCCGAGCCGGATCCCACTGCTGCGGCGACCCCCGATGAGACCCAGTCCGAGCT
Organism: Vicinamibacteria bacterium; assembly: GCA_963578825.1. Classification (GTDB taxonomy): domain Bacteria; phylum Acidobacteriota; class Vicinamibacteria; order Fen-336; family Fen-336; genus JAJDNS01. The sequence goes on from CAUZDW010000057.1 coordinate 19,427, forward strand.
CGACGCCGCCGAGGAGTACGAGCGTTTCCTCGACATGTACGACGTCAGCTTCCGCAACTTCGCCGAGGGCGAGGTGGCGCGGGGAACCGTCCTGCGGGTCTCCGAGAGCGAGGTGATCGTCGACGTCGGCTACAAGTCGGAAGGCGTGATCGCGATCGAGGAGTTCCGCGACGAGAACGGGGAGATCAACGTCAAGACCGGCGACTCCGTGGAAGTCCTGATCGAGAAGACCGAGGACCGGGAGGGCTACGTCGTCCTGTCCAAGGAAAAAGCCGAGAAGATGAAGGTCTGGGACGAGGTCGAGCGCGCCTACCAGGAGCGCCGCGTCGTAACCGGCCGGGTCATCGAGAGGGTGAAGGGCGGCCTCGCCGTCGACATCGGCGTCCGCGCGTTCCTGCCGGGCAGCCAGGTCGACATGCGACCGGTCCGCAACCTGGATGCGCTCCGAGGGCAGGAGCTCCGGATGCGTGTGATCAAGGTCAACAAGAAGCGGGGCAACATCGTGCTGTCTCGAAAGGCCGTCCTCGAAGAGGAGAACGCCGAGAAGAAGCAGGAGACGCTGGCGAGCCTCGAGGAGGGCAAGGTCCTCGACGGTGTCGTCAAGAACATCACCGAGTACGGGGCCTTCGTGGACCTCGGAGGGATCGACGGGCTTCTGCACATCACCGACATGTCGTGGGGCCGCATCAACCACCCGACCGAGGTGCTGAACGTCGCCGACGAGATCAAGGTCGTGGTCCTCAAGTTCGACCGTGAGACCGAGCGTGTGTCCCTGGGGATGAAGCAGCTGCAGGCCGACCCCTGGACCACAGCCACGATCAAGTATCCGGTGGCGACACGTGTCAAGGGCCGGGTGGTCAGCCTGACCGACTACGGCGCCTTCGTGGAGCTGGAGCAGGGCGTCGAGGGGCTCATCCACGTCTCCGAGATGTCCTGGTCCAAGAAGGTCAAGCATCCGTCCAAGATCCTGGCCGTGAGCCAGGAGGTCGAGTGCCAGGTGCTGGGAATCGACCAGGAGGCGCACCGCATCAGCCTCGGGCTGAAGCAGGTGGAGGCGAACCCCTGGGAACAGCTGGCCGAGAAGTACCCGGTCGGCTCCAAGATCACCGGCAATGTCAGGAACCTCACCGAGTTCGGGGCCTTCGTCGAGGTCGAGGAGGGCATCGACGGTCTCATCCACATCTCCGACCTCTCGTGGACGAAGCGGGTCAAGCACCCCTCCGAAGTCCTCAAGAAGGGCGACACCGCCGAGGCCGTGGTGCTCAGCATCGACGCCGACAACCAGCGGCTCTCGCTGGGTCTCAAGCAGCTCTCCACCGACGTCTGGGAGGACTATCTGGCCCACCACAAGATCGGCGAGATCGTCGAAGGCAAGATCGTCCGCGTGACGACCTTCGGCGCTTTCGTGGAGCTGGCCGAGGGCATCGAGGGGCTGGTCCACGTGTCCGAGCTCGACGAGAAGCGGGTCGAGAACCCCGAGGCGCAGTTCAATGCCGGTGACACCTTCCCCATGAAGATCGTCAAGGTGCAGGAAGAGGACCGCAAGATCGGCCTGTCGATCAAGGCCGTGAAGGCGGACGAGGTCACGAAGGACATCAAGTCCTTCAAGCAGGCGTCGGGAAGCGACCGCTCCACGATCGGTGACATCCTGCAAGCGCAGCAGGAGGCCACTGCTGCCAAGGAGGAGGAGGAGTAGGCATGACGAAGGCCGAGCTGGTGGATGAGATTGCACGAGAGGCCGATCTCACTCGCAAGCACTCCGAGGTCATCGTCGACGCCGTCTTCTCCTCGGTCATCGAGGCGCTGCAGGGGGGCGACAAGATCGAGCTGCGAGGATTCGGGAGCTTCCGTGTCCGCCACCGGGCGAGCCGCACCGGCCGCAACCCCAAGACCGGAGAGGGCGTCCTCGTCCCGGCGAAGAAGGTCCCGTATTTCAAGCCGGGCAAGGAGCTCCGGGAGCTGATCAACCGGAGCTGACTCGGCCTCGATGTCGGCCTCGCTCTACGTCAGGGACCCTGCCGCGTCACGCTACGTCGCGGGAGGCCTCAGCAGGGAGGTCGAGTCCCTCTTCGGCAGCCCGCTGCCGGACCTGCCGGCGCTCGAGAGGGACGGCAAGCGCGACGTCTTCCTCGTGCACACCCACCCGCAGCTGAGGTCGCTGCTCTACCGATATCTGGAGTCGCTGCTCACCCAGATCGGGGTGGCCGCGGTGGCCCGCAGGACCGATCCCAGCCGCGACGTGGCGCAATACGAGCAGGCTTTGATGGACGTGCTTCGTTCGGTGCTGGTCACCGACCGGCGCCAGGGGTTGCTCAACCTGTTCTGGCTCGCCCATTCCCGCGACGCAGCCGAGTATCTGGTGAGGCTCGAGCCTCGGGCGCCAGCGCTGCGCCGGGGCAGGCTGTCCCTTTTTCCCCTCCTGCAGTCCTTCTTTCGGAGGATGGACCAGGCGAGCCGCCGGTACGACGGGGAGACCGCACCCTGGGGAGGGACCGAGAACGGGGCGCTGGTCGCGTCGCTCATCGACGACGGCTTCGCTTTCACCGAGGTGCGGGCGGAGGATCTGAAGCTCACCGCCTTCCTGTCCTCGAACAAGCGGTACCGGATCGCTCCGGACGTGTTCTTCGAGATCCGGCAGGTGCTGGTTCGGGAAGCGGAGAGACGGTTGCGCGAGGGAGGCAGGGGCCTTCTGGCCCGCGCGTCGGTGCATCTGCCCGGCCTGCCCCGTGAGCAGTACCTCAAGCCGGAGAGCCTGGTGAAGATGGTGCTCAGCGAACCCGTGCTCACGTACCTGCTGGCGGACCCGTTTGGGGCAGGGGCGCGGCTCGCTTCGTCGGCGATCCTGCGAGCGGAGTCCAGGCGCCATCCCGGCGAAGAGCCCTTCGCGGCGTTCCTGGATCTGGCGGCGGGGCTCCGCCGATTCGAGATCCTCTCCCATGTTCGGGATCGGGTGGTGCTGCTCGGGAGCGCCACGGAGGAGCTCGACCTGGAGGACAAGAGGAGCCGGGGACTCAGGCTCTACGAGTTCGGCGAGGGTGCCTCCCACATCCTCAACAACGCCGTGCCGGCCACCATCCTGTTTCTCGACCTGAGGGGCTTCACGCGCACGTCCGAGGGACAGATCTCGGAGCGCGACCTCACCCGGGAGCTCTACGTGGTGTTCGACGACTTCGTGCCCATCATCGAGCGCTTCGGGGGCACCGTGGACAAGTACCTCGGCGACGGGATGATGGTCACCTGGGGGACGAGCCGAGCGGAGGTCCTCGATCCCCTGAATGCGCTCCGAGCCGCGGTGCTCTGCCAGGAGTCGCTGCGCCGGAGGCGGGACGAGAAGCGCACATGGTTCAAGATGGGGATCGCGATCCACCACGGCCGTGTCTACCTCGCCCGATTCATTGCAGGCCGCGGCGGCGTGCACGCGACGGTGATCGGCCGCAACGTCAATCTGGCCGGGCGGCTGTCGTCTGCGACCCGAAAGCCCACCGAGAACGAAGACGAGGAGGCGGCGGGTCCGGCCCTGCCCGAGGCGGCCTCGGGCCTGCACGTGGGCATCGACGAGGAGGGGATCCTGTTCAACGAGGGCATCGCCATCAGTCGCGACACACTCGTGCAGCTCGAGACCCACATCGCCCTCGTTCACGGCGATGAGAGGATGGAGTACGAGGACGAGGTCATCGACCGGAGTCTCGTGATCCGATACGCAGGCGACGCCAAGTTCAAGGGGGTCGAGTCGAGCCTCCCGGTCTACGCGGTGGACTACGAGGCCAGGAGATGAGGGCTGGAGCGAATGCTATGACGACGCGATTGCTGATCACGCTGGCTCTCTCGGCTCTCGTGCTGCCGGGAGGGACCGCCGTCGGGCAGAGCAGCCCGGGGCGCGTGACGAGCCTCACCCTCTTCGTGGGCACCGCGGAGGGGCTCTGGCGATCGGGGGACTGGGCACGGAATTGGGAGCGCGAGAGCGGGACCACGACCGGGGTCCGTCTGGACGGGCTGGGGCCCGCGCGTGTGGTCCTTCCTGTCGGGCCCCAGGTCTACGTCGCCGGGGATCAGGGTCTTTTCGTCTCCAACGATTTCGGAGAGGTCTGGCACCCGCTCACGGCGATGATAGGGATCTCCAGCCTTCTCATCTCGCGCTGGCCCCAGGCGGACCCGACGGTGTTTGTCGGGACGGACAAGGGCCTTCTGCGCTCGCGAGACGGCGGGCACACCTTCGGACCGACGGCCCTGACGAGCGGACCTGTTCATCGCCTCGACTGGCCGGGTCCCGCACTCGTGGTCGCGCATGCCGGCGGGCTATTGGTCACGATGGACGAGGGCGAGACCTTCGCCGCTCCGAAGAGTGGGCTTCCGGCAGGTGAGGTGCGGGCGATGGCGCTGTCGTCCTTCTTCGCCGTGGACCCGGTCCTGTTCGCCTCTCCCGCCGCAGGGGGCGTCTTCCGCTCTGTCGACGGGGGGAGCACCTGGACGCCGGCGGGGCTGGCCGACGATGTCGTCCATGATCTCGTGTGGCTGGGCCCGTTTCTCTACGCCGCGGGGGAGGCCGGCTTCTACCGCTCCGACGACAACGGAGCACACTGGATCCGGCTCTCAAAGAGCCCGGGGCGCCCGTCGACGCTCCTGTTTCCCCTGGCACCGGCGGCCGGCCTCGAAGCGTTCCTCGCGACGGACCGCGGACTCTTCTACACGTCGGATGCGGGCGGGCACTGGACGGCCGCAGGCTTCGAGGGCCAGGAGGTCCTGACGGTCGCCACGTACCCGCCGCCACGGCCGGACCTGGACACGGACGTGAACCGGTGAGGTTCACGAAGGCCCATGGCCTGGGCAACGACTTCATCCTCGTGGCCGAGGCCGATGCCCCGTCCCAACGGGAGGAGTGGGTGCGCGCCCTCTGCGAGCGCCACCGGGGGATCGGGGGCGACGGCGTGGTGCTCCACGCCCCCGCGCCCGACGGGATCCGTATGATCGTCGTGAACTCCGACGGGCTGACCGGGGAGATCTCCGGGAACGGCCTGCGTTGCCTCGCGGCCCTCGCCGTGCGCGAGGGGTGGGCGCCTTCGGTGCACACCGTGCACACGGTGGTTGGTCCCCGGCCGGTCGAGGTGGCGGCTGCGGTGGACGGCATCTACCGCATCACCACGGACCTGGGCGCCCCGGGGCTCGGGTCGCGAGACGTTCCCATGGCTCTCGAGCCCCCCCGCGAGCCGGTGACGGAGCACCCGATCGAGGTCGGGGGCCAGACGGTCCGTGTGACCACGACGTCCATGGGCAACCCGCATTGCGCCGTCTTCTGTGACGAGGTCGCCGACGACGCGTTGATCGCCACGCTGGGGCCGGCCCTGGAGAACCATCCTCTCTTTCCCCAGCGAACCAACGTCGAGTTCATCACCGTCCGGAAAGAAGACGAGATCCGCGTGCGCTTCTGGGAACGCGGAGTCGGTCCAACCGAAGCCTCCGGCACCGGCTCGGCGAGCGCTGTTGTGGCCTCGATTCTCAACGGGCGGACGGGGCGCCAGGTTCGCGCGGTCTGCGACGGGGGAGTCCTCGAGGTGGCCTGGCCCGAGGGCGGGTCCATCCGACAGATCGGCGAGGCGAGTCTCGTGTTCGACGGCGACTACGGCGACTACGGGGTCAGGTCTTGAATTAGAGCATCGTGAGCCTCATGGGCTGGCACGACGCTCTATTTGCCGGGTGGCCCTGGGTGGTTTCCCACCCAGGGCTCCCACAGATCCGGACGTGCGCGACTAGCGCATCCGGCC
>CAUZDW010000058.1:0-24807 GCA_963578825.1 Vicinamibacteria bacterium
CAGCCAACACTGTGTGCTACCGTCGGGCATCTGAAAGCTCCTGTGTTTGTGGGGTCCGGCCTTTATCCAAAGCCATTCTCCACCCAGGGGCTTTCTTTTTGGGTCCTACCGACAAATTATTCGGGCTAGGCTCCGGGGCACATCGAAGGAAAATCCATCGAGTGCCATGCGCAGGCCCAGGTGAGCGGCTTGCGAAAGGAGAGATCCCTATGCGGATTGTCTTGCAAATCACGATGATGGTGTCTCTGGGGGCCATAGTGTTCGTCGGTGTGGCCTGCCAGAGCGCCCCCCCGTCCGAGCCCGAGAGTGCTTCGGCACCCACGGACGAAGATCAGATCCGAACCCTCATCTCGGGCCTGGAAACAGCCTGGGCCCAGCACGACACGGCTGCGGCGGCTGCACTCTTTGCCGAGGACGGCGACAGCCTGACGTCGGCCGGACACGCGCAGGGGCGATCGGCCGTCGAGGAGATGTATCGCCAGAACTTCGAGGGGATATTGAAGGGGACGACCATCGCCGCCGAGATGACTTCGTTTCGGCTCCTTCAACCCGATGTCGCCGTGACCGATGGGACGTACGAGATCAGCGGCCTCAAGGGTCCCGACGACGAGGACCTGCCGCCTGCCAAGGGCTTGTGGACGGGCGTCGACGTCAAGACAGCCGACGGGTGGCGCATCGGCTGCTCTCGTCCCATGATCCCGCTTCCGATGTCGGACGCCTCTTAGGAGGGGTATGGCCATGAAGAGAAGAGCCATTCATTCGGACGCGAGGGGGACAGACATGCGCAAGTGGATTGCCGTACTGGGTGCGGTCGCGCTGGCGAGCGGGCTGAGCGTCGCGGTCGGGGGCCAGGACGCCTCGGACGACGAGGAGGCCGTGAAGAGCATCGCTGCTACGTGGGTCGAGGCCTGGAACGCCGGCGACATGAAGGCGGTTGGGGACCTCTACACAGACGATTCCGACTACGTCGACCTCTTCGGCCAGTCTCTCAAGGGGCGGACGGACATCGAAGCCAGCTTCAGCGAGGTCAAGTCCGCCACGTATGAGGGAGCGAAGCTCTCCATCGAGACGAAGGCCGTCCATTTCGTCAAGTCGGACCTGGCGGTTTCCGATACCGTCTGGGAGGTCAGCGACCTACCCGAGGCGGCGGGCCCGGCGCCGCCCTCCAAGGGACAAGCGACCATCGTGGTTCAGAAGCAGGCTGACGGGCAGTGGAAGATCGTGGCCCACCGCACACGGGTCCCGCAGTCTCCGGTCCCCGCCCCGGCAGAATAGGATCCTCCCTCGACTCGAGGCTTCTTCGGGAGCGCTTGCAGGCCGGGCGCTCTCGGGGCATCCTCTGGGTGGCATGTGGCAGCGTCGGTTCGCGGAGAGGGTGACCGTGGCCGACTACAACCTCACGACCCGCTGGGAGCTCGAGGCGGCGCCGCGGGAGATCTACGACCTCATCGCGGATGGGGCAGCGTATCCCCAATGGTGGCCCTCCGTCTTTCTCGACGCCCGTGTCCTCGAGCAAGGTGACGATCGCGGGGTCGGTCGTCTCGTCGAGGTGCGCACCGCCGTCTTTCTGCTCTTCACGCTGAGGTGGCGCTACCACGTCACTTCGGCCCGGCGCGGCGCGGCCCTGGCGGTGGAGACGACCGGCGATTTGGAGGGCCTGGGCTCTGGTCGTTCGAGGCCTCCGATGCTCGCTCGGTCGTGCGCTTCAACTGGAGGGGACGGGTGGCCCGGTCGCCGTTCCGGCAGATCCCTACGTTCCTGCGGCCGTTCGCCCAGGTCTGCTATCGCCGGGCCATGGAGCGCGGATTCACGAGCGTGCTTCTGGAAGTGTGGCGCCGTCGCACGGACGATCAGGAGGCCCGAGACTGGCTTCCCCGTCCGCCGGGCCCGCCGTTCCCCCGGAGCCTGGGGTGGAGGCGCCGACCGCCCACGGGGTCAGGACCTGATCGGGTCGTCGCCTGAGGGCGCCGGTTCCACCCTCAGAAGTACCAGTTGAGCTGGAGAAACAGGCTGGGGCCCCGGGAGAGATAGAGGCCGGGGACGTCTGTCTCGATGCCGCCGAACTCCGTGCCGCTCGGGCCCAGGGGCAGGCCCACCGCCCCGAGGAGCACCAGGTCCTGCTTCACGTCGTTCTGGGTCACGATCTGGACGAGGGCGCTGCCGTCCGAGAGGTTCACGAAGACGTTGGGGGTGAGGTGGAAGAGGGGGTGCAGCTCCATCAGTGTGCTGGCCACCACGTAGTGGCGGCCCAGGGTGAAGAGCTCGCCCCGGGCAAGACGCTGGAGGAGCTCCGGGTTCTGGGCCAGACTCTCCGGGTCGTACTGCCCGTCGGGCTGGCCGAAGCCGTTGAAGAAGTACTCCGCAACTCCGCTCATGTTCTTGCCGCCCCACACCCAGGAGTAGGTGAGGCTGGTGACGGCGGTCAGGTAGGTCTCCTCGTCCGTGAACGTGAAGACCCCGTCGCCCCGCCACACCGCGCCTCCCAGGGCGAGGCTCCCGCCTCCGGCCACAAGCGGGTCGTCGAAGTGCCGGGCGGCCATGAGGTCGTACTCGCCGCTCCCGACGAGGCCGTGGTACTTGAGGGCGAACGAGCTCCACTCCGCGTCGACGTGAGCCGTCTCCAGGCTCCGGCGGAAGACCGCCACGCCCTGGAGATCGTCGCCGTTGGCTCGCAGGAGCTGCCCGTACAGCATGTCGTCGCCGAGCTTGTACTCCTTGTCCACCGCGGCGGGGTCGAAGGGGTTCAGGATGTCCATGGGGGTGTGGGCCATCCCGTTGCCCCAGGTGAGGGCCTGGCGGCCGAAGCGCACCACGGCCTTCTCGCCCGCGTATCCCACCGACAGTCGATCCAGGCGCTGGAGGACGGCCGAGCGCCCCTCGTCCCGGAACACGTGGGTCAGGTTGAAGAGGCGGGCGTCGTCCCGGGGGTAGCGGCCGACCAGAGCCTGAAGACCCTCGGGGAAGTCCCGAGTGAAGTCGATGGTGTCACCGAAGAGGCCGATGAGCTGGTAGCTAACGTCGAGGTTCAGCGGCCCGCGATCGACCCCGAGGTTGAGGCGTAGCTCGAGGTTGTTGTCGAGGGAGCGGGGGCCGGTCAGGTCCCGGAAGAGGCTGTCGTCCGGGTAGCCGGCGAGGACGAGCTGGTAGCTGAACCGCCCACCGCAGTCCACGGTCGTGTCCTGGGCGTGCGCCCCCGCGCCCAGACCCAGAAGCAGGGCGAGGGCGACGCTCACCGCCCGAGTCACTCAGGCGGCCTCTCGTACGCTGTCGCCGACCACCCGGCCGTCCAGCATGCGGACGATGCGGCGGGCGTACTTCATCACTCGCTGGTCGTGGGTGGCGATGACGAACGTCGTCTGGCGCCGGGTGTTGAGCTCGACGAAGAGCTCCATGAGCTGCTCGGCCGTGTGGGAGTCCAAGTTGGCGGTGGGCTCGTCGGCGAGGACGAGGGCCGGGCGCGAAGCGATGGCCCGGGCCACCGCGACCCGCTGCTGCTGGCCGCCGGACATCTTCGCCGGGCGGCGGTCCTCGAGCCCCTTCAGGCCCACCTCCTCGAGGATCCCGGTGGAGCGGTCCAGGCGCTGCTCGGCGGGCACCCCCTGCACCTCCATGACGAACTCCACGTTCTCCCGGGCGGTGAGGACCGGGATCAGGTTGTAGGCCTGGAAGACGAAGCCGATCTTGTGAAGCCGCATGCTCGCCATCTCCGCCTTGCCGAGCTCGTCGATGCGCTTGTCCGCGATCCAGATCTCACCGGTGTCGATCCGGTGGAGGCCGCCGATGGCGTTGAGGAGTGTCGTCTTTCCGCCTCCGGACGGGGCGGAGAGGCAGACGAAGCCGCCGTCCTCGATCTCCAGGCTGACGTGGTCGAGGCCCTTCACCTCGAGGTCGCCTTGTCGGTAGGTCTTGCAAACGTCCACGCAGCGCACAGCAGGCATGGTCACACCTTAGTGAGGGCCTCGACGGGCTCGTAGCGGGAGGCCCGGATGGCCGGGGAGAGGCTGGCGAGGAAGCCCAGCACGAGAACTATGACGTTGGCGAGGACCACGTCCTCCCATCGAAACGCGGGGTAGAGAACCGAGGCGGCCCCGAACATCTCCAGGCCCTCGCCGACGATCGAGAGGTCGATGCCTTTCTCGAGGGGGCGGATGGTCAGCCAGGCCAGGACGTCGCCCACGAGAAGACCGAGGGCCAGGAGGAACGTGGACTCGGCCACGATCTGGGAGCGGATGTGGCCCGGGGTCATCCCCAGGGCGAGCATGAGCCCGATCTCCCGGACCCGCTCGAAGACGGCCATGACCAGCGTGTTGACCAGGCCGAACGCCAGGGCCAGGAACACCACCACGATCCAGACCAGGACGAAGCCGTCCATCATCGGCAGCATGGAGCCCAGATACGGCTCGAGCTCGGGCCAGGCCTGGACGGCGACACCTGGGCCCGCCGCCGCCGCGACGCGGTCTCGGAGACCGTCCACGTTGCGGTAGTCGAGGCCCAGCACCGCGATCTCCGACACCTGGTCGTCCATCTGAAGCAGCCGCTGGACCGTGGCCCGGCCGGCGAAGATGAAGCCCTCTTCCTGGGCTTGGAGGCGCGAGTCGTAGACCCCGACCACCCGGAAACCGCGGTCCGCGATCTCGTTCTCCCGGTCCTGGCTCATCACCACCACGCGCTTGCCGAGATCGGTCTCGAGGCGCTCGAGGAGCCTGCGGCCCACCACGAGCCCCTGGTCCTCCGGGCCCTCCAGGAAGCGTCCCTCCGCCATGTCTCCGGCCACGAACGACAGATCGCGCTCGCGCTCTGGGTCGATCCCCACGAGGACGACCCCCCGGGTGTTCCGCTCGCTGGACACGACCGCAGGGACCTTGATCCGGCTGGCCCACGCCACGACCTCCGGCCGATCGAGGACCTCGAGGAGCGTGTCGGTGGGTGGGTCGAGGGAGTTGGCGACGCTGGGGTCGTCCTGGAAGGACGGGTGGTGGACCTGGACGTGGCCGGGAAGGGTGCGGATCCCGTCCTTCACCATGTCGTCGACCATGCCTCGCATGAGGGCGGTCATGAAGATCATGGCCCAGACACCGACGACGACCGCGGCCAGCATGATCAGCGTGCGCCGGTAGTTGCGCCAGAGATTCCGCCAGGCCAGGCGAAGGGTGACCCGGAGCGAGCCCCTCACGCCGCCCTCATGGCTTCGACCGGCTCCAGCCAGTGGAGGCGGGTCATTGGATACAAGGACGCCAGGACGCTGGCCAGCAGGACGATCGTGGGCCCGAAGAAGAGGCCCGTGGCCGTGACCTGCATGTAGATCCGATCCGGCAGGTTGAACTGGCCAGCCATCTCCTCGAGGCCGGGGAAGCTGAGCCCGTGAATGCTGAACCAGACGACCAGCGCTCCACCGATGGCGACGCCGACCACAAGGCCGACCAGGCCCATCAAGACGGCCTCCAACAGGATCAGGCGGCCGAGCCGGCCGGGAGAGACGCCCAGGGACATGACGACCCCGAACTCCCTGGTCCGCTCCAGGACCGACATGAGCTGGGTGTTGAGGACGCTGAAGGCCACCAGCACGATCAGGACGAGGTACATGAAGGCCGCGCTGGCGATGTCGGCCTGGATCGCCTGCTTGAGGCCCGGCATCAGCTCGTCCCAGTCGAGGGCCACGAGGTCTCCTCCTGCCGGGAGGAGGGCCCGGACTCGCGATTCGAGAGCCGAGACCTGGAACAGATCCGGGGCGAGCATCACGACACTGTGCCCGGCGGACCCCATGGCGAAGGTGTCCTGGAAGAAAGCCAGGGGGACCTCCGCCAGGCTCCGGTTCATCTCCGAGTTGCCCGCGTCGAGGATGCCTACCACGGTGGCGATCGCAGCGGCGAAGGAGCCGTCCCGCCCACTCCCCATCAGCGTCAGCTCGTCCCCCACGCCGACCTTGAGGTTGCGGGCGAGGACTGTCCCGATGACGATCTCCCGGGCGTCCAGGCTCTCGAGGAAGCGCCCCTCGTCGACGAGGCCGGGAAGGCTCGAGACACGGGTCTCGGCCTCCGGATCCACCCCCATGATCTGAATGCCGAAGCTCCGGTCGGCGCTGGAGGCGAGAGCAAACGTGGAAGCCCGGGGCGCCACGGCGTCGAGGCCGAGGCCGGCTTTGAGGTCCGCCGCCAGGCGCTCCACGTCGGGCACCGTCTGGCGGATCTTCTGCTTTTCGCTGTAGCCCTCGGCTTGCACCTGCAGGTGACCGGTCGAGGCCCGGAGGCTGTTGTCGATCATCATCTGGTAGATCCCCACCTGCATCGAGATCATGAAGACCAGGATGACGTTGGAGAAGATCATCGCCCCGGTGGTCAGCCACGTGCGCCGGGGGTGTCGCCAGAGGTTGCGCCAGGCCAGGCGCAGGGTGAGTCCCATCAGTCGCGGGGGTTGCGGAGGTTGGAGCGGGTGAAGAGGCTGTCGGACAGATCGAGGTCGAAGCCCATGCTTTCGATGACCATCTCGGTCCACTCGTCTTCGGCCTCCAGCTTCTCCATGCGCTGGCGCACCGCCAGGGTCCGGCCCCCCATCACGCCGATCTCGAGGGAGCGGAGCGACTTCACGAGCTTCCCATCCTGGTCGTAGAAGTCCTGCGAGAGGAGCACGTGGTCGTCCCGGACCTTCAGGACCTCCTTGCCCCAGACCACAGCCGCGTCCTCGTGGGGGATCGACTCGACCACGTAGACGGTGTGACCGTCGCTTGTCTCCTGCTCGAGGAGGGTGTGGTCGTACTGGTCGACGATGGTGTCGGCTCGGGAGACGTCCTTGTTGGAGAAGTCGGATCCCATCCAGCTCTGGCCCATCATCGACGACGGGACCTTCATCACCCGGTTCACCTTGGGCGAAAAGGTCCACATGGCGTTGTCGATCATCAAGGTGCCGTTGCCGGCGTCTTTCCGGGGTGCCGTGACACGGACGAGGGAGTGCTTCTGCCCCTTCGTCCACGCCTTCATCGACATCGCCCGCTCCCAGCCTGGCCGGTGGATGGTCATCGTCATCTCCCCCTGGGAGGTGACGCCGCGCCAGTGCTCCATCGCGGCGCGGACGATCTCACGGGCGTCCTCGGCGGCAGCAGGTTGGGCAAGGGAGAGGATGAGAACGGCGGAGAGGGGAACGCTGCATCGCGTCATCAAGTTGGTCCTTCGTTCGAGCAACGCTTCGCCGGCGCGGCAGGCAGCGAGTATATCAGGGGCGATCACGATCCACGAGGGTGCGTCTTCGCAACGGCACCGGGAGACAAGGGGAGGCTCCGGTCCGGGAGAGTCGCTGCACTCGCGGACCCGAGTCCCTTCGGGCCCTTCTAGAAGCCCACTCTAACGAACGCACCGAAGCTGGCGGTGTCCGTGAGAGCGAGGTTCTGGAAGGGGATGATGACGCTCGCTCCGGCGAAGAGACGAACCCCGTGCAGGCGGAAAAACTCCGCTCCCACCTCGAGCTTCGTGCCCAGGGCCGTCCCGTCTGCGTCGTGCGCGGCGCCTACGACACCCAGCGCCGCACTGACGTACGGAGAAATGTTCGTGTCCAGGGGGATCCACGCGGCTTCCACGCCGAAAAACGACGGGTGGTCCTCGGCCCACTGGGAGAGCACCCCGAGGCGCCAGGACCTGGCCTCGTAGCTCCACCCGATGGACCCGCCCAGCGGGGCGACGCTCACGCCCAGGATGAACAGGCCTTCGCCGGCCTGCTTCTTGAAGGGCTCGGTCTCCTGGTCCGTCATCGTGGTGATGCGCTGCCCCTCTTCGACGGGCGCCCGTTTGAGGACCGCGCGCACGAGCCTCGGGATGACGATGTCGGACTCGTCCAGGCTGCTGGCGGTGAGCCGCGCGACGTGAACCGGCGTCTCGCTCGGGGGCTGAAACTCCTCGAGCGACATCAGGAGCTTCTTGTCGAGCCGGCCGAGGCGGAACGCGAACACGCGCCCCACTCCGACCTGCTCGATGGTGCTCATCGTCTCGGCGTCGATCGGCCGGACGCCCTCCAGGCGATCGTCTTCGATCACCGGCACGCCTCGGGCGCGCAGCTCGCTGGCGGCAATCGACCGGACCGTTCGAAGAGATTCCTCGGTGAAATCGGCGCCTTCCGCCACGATCACAACTGCGTTCGCCCAGGCCGCACTGGCCATTCCAGTAGAAGCGAGGGCGACCGCGAACACACTTCTGGCTACAAAGTTCATGGTCTCCTCCACACTGTCCAGGCTGTCGGGCCCGACTCGCCGAACGCCGACCAGGAGAGCATGTCTCGTGCCGTCGCAAAAACCCACTGTTTTTTGCAAATGACGTTGGAATCGTCCTCCGAAGAGGACGTTCTCGGCCCGGCCGCTGGAGAGAAAAGGAGATGCATGGAGGTGACGGATGCCCTTGCTGTTCAATGACTTGAACGGCCGGCAGGGTCATCGGGCCCTCCGGGGTCCCCAGGCCGGCCCCGGGAAATCGCTTGTGGGGCGAGGGGAGCCGGGATAGGGTTTCAGGCCGTCAACGTCGAGAGGACGGGAGGAGCACGATGAGGCTAATTCTGACGACGGCCGTGATCGCCAGCGGCCTCGCCGCCGGCAACGCCATGGCGGCCCACGAGGCGCCGAAGCGGCCCAACATCCTCTTCATCATGTCGGACGATCACGCCGAGCAGGCGATCAGCGCCTACGGCAGCAAGCTCATCGAGACGCCCAACATCGATCGGATCGCCCGCGAAGGGGTCCTCTTCCAGAACGCCTTCGTCACCAACTCCATCTGCGCCCCGAGCCGTGCTGTCTTCCTGACAGGGAAGTACTCCCACCTGAACGGGCTGCGCGACAACCGGGACGAGTTCGACGGGTCCCAGATGACCTTCCCGAAGCTGCTGCAGCGGGCGGGCTATCAGACCGCCATCGTGGGGAAGTGGCACCTGAAGACGGCCCCCACGGGCTTCGACCACTGGAAGGTCCTGATTGGGCAGGGGGACTACTACGGCCCTGCTTTTCTCGACAACGGAGCCCGGGTCCAGCACGAGGGCTACGTCACCGATCTCATTACGGACTTCGCCCTGGATTATCTGGCGGAGCGAGATCGAGAGCGCCCCTTCCTGCTCGTCTACAACCACAAGGCCGTGCATCGGAACTGGATGCCCAGCGTGAAGCACCTCGACATGTACGCCGACCGGGATCTGCCGCTCCCCGAGACGTTCTGGGACGACTACGAGGGGCGACCCGCTGCGGCAGGGCAGGACATGCGAATCGCGGACATGTTCCTCTCGCTGGACCTGAAGCTGCACGAGACGGCATACGACAAGGACGAGGCGACAGGAGGTGAGAGGAATTTCCGGGCTCCCGCGGCCTGGAAACGGGCCTACGCCCGCATGACCGCCCAGGAGAAGGCGGCGTGGGACGCCCACTACGATCCGATCAACGAGGCTTTTCGGAGGGAGCAGCCCACGGGAAGGGCCTTGGCCGAGTGGAAGTACCAAAGGTACATGAAGGACTACCTGCGGAGCGTCGTCTCAATGGACGAGAACATCGGTCGGGTTCTGGACTACCTGGACGAGAGCGGCCTCGCTGAGGAGACGCTCCTCGTCTACACCTCGGACCAGGGGTTCTACCTGGGCGAGCACGGCTGGTTCGACAAGCGCTTCATGTACGAAGAGTCCCTTGCCATGCCCCTGGTCGTCCGATACCCCGCCGCCGTTCCCGCAGGCCGGGTGTCTGACGCCCTGGTGGTCAATCTCGATTTCGCGCCGACGCTCCTCGACTATGCGGGGGTGCCGGTGCCGGCGGACATGCAGGGGAGGTCGCTGCGTGCCGTCCTCGACGGGCCCCCTCCGGCGGATTGGCGCACGTCGGTCTACTACCACTACTACGAGTTCCCCCACGGTTCCCACGATGTGCGCACCCACTACGGGGTCCGGACGGACCGCTACAAGCTCATCCGCTTCTACGGGGACATGGACGTCTGGGAGCTCTACGATCTCGCCACCGACCCCCACGAGCTCCACAACGTGTACGGCCGCGCCGGCTACGAAACGATCCAGGAGGGCCTGCACCGAACGCTGGAGACGCTGCGCCGCGACCTCGGGGACTCAACGGGCTCGTAAGACCCCCACGAACGGGCCTTTTCGGCACATGAACGGTCCTCGAAAGCCGTTGAACGGTCCTTTTCAGGGCATGAACGGGCCAAGGTGTCGAGAGGCGGTGCTCACGCCCAGGGCCCACATCCTTTGACGCGTGCCCTGGCCCTTTCCTGTTGACCCGCCGGGGCGGAGGCATCGATCCTGTGGGTGTGGAATGCCGGCACGCCCCCAGACGTTTTGTCCTTCAGGGAGCGGTCGAGCTTCCGCCAGTAGAGAGCCACCCGAACGACGGGATGAAAGGAAGCGGAAGATTGACGACTTCGATGGTCGTGGGGCTGGCGGTGATCGTCTTGTCGTTTGCCGTGACCCCGGCTGCCCAAGCCCAGGGGGTCGTCCAGGTCACGGAGGAGCTCGACTTCGACCGCCCCGAGGCCTGGGGCATGAAATACTTCGCCTCGCTCAGCCTCCTCACCGGCATGGGCGTCCCGGAGCGGATGGGGGGCGGCGGTTTCGCGCTGGATTTCGAGGGCGGCTTCGTCCCCCAGCTCAGCGACGAGCAGCGGCGGATCGGCTTCGACGGGACGAAGCTCGAGGACGTCAACAAGACGCAGTTCTTCGGACGCCTGCGCGCGGCCGTCGGGCTCTCGGACAACTACACGCTGGACATTGGCTATACCCCACCGTTCGAGGTGGGAGGCGCCACACCACACCTCTTTGCCGTTGGCATCGGGCGCCCCGTCAATCTCTCGGAGAGCTGGCGGCTCGGCCTGCGGGCCTACGGCCAGTTCGGCACCATCGACGGCGACATCACCTGCAGCGCCGACGAGGTGGCGGCTGGCCCCGATCCCGAGCTCAACCCCCTCCTCTGTGAGGAGCCGTCCGACGACAGGCTGAAGCAGAAGCTGGTCGGCGGTGAGGTGTCCGTGGGCTACGTCGCCGGACGCTGGCGCCCCTACGCCGGGGCGGCGGTGAACTACATGGACCTCGACCTCCAGGTGAACGCCCGGTACGACGGGCTCGTCGATTCCACCCTTCAGCTCACCGACGGCGTGACGTTCTCCGTCACCACCGGACTCGGCGTCACGCTCTCGGAGAGCTGGTACCTCTCCGGGGAGCGCTTCTACTCCTGGCTCTCCATAAATCGCCCACCCCCAGGGACGCCGACCGAGAACGACGGCTTCCTCAACGGGAGGTTCCTGGTTGCCTACCGCTTCCGGTGAGTCCTTCGGTGTGCGACGGATCGGACAAAGCGTGGCCTGGGCGCTGGTCCTGGCGATGGGCGGAGCAGCTGCCACTTCGGCCCAGCCCCAGGTGTTCGTGGTCGACCAGGAGGCCAGCCACGTCCGGATTCATCTTGGCCGCGCCGGCCTCCTGAAGTTCCTGGGCCACGAGCACCAGATCGACGCGCCCCTTACCGGGGGACGGATCGAGGTCGACACCGAGGACCCCTCCCGCTCACGGGTGGACCTCCACTGGGACGCCCGTCTCCTCGCGATCGTTCCGGGCACGGAGCCCGAGAAGGACGTCCCCGAGGTCGAGGAGCGGATGCGCGGCCCCGAGGTGCTGGACGTCGAGCACCACTCCGGGATCCGCTTCTGGTCCTTCGAGATCCACGTCGAGAAAGCCGACCCGCGGGCCGGGGCCTGGCGGCTTCGGATCCGCGGCGGCCTCGAGCTCAAGGGCGCCCGTCACACGGTCGAGATCCCGTTGGACGTGCGCCTCGAAGGCGGCTCGCTCGTCGCCACGGGCGAGGTCGAGCTTCGGTTGCGACATCTCGGCGTCGAGCCCCCGTCGGTGGCGGGTGTCGTCAACGTGAGCGACAAGTTCCGCCTCGCCTTCGAGATTCACGCGCGCATCTTGACGGCGCCGCCCGAGGCCACCTCGTCCGTGTCCTGAGCCCCCCGACCGCTCGCCCGCCCTGTGGCGGGCGCCTGAAGCGAGACTTCTACTCCTTGCGGTCGGCCTCGAGGATGTCGGCCGGGAGCCCGTTTTCCTTGATGAACTCCTGCGACCAGCTCTTGTTCACGTCGTTCGTCTCGAGCGCATGAGAATCCCCTCCTTGATCGCCGGGGCCGCGGTCTCCCGCAACCTGTTCGCGGCACGAGTCCAGACCCGGTTCCCTCTCTCCTAGCGCCTCCGCCCACCGCCTCCCCGGCGAGCGCCCCCCCCCGCCGCTGCGGTTGTAGCTCTGGGTCCGCGTCGTGCCGCGCTGGCGGGACTGCTGGGTGCGGTCCATCGACCGGGTGTTGGTCGACGCCGTCCCGGCGCGCTTCTGCCAGCTCCCGTTTTGCGAGCGCTGGTGGACGTTGCCGGAGCGGTCCGAGACCACGTTGTTGGGTCGGTTCGTGTGCGTCGGCCGCGCTCCTGTGGCGCGCGGCTGGTTCGACACGCGCGCCCGGTTGTTCGCCGACCGGTACATGTTCTGCCGCTGTGCCGTCCGGTAGCCGGCGCGGTAGCCGGCACGGGCGCCGGCGCGGGCACCGTGGTGCCAGCCCCGGTGGTAGCCTCGTGCGTAGGCCCGGCCGTAGGGTCGCGGGCCCCAGAAGCCCCCGCGGTACCAACGCCCCCAGCCACCGAAGCCCATGCTGAACGTGAAGCGGCCGGTGCTGTAGCTGAAGCCGAAACCCCATCCCATCCAGGGATTCCAGCGCACGTGGAAGCCCCAGGTACTGTGACGCGGGTAGTAGACGCTGCCCCACCACGGGCGATAGTGCCAGCCCGTCCCGTACACGATGACCCCACCGTACACGTAGCTGTTGACGTATCCCGGGTAGTAGCCGACGTACACCACCTCGGGGGTCACGTCGTAGACGTGGACGTACTTGACGTTGTAGTTCGGGTTGGAGGCGGGGATCTTCTGGATCTCGTCCGGGACTTCCGTGGCCACGGTCCAGGGGCCTTCGGGCTTGTCGGCGACGTACCAGACCGCCTCCTTCGCGCAGTAGTACTTGTTCCCGTACTTCAGGACCTGGTCCGGGGTGTTGACCGCGTACTGGAGCTTCGTCTCGTCGACGTCCTCGAACTTCGGCTTCCCGTCGTAGGTGATCTCGATGGTGGCGTCGCGCTTGACGGAGGCGGTCTGCGGCACGTGGGCGTCCAGGACGGCCTCCCTCGCCTCCTCCGTGCCGTCCACCCAGGTCCGCAGGTGGGCGAGCTCGTCGGAGTCGGCCGGGATGTCCTTGAAGCTGGGCGGCAGCTCGTCCGCAGCCACGTACTTCCATGGACCCTCGAGTGAGCGGGAGGCGAACCAACGCCCGCCCAACAGGACGAAGTGGCGCTGGCTGGTCACCTCCATGAGGATGTCGCTCTCGGTGTTCTTCACGTAGAGGAGCTCCCCGCCGGGCATCGGGCTGTACTCGGGCTTGCCGTCCGTGACGATCAGCTCCGTGGGCACCGTGGAGACGAGGATGGCGGGGGGTGTCGTCGGCCCCTCGTCCGCGCCCTCGGGCGGCTCTCCTCGGGCTCCTCCTCCTTGACGAGCGCTGCAATCTCCTTCGGGACGCTCTTTGTCACCGACCAGGGCCCCTCGACGGCCTTCGCGGCGTACCAGGTGTCAGCCCCCGCGGAGAGGTAGTAGTTCTTGCTCTTCGGGTCGTGGATGATCACGAAGGCTGTGTTCGCCACGTGCTCGTACGACGTCTTCTCGATCTTCTGCATGCGGGGCTCGCCGTCGATCGAGACCAGGACCGTGGGCGTATTCAGCACGACGATCTTCGGCGGGTCGTTGTTGAAGCCCTCGTAGGCCACCCGCTCCCGCTCTGCCAGGTCCAGCATGGCCAGCAGGCGGTCGAGGGACATGGTCACGTCCCACTTCGGAATCTGGCCTTCGAAGAAGGTCGCGAGCCGCTGCTCGTCTTCTTTCTTCGCATCGGGGAAACGGATCTGCGGCACCTTCACGCTGGTGAGCGTCACCTCGCGAGTGTCGCGGTCGGTCAGGCAGCGACCCTCGATCCAGACCGTGCCGAAGACCGGCTCGGACTTCCCCGTGGGCGTCACGGACACCGCGGCTCGGGCTTTCAAGGAGTCTCCGGTGAAGGTCTCGAGCTGGGGTTGGTACATGATGATCCGTCCGATGGTCGTCTCCAGCTCGCGCGGCCAGCCCTCTTCCTCTTCCTGCGCGAAGCTCATGGGCCCCGCGGCGGCGACGCCCAGCACGACACCGAGCACAACCGCCAACGTCCTCTTCATTCCTGTCCTCCTGGATGGGTGTGGCCACACCTGGTTGGTCGGGACCAGGAAACCATCGTACTGCCGCCCGGCCCGTGGCGCCACAGACGCCCCTCCTATTCGCTGATCTGGTCGAGGGCTTGGCGTGTGGCTGTGAGAAGTGCCTCCGGGCTCACCGGGGAGCCGGTGGCGTTCTTCATCCAGAGATCGGGGACGACCCGTCCGAAAGCGGACATCCGTGTGAACTCCGAGCCCAGGTCGCCGGCCTTCGCCATCTGCTCCTCGAGCTGGATGGCGATGAGCGCGCCGATGGGGTAGTCCGGAAGGTACAGGTTCCGCGCCACCATGTGGGAGTAGATGCCGAGGAGCAGGCAGTCCGGATCACCCAGGATCGGGGCGTAGTAGGAGCCCCACACGTCCTTTGCAATGGCCATCGTCGCCTCGCGGAACTCGGCCGGGGTGGCCTCGGGGTTGTCGTACATCCAGTGCCAGACTCCCATGTCGACCAGCGCCACCGCGGCGATCTCGGCCCCGCTCCAGAAGTCGTCGAGCACCTGGAGCGCCCGGGTCTCCGCGGACGGAGACGAGAGACCGAGGAGCTCGAGGTCGCGGGCCTGGAAGACGAAGGCGAGGGCCTCGGTGAAGGCCGTGTTGGGCACTCCCGCCAGGAGCGTGTGATCGACCTCCCGTAGCGAGACGGTCTGCTCGACGTTGTGGCCCATCTCGTGGACGGCGATGTTGTAGCCCTTGTAGTCCATCCCGTCAGGGCCCACGCGTGTTCTGAGGCGCGACTTCGACTCCCGCATGGCGGCCCCCCAGGCGTGCCCCGATCCCCGGGCCGGATCGACCGCGATGGCGTCGGCGAGCTCTCGGGCCCGGGCCGGTGGAAAGCCGAGCCCCTCGAGGAGGTTCGGCATGTCTTCTTCGTAGGCGGCGGCCGTGGGGTAGCGCTTCTTGACGATCGCGTCCAGCTCGGCCTCGGTGTGGGCGCCCCGGGGGCGGAAGCCGCTGTACCAGATGTCGAACGGCTCGAGCGGGCGTTCCAGGCGCGTCTGGATGAGATGGGCCACCTGACCGAGCAGTGGCGAGGAGAGAACCTCTTCGAACATCGCCTTGACCCGAGTCTCGGGGATCTCCCTGTCCTCGTTGAACCGTCGGGCGATGAGGGTGGGAGCCGTGGGCGACCACGGGTCCACCTGCCGCTGGGCGCGGAAGTTGTCGAGGATGATGGCGTAACGCGTGTCGGGCTCACAGGTGTTCGCGACCACCATGTCCCTCGGAGCGGTGTCTTCGGAGTCTTTCACTGTCGCCGGCGTCACCTCGTTCGTCACGAGGTTCCAGTCCACGTGCGGGTTGTCGATCACGACACGGGGAATGGTCTGGGCCACGATGTGCGCCATCACCGTTCGGATGGCGCGCTGCTTCACGAGCCCCGGCGCTCCCAAGCCGTACGAGGCCTTGAGCTCGTCGCGCAGGTTCCAGTGGGAGAGGAGACGGAGCTTCGGCGGAAACGGTCGCTTCCCGTCGACGAGGAGGTGGTGCATCCAGATGTTGTACTGGGCGATGTACTGCCCGGCCCTGGCGCCGGCTTCAGCCACCGCCTGCTGCGCCTCGGCCGGGACGCGCTTCGAGAAGCGGTCGGCCAGGCGCGCCTCCGCCCACTGCCGTCGTGTCCAGGAGGACCCGTCGGTCAGCCGCTGCTCGAGGGTCGTCAGCGGGAAGTTCAGGAGCACGACGAACGCCAGCTTGTTGGCGAAGAGGTCGTCGGTGACGTGGGCGCCCGGGCTGTAGCCGGCGAAGAGCTCGTCGTACGGCTCGATCGCTCCGAGGTCCAGATCGGACTGCCACCGCAGCGCCAGCACGATCTCGTTCATGTGGCCGTCCAGCTTCTCGAGCAGGCGCTCGAAGCGTTCGAACAGTGTGTCGAGGGCGGCCGAGTCGCCAGCGAAATGCCGTCGGGCAAACCCCTCGAAGACCTCCCGGTCCCCGTCTGTCGTGCGCCAGAAGCTCGCCACCTGCTCAAGCCCGCGCCGCAGGCGAAGCCGCTGGGCCTCTCCATACGTCTCGACGAGCTCGGCCTCCAGGCGCTCGCCAGCCGCCGTGGCCCACTCTGGGCGAGCCAACGCCGCCTCTTCGGTCCGAGCGGATGAATGAGCGCCGGTTGTCATGAGAAGCCCAAGCAGCAGGATCGTCGCCCTTCGCAGCATGATGCCTCCTCGTTCCCGATACTCATGTCGTGTCTCGATCGGGTGATCGACACCATACCCTGTCCGAGGGCTTCATCGACTGACAGACTGGTCCTGGTCGGCCGCGGGGGGAAGGCCCTAGCGAGGAGGCGGTCTCCGCCGGAAAAGCTCCCGCACGGCCTCGATCTCCTTCCGATCGATGAGCCCGTCGCCGTTCGCGTCCATGCGCTCGAACATGAGCCCCATGCGCTCCGGCGCTTCCTCGCGGCTGAGACTGCCGTCGCCGTCGTCGTCCATTTGCATGGGTCGTTCCACCATGCGCGCGGAATCTCTTCGACGCCCTCTCATGCCTCGGCGAAGCTCGTCCTCATCGAGAGACCCGTCTCGATTGGCGTCGAGACGATCGAAGACTCGTCGCATCCGTTCCGGGAGCTCCTCTCGGCTGATCTCGCCGTCGCCACTGGCGTCGTACTCGAGCAGGCGCTCTCGCGGATTTCTCGTGCCTTCTCCGCCAGGACCTCCTCGTCCCGTCATGCGCCGCCCGCCGTCGCGATCGCGCTGGAGGTGGACGTCGTAGTGTTGAGTGACCGGGACGCAATAAGTCTCGGCATCGTCACAGGCGAAATAGTGGACGTTGACTCGAAGAGTGGCGTTCGTGTCGCCCGCGTCAGTCACCTCGATGAGAAACTCCCGGGGATCGGCGTCTGCTTTGACCTCCAGCGTCGGTCCCTCACCCTGCATCGGATGGGCTGTGACGCCTTCCGGCACCTCGAGCTCGAAACGAACCGGTGCGACTTCGTTGTTCCAGTGAATGTTGTACAGAGGATCGAGAAAGAAGCCGAAATAAAGTGTTCCCTTTCCGTCGCGCAGCAGCGAGCGCTTCGCCTCGGCGCGCAGCTTGGCGTAGAAGGGAATCTTCTTCTTGCTCGGGATCGGCTCGGTCTCGAGGGGAATCATGCCCGCGGGGACATCGATGCGGTCCACGACACCGGTGGGGGCCGTCGCCGCGGGTGTTCGCTCGGGCAGGTCAAGGTCCGAGACCTTCGTGGGACTCTCGACCGCTCCGACGAGCCGCGCCAGGTCCTGGCGCAGCGCCTCGGGGTCGCTCCAGCGTCGCCTCACGATCAGGCGGCCTTCGGGATCGAAGACGAACTCCGCATTGGGCGCGTCGCCAAGCGCATGCTTGGCGCGGTTGTCCATCCTGTCGACGAGCCAGGGGATCGCGGTGCCCAGCTGCTCCTTGGCCTCGGTCACGTGCCTCAACCGTTCGTCGATGGTGAAGGGCGTCACGTACCCGTCGCGCCCGGGATGGGCCAGAGCCTTGTAGAGGGTAGTAGAACGTCACACCCTTTGCCGCGTAGTCGCGATACACCGTCTCCAAACTGGGGACGTTTCTCAGGAAGGGTGGTCAGGTGAGACACCCGAGAACGAGAACCGTATGGTGGCCCCTGAAGCCGCGCAGCTCGAATGGCTCTCCCTTCTCGTCGAGAACCTCGACGTCGGGCACCAGCTCACCCAGAGTCGGCGAGACGTCATCGAAAGTGGCCAGGGCCCCTTGAGCATTGGCCCCCCGAACACCCCAGGCGGCCCCGCTCGCCCAAAGGGCCACCACCCATCCGAGGCGGTAGGGTCTCGTCATCCCTGTCTCCCTGCTCGCAGCACCGCCCGGATTCTAGCGCGGCCCCGGACGGGGCAGGTCAACAGGATGCAAAGACCTTGTAAGTGGTGCCGTCGACCTCGGCTGAGGTCGAGCTCCCGTGACGGCCCATCTCGTGGCGTCGCTCCTGCCGCTCAGCGGACGAGCTCCGCCCAGCCCACGCGGCGGAGTGCGGCGAAGACTCCCACCGCGCACGCTCCGGCGCCCAGGAGACAGGCCGCCGCTCGCCCGTAATCCCCAAAGATCAGGAGCCCCACGGCGGGCAGCGTAAAGTACACGATGCCGGCGGCGAGGAGGGCGGCGACCACCGATGCCCCCAGGTTGCGGTCGGGGACCGTCTCGGGAGACTGTCGCGCCACCGGTCCCCATCCGGGTCCGCCCGGTCTGACCTTGCGGTAGAAGGGGACCAGGATCTCCATTTTCTCGGGCGGGGTCAGAAGGGTGGCGGTCACCCACGCGGCGATGGTGAGCGCCGCGACCACGGCAAGGCGCTGTTCGGTGCTGTCGATCCAGGGGCTCACGCCGAGATAGAAGACCAGCGAGGCCACCATGGCCACGATCTCGGACCAGGCGTTGATCCGCCACCAGTACCACCGGAGCATGAACACGGCGCCGGTGCCGGCGCCCAGGGCGGCCAGGATCTTCCAGGCCTCGTCGACGCTGGTGTCCCGCATGAGCCATGCGGCTCCCGCTCCGAGCGCCAGAACGAGAACCGAGGCCAGTCGCGCCACGACCGCGAGGTGGCGGTCGGTCGATCCGGGTCGAAGGAAGCGCGCGTAGATGTCGCTCACCAGGTAGGAGGCGCCCCAGTTCATCTGCGTGCTGATGGTGGACATGAACGCGGCGAAGAAGGAGACGAGCACAAGACCCCGGACGCCGGCCGGGGCCACGTCCCGGATCACCATGGGAAAGCCCACGCCCGGATCGTCCATCGTGCGGAGGTCCGGGTAGAGGGCCAGGGCGCAGAAGGAGATCATGATCCACGGCCACGGCCGGACGCAGTAGTGCGCGATCTGGAACCACAGAGTGGCGAGGAACGCGTGGCGCTCGTCCTTGCAGGAGGCCATGCGCTGCACGATGAAGCCGCCCCCTCCCGGCTCGGCCCCCGGGTACCACGACGCCCACCACTGGACGAAGAGCATGATCAGGAAGATGTTCAGCGGCATCCAGGGATCGGCCGCCGTGAAGTCCGGGAGGAACCCGAAGGCCTGCTCTCCGCCGCCGAAGTTGGCCGCGACCCGCTCACGCAGCGACTCGACCCCGCCCACGTGGGCCACCGCGATCACCGCCAGCAGGACGAACCCCACCATGCCCATGACGAACTGGATGAGATCCGTGGCCACCACGCCCCAAAGACCCGACAGGGTGCTGTACACGCCCACGATGGCGAGCATCGCGAGGATCAGGATCCAATCCGCCGACCCGCCCGCCGCGGCCGTGCCGCTGAACAGCGTGTACTTCAGCACGCGGAGCATGGCTCCCGTGACCCAGCCCATGATGATGGCGTTCACGAAGACCGCGACGTAGACGGCTCGAAACCCTCGCAGGAAGGCGGCGAGACGCCCGCCGTAGCGGATCTCGACCAGCTCCACGTCGGTCAGGACCTCGGCCCGGCGCCAGAGGCGCGCGTACAGGAACACCGTGAACATCCCGCCGAGCGCGAAGGCCCACCAGAACCAGTTGCCGGCGAGGCCGTAGTCGGCTATCAGGCCCTGCACCGCCAGCGGTGTGTCCGCGCCGAAGGTCGTGGCCACCATCGAGGTGCCGGCCGCCCACCAGGGCAGCGCCCGCCCGGAGACGAAGTACTCCGCCATGCTGCGCCCGGCGCGCCGGCGGAAGTACAGTCCCACCCCCACCACGACGGCGAAGTAGGTGAAGATGGTGCCCCAATCGACGGCTGTCATCGGCATCGGATCGCTCTCGATCTGAAAAAGTGGGGCAAGTCTACAGCAGGACCCGAGCGAGACGGCCCGGTATACACTTACGGGCCGAAGTGGCTGCAGCGGGTGCCCTCATCAGGGTGCCTGCGGGCCGCTCAGGAGTCACGACCGATGTCGAGTATCCGAGCTGCCGCCGTCCAGCTGAACCACCTGCCAGGTGACAAGGAGACGAACCTCGGAAAGATTCAGGAGTTCGTCCGGAAAGCCGCCGACGAGGGCGTGGAGCTTCTGGCCTTTCCCGAGATGTGCATCTCGGGGTACTGGCACACGCGGAACTTCCCACGGGAGGCGGTCGAAGAGCTGGCCGAGCCGTTCCCCGGCGGCCCCTCGACTCGTCGGCTCGTGGACCTGGCCGTCGATCACCAGGTCACGGTGGGGGCCGGGCTCATCGAGCACGGCGACGACGACCATCTCTACAACACGTACGTCGTTGCGTTGCCGGACGGGCGCACCGTCCGCCATCGCAAGATCCACTGCTTCATCAACGCGCACATGTCTTCGGGGAATGAGTACACGGTCTTCGACCTGCCGTCGGGAGCCCGGGCCGGCATCTTGATCTGCTACGACAACAACATCGGCGAGAACGTGAGGCTCACGACGCTCCAGGGCGCCGAGATCCTGCTGGCTCCCCACCAGACAGGAGGGTGCGGCTCGAAGAACCCGAACATCATGGGAGTGGTGGACCGGGCACTCTGGGACAACCGAGAGCAAGATCCGGAGAGCATCGAGGCGGAGCTTCGGGGCCCGAAGGGTCGCGAGTGGCTCCTCCGATGGCTTCCCACCCGGGCCCACGACAATGGTGTCTTCGTGGTCTTTTCGAACGGGATCGGCCCCGACGACGACGAGGTCCGGACGGGCAACTCGATGATCATCGACCCCTACGGACGCATCCTCTCGGAGACCTGGAAGGCCGCCGAGGCCATGGTCGTGGCCGACCTCGATCTCTCCCTGATCGAGAACAGCACCGGGCGGCGGTGGATCCGGACTCGCCGGCCCGAGCTGTATCGGGACCTGGCCGTCTCGACCGGCCACGAGGTCGACACCCGCGAGCTGCGCTTCGACGAGAAGGGAGTCTGATCACTCGCGTCTCCAGACGCTCGCTCCCAGCGACTGCAACCGGTCCACGAGCCGCCCGTAGCCGCGTTCCACCGTCTCCAGCGGCGCCACCTCGCTCTGTCCCTCGGCCACGAGGGCGGCGGCGATCATGGCCATCCCGGAGCGCAGGTCGCGGCTGTCGAGGGAGCGGGCGCGCAGCCGAGTCGGACCGTTGACGATCATCCGGTGCGGGTCTCCCCCTCGGCCACCTCCATGACGAGGAAGCGCTTGCCGTCCACGTCCTCGAGGCCGTGGATCCCGGCGATGTTGGGGTGGGAGAGGGCCGCCAGGACCCGTGCCGCGCGCTCGAAGCGTTCCAGGCGCTCGGCGTCCTCGGCGAAGCTGTCGGGGAGGACCTTGAGGGCGACGTCGCGGCCGAGCTTCGTGTCCTCGGCCCGCCAGACCTCGCCCATGCCTCCCTCGCCCAGCTTCGAGGTCACCTTGTAATGCAAGAAGCTGCTTCCGATCACTTCAGGTTCTCCTCTCCGGGAGCGACGCCCCGTTGCTGACGGCACGGGCCCGAGTCTCTCCTGGCTGCCTGGAAATCCAGGGCATTGTATCCCCGACCCGTGAAGAACGAACCTCTCTCTGGCAGGTGTTCCGCTTTGAGCCGGGTCTGGCCCGGGGATCGCTCACCGACTCAGGGTCGGGCCCCTCCGCCAAGGGCGTTCAGGAGCGAGACGAGTGTGTCCGGCTCGCTCACGAAAAGTGTATCTGGCAAGCGCTTTCGAACCGCCTGCCGCCGCTCCTGGTCCTCCGTGACGAAGACGGCGTGGGTCTCGGGGGCCAGATCGAGCGCCGCTTCCAGTATCGGCACGTCAGCATCGGTGTCGCCGCAGACGAGGCAGGCGCCCTCGTGCATCCCGAGCCCAAGGCCCCTGTTCAGGAACCGCAGGCCGTCGCCCTTGTCGAAGTCCCGAGCGGGGCCTCCCCGCGCATCGTCGACGGTCAGGAGAATCTCGACGTCGAGGCCGGTGTCCTGGAGGTGGAGGACCGTCGAGTCCGGATCGACGGAGCGGACGAGACGGCGGACCTGGCCCAGGAAGCGCGCCGCCTCTTCCCGCGGGACGGTGCCCCCGATGTCCTGGCGGGCGATGGTGGTTTCGCCGAACTTGAGCTGCAGCCCCGATCCGATGAGCCGGAAGACCTCGTTTCCGGGCTCCTCCAGGAGTCGGTGCAGGCGGTCGTTGAACTCGTCCAGACGCTTCTGCCTGGTCGGCTCGACGGGGTACTGGGTGCGGCGCCCGTCCGGGTCGAAGTACTCGCGCCCCTTGGAGCCTGCGAACACGAACGTGCCGGGCGGAGTGACCGCCATGTCCGCGACCCCGGTGTCGTCCAGGGGCGCCGAGGTCAGAAGGACCGACCCGTGTGCGCGGGCGCGGGAGCGGGCGAAGCGAGTGAGGAAGACGGCGTTGTAGGTCGACTGCACCGAAGACCCATAACGGCCCGCGTAGTTGTTGACGGTGCCGTCCCGGTCGGTCACGAACGTCTGGAGCGCGATTCCCTCGAGGGCGTCGAGCCCCGCTGCGACTTCCTCACGGAGGCCCTTGTGACGCTCGGCGAGATGCGCGAGAAGCGCCTCCTCGCCCTGCTTCAGGAAGGTGAGGTCCTTCCGGAGCTCGCCGAGCTCGTAGCCGAGCTCGACCCGGATGGATCGTCCTCCCTCGATTGCCAGGCGGCGTCCGGTGGGACCGTCCGGGATGGCCTCGAGGGCGCCGAGGGCGTCGCGGAGGAGCCGGATCGCATCCGGGCTCCCCGGCCGGGACGCCAGCGCTTCGAGTGTCAGCGCCCGGCGCGCGGGGATCGTCGAGTGCATCAGCTCGAAGAGTTGCGCAAGCGTTTCCACAGCCATCGAGGTCTCCGGATCCAGGGGATTGTACCTGCCCGGCTCGCCGCAAGCCCGCGGGCCTCTACGTGCTAACGTCTCGGCGTGTCGCCTCTCGCATCGCTCCTCCTCCTCGCGGGCGAAGCGCTGCAGGAACCGGAGGTCCCTCCTGTCCTGCAGGAGACCGTGTCCGTCGAACGCGTCATGGTCGATGCCCGGGTCCTCCATCGGGGGAAGGCGGTCCCCGGCTTGGGGCCAGAGAACTTTCGCGTGCGCATTGACGGCGATCTCGCGGAGCTCGTCTCCGTCACCTGGATCTCGGCCCGAGGCGCCGAGGCCCGTCCCGCCACGGACGGGTTTCCGGCGGATTCCGCCACACTCCTGCCGCCTCCGGTCCGGGGCCGCCTCGTGGTGCTCTTCTTCCAGAAGGAGCTGCATCCGTCGCGCATCGGCGGGTTCATGCTCCTCCTGAAGGAGGCGCGCCGCATGATCTCCCGCTTCGGTCCCGAGGACCGGGTGGCGATCCTCTCGTTCGACACGCACCTCAAGCTGTGGCGAGACTTCACCGCCGACAAGGACAGCCTGGATCGCGCCCTCGAGTCCGACGTGATCTTCAAGGAACGGCCCCGCTACATCGAGCCAGGCCCCGACCCGTCACTCGCGGCCTCGAAGAGTCTCGCCGGGTGGCCTTGCCGGAGACGGCGCTCAAGCTCATCGGGGAGGCCCTGGGCCAGGTCCCGGGCTCAACGACGCTCGTCTTCTTCGGCCACGGGATGGGCGAGCTCAGTGGACCCGGGATCAGCTTCCATTCCGACTACGGCATCGCTCGCTGGGCCCTGTTGGAGGCGGATGTCACTGTCTTCACCCTCGACGTGACCGACGCTGACCACCACACCCTCGAGGTGGGTCTTCAGGACATCGCCGCAGAGACGGGCGGCTTCTACGCCCGCGCCCACAATTTCTCCGGGCAAGCCATGAGCCGGCTCGAGGCGGCCCTCGAGGGTCACTACGTGCTCGAGGTCGCACACCCTGGTGGGCCCTCCGGCCGCCACGACATCGACGTCGACCTCGTCGGCGGGAGCGGCCGCGTCCTCGCGCGGAAGACCTACTTCGACTGAGCCGAGAGCCTCACTTCATCGGCCCGATCAGCTCGATGAACGTGCCGTCGGGGTCCTGGACGAGGACGAAGTGACGCCCCGTGTCGAAGAGGGGGATCGGCGTTTCGCCCAGAAAGGGAACACCCGCGGCCTTGATGCGCGCGACGAAGGGTGTCAGATCGGCCACGTTCAGGGTGACGTACTGCGCGCCGAGCGCATCCTGGATGTGGGTGCTCCTGGGGCTCTTCGCATCCTTCTCGAAGGACATCATCTTGAACTGGGCCGCGTCGGGCTCGTCCCGAAGCTTGAAGACGTCCACGTGGAATGCAAGACCCCCCGTGAGCCCTGAAGCTTCGCCGAATGCCGAGTCCACGTCGAACTCGCCTGTCTTCTTCATCCCGATCACCTGGGTGTAGAAGGCAGTCGACGCCTCGAGGTCCTTCACCACCACGCCGACGTGAATCGCGCCTTCGGTGAAGGCCGGCTCACCAGCGGCCAGGATTCCCGACACCAGCAGCAGGGCAAACGCCGTCATCATCATGCGCACGATTTCCTCCTTCGCCCCTTCAGGGGCGGGGCCATAGCGGCCCATTATCTTCCAGGGGCGTTCACGAGCCGACCTGGACGCCGCCGTCTCCGATACCATCCGTCGATCGCCAGCTAGCCTGAATAATTCGTCGGTAGGACCCAAAAAGAAAGCCCCTGGGTGGAGAATGGCTTTGGATAAAGGCCGGACCCCACAAACACAGGAGCTTTCAGATGCCCGACGGTAGCACACAGT
>CAUZDW010000059.1:0-24349 GCA_963578825.1 Vicinamibacteria bacterium
TTCGTCAACATGGTCGTCGGGGGAGGCACGGAACGTGAAATCAAGCCGCGGCCGTTTCATTACCATCGTCATTGCCACCGTGGCCACGGTGACCTGTGGCGAAAACTCGTCCCCGACCGCGCCAACCACAACGACCCCATCGACGCAAACCGTCACGAGCCTCTCGGTCAGTGCCTCGGCGATCACGTTAAGCGTCGGGGGCACGGCGACCGTGACGGCGACGGCTACTTACAGCGATGGGACGAGCGGCACGGTAGATCCCAATAGGGTGGACTGGCTATCTAGCGAGGAGAGCGTGGCGACCGTGAACGACGACGGCACGGTAACGGCCGTCGCAGCGGGCACGGCCACTATCACAGGAACGCATGAGGGGCAGAGTGACTCGGTAGAGGTCACGGTAACGGCCACGACGTCGACGTTTGAGAGTGCGAATAACATCCTCGCACGGTGCCCGACACCGGAGGAAGTGGCGAGGAGTGATAGCGATCTGACGCTCTCGTTCGAAGGCGACCCGACGGTTGGCCAAAGCGTGTGCTCCGCCGCGCAGAGCTCTCGTGACCTGACGCTCCTTGAAGCACAGGCCTATCGCGTGCTGACAATCATGCGCCACCTTGAATTTGATGCTCCACTACCATGGACATCCAACTCGCTATATGAATGGATGGTGTCCGCAATCTGGGGTATCCGATTTCGGAGCGACATCGGCGGCAGTTTCTGCTGTACGGATAACATGATCAACATACAAACTAACAACCTTTCGGCGCTGACTGACCCTACAGAGTTTCGATGGGTCGCCGGGCTGTTGGTATTATTCGTGCACGAAGCCCGGCACACCTTTTTGCCGCACACCTGCGGTAGCAATGACAACACAATAGACGAGTTAGGGGCGTGGGGCGTCCAGTACTACACGTATCTCTTCCTCGGCAGTCATTCCGATCCAGCCTTCATTACTCCAGCGGATCAATCCGAGTTCATGTCCCGGGCACAGCAAACTTGTCACGTACGTTTTTGTCAGGACACCTGTCCGTGATCTTCTTCGTAGCCGGCTATGGGGAGAGATGAAGAAGCTGCTGGTCGCTCATGCAGGGCCATCTTCTCAGAGCTCTTGAGGAAGAGGGGGTCATCTCAGAGCTCTTGAGTCAGTGAGGAAGAGGGGGTCAGGGAGAAAGCCTATCCGGAGCTTGGTCCCAACTCGTCTTCAAGGCGTCGGTGCGTCTTCGGGCAACAGCCCTTCGGCTTTCAGCTCGTCCCACAAGGCCGAGGGGATTTCCCACTGCATCATCCGCACGTTGTCCTCCAACTCGTCTACCGTGGCCGCACCGGGCACGGTGGAGAGAACCGCCTCGTGGCCGAAGACAAACTGCAGCGCCGCGGCCCGCAGCGGGACGCCGTGGCGCGCGCATACGGCGTGCAGCTGTTTCGCCCGCGCCACCAGATGCTCGGGTGCGGGCTGGTAGTTGAAGGAGACGGGGCGATCCAGATCGCGGGCCAGGATGCCACTGTTGTAGGGGCCGCCGATGGTCAGCTTGACCCCGCGCTGCAGGCAGAGCGGCAGAAACTCGGGCAATGCCGATTGATCCAGAAGCGTGTAGCGGCCGGCCAGGAGAACATAGTCCAGATCGAAGCGCTCGACCATCCGCCCGCTCCGCTGCCACTCGTTGATGCCCAGGCCGATGGCTTTGACCACGCCTTCGGATTTCAACTGGGTCACCGCTTCCAGTCCCTCCACAAACACCGCGTCCTCGTGTTGATCCATGAAGTCGCTGTCGTGGAGGAAGACGATGTCCACCGCCTCCAGCCCCAACCGATCCAGGCTGGAGGCGAGCGAAGTCCGTATGCCCTTCGCGCTGAAGTCGAACGCACAGGTTAAACGGGGGATGCCGTCTTCGCTGTAGGGATTGAGATCGTTCGGATCGACGGGCTGCAGGAGCCGCGAGACCTTGGTCGAAATGGCGAAAGACGCGCGGGGATACTCAGCCAGGGCCCGTCCGTAGCGGACTTCGCTGCGCCCCTCGCCGTAGAGGGGGGCCGTATCGAAGTAGCGTACCCCCATTTGGTAAGCTCGATGGATCAGATTCAGCGCCTCCTGGTAACTGCTGCCCTGAAAGATCCCGTCGGCCAGCACCATGCCACCCAGCGGCGCGCCGCCAAGACCCAGCCGGGTCACCTCCACCCCCGTATCGCCGATCGGCACCTTCTCGAACGGGTCCATATCAATCCAACCCGTAGAGCCGTTCGGCGTTACCGGCGAGCAGCTGGGCCTGCTCCTGTTCCGACCGACCGGTGACGATCTCGCGCAGGGCCCGGGCCCACTCGCCGAAGCTGGCCCCAAGACTGCAGACCGGCCAGTCGCCGCCAAAAACCACCCGGTCCGGGCCAAAACTGGCCAGACAGTGGTTGACGGTGGGTGCCAGGGTGTCGGCGGTCCACCCTTCAGTGACGCGGGCGATGATGCCCGAGATCTTGCAGACTGCGTTCTCACACTGACCCAACGCGCCGATATCCCCTTCCCACTGCGCCTTGCCGTGGCTGTCCGCATCGTGTGCGGCGGCGCCGTTGACGATCGACGGATCGGCGTTGCCGCAGTGGTCGAGGATAAACAGGGTGTCCGGGCACTGTTTCACCAGCGCCACGGCGTCGGCCAGCTCGCTCGGTCTCATGCATAGATCGAAGCTCTTGCCCAACTCGCCCAGGTATTGCACGTCGCGGACGAAGTCCACCGTCAGACAGTGACCGGGCGCCGCCGTGGGCACGTGCAGCACCTGGCGTATCCCCTTGATCGGGGCCGCGTCCTTGAACGGTTCGATATACTGACGGAAACCCGGACGCCCGGGATAGCCGCCGATCACCCCACCGGCCATGGGGTTGTCGTCCCGCCCGCTCATCTCGATCACGAACTCGGCTTCCGCCGTCTGCTGCTCGGGGGTGACGTCCACCTCCATATAGACGGTTTTGGCCACGTTGGAGTGGGCCGAGGTCTGCAGATAGTCGCTCATCAGATAGTTGCGCCGCAACGCCTCGACATCCGCCAGCCAGGGCAGCGAGAACTGGTCGATATCCCAGAGGTGCTGGTGCGTATCGACAATGGGTAGCATATGCGATCTCCTTTATTAAAATCTGGCTTGCAGAAAGATTGGAGAAAGCCACTTCTCGTCTGAGGCGTGAGCGGACGCCCCGGGTAGGCTCACGAAGGACCACTCGCTACGCCATAGTCAGACACGCACTAATCTGGTTCATTGAAAGATCGCGTAGAGCGTCACCATGATGATGATGAGGCCCGCAGCCACGACGCGCGGATCACGGATTCCCTGCATCTTTCCGTGTCGAAGGGCGACCAACGGGTTTCGCCAGCAGAGGCCGTCGATTTTCTCTCGGGCGGGCTTTGGGCCGGTCAGACTGACTGCGATGAACAACGCCGAGCAGATGCAGAAGAGCCACCATGCCTGCATCAGGAAGGGGATGCCCCATCTGTCGGTGACGATTCGCTCGTTACCAATTAACGGGAAGTCGAATGTGAAGGTGAGCGCGCCGAGCAGGAATCCGAGGACGAGTGTGGCGAGAGATGCACGTGCGGTGCCGCGAGGCCAGAACACGCCCCAAAGGAAGACTGTTGTGATAGGCGGGGCGAGGCAGGCGATCATGGCGTTGATGCCCGTAAAGATGCTCTCGAACTTGCCGCCCTGCGTTGACCAGATCATGGCCAGGATCATCACGGCGCAGGCGGTCACTCGGCCGATGTTGACCAAAGTCTTGTCGGAGATTTCAGGTTGGAGGCGCCTAACGATGTCGATGCTGACGAGTGTGCTGACGCTGTTGAGCGCGCCGGCGATAGTGCTCATGAGAGCGGCGAGGAGTCCGGCGGTGACCAACCCCTTGAGCCCGACAGGGACAAGTTGGTTGATGAGGACGGGAAGCGCCTGATTGGGGTTGTCACCGATGTGATCGGCGAACAAGACGAAAGCGAGAACTCCCGGGAAGACCATGAAGAAGACGGGCAAGATTTTGATGAACCCTGCAAAGAGGGGTCCGAACTGGGCATCTCGTTCGCTCTTTGCGCCGAGGACGCGTTGGACGATGGTCTGGTCCGCGCACCAGTACCAGATTCCGAGGACGGGATAGCCGAGGAGGACGGCGTACCATGCGAGTCCGCCACTGGCGTGGATCATGCTGAGGCGGATCGGTCCGGCGGCGGTCTTGAGTTGGGCGTAGGTGTTGATGCCTTGTTCGGGCAGAGCAAGGAGGGCGAAAACGGTGACGGCGAGTCCGCCGAGGAGCAGGATGACGGTCTGAATGGACTCGGTCACGACGACGGCCTTGAGTCCGCCGAGGATGGTGTAGAGGGCAGTGAGGCTCGAAACAATGATGATCGAGGCATAGACGTTGATTCCGAAGAACTGCTCGAAGATGGTGGCGCCGGCGTAGAGGCTCATGCCGATGTGGATGAAGAGTGCTCCGACGACGGACATGAACGCCAGGAAGGTTCGTGAACCGGATCCGAAGCGTTTTTCCAGGTATTCGGGGAGTGTGGAGACCCTGTTTCGGAAATAGAAGGGTGCGAAGATGAGGCCAAGCAGGATGAGGCAGAAGGTGGCCATCCATTCGAAGTTTCCGATCACGAGTCCGACTCGATACCCGTCGGCCGCCAGTCCGACGAGGTGGACGGTTGAAATGTTGGTGGCGAACAGGGCGAGTCCGATCACGGGCCATCCGAGTGATCGGCCGGCCAGGAAATATTCGCTTCCACTGGCGACGTGTCGTCTGCCGACGAGGATACCGATTGTAACGATGCCGATCAGGTAGACGATGATGATTCCAAGGTCGATGGTGTCTATGTTCATGAACGGGCATTTCCTTTGCCTGCCGTGAGGTTGGTGACGGAGAGGGCAGTTCCTGGTTACCGAGCTTCGGTATCCGGTCTTCGATATCCGAGCGGAGCGCCGCCGTCGGGGCAAATTGCCTGTCCGGTGATGAAGGATGCTTCTTGGGATGCGAGGAAGGCGCAGACCTCGCCGATTTCGTCGATGGTGGCCATTCGGCCGAGCAGGTGCCAGGAATCGACGATTTCGAGAGCAGCCTTGGGGTCGAATTGGGTGTCGGCCCATTGCCGCATAAGCGGGGTGAGGACGCCAGCAGGGCAGACGGCGTTGACGCGTACAGTTTGTGGGGCGAGGTCGATGGCCAATGCCTTGGTGAGCCCGATCTGGGCGGCTTTTGTTGAAACGTAGCTGGGGGCGGCGGCCTGTCCGATGAGGGCGACCTCGCTGGACATGTTGATGATGGAGCCTCGGGTTTCGCGCAGGTGGGGTATGGCGAATTTACAGCCCATGAATGTGGAGGTGAGATTGAGGCGGAGCAGTTTCTCGTAGTCATCGACGGTGGTCTGGTCGATGGTCATGGTGGGGGGGTGCCAGCCTGCATTGTTGACGATGCAGTCGAGCCGGCCGAAGCGTTCGGCCGTGCCGTCGATCGCGGAGTGCATATCTGCTTCGCTGGTGACGTCACAGCGGCAGAAGTGCGCCGCGTAGCCGGCGTCAGTCAATTCCTTTTCGGCTGCCTCGCCAGCCTCTTGACCGCGGGAAACCATGACGACGGTGCATCCGTATTTAGCGAAGACGCGGGCACAACCGAGGCCGATACCCTTTGAGCCGCCGGTGATGATGGCGACTTTGTCTTTCAACTTCATGTCTGTTTCTCCAGTCGGTACCATCGGGCGGCATTGTTTCCAAAGATGTCCTGCCGCTCGACCGTTGTAAGTTCGCCGAGGTTCTTTGTCAGTGCCTCGACGACGCGGTCGTAATTGCCGGCCAGGAGGCAAACCGGCCAGTCGCTCCCGAATAGCACGCGCTGCGTTCTGAACGCTTCGATCACGTGCTCAAGATAGGGAGCAAGATCGTCGGGGGTCCATTGCTCGCAGTCCGCTTCGGTGATCATCCCGGAGAGCTTGCAGGCGACGTTCGGGCATCCTGCGAGGGCGGTGATTCCGTCGGCCCAGTCGTCCCAGACTCGGTTGGCGATCGCGGGCTTGGCGATGTGGTCGATGATGAGGGGAAGGTTGGGAAAGCTTCGGGCGGTTTCGAGCGAGACGGACAGATGCCTGGGTTTTATGAAGAGGTCGTAGGGGACGGACCGGCGGGCGAGTTCGCCGGGGCCGTGCTGCACGTCTGGCCTAAGCAGCCACTCGTCGTCCGGTTCGTCGTGGACCTGGTGTCGGACGCCGACGAATTCGGGATGGGCCGAGAGTTCGTCGAGGATGTCACCGACAGCGGGATCGGTGCGGTCTACCCAGCCAACGACGCCGGCGATGAATCGATGCTGTTGCGACAGTTGGAGAAGCCATCGGGTCTCGTCGAGTGAACTGATGGTTTGTACGAGGACGGTTGCGTCGATTCTATTTTGGCGGAGCACTGGTTCGAGGTCGGCGGGTCTGTAGTCGCGGGCCAGGACGCCGAGGTCCGGGCCCATCCAAGTGTAGTCGAATCGTGCGATCTTCCAGAAATGCTGGTGGGCATCGATTCGCATGCTCGGCCTTTCGCGGTGGGATCTGCCAAACGGGAGTGGAACGATGCTACGGCGTGTAGAAAACCTCCTCCATTCTTTTCCAATGCTCGCCGGAGTTGCGCTTCGGGACGGGGATCTGGCATGGGTCGGTGAGCTTCCACCACCGTTGTGTGGTGGGGTCGTCGGCCATTTTCTTCATGTCCTTCTCGAAATCGTCGCCGACGTATTCGAAGTGACTGAAGAGATAGAACTTGTCGTTTTCGATTTCGGTGAGGTAGATGGCGTAGTTGCGAATGTTGCCTTGGTTGATCATTCGGAGGACGCCGGGCCAGGCGTCGGCGTGTAGGCGTTTGTACTCGTCTATTTTGTCTTTCCTGATGCCGATAACGGAGCCGACGCGTTCGACCTTTTTGGAGGTGTCAACTTTGGGGGTTTCGGCGCTACCGACGATGGTCAGGGTGGCGAAGGCCAGCGTGGTGGCAAACAGCAGAGTGTCCCAGGTTCGCGTCATTTTCACGATCTCCTTTCGCACGGCTAGGTATTGTTGCATCCCAACCAGCGGAATCCCCGTCGTTTCTGATGTCGCCGGCGTGATCGACCGCAGATCTTCAGGCTCAAGATTCATCAGGTTGGTCTATTGATAATTCATAGGGGGTTGCTTTTCGGCCCCTCCCCCCTCGGCGGGGCCCTTCGATGGGAATGAGAGGCCCTAATCGCGGTCTCCGGCGGCTCTGACGACTCCTGCCCAGCATGGGCCTGAGTCTTTTCAAAGACGAGACTGGAAAGAACGGGCGACAGTACACCTATAAGGACGGACGTATCGATTTGCTGTGCGTCGATGCCGCAACCCGTGATTTCGTTGTCATCGAATTGAAAAAAGGTGAGGCTCCCCACGAAACGCTGCTGCAGATTCTGAGATACATGAGCTGGGTGCGACAGCATCTAGCGAAAGATAAGGATGTTAGGGGAATCATCCTGTCGGAGGCAGCTGATACTAGTCTGATAGAGGTTGTGAAGGAGGTTCCTTCCGTTGAGATTCGTTACTACAGGCTTTCCCTTGACCTATTGGACTAGAGATCTGTTTACATACATCGCCCCACTCACCACTCCACCAGCGTCTTCTCTGTAACCGCTCGCATACACCTCGGGCACTTCGCTGGCTCAGTCATGATGAAGTCCACGTTACCCGTCCTTCCTGTGACCTCCTGTAGCAGCCAGTCGAATGGCACCTCCGCGTCATCCGGCTGACAATGCTCACAACCAAGGACGCGGCTCTGGGCTTCACGGATCCGAGCAGCCTGCACCGTGACCAACTCAATGCCGGGTCTGCCAAGCAGTTTGTCGCCATCAAAGCCGCTTTGCAAGGTCCATTCATCGACCAGTTCGCTGTAACGCAGGATGTACCGCTTGCTGTCAGCCGTCCGAACTCTGAAGTACTCGGCGTCAGGTTCGTGCCAGCGGTCCTCGACCTCAGCAATGTCGAACAGGTCCTCATCAACGCTGAAGGGCTCAGGCCGTTCGTTGGCTTTGTAGCCGAAGTAGGCAGTGACGAGGATGGGGAGGCGCATGGGGGCTTGGAGTTGATCAGTTCGCGTTGTATCCATTTCGCCTGGAGCATCCCATCCCCACTGCTCCCGATAGGCTTGCAGTCTGCTGCGAACGCAGGAGCTGAGAACAATCCAACCACCAACAGAACGACGACTAGCATCTTCATCTCCCCGCCGTCATCACGGTCATGAACGCGATGAAGCCCCCGATAATCAGGACAACCCACCCCACGATAGTCAGAATGAGCGAAACCATCTTCCCCTTACCCACAACATAGGACAGGTAGTACGTCACGAAGGTAACTTCGTCGTCGTAGTACAGGCAATGATCGAGGTCGCCGCCGATGCGTACCCACTCCGGGCAGCTGAAGTTCTCGACGTTCACCGCTTCGCATCCACTAAGCGCCTCCCCGTTCATCAGAACCGTAGAGGGCGGGGCCGCTGCGATCTTGCCTTTTCGTACTTGTGAGTGTCCCGCTCGACATGCGTGTGGGTGTAGATCGTGCCGGAATCCTTGGAGCAGCCGACGAGTCCAGCCATCAGCAGAACGCCCAACAGCTTTTTCATTCCTCACCCCCTCGAAACCCGACGATCAGCCACATGCGGCAGCTCCGGTCGCGGAGCCTGTCGCTCAGCGCTGACGCCGGGACTCCTTTTCTTTTCGCTCTTCATCGCCACAGGGGAAGGCGTGCTCCATGCTCTCGGCCACTATTCTGAGAAAGCTTTCTTGTTGTCGTTCAACCGGAAGGGAATAGACATACCGGTGGTAGATGGCGACAAGAGCCTCGATTCCATTGCGACCTCTCCACCCCTTCATCCAGTCAAGAGGCCTGCACACACCCGAGAACGCCTCGTATGGCGGATCGTCGTAACCGTCTTCCAAGCGAAGCAGCCTCTCGACAATCGCAAACATCCCCCTGCACCAGCCGTTGTCGTAGGTGCGTTCCAGCTCTCCGGCCTTGGGTTCCAGTGCGATGGCCTCGCAAAACCCCGCCGCATTGTCAGCCCTAATGTCAGCCGCAGCTTCCGGTGCAGCGAACATTGGCAGGGCTGCGAAGGTCGCGCAATAGATGAGTGACCGCTTCATACGCGCCTCCTCCTCGCACTGGGACACTATAGAAACCGTCCCAAGAGGGGAAGAGGTAACTGCCCTACGGGGTCAGGCTCACACCATGCTGGTCTACTGGGTTTGGATCGACGAGTGCCTACTACCGCTGCCCACGCCTCGTGGCCGATTCTTGGGCTGCAGCGTCCTCGATGATGAGGGAGTGCTACGGGCCTGGGAGATCGCCAGGGCTCAGGTGGGGTCTGGCTTGGTCCCGAGTGATGAGGCGCAGGCGTGGATTGAGGGGCTGAGGTTTGAGAGCTAGCTAGACCCTCGCTACATGTCCCACCCGGCAAACTCCGCAGCGATGGCTTTCCGCTTCTTCTTCGTCCGGCTCCCACCACGCATCTCCCAATGCCTCCCGCCAGTGGTCAGCCAGCTTGGTGAGGGCGGTCCGGACCTTCGCTGTCGGGAATCCCGGGCGGTAGGTCTTGGTCAGGGAGGGGCGCGAGTGGCCCAGAGCCGCCTCGATCACATCGCTCTCTACTTGAAGGTCCTCCAGGCGGGACGCTCCAGTGCGCCGCACGTCATGCAGCCTGAGTTCCTTGATCCCAGCCTTTTCGCCAATCTCTCGCATCCACCGGTGAGGTAGACCCATCGTCCCGTCCTGTGTGTTTGCAGGGAACAGGGCAGGATCGGCTCCGGCCGGAGCTTCCCTTTTCGCACGGTCGACAGGGCTGTCCTCATGCACACCCCCCATTCCGCGAAGCAGGAAGGCTGCATCCGTAGAAAGCGGGACGGGATGCGTCGTGCCGCTCTTTGTTGCCGGTGCGGGTAGAGTCAGCACATTGGTCTGCCAGTCGAACCACGAGAGGCGAATGGCCCTTGTCTCGCCGCTCCGGAGCATCGTGAGCATGAGCAGGCGGAAGAGGACCTCCACGGGCGTCCCTGCCGTTGCCTCCAGAGCCCGCTTCAACTCCGCATCGGTGTACACCCGGTCCCTCTGCAGCTCTGGCGAAGGCTTGGGAAGACGAAGCAGCGGGTTGGGGCAGTCGATGAGGTTGCCGTCAAGAGCCCAGTTGTACAGACGCTTGAGTGCCTCGAAGGAACGGTTCGCCGCAGTGGGCGTCTCCTTCGCCACCTCCCCCGACCAGGTACGCAGGTCTTGCTTCGTGATCGAGTCTGGTGCGCGGTTGCCCAGGTGGGGGAGGATGTGGACACCAAAGTAGCTCTGCCAGTTTGCGCGAGTGCTGTCTGCCAGCTTGGCCCAATCGTGTGAGAGCTGGTACGCCTCAAACAGCTTCTTGATCGTTGGCCCCGAGCGACTAGCCTTTCTTGGGGTCATGCCAAGGCGAGCCTGAGCGGAGAGCTGCCTGGCTTTCTCCCTGGCTTGCTTCGGCGTAATGATCAGGGCGCTGCCGATGGTCAACCGCTTCCGCCTACCATTGGGCGGTGTGACAAGGATGCTCCAACTCCGTCCGCCCTTATCGGAGACACGAAGCCTTAGCCCTGGCACTTCGTCGTCTGCGTACTCGCCTTTGTGCGTGGGTTCGAGGGAGTTGAGCCAAGCTCGCGTTACTCTCATCGACTTCTCTCTTGCATATTGCTTTTCGGTATGAAGGTTCGCTATAGGTTCCTCATGGCCACCGTCTCTCCAGCGGGACAGTAGCACCTATCTAACACAGGATCACCGAATAATGGGGAATTGAGAGGAATAAGTGTAGCCCTGTGCTTCTGTCGTTTCCTTTTCAGAAGCCGAAGGCTGTAGGTTCGAACCCTACCGGGCGTACCATCCCATCTCTACGTCGGGTCGCCCCTCGCGCAGAGGGCACCAGCATGCGGCTGTGCGGTGCTCGGTTGCCCAACCAGCGCCCGTCGGGCCACAGCAACGAGGTCCGCCAGGCGCTCTCCGGAATCCAGGTCGGGCGGAGCCGCCGGACCAATATTTTCCGGCACGGCGAGTCATGGATCGTGTCAAACGGTCAGTGGCTATCAGAGGTGCGCCCGCCTCCGGGGGTCACGCAAACACGACGAGGAGGTCGTTCGCCTGGAGCCTGTCACCCGGTTTGACGTGCACCTGAGCAATCTTTCCGGCCACAGGGCTGGTCACGACCGTCTCCATCTTCATTGCCTCGATCACGGCGACCGAGTCGCCCCGTGCGACCGTGGCCCCCGGCGACACCAGAACGTCCACAACCGCCCCCGGCATGGGCGAGCCAAGGTGATGGAGGTCGTCGGAATCTGCCCGGAGCCGTTGCTCGACCTCGACATCGAGCGATCGGTCGCGCACTCGGATGTCCCGGGGCGCGCCGTTGAGCTCGAAGAGGAGGGTCCTCATGCCTTGCGGATCCGGCTTCGAGACGGCGACGAGCTTGATATACAGGATCTTCCCCGGCTCGATCTCGACCTCGATCTCCTCTTCCTCGGCCATGCCGTAGAGGAACGCAAGGGTGGGAACGAGGTCCACGCGGTGGAAGTCCCGGCGGTGCCGCAGGAAGTCTAGCGTGACCTTCGAGTATAGGGCATAGGAGAGCACGTCCACGTCTCGCACCGGGAGATCGTTCGTCTTCTCCAGATCGGCGCGGAGCAGCTCCCAGTCCACGGGCTCGAGCATGGCGCCGGGCCGGCCCTGGAGCGGCGGCTCACCCTTGAGGACCGCGCTCTGGAGCTTTCTCGGGAAGCCGCCCGGCGGTTGGCCGATGTCGCCCCGAAAAAAGCTGTGGACCGAGGCGGGAAGCGACAGCTCGTCCGCTCGTCTTTCCAGCTCCTCGCCCGAGAGGTCGTTCGTGACCATGAACAGCGCCAGGTCGCCGACTACCTTCGAAGAGGGCGTGACCTTGACGAGATCCCCGAGGAGCAGGTTTGCCTCGGCGTAGGCGCGTAGCACGTCCGTCCAACGGCTACGTAGACCGAGCGACTCGGCCTGGACACGCAGGTTGGTGTACTGGCCCCCTGGCATCTCGTGCTGATACACCGTAGCCGTGCCGGCGCGAAGGTCGGACTCGAACGGCGCGTACATCCGCCGAACCTCCTCCCAGTAGCGTGAGATCTCGTCCAGGGCGGTGAGGTCTAGGCCGGTGTCGCGGTCGTGGAAGCGCAGCGAGGCCACGATCGAGTTCAGGTTCGGCTGGGAGGTGAGGCCCGACATCGAGGCCAGGGCGCAGTCCACGGCGTCGACCCCCGCCTCGGCGGCGACGAGCAGGGTCGCCGCCTGGATCCCCGCGGTGTCGTGGGTGTGCAGATGGATGGGCAGGCCCGTCTCCTCTTTCAAGGCCTTGACGAGGGTGCGCGCCGCAAAAGGCTTGAGGAGCCCGGCCATGTCCTTGATCCCGAGGATGTGGGTGCC
Source organism: Vicinamibacteria bacterium (assembly GCA_963578825.1). Taxonomy (GTDB): domain Bacteria; phylum Acidobacteriota; class Vicinamibacteria; order Fen-336; family Fen-336; genus JAJDNS01. Next base: position 12,437 of record CAUZDW010000059.1, read on the forward strand.
GGCGCGCTTCAGCTCCCTGGCGAGCCCGGTGTAGTAGCGGAGCGAGTACTTGGTGCGGCTCGGGTCCTCGATGTCGCCCGTGTAGCAGATGGCGGCCTCGAGGATCTTCCCCGAGTCGAGGACCGCATCGCAGGCCACGCGCATGCCCTCGATCCAGTTGAGAGAGTCGAACACGCGGAAGAGATCGATGCCGTGAGACGCCGCCCCCTTCACGAACCGCTGGACGACGTTGTCCGGGTAGTTCGTGTACCCGACGGCGTTCGATGCTCGCAGGAGCATCTGCAGGAGCGTGTCGGGGACGGCCTCACGGACCGCTTCGAGGCGGTCCCATGGGCACTCGTGCAGGAACCGGAGCGAGACATCGAAGGTCGCTCCGCCCCACATCTCATACGAGAAGACTCCGGGGAGGGCCCGTGCCATGGCGCCCAGGCCCGGCACGCCGTCGGCCGTCCGAACACGCGTGGCCAGGAGGGACTGATGCGCGTCCCGAAACGTCGTGTCCGTGATCAGGAGCCGGCGCTCCTTGCTCATCCAGGCCGCGAGACCCTCCGGCCCCTTTTCCTTCAGGATGAGCCGCGTGCCCGTGACGCGGTCACCCGGGTCCGTGAGGACCTCGGGCCGCCTGGGCATCTCGATTCGCTCCGGTTTCGGTTTCCCTTTCACGAGTGGGTTCCCGTTGACCGTGACTTCCGCCAGGAACGTCAGAAGGCGATTGGCCCGGTCGCGGGTCCTCTCGAACCGGAGCACCTCCGGGTGCGACTCGATGAAGTCCGTGCGCGCGTCGCCCGACAGGAACTCCGGGTGCCGGAGGACGTTGTGGAGGAACGGGATGTTCGTCTTGAGACCGCGCACCCGGAACTCGGCCAGCGCGCGCTTCATCCGGTCGGCTGCCTCGTGCAGTCCGCGGCCCGAAGCCGTCACCTTCACGAGCAGCGAGTCGTAGTACGGCTGGATGACGGCGCCGGCGAAGGCCGTCCCGGCATCGAGGCGGATGCCGTGTCCGCCCGCGGATCGGTAGGCCGTGATCCGGCCATAGTCCGGAAGGAACTCGTTGCCGGGATCTTCGGTGGTGATCCGGCACTGGATCGCCACGCCGCGCGCCTGGATCGATGCCTGCCCATCGACACCGACATCGGGATGATCGAGCGCCGCGCCTTCCGCGATCCGGATCTGCGCCTTGACGAGGTCGATCCCGGTGACGGCCTCGGTCACGGTGTGCTCGACCTGGATCCTGGCGTTGACCTCGATGAAGAAGAAGTGCCCGGACTCCGGCTCGTAGAGGAACTCCACCGTGCCGGCGTTCTCGTATTGAGCCTCCCGCCCGATCCGGACCGCGGCTGCCGCCATCGCGACCCGGCTATCCTCGGGAAGGCCCGTGGCCGGTGCGATCTCGATCACCTTCTGGTGGCGCCGCTGAACCGAGCAGTCCCTTTCGAAGAGATGAACGACGGTGCCGTGCGCGTCCCCGAGAATCTGAACCTCGATGTGCTTCGGCCGTTCGATGAACCGCTCGACGTAGACGTCGTCGCGGCCGAAGGCGCTTTTGGCCTCCCGCTTCGCCTCGATCAGGCGTTGGTCGATCTCTCTCGCCGTCCGGCACACCCGGATCCCCCGTCCACCACCACCGGCGGCGGCCTTCAGGATCACGGGGTAGCCAACACGCCCCCCGAAGTCCCGAGCGGTCGCCGCGTCCACGGGAAACGAGAGGCCGGGAACGCAGGGAACACCGGCGGTTTCGGCGAGACGTCGGGCCGCGATCTTGTCCGCCGCGCGCGCCATGACCTCCGGGGGCGGCCCGACGAACGCGATGCCGCGGTCTCGGCACGCGCGGGCGAAGTCCGGGTTCTCGGCAAGGAAGCCGTACCCGGGATGGACGGCGTCGCACTCTTTCTTGGCGGCGAGATCGGCGATCTCCTCGATCTCCAGATAGGCGCCCAGCGGGCTCCTGCCCCGCCCGATCAGATATGACTCGTCTGCTTTGTAGCGATGCAGCGCGAGGCGATCCTCCTCGGAGTAGATGGCCACGGTCCGCAGGCTGAGCTCGGTCGATGCGCGCATGACGCGGATGGCGATCTCGCCCCGGTTGGCGACCAGGATCTTCTGGAATGGACGTGTCATGGGGTGAGGTCCGCCGTTCGGCATGCCTCGACTCGTGCACGGGGCCTGAATGCGCCGTTGCCCGCCGCCGCTCTACTCGTCGGCGCACTCGTTTTCGTCGGGCGCAAGATGATGGACGCTCACTCCGGCCGGGTCGGTCGCAAATCTGAAGGCAGGCACCGACATGCTTTCACAGAGTGGCTCATAGATCCATTCGACGTTTCTTTCCGGAAGAGAGAGACCGTGGTCCAATACCTGAGACACCCGACACCGCCAAGATCGAGCAGGGCATCGCTTCCGCTGGTAGGCGTCCTTGAAGTGCGTGGAAGGCCCTACGTTGCCCGGTGCCGAAGCAGAACCTCGTGCGCGAGGAGTGTTCCCACCGAGAGCCCCAGCAGCTGTGGTCCCAGGGTCTCGAGTCCGAGGCGCTGGGCCACGACGCCCATGAGAGCGGGCAGGAGCGCGGCCCCGAGGGCCGCTGCCGCGACCTGGAGGCCGACGGTCTGGGGCACGTGCAGGGCGCCCACGCGGCCCGGGGTCGTGGCCATGAGGGTGGGGAAGACCGGCCCGCACGCAAGGCCGGCCAGGGTCAGCCCGGCGAACGCGACGATGTCCGTGCCGTCGACCCAGACGAGAGCCGCCCCGGCGGAGATGGCGACGAGGCAGCCCCGCACGAGCGCACCCGGGGACATGCGCGCCGCCGCGACAGAGGCGAGGAGCCGCCCGACCGTCAGCCCGCCCCAGTACACGCTCAGCCAGAAACCGGCGACCGCCGGGGCGATGCCGCGTCCCTCGGTGAACAGGGTGAAGGCCCATACACCGAAACCGACCTCCACGCCGACGTGGACGAAGTAGACGAGGGCGCCGAGCCGCGCGGCGGAGAGACGCAGGGTCTGTCTCATCGCGGCGTTCTTCACCAGCCCTGCGGCCGTCGGAGCGGTGGTCGGCGTCCAGGAGTGGCGCGTGAGGAGCAGGCCCACCGCGAGAGCCAACTGTGAGGCGCCCACCAGAACGGCGAAGCGGCGTAGCCGAGCAGCGCGAGGGCGGTGGCGAAGCGCTGGCGGCGAGCAAGCGGCCCAGCGTGAGGCGGGAGAGGACGTGGCTGGCCCCGAAGCTCGCCCCGACGTAGCCGACCGTGCCCGCGAGGAGCAGTGCGCCTTGTGCGTCCAGGGACAGCCCGAACGACGCCCGCATCGACGGCCACGCCGTGCCCAGGAGCCTGTCGGGCAGGCCGAGGCTGACGAAGGCCAGCGAGGCTAGGGAGGGGAGCAGGATCCGGGTGCGGCGCGGCATCGGGGGGAGACACTACACCACCTCCGCGCCTCCGCTGTTTTGCGCTCTCCATCGTCCCCCCGGGCGGGCTAGAATGGCGACTCAGAGCAAAGGAACCGGAGTCCGACCCACCTCTGCTGGAGATCATGAGGGAGAGGGAATGACAGAACCACGTGACGGGATGGGGAGAAGAGAGTTCCTCGGTGGCGGCGCTGCGGCCGCGGCGTTGGGGGCGGCAGCGCGGGCCGGGGCACGCCCGGTCCAGGAGGGGGAGACGCGAGCAGAGCCACCGGCCTTCATCCTGGACTCGCACAACCACTGCGGGGGGACCGAGGCGTGGGTCCGGGAGATGGTCGAGGTCTATCGGCCGCGAAACGCCATGGCGTGCGTCAACACCTGGATCGAGGATCTGGAGCTGATGGCCGATGCGGTCCGGTCGCATCCGGACGTCTTCATCGGCTACGGCCGGGTCCGGCCCGACGACCCCACCGCCGTGCGCCAGATCGAGACGTTCAAGAAGAAGGGCTTCCGAGGCATCAAGTTCCACAGCCCGCGGGTGAACTGGGACGACCCCTCGTACTTCCAGGCCTACCGGCTCTGCGAGGAGTACGGGATGGTCATGCTGCTCCACACGGGCATCTCCAGCCGCAGGGAATTCGAGAACCCGACCTGGGGCTCGTCCTCTCGCATGCGCCCGATGTACCTGGACACGCTGTGTCGCCAGTTTCCCCGCACCGTGATCCAGGGCGCCCACCTCGGCAACCCGTGGTACGAGGAGGCGGCCGAGGCAGCCCGCTGGAACCCCAACCTCTACTTCGACGTGACGGGCTCGACCCTGCCGAAGCTCATCAAGCTCGGCCGTCTCGAGAGGCTCAGCGAGATCCTCTGGTGGTCGGCGGGGGAGGGCGAGGTCAACCCCCACACGCTGAAGGGTGGCCCCGGTGCCTGGGCGCACATCGTCTTCGGGACAGACGAGGGACCGGGTGGTCTCGTGTCCAACATCGAGCGCTTCCAGGAGATGCTCGACGCCAACCACGTCCCCGAGTCGGCGCGGCAGCGCATGTGGGGTCTCACGATGGCCGAGGTGCTGGGCATCGATCCCGGGACTCGACAGCCTCGCGCCTGACCCGGAGCAGCCAGAGAAGCGAGAGCGCCGCGACGACGAGGCGGGCGGACACCAGGCTCGCCGGCGCGTCGAAGAGAGCGAACGCCAGCGAGCCGAGGGTGCCCAGGCCGACCGCGACGGACACGACGCACGCCTCGGTTTCCGCGTGCCCGAGGTGGGCGGCCCATCCCGCTCGGATCGTCGTCTACGGGCGTCGGTCTATTTGTGCCACTTGCACCGGCGCTTCAAGAAGAGCGCACCGGACGAGCCAGCGGCCGGGCTGAGGTTGTTGCCGACCACCGAGCGGAAGTCGTTGAGCCGAGTCCCGAAGACGAAGGTCGCACCTTCGGGAGAGTCCAGGACCTCGTCGGTCCAGCCGCTGCGGCGGCGGGCCCAGAGGACGGCACTCGCGGACCGGAGAGCGCCGCCCTCTCGCGCGAACGCCGACCCCACCACTTTCCCGAACAGATTGATGTCCGTCACGGACGCGTCGGAAAAGCCTTCCGGAACCGGGAGCACGACGGGGTTCTCGTAGGTCGGACCGCCCCTCTTCCACAGACGGCGCTTCCAGAAGACGGGGCGCGTCGTCTGGGTGCCGTTCACAAGCCCGGCTGCCGTGGCCACCACGTGTCCGAACAGGTTGATCGCCCCAACGGTGTTTCTTGGAAGCCCCGGGGTGGACGGGAGCACCACGGGCGTTCGGATGGATCCGGGATGTCTTCGATGGTGGAGGCCATGGTGCCGCGGCACCCGGCGCCAGACCACGATGTCCGAGAGCTCGAACGTGCCGGTGCCGGTGTCGTTGACCTCGGTGCGGTTGGCCCGTCCCACAACATCGCCCAGCTCGTTGATGCCCGTGGCCGTGCTCTGGAAGCCCTCGGGCGTCTCGAGCACGACGACGGTGTGGGCCTGGCCCCGTACGGGCTGCCAGACGACTGCGCTCCGGACGACGTCGCCGTTGACGATCTCGCCGGGGTTGAACGCCCAGCCCACGGCCTGTCCGCGAGAGTTCACGTCCGCCGCTATCGCTTCGGTGTAGCCGGGCGGCGGCTCGAGCTCGACGGCCTCCCACTCGCCCCGTACCTTCTTCCAGATGACGGCCCGGAAAAAGGTGGAGTTGCCAACGCGGATCGACGAAAAGCCCACCGGGATCCCCCTGCGAGCGATGGCGCTCGCGTCCCCGTCCACCATGCCGTCCAGTGTGGGCAGCGGTTGGACGGTCGTGGCCTTCGACCGTCTCTTCGCTCAGAGGATCGCCTGGCGTGGCAGCGCGAAATCGGTGCGGAGAGCCTGGCCGACGGCCTGGCCGCGATTGTTGAGATCCCGGGTTGCGGCCCGGGTGTAGCCGGGAAGTGTCGGCAGGTCGAGGGGCTCGTCCGCGCTCACCGCGGCTACGACCGTGGCGAGGAAGAGAACAGGCAACAGCACGCGCCTCGTGCACCTGAGGCGCAGCCAGGAGATCAAGGGCATTGAACTCTCCGTCGAGGGAATGGGTCATTCACGTCTATGGCCCTCGAGGGGATGGGGCCACTGCCAGGGAACGGATCCATTATACGCCCGGCGGCGCGGTCTCGACCCTACTGCTGCAGTCGTCGGACCCGCGTGCATGACGGTTTGTGGCCGCCGGTACACGCTTTGTGGTAATAGGGCAGAGCTTTCATCGGGTCGCGGGCCGCTTCCCACGCCTGGCCCACCTCGTAGCAGGCCGCGGCGGCGTCGCCGTTGCACGACTTGGCGAACAGCTGCAGAAGCTCGCGCCGGGTGGCCTCGTTGCCCTTTTCAAGAAGGCGAGCGAGCCGGTAGCAGTCGCTGAGGATGCCTCCTTCGCACGTCCGGGTATAGAGCGCCTTGGCCTCGGTGAGGCTCTGGCTGATGATGTCGCCTTTCTCTCGCATGGCAGCCAGCCGGCTGCAGCCCTTGAGGGAGTCGGCCTCGCACGCCTCGCGGAAGAGCGCGGCCGCCCGGTTGAGGTCGCGGCGCACGGCGCCGCCCTTGTGGAAGAGCTCACCCAGGGTGACGCAGCCTCGCGGGTCGCCCTCGGTGCAGGCCGTGCGAAGGAGGGTCATGCCCTCGGAGAGGTCGCGCTCGACGCCGGCGCCCTTGGACGTGAAGAGCGCAAGCTCGTAGCAACCCCTTCCAACATCGCCGTCGCAGGCCTGGCGAAAGTAGCCGGCCGCTTTGGCATTGTTGCGCGCGGTCCCCTCGCCATCGCGGTGAAGCTCACCGAGGCCGAGGCATCCCAGGGGCGCTCCGCCGTCGCAGGCTCTCACGAAGAGCTCGAGGGCCTGAGAGGAATCCTTCGCGATTCCGTCGCCTCCCTGAAAAGCCGCGCCGAGAGCCGCGCAGGCGGACGCGTCCGCCCTCGCAGGCCTTGCGCCCGTGGCCCACCGCGTGCTCCAGATCCTTCTCCACCCCCCGGCCGTCGACGTACAGCACCGCCAGGAAGTGGCAGCTCGCGAGGTGGTCACCATCGCAGCCGAGCGTGTAGAGCTCGGCGGCCCTGGCGTCGTCGCGGGCCATCGGCGTGCCGGCCTCGTGCATCGCGCCGAGGCTCCCGCAGGACGACGCGATGCCCTTGTCGCAGGCGAGGCCGTGGAGCTCGACGGCCCGCCCCAGGTGCCGGTCCACCTCGTCCCCGGCCTCCCGCATCTGTGCGAGCTCGGCACAGGCTTCGGCAACGTCCCATGCGCAGACTCGCTGGTAGAGGTCGGTCGCCTTCTCCAGGTCGACCTTCGTGCCCACGCCCCGCCGGCGACGGTGGCCCAGCTCGAAACACGCCGCGGCCAGCCCCAGCTCGCAGGCCTTCTCGACGTCGCGACCCACGCCCGTGCCCGCGTCGTACATCTCCGAAAGCTGCACGCAGTCAGGCGCAGCACCGCCCTTGCACGATTTCTCCAGGGCCTTTCGGGCGTCGTCGTCCTAGGCCTGAGCCGTGGCGACCGACGCGAAAAGCAAGGCGACGACGATCCGGACGCGCATTGTGGCCTCCTTCACTGCAGCAGAGTCTACGCTCTGCAGGTCGTTGCCTCCATTGCGCCCGCTCACAGACTGCCCGGAGAACCCCCTTGCCAGGTCGGGCCGGAGTAGGCTACGTTGCGGCCATGGCTGATTTGCCCAACGTGCTCTCTTTGGAGGGCCGGGTCGCGGTTGTGACCGGGGCAGGGCGGGGCATCGGCAGCGCAACCGCTCGGCAGCTTGCCCGAGCCGGCGCCCAGGTGGCGCTCCTCGACCTGGATCCGGCTGGGGTGAACCGCACCGCCGAAGCCATCGGGCTCGAGAGCGGAGAGGCGCTGGCGTTCACCAACGACATCACCGACTCGTTCGCGGTGGAGCGGACCCTCGATCGCGTCATCGACGAGTGGGGACGGATCGACGTCCTCGTCAACAATGCCGGCGTGCTGAGCGAGGCTCCCCTGGAAGACCTCACCGACGAGGACCTCGAGGAGAGCCTGGACATCAATCTCCGCGGGACCCTGGTGTGCACCCGGGCTACGGTGCCCCACATGGTGGCCCGGGGGGCCGGCCGCGTGATCTCCGCCGCCTCCATGTCCACCCGCATCGGCGCCGTGGGGCTGACGGCCTACTCGGCGTCGAAGGGCGCCATCGTGGGCATGACCCGGACCTGGGCCCGAGAGCTCGGCCCAAAAGGGATCACGGCCAACGCCGTGGCCCCCGGCTTGATCGACTCCGAGACGACCAGCACGGTCCCGGCCGGGGAGCTGGAGGCCACCCTTTCCCGGCTTCCTGCCCGGCGGCTCGGACGGCCTGACGAGGTCGCGGCGGTCTACGTCTTCCTGGCCTCCGACCTCTCGTCGTTCATCAACGGTGCCGTCCTCGGTGTGGACGGCGGGTTGTTCCTGGTCTAGCCGCGGTCGCGGAGGGCCTGGCGGGTGTCGCGGTCGATGTCCCGGCGCTTGATGGCCTCGCGCTTGTCGTGGGCCTGCTTGCCCCGACCGAGGCCGATCTCCAGCTTGACCTTCCCCTTGCGCAGGTAGGCTCGGAGCGGGACCAGGGTCAGCCCCTTGCCGGTGACCTTGCCGCCGAGCTTCAGGATCTCCCGCTTGTGGAGCAGGAGCTTGCGGTCGCGCTCGGAGGCGTGGTTCATCTGGTTGGCGTGGCTGTAGGGCGCTATCTTGCAACCCACGAGAAAGAGCTCACCCCCACGGAAGTCCACGTAGGCGTCGCTGAAGCTGAGGCCTCCCTCGCGAATGGACTTCACCTCCGTGCCGAGCAGGGCGATACCGGCTTCCACGCGCTCCAGAACGTGGTACTGAAAGAAGGCCTTCCGATTCTTCGCGAGAACGCGCTCGCCCCCGTCGGGCTTCGCCATGCCTTATGCTAGCCGACGAGCGTCCCGGGCCGGCACGGGTGGTGTCACATCCTTTGACGCCGGCTTGCAGCAAGTGACGGCCGGGGATGCAGCGGGGTGGTAGATTCTGGGGAGATGAGCGATATCGAGAAGCGCCTCGCCACGCCCACGGACTCCCGGGGGCGTGTGGTCTCGATCTTCGTCGGGGCGGTCCTCCTGCCCTCCATCGCGCTGTCCGTCCTCTCCTTCAACGCCGTCCCGAAGCAGGCCGAGAACCTCAAGATCAGCCTGAAGGCCCAGGCCGAGAAGATGCTGTACTACGTCGAGCAGGATCTCGAGATGGCCGCTCGCGCCCGAGCCCTCGAGGCGGCCCGGGTCGTGGGCACCGAGGTGCTTCTCGAGGGCCGGCCCAAGCTGGTGCGGGCCGCGCTCCGCGACGCCGGGATGGCCGAGGTGAGGTTCGATTCGCTGCGCCTCGAGGCCTGGAACCCCATGCGCAAGCAACGAGGCCGCGAGCCCGGAAGGGACAGCGTCGATGCTCTTCGGGAGGCCCTGCGGGGCCTGGACATGCCGGTGCTGGACGGGGAAGAGGATTCGGTCCCCCTCAAGACGCACGGCGGCGAGAAGCTCGGGATGGTCCGCTTTCGTTTCTCGTGCGAGTACGTCCACAGGAAGCTCGTGCGCGAGTTCTTCGAAAGCGACTTCATGAACCCTGACGAGGCGTGGGTGATTCGCGTCTCGGAGCCCACGGGGCAGCTCCTCTACGAGAACGCTCCGACGCCGAGCGATCGGTTCGAGGTCCGGAGGATCATGTCGGCACCCTCCTTCGTGGGCGTTCTCCTCCAGCTGCGGTACAAGGATCGCTCGATCGAGGAGGAGGTGAGGCGCCTCGCCCTGACCAAGACCGCCCTCATCGGCTTCATCGACTTGATGCTCCTCGCCGGTCTCTTCCTCGTCTACGCCAACGTGCGCCGTGAGCTGCGCCTCTCCCGCCTGAAGAGCGACTTCGTCGCCAACGTGAGCCACGAGCTGAAGACGCCTCTCGCCCTCATTCGCCTCTTCGCCGAGACCCTCGAGCTGGGTCGTGTCCCCAGTGAGGACAAGGCGAAGCAGTACTACCGCGTCATCAACAAGGAGAGCCAACGCCTGACCCAGCTGATCAACAACATCCTCGATTTCTCCCGAATCGAGGCCGGTCGCAAGGAGTACCGGTTCCGTCCGGCGGACGTCGGGGCGGTGGTGCGCGAGGTGGTGGAGTCGTACCGTTTCTCCATCGAACAGCAGGGGTTCGAGCTCGAGGTGACGGTCGCCGACGACCTGCCGGGGGCCGTGGTGGACCCCGAGGCGCTCTCCCAGGCCCTCTTGAACCTCGTCAACAACGCGATCAAGTACAGCGGCGACGGCAGGTACATCGGCCTCGAGGTTCGCAAGGGTCAGGGGGGCATAGTCATCGCGGTCACCGATCGGGGTGTCGGCATCCCAGGGGCGGAGCAGAAGAAGATCTTCGAGAAGTTCTACCGGGTCGAAGACACCCTGATCCACACGACCAAGGGGAGCGGCCTCGGCCTGGCCCTGGTCCAGCACATCATGGATGCGCACGGCGGCTCCGTGGAGCTCGACTCCGAGCCGGGAAAGGGCAGCACGTTCCGTCTCATCGTGCCGCTGGCGCCGGCGCCCCGGCTGGGCGGAGGCCGTAGTGGATAGCGCGCCGGTGAGCACATTCAAAGACGGTACAGAACAAGGAAGATCATGAGCAAGATCCTTATCGTCGAAGACGAGCCGGACATGGTTCTCGGACTCAAGGACAATTTCGAGTTCGAGGGGTACGAAGTCACCACCGCGACAGACGGAGAGTCGGGCCTCAAGCGTGCCCGGTCCCTGAAGCCCGATCTGATCATTCTCGACGTCATGCTGCCGCGGCTCTCGGGGCTCGAGGTGTGCAAGACCCTCCGGGGAGAAGGGTGGGAGGGCCCGATCCTCATGCTCACGGCCCGCGGCCAGGAGATCGATAAGGTCGTGGGTCTGGAGCTGGGAGCGGACGACTACGTGACGAAGCCGTTCTCGATCCGGGAGCTGCTGGCCCGGGTGCGGGCTGTGCTCCGCCGCTCCGAGAGCTCGCCCAAGCGGCTGGCCCGGTACTCCTTCGCGGACGTGGAGCTCGAGTTCGAGTCGTACAAGGCCACGAAGGCCGGCGAGGCGCTGGACCTCAGCCCTCGGGAGTTCGAGCTGCTCCGCTACCTAATCGAGCGCAAGGGCGAGACGGTCACCCGCGACCAGCTCCTCGAGGACGTCTGGGGGTACGAGTCGTACCCCTCCACTCGCACGGTCGACACCCACATCGCCAAGCTCCGGGCCAAGATCGGCGACAGCGGCTCGGAGCCGAAGTGGATCCTCACGATCCACGGCATGGGATACAAGTTCATCGATTCGTCATGAGCTCCGAACCGCCCCCTGCCGCGGCGAGCGAAGCGTCTCCCGCTCCGCCGCTCACTCTCGTGGTGGGCGACCTCGCCCTGCCGGAGGGGGACTGGCTGCCGGGCGCGGTGGATGCCCGGCGGACCCGGCCGAGCGAGGCGCTGCAGCGCATCCAGGCCGACTCTCCCGAGCTGGTCCTGCTGGACGGCCGTCTCCCCGGCGAGGATCTGTCGTCGGTCCTCGAGGGCGTGGGCCATCCCGACCGACCGGACCGTCCGGCGGTCATCGTCGTCACCGAGGAGGGGCGTCGCACTCACGTCGAGAGCCACCTCATCGATCATGCCGACGACTTCGTCAACGGCGCCCTGGGGACCGACGTTCTCCTGGCCCGCATCCGCACCGCCCTCAGAGTGCGGGGCGTTCTCGGCGAGCTGGCCCGCAAGAACGCCGAGCTGGAGACGGGTCCCAGCGTCTGGAGAAGCTGGCCGGGCGCATGGCCGAGGAGCTCCGGCTCGCCTCCCGGTTCCAGCGGGCGCTTCTGCCCCCGCCGCTGCACCATCCCCGCCTCGAGCTCGCCGCCGAGTTCATCCCGGCGCATCGTGGGCTGGCGCGTCTGCGGCTCGCTACGGACCGACATCGCCCTCGATGCGCTGGAGCAGGCCCTCTACGCCCGACCGGCGATCGATCAGCTCGTGCACCACAGTGATCGGGGCAC
>CAUZDW010000060.1:0-23810 GCA_963578825.1 Vicinamibacteria bacterium
TCGACCTGATCACGAACATCGCGATGGAGCAGGGCCTTCGCTTCGCGATCCGCGAAGGCGGTCGAACCGTCGGCGCCGGCACCGTCACCGAGATACTCGAGTAATGGCCGCAACGAGGACGCAGATCTGATGATGATCAATGAGAAGATTCGGATCCGGTTGAAGGCATACGACTACCGGATCCTCGACCAGTCCACCGGCGAGATCGTGGACACCGCGCGACGCACCGGTGCGCGTGTGGCGGGTCCCATTCCGCTTCCCACGATCAAGAACCGCTGGACGGTGAACCGATCGCCCCACGTGGACAAGAAGAGCCGCGAGCAGTTCGAGATCAGGACTCACCGCCGGCTGATGGACATCTTCGAGCCCACGCCCCAGACGGTCGACGCGCTGATGAAGCTCGACCTGCCCGCGGGAGTGGACGTGGAGATCAAGGCTTTCGGTAAGGAGCATGCTGCCAAGTAAAGCGACAGAGGTTGACGTTCCAGGGGCGACACCGCCGGACGGTGACCCCGCAGAGTTCAACGACCTCGAAAGATCGCCGAGAGGATCACGAAAACCATGTCGGTCCAGGGAATCATAGGAAAGAAAATCGGAATGACCCAGGTCTTCGCGGACGACGGGCGGGCGTTTCCCGTCACTGTCATCGAAGCCGGGCCCTGCGTCGTCGTGCAGCGGAAGTCGAAGGACCGTGACGGCTACGCCGCGGTGCAACTCGGCCTCGTCGAGTCGCGAAAGACGAAGCGCATCACCAAGCCCATGAAGGGGCACTTCGAAAAGGCTGGCCTCCCTCCCTGCCGGGTTCTTCGCGAGTTTCCGGTTGCCGAGGACGCGGAGGCCGCGGTCGGCGACAAGATCTCGGTGGAGCTCTTCGCCCCCGGAGACAAGATCTCGGTCGTCGGAACCAGCAAGGGCCGTGGCTTCCAGGGCGTCATGAAGCGGCACAACTTCAGTGGTGGCAAGGCCACCCACGGATCGATGTTCCATCGCGCCCCAGGGTCGATCGGCCAGTCTGCGTACCCCTCCCGGGTCATCAAGGGGATGAAGAGTGCCGGGCACATGGGGAGCGATCGGGTCACCGTCAAGAACCTCCGGGTCGTCCGCGTGGATGCCGCCAACAACCTGCTGATCGTGCGCGGCTCGGTGCCGGGCGCGGGCGGCTCGTTCGTCGTGATCAGGAAGAAGTAGTCATGCCTGGGAAGAAGGACAAGAAGGGCGAGTCCAAAGCTCCGAAGGAGAAGCCGATTTCTCCGAAGGTGCCGGTCTTGAACAGCGACAACGAGACCGTCAGGGAGATTCAGCTCTCCCCGTCGGTCTTCGGGGGCCGCGTCAACGCCCACCTCGTCTACGAGGCGGTCAAGCAGTACCGGGCCGGGGGCCGCGCCGGAACCCACAAGACCAAGACCCGTGGGCTCGTGGCCGGCTCGGGGCGCAAGCCCTGGCGCCAAAAGGGCACGGGTCGCGCCCGGGTCGGCGAGGTTCGGAACCCGCTCTGGCGCAAGGGCGGCACGGTGTTCGGTCCGCAGCCGCGCGACTACTCGTACTCGATGCCCAAGAAGGCCCGGGCCGCGGCGCTTCGTTCCGCCCTGGCTCAGCGCCTGCAGGATGGGGCCCTCACCGTCGTCGAGGGCTTCGCGGTTGAGACCCCGAAGACGAAAGTGCTCAAGGGGCTCCTGGAGAAGCTGGGTGTTTTCGACAAGGCCAAAGGCAAGAGCGGGAGCAAGGCGGTGATCGTCGAGCACAAGCCTGCCGAGGCGCTGGTGCTCTCCAGCCGCAACCTGGCTGGCGTTCAGGTGATCGCCGATTCCCATCTCAACGCCTACCACGCATTGGACTGCGCTCACCTCCTGATGTCCCAGGAGGCGGTCGAGAAACTCGAAGAGCGCCTGACGCCGGAGCCGCAGGGGTAGGGCGATGAAGAACATCTACGAGGTCATCCGACGACCCCTCATCACGGAGAAGGCCGCCATCCAGAAGGAGACACAGCACACGGTCTGCTTCGAGGTGCACCGTGACGCGACCAAGCCCGAGATCAAGAAGGCGGTCGAGGCCCTGTTCGAGACCAAGGTCGCCAACGTCCGCGTTGCCCGGGTGCACGGGAAGGTGAAGCGGCAGGGCCGTTTCGTGGGCCAGCGCCCGGACTGGAAGAAGGCCTGGGTCGTTCTGAAGAAGGACCAGAAGATGATCGAGTTCTTCGATCAGGCCTGAGACGAGCGGATAGGAAACCATGCCACTCAAGCAGTACAAACCCACATCTCCCGGACGCCGCTTCATGTCGTCGCCCGACTTCTCGGGCCTGACGAAGAAGAAGCCCGAGCGCTCCCTCATCAAGCCACTCCACAAGAGCGGGGGGCGGAACAGCCTGGGTCACACGACCATCTGGTTTCGTGGCGGGGGCCACAAGCGTCGCTATCGGGTGATCGACTTCCGGCGGGACAAGGCGAACATCCCCGCCAGGGTCGCGGCCATCGAATACGATCCAAACCGCTCCGCCCGAATCGCCCTGCTGCACTACGTCGACGGCGAGAAACGCTACATCCTCGCCCCCGAAGGAGTGAACGTGGGGCAGACCGTCCTGAGCGGAGAGGGCGCCGACATTCTTCCCGGCAACAGCCTGCCGCTGAGCGCGATCCCTTCGGGGACCATGCTCCACAACCTGGAGCTCCGCCGCGGCAAGGGAGGCCAGCTCGTCCGCAGCGCCGGAGGCGCCGCGCAGCTCGTGGCGAAGGAGGGGGACTGGGCGCTGCTCAAGCTCCCTTCCGGAGAGGTCCGGCGGATCCCGGTGGACTGCAGCGCCACCGTGGGTCAGGTCGGCAACATCGACCACAAGAACGTGAATCAGGGTAAGGCTGGAAGAAGGCGGTGGCGTGGCCGCCGCCCGCACAACCGAGGCGTTTCCATGAACCCCATCGACCATCCGCACGGGGGCGGCGAGGGCCGGACCTCCGGTGGTCGTCACCCCGTGACGCCCTGGGGGAAGCCGACCAAGGGCGCCAAGACGCGGAACAACAAGCGAACCGACGGCTTCATCGTGAAGAGGCGGGAGAGGCGGAAGTAGGCCATGGCGCGATCGTTAAAGAAGGGCCCATTCGTGGACGACCACCTGATGAAGAAGGTGCTCGCAATGAGCGACGCCGGCGACCGCAAGGTCATCAAGACCTGGTCACGCCGCTCGACGGTCATCCCCGAGATGGTTGGGCACACGCTCGCCGTCTACAACGGCAAGAAGTTCGTCCCGGTCTACGTGACCGAGAACATGGTCGGGCACAAGCTCGGCGAGTTCTCGCCGACCCGGATCTTCAAGGGGCACTCCGCCAAGGTCGAGAAGGTGGCCAAGGTCGGGGGCCGTTAGGGAGGCGGGCATGCTCGAGGCCAGTTCAACGAACCGATACATCCGGACCTCCGCCCAGAAAGCGGGGCTCGTCCTGGATCTGATTCGGGACAAGAGCGCCGCCGAGGCGCTCAGCATTCTCCGTTTCACGAAGAAGTCCGTGGCTCGGGACATCGAGAAGACCCTGCGGTCGGCCATCGCCAACGCGGTGGTCGTTGCAGACCGGAACCAGAAGCGCCGCCTTGACGAGGAGTCCCTGTTCGTGTCGGCATGCCACGCAAATCAAGGCCCGGCATACAAGCGAGTGCGTCCTGCGCCCATGGGCCGGGCTTTCAGGATCCTGAAGCGCACAGCGCATATCACCGTCCGGGTGGCGGAGAGGGAGTAGCGAGATGGGTCAGAAAGTCCACCCCGTCGGCTTCCGGTTGGGTTTCAACAAGACCTGGCGGAGCCGCTGGTATGCGGACAAGGATTACGCGGATCTGCTTCACGAGGACCTCAAGCTGAAGAAGGACCTCAAGAAGCGCTTCGCCCATGCCGGCGTGAGCCGAGTGGAGATCGAGCGCGCTGCGAACAAGCTCAAGATCAGCATCTCCACCTCCCGGCCGGGAATCATCATCGGTCGCAAGGGGCAGGAGGTCGACAAGCTCAAGCAGGAGATCCAGAAGAAGACCGGCAAGGAGGTCTTCATCAACATCCAGGAGATTCTCAAGCCCGAGCTCGACGCGCAGCTCGTCTCGGAGTCGGTTGCCATGCAACTGGCGAAGAGGATCGCCTTCCGCCGCGCAATGCGGAAGGCCGTCGACGCAGCGCTGCGCTTCGGTGCGCGGGGCATCAAGATCAAGGTCTCGGGTCGCCTGAACGGTTCGGAGATCGCCCGCTCGGAATGGTATCTGCACGGGCAGCTGCCCCTTCACACGTTGCGGGCCGACATCGAGTATGGCTTCGCCGAATCCGACACGAACTTCGGCCAGATCGGCGTGAAGACCTGGATCTACAAGGGCGAGACCGAAACGAGCAAGTCGGTCCGGCCGCTGGCCTGATGGGAGACACGTCATGTTGATGCCCAAGAAGGTCAAGTTCCGCAAGGTGCACCGCGGACGCATGAAGGGCAAGGCCTGGACCGGCGGCCACGTCGCCTTCGGCGACTACGGGCTGAAGGCCACCGAATGCGGGTGGGTCAGCCAACGTGAGATCGAGGCGGGCCGAATCGCCATCACCCGCTTCATCAAGCGAAGCGGGCGGATCTGGATCCGGATGTTCCCCGACAAGCCGATCACCAAGAAGCCTCAGGAGACACGGATGGGGAAGGGGAAGGGCGCACCCGATTCCTGGGTGATGGTGGTCAAGCCAGGGCGGATCCTCTACGAGATGGAGGGGGTGCCCGAGGACACGGCTCGTGAGGCGCTGCGCCTGGCGGCCCACAAGCTGTCGATCACGACGAGATTCGTGACGCGTACGGAGGGAATGTGATGAAGCCCAGCGCCATCAGGGAGATGGGGCCGGAGGAGCTCGTGCACAAGCAGGAAGAGCTGCAGGAGCACCTGTTTCGCCTTCGGGTGCAGCAGTCCATCGGGCAGCTCGACAACACCATGAAGCTTCGTGAGACCCGTCGGGATATTGCCCGCGTCATGACCATTCTCCACCAGAAGCAGGTGTCGCGATGACCGAGAAGAAAGAGGCGGCAGCCCTGCCGCGACAACGCCAGGAGCGCACGGGAGTCGTCGTGAGCGCGAAGACGGCCAAGACGGTCGTCGTGACCGTGGTTCGTTTCGTGCGGCACGGTCTCTACCGCAAGACCATGCGCCGAACGTCCGCGTTCATGGCCCACGACGAGCTCGGCGCCCGTCGGGGCGACCGTGTCCGCATCGTGGAGTCCCGCCCGCTCTCGAAGCGCAAGCGTTGGCGGGTCACCGAGATCATCGAGCGCTCCGCCGAGAGCAAGCTCGACGCGCCGGGCGCCTGAGGCAAAGAGGAAGACGACATGATCCAGATGCAAACGGTCCTCCAGGTGGCCGACAACAGCGGGGCCAGGAAGATCTCCTGCATCCTCCCCCTCGGAGGCTCCACCGGCCGCTACGCGCGGCTCGGCGATGTGATCACGGCTAACGTGAAGGAGAGCACTCCCGAGGCCCAAGAGGCCGTTCGCAAGGGCAAGGTGGTCAAAGCCGTCATCGTTCGCTCCCGCAAGGAGCAGCGCCGGAAGGACGGCAGCTACATCCGTTTCGATGAGAACGCCGCCGTCCTCATCAAGGACGACGGCGAGCCCGTCGGGACCCGCGTCTTCGGTCCCGTCGCCCGAGAGCTGCGCGACAAGAAGTTCATGAAGATCGTGTCACTGGCCCCGGAGGTGCTCTGAACGCCATGGCGAAGCAGAAACTTCGGACGAAAGACCGAACGAGGATCCGTCTGAGAAAGAACGACCTCGTCGAGGTCATCGCCGGGCGAGACCAGGGCAAGCGAGGCAAGATCATCGCAGTCGAGCGCGCCGAGGCTCGCGTGCTCGTGCAGGGGGTCAACTTCATCAAGCGCCACACCAAGCCGAACCCCCAGAAGAACATCAAGGGAGGGATCGTCGAGCGGGAGGCGCCACTCCACGTTTCGAACGTGATGATCGTCTCGCCCGACGACGACAAGCGGACCCGGATCGGGTCGACGCTCCTGGCGGACGGGCGCAGGGTCAGGGCAGGCCGGCGAAGCGGCGAGGTGCTGGACAAGTGAGCGTGAAAGCTGTGCCACGAATCAAGGACTCCTACTACAAGGAGATCCAGCCGCGCATGATGAAGGAGCGAAACTACCCCAGCGTGATGGCGGTTCCCCGGCTCCTGAAGATCGTGCTGAACATGGGTGTTGGCGAGGCGACGCAGAACGTCAAGGTGCTCGACACCGCGGTGGACGAGCTCGGCCTCATCGCCGGCCAGAAGCCGACGATTCGCCGGGCCAAGAAATCGGTGGCGTCTTTCCACCTTCGGGAGGGGATGCCCATCGCCGCGGCGGTGACCCTGCGTGGCGACCGCATGTACGAGTTCGTCGACAGGTTGTGCAATGTGGCGCTGCCCCGGGTGCGGGACTTTCGTGGCCTGCCAACGAACTCCTTCGACGGTCGTGGCAACTACACGCTGGGCCTCAAGGACCAGATCATCTTTCCCGAGGTCGACTACGCCAAGGTCGACAAGCTGCGGGGAATGAACGTGACGTTCGTCACCACTGCCCGGACGGACGAGGAGTCGAAACAGCTCCTCGCGTCTCTCGGGATGCCGTTCCGGACCCAGTGAGGAGGTAAGGCGAGTGGCCAAGCTGTCTCTCATAGCAAAAGCGCGACGGAAACCGCGGTTTCCTGTTCGTGGGTACAACCGCTGCCGCCTGTGCGGCAGGCCCCGCGCATATATGCGCAAGTTCGAAATGTGCCGGATCTGTTTCCGGAACCTGGCCCTCGCAGGCGAGATTCCCGGCGTGATCAAGGCAAGTTGGTAGGAACGCCGGAGAGGTAAGTCCGATGAACATGACGGATCCCATCGCGGATATGCTGACTCGCATCCGAAACGGGGTGCGGGCAAGGCTGCTGAAGGTCGACGTGCCCGCCTCACGCTTGAAGGGTGACATCGCGCGCATCCTGAAGAACGAGGGGTACATCGCGAACTTCAAGGTGATCGAAGATCCCCGTCAGGGCAACATCCGCGTCTTCTTGAAGTACGGACCGGGCTGGGAGAAGGTGATCACCGATCTGCAACGGGTGAGCCGCCCCGGCTGCCGTATCTACTGTGGCAAGGCCGAGATCCCCCGCGTGTACGGCGGACTCGGCATAAACATCCTGTCCACCTCCCATGGTGTGATGACGGGCCGTGAGGCCGCGCACACCGGGGTGGGGGGCGAGATTCTCTGCAACGTCTGGTAAGGAGCGAGAGATGTCCCGGGTCGGAAAGAAACCGATCGTTCTCCCCTCGGGGGTGAAGGTGAGCATTTCGGACACCCAGCTCGAGGTGCAGGGTCCCAAGGGGAAGCTCAATACACCGGTTCCGCCGGGGATCAGCTTCTCGCTGGAGAAGGGCGAGCTCCTCTGCCAGCGGGAGAGCGACGCGAGACAGCACCGGGCCTTCCACGGCCTCGCCCGAGCCCTGGCCAACAACGCCGTCAAGGGTGTGACGGACGGGTTCTCCCGCGATCTCGACATCGTCGGCGTCGGTTACCGTGCGCAGGTCGAGGGCAGCAAGATCGTGTTTGCGCTGGGTTTCTCCCATCCCGTGGAGTTCGCGATTCCCGAGGGGATCAAGGTTGCGATCGAGAAGCAGACACATGTCACGGTCTCGGGCATCGATCGGCAAAAGGTCGGGCAGGTGGCCGCAGAGATCCGCAGGCTGCGCAAGCCGGATCCCTACAAGCAAAAGGGCATCCGATACGTTGGTGAGGTTCTGAAGAAGAAGGCTGGCAAGGCCGGGGCGACCGGCACCAGCTAGGCGGGGAGGAGCACGCCCGTCGAGGTTTTTGCGATGAAGGACAAGAGCAGATCGGCAGTCCGGCGGCGGATTCAGGTGAGGATCCGGAAGAAGGTCCGAGGCACGCCCAAGCGGCCGCGCCTCGCCGTTTTCCGTAGCCAGACGCACATCTACGCCCAACTCGTCGACGACGACGCGGGGAAGACGCTTTGCGCCGCCTCTTCGCTGGACAAAGACGTCCTTGCGAAGACCAAGCGCGGAGCCGGCGTGGCCGCTGCCAGGGAAGTGGGCGGGCTGCTCGCCGGCCGCGCCAGGGAGAAGGGTGTCGAGGGCGTCGTCTTCGACCGTGGTGGCTTCCAATACCACGGTCGGGTCAAGGCCCTTGCCGCGGCCGCCCGTGAGGGCGGTCTGAAGTTCTGAGGGACGAGAGCATGAAAGCAGCAGCATTCGACAAGATCGACATCTCGAGCCTGGAGTTCAAGGACCAGGTGGTCTCCATCAACCGCGTCACGAAGGTCGTCAAGGGAGGCAAGAACCTCTCTTTCACGGCCCTGGTCGTCGTCGGTGACGGGGCCGGCCACGTGGGCTTCGGGATGGGGAAGGCCCGCGAGGTGTCCTCCGCCATCAAGAAGGGCGTCGAGGCGGCGAAAAAGGGTGTGGTGAAGATCCCTCTCACGGAGCCGGGAGCCACCATCCCCCACGCGATCACCGGCCGGTTCGGGTCCGGCGTCGTGATGCTCAAGCCCGCCTCCGAAGGAACCGGCGTCATCGCCGGCGGAGCGGTGAGGGCGGTCATCACTTCTGCGGGCATTCAGAACATTCTGACGAAGAGCCTGGGCTCCACGACGGCACACAACGTGGTGAAGGCCACCATGGAGGGCCTGCTGCGTCTGAGGGCGCCGGAGACGATCGCTCGTCTCCGGGGCCGCACGGTGGAGGAGATCATGCACACATCGACCTCTGTCCCGAAAGCCCCGGCGACCACCTTGTCGTCGGCTGGCGAAGTGAAGGCCTAGGGGCCGGCCATGGCGAAAGCAAAGAAAGCCGCCAAGGCGGCGGGCAAGGTCAAGATCAAGATGATCGGCAGCGTTATCGGCTGTCCGGAGGGCCAACGGGCCACGGTTCGGGGGCTCGGGCTGCGCCGGCTCCACCAGGTGGTGGAGCGCGAAGATACACCGATGGTCCGGGGCATGATTCGAAAGATCCCGCACCTGGTCACCGTGGTCGAGTAGACACGAGCGGAGAGAATAGTGGGCCTTCACAATCTGAAGCCGGCCAGGGGCAGCGTTCGCAAGAAGAAGCGAGTGGGCCGGGGTCCGGGCAGTGGTACCGGCAAGACCGCGGGCCGAGGCGAGAATGGGCAGAAGAGCCGTAGCGGCTACTCGCGCAAGATCGGCTTCGAGGGCGGCCAGATGCCGCTGCACCGGCGGGTGCCCAAGCGCGGCTTCACCAACTCGCCTTTCCGCAAGGAGTTTGCCGAGGTCAACCTCGGGCGCCTCGAGGTGTTCGAGGAGGGCACGATCGTGACACCCGACGTCCTGATGAAGTGGGGGATCGTGAGGCGGCTTCGCGACGGCGTCAAGATCCTCGGCAAGGGCGATCTCACCAAGGCGCTCACCGTCCACGCGCACCGCTTCTCCGCCAAGGCGAAAGAGCGCATCGCGGAGGTCGGCGGCAAGGCCGAGGTGCTGGAGAAGACAGGGCGATGATACAGGTCGTCAAGAACATCTGGAGCGTGCCGGAGCTCAGGAAGAGGGTGCTCTTTACCTTCGCGATGCTCGCCATCTATCGGCTGGGCAACCACGTCCCGACGCCGGGCATCAATCCCGCGGCCCTCATCGATTTCTTCGAGCAGAACCGGAGCAACTGGTTCGGCCTCGTGGACATGTTCTCGGGCGGCAACCTCTCGAGGGTCACGATCTTCGCGCTGGGGATCATGCCCTACATCTCGGCCTCGATCATCCTCCAGCTGCTGACCGTCGTCTGGCCGTACCTCGAGAAGCTCAGCAAGGAAGGGGAGCTGGGACGGCGCAAGATCACCCAGTACACGCGCTACGGTACGGTGCTGCTCTCGGTCATCCAGTCGTCCGCCATTGCGGTGTACCTCGAGCGCACGACCATCTCCAACCAGTTCCAGATCGTCGAGAGCCCGGGACTGGCCTTCAAGGCGATGACCGTGCTCACGCTGACGACGGGAACCGCTTTCATCATGTGGCTGGGCGAGCAGATCACCGAGCGCGGGATCGGCAACGGGATGAGCCTCATCATCTTCGCCGGCATCGTGGTGGGCTTTCCTGGCGGAGTCATCGACACTTTCTTCATGGTCCAGAGGGGTGAGCTCGGCCTCATCTCGACTCTTCTCCTTCTCGCGGGAATGGTTGTGGTCGTTGGGGCGATCGTGTTCGTCGAGCGCGGCCAGAGGCGCATTCCGGTGCAGTACGCCAAGCGCGTCGTCGGGCGCCGTGTGTACGGAGGACAGACGACGCACCTGCCCCTCCGCGTGAACACGTCTGGCGTCATCCCCGTCATCTTCGCGTCCTCGATCATCGCCTTCCCACAGACGATCGCATCGTTCTTCCAGGGGACCGGGGAGTGGATGCAGACGGTGGCCGAGCAGCTCCAGTGGGGCATGCCGCTCTACAACTTGCTCTACGTGTCCTTCATCATCTTCTTCTGCTACTTCTACACGGCCATCGTATTCAACCCGGACGACGTGGCGGAGAACATGCGGAAGTACGGGGGCTTCATCCCAGGCATTCGCCCCGGGAAGCGCACCGCCGAGTATCTCGATCACATCCTCGGGCGTATCACCTTTGGAGGCGCGATCTACCTCGCCCTCGTGGCCATGCTGCCGGAGTTCCTGATCAGCGGCTTCAAGGTTGCTCCGATTCCGGTGATCGGTCCTCCGCTCGACATGTTCCTGTCCGAGAACAACCTGGGCTGGATCACGGAGGGACTGAACCTCCGGTTCTATTTCGGCGGCACGTCGCTTCTGATCATCGTCGGTGTGGCGATGGACACCGTCTCGCAGGTCGAGGCGCAGCTCGTGATGCGTCACTACGACGGGTTCACCGGCAAGGGGGGCAAGAGGATCCGTGGACGCCGCTAGCTCCAAGGGGCAGGTTGCCCGCCGAGGCGTGATCTTCCTGGGCCCTCCGGGCGCGGGAAAAGGTACCCAGGCGGCCCGGCTGGCTGCGCACCTGGCGGTGCCGCGGATCTCGACCGGTGACATGCTGCGAGAAACCATCTCCGAGGGATCGCCCCTGGGCAAGGAAGCGGATCCGCTCATGGAGGCGGGCAGGCTGGTCCCGGACAACCTGCTGATCGCCCTGATCCAGGAGCGGATCACGCGGGATGACTGTGCCCGCGGCTTCATCCTGGACGGCTTTCCGCGGACGCGGGCCCAGGCCGAGGGCCTGGGCCACATGGGTCTCGGCGACGCCTCGGGCTGGGTCGTGTTCGAGGTCGACGTACCGCGCGAGGAGCTGCTGCGGCGACTGTCCGGTCGACGCTGGTGTGCCAGGTGTCAGGCGACGTATCACGTCACCAGCCGCCCCCCGAAGCAGGAGGGCGTGTGCGATCTGGACGGCACGGCGCTCGTTCAGCGCGCGGACGACAAAGAAGCGGCGGTGGCCCGACGGCTTCGAGACTATGACGAGCGAACGTCGCCCCTCGTTGCCTACTACAGGGAGCGGGCGCACGTGCTGAAGATCAAGGGGAACCGCCCGATGGATGTGGTGTTCGCCGACTTGAAGAGCGCCGTGGAGATTCCAGCGTGAGCTTGCAGAAGTCCTGGGGCGAGCTCGAGACCATGGCCAGGGCGGCGCGGCTCGTCATCGACACGCTCGATATCCTCGAAGAGGCTTCGGTGCCGGGAACGACCACACTCGAGCTCGATCGGATCGCCCGCGAGGCGATCGAGAAGGCCGGGGCCCGGCCGGCCTTCCTCGGCTACCGCGGCTTCCCTGGCACGCTGTGCTCGTCTGTCAACGAGGAGATCGTCCATGGCATCCCCGGGTCCCGCAAGCTGCGCGAGGGCGACATCATCGGACTGGACCTCGGCTGCATCCTCGGCGGATTCTTCGGAGATTCAGCGAGGACGGTGGGGGTAGGACGGGTGAGCGACGACGCGAGCCAGCTGATGAACGTGACCCGCGAGGCGTTGCACGCCGGCATCGAGCAGTGCTGTCCGGACAAGCGCGTGGGCGACATCGGGCACGCGGTTCAGACTCACGCAGAGAGCCACGGCTACACGGTGGTTCGGGAGTTCGTGGGCCACGGCATCGGGACGAACCTGCACGAGGAGCCCCAGGTGCCCAACTACGGCCCTCCGGGTCGTCGGGAGCGGCTGGTTCCAGGAATGTGTCTGGCCATCGAGCCCATGGTGAATGTCGGAGGGCCAGAGGTCGAAGTGCTCGCAGACGGCTGGACCGCGGTCACTCGGGACCGCCGGTTGTCCGCGCACTTCGAGTACGCGGTGGCGGTGACGAAGCACGGTCCCTGGATCCTGAGCGAGCCCTATCCGTACGGCCAGCTCGAAGCGGAGGCCGTGAATGCCTGAGCCGGCGGAGCGTGAGGCTCTCGAGGTGGAGGGGACGGTGCGGGAGCTTCTTCCCAATGCCCTCTACCGCGTGGAGCTGGTGAGTGAGGAGAGGCCCTCGGTCACGGCGCACGTTGCCGGCGGGACGAGCCCGACCCGCCTGCGGCCGGGAGACGGGGTGGTCGTTGCGATCACCCCATTCGACGCGGGACGGGGCCGCATCGTGAGGCGGCGATGACGTCAAGAGGATACGAAAGTGAAAGTTAGGTCGTCAGTCAAGAAAATGTGCGTCAAGTGCAGGGTGATTCGCCGCCGAGGTGTGGTGAGAGTCATCTGCCCTAACCAGAAGCACAAGCAAAGGCAGGGGTAGAACATGGCCCGCATCGCAGGCGTTGATCTTCCTCGGCAGAAGCGTGTCGAGATCGCCCTCACCTACATCTACGGGATCGGAAACACCCGCAGCGGCCGGATCCTCGAGAAGGCCGGAATCGATTCCGGAGTGCGTGTCCAGGATCTCTCCGAAGAAGAGGTGAGCCGCATCGCCAAGGCCCTCGACGCCGAAGGGGGAGTGGAGGGCGACCTCCGCCAGGAAACGTCCATCAACATCAAGCGTCTGATGGAGATTGGCTCGTATAGAGGCATGCGGCACCGCAGAAACCTGCCCGTGCGTGGTCAGCGGACCCATACAAACGCCCGGACTCGCAAGGGGCCCAAGCGCACGATGGTCCGCTCGAAGTCCAGGCCCTGAGGAGTCGCGAGATGAGCACGAAAGTCGTCGGAAAGAAGAGCAAGAAGGAAAAGAAGAACGTGGTGCATGGTATTGCCCACGTGCGCGCCACCTTCAACAACACGCTCGTGACCATCACCGATCTCGAGGGCAACGTCGTCACCTGGGCAAGCTCGGGCAGCATGGGCTTCAAGGGGTCCCGAAAGGGAACGCCCTTCGCAGCCCAGCAGGCCGCGACCTCCGCGGCCGGGGTGGCCCGGGACCACGGGGTGCGGTCCCTGGACATCCGCGTCAAGGGCCCCGGGAGCGGGCGCGAGTCCGCAATTCGTGCCCTCCAGGCCGCAGGTGTCGAGATCAAGTCCATCAAGGATGTGACGCCCATCCCCCACAACGGATGCCGCCCGCCCAAGCGGCGCCGCGTCTAAGGAGTCGAAGTTTTGGCGAGATACAACGGTTCGGTCTGCCGCCTCTGTCGTCGCGAGGGGATGAAGCTGTTCCTCAAGGGCGATCGCTGCTTCACCGAGAAGTGCGCGATCGAGAAGCGGAACTACGCCCCGGGAATGCATGGCAAGGGTGGCGGTCGCATGAAGAGGAAGGTCGAGGGTTACGTCCTCCAGCTGCGCGAGAAGCAGAAGGTGAAGCGCCTGTACGGCGTCCTGGAGAAGCAGTTCGCCCTCACGTTCAAGCGTGCCTCACAGGAGAAGGGCGTCGTCGGCGAAGTGCTGCTGCAGAAGCTGGAGCGTCGGCTCAGCAATGTCGTCTACAGGCTGGGTCTCGGCAACTCGCAGGCGGAGGCCCGGCAGATGGTTCGCCACGGCCACGTTCGCGTGAACGATCGCAAGGTCGACATCCCGTCCGCCCAGGTGCGTGTCGGTGACGTGCTCAGCCTCACGGCGAAGGCAGCCAAGAATTCATTCGTTCAGGCGTCCGTCGAGGCGGTGAAGGGTCGTGGCGTCCCGAAGTGGCTCGAGCTCGATCCGGAGAAGTTCACAGGAAAGGTGCTGGCATTGCCTCAGCGCGACGACGTGAGCTTCCCGATCCAGGAGCAGTTGATCGTCGAGCTGTACTCGAAGTAAACGAACTCGGCCTGGGTTGGCCCCGGGCCTCCGGAGGACTGTAGAAGATGCTGTGGAAAGGATTCCAGAGGCCGAAGCGCCTAGAAATCGATCACGACTCGTTGACCGAGCACTACGGTCGATTCTATGCTCAGCCTTTCGAGAGGGGCTTTGCCACCACCGTTGGCAATGCCCTGCGACGCGTCCTCCTCTCGGGTATCGAGGGAGCGGCGGTGACCGCGGTCAGGGTCGAGGGAGTGCTCCATGAGTTCTCGCCCATCCCCGGGGCAATGGAGGACACCACTGATCTGATCCTGAACCTCAAGCGGGTTCCGCTCAAGATACACGTGGACCATCCGAAGACCCTCATGCTGAAGACGTCGGAGCCGGGTGAGGTTCTTGGGAAGCACATCATTCCCGATCCGGACATCGAGATTCTCGACCCGGAGGCGTACATCGCCACCCTGGGCTCGGGATCGACTCTCTCTGTCGAGCTCCGCGTCAAGCTGGACCGGGGCTACGTATCCGCAGACAAGAATTTCGACGAAGACCTGTCCATCGGGTGGATCCCCATCGATTCAGTGCACTCCCCGGTGAAGAAGGTGAACTATTTCGTCGAGCAGGCCCGCGTGGGCCAGGCAACGGACTACGAGAAGCTCACCGTCGAGGTGTGGACGAACGGAGCCGTCTCGCCCCGAGACGCCGTGGGCCTCGCAGCCAAGCTCATGAAAGATCATCTCCAGATCTTCATCAACATCGATGAGGAGGAGGAGGAGAGCGAAGGGCCGACGGTCGAGGTCTCCGACGAGGAGAAGAGCGTCCTGGGGGAGAAGCTCCACAAGAGCGTGGACGAGATGGAGCTCAGCGTCCGCTCCTACAACTGTCTGAAGAATGCCAACATCCGGACCATCGGCGAGCTGGTGCAGAAGACCGAGGCCGAGATGCTCAAGACGAAGAACTTCGGCCGGAAGTCCCTGAACGAGATCAAGGAGATCCTCGGCGGAATGGGGTTGTCCCTCGGCATGAAGATCG
Organism: Vicinamibacteria bacterium; assembly: GCA_963578825.1. Lineage (GTDB taxonomy): Bacteria > Acidobacteriota > Vicinamibacteria > Fen-336 > Fen-336 > JAJDNS01. The sequence continues at coordinate 15,119 of CAUZDW010000060.1, forward strand.
ACGACTGGCCGCAGCTGCAGAAGTGAGGTCCGTCAGGAACCTACAATGAGACACCGCGTCGCCCATCGGAAGTTGGGGCGTACCACGCCTCACCGTATTTCGCTCCTGCGCAATCTCGCGACCGCTCTTTTCGAGCGGGAGCGGATTCGCACGACCCTCGTGAAGGCCAAGGAGGTGCGCCCCTTCGCGGAGCGACTCATCACCCTTGCGCGCCGTGAGGATGACCGCCTCCATGCCCGTCGCCTGGCAGCCCGGGATATCCACGACCGAACAGTCGTCAAGAAGCTGTTCGACACCATCGGAGCCCGATTTGCCACGCGGCCCGGGGGTTACACGCGCATCCTTCGGCTGGGCCCGCGCCGCGGGGACGGCGCCGAGATGGCGATCCTCGAGCTCGTCGGCTACGAGTTCACACCTGCGGGCAAGGCCGATACGAAGGCGGGCGAGAAGAAGCCGGCCGAGAAAAAGCCGGCTGTGAAGAAGGAGGCCGCCCCCAAGGCCAAGAAGAAGCCCGCCGCGAAGAAGGCGGTCCCCAAGGCGAAGGCCAAGGCCAAGAAGTCGGCGAGCAAGGCGGCGGCCCGGAAGAAGAGCACGGCCAAGAAGAAGGGCTGACTCGCCGTGGGTCGGATCGGGCTGGTGTGGGTCCCGGCCCAGTCAGGGCGCCGCCCGCTCCGTTGTTCAGCGCCGAGGCTGTGGGCGCACCACCGCGCTCGAGAGGTCATCCTCGTACGTGAACACCGCGAGCAGGTAGGCTCGGTCCGCCCGCGTCCGTCGGAAGATCCACGACTCGACGGCCTGGGTGGCCGCCGGTTGCAGGAGCTCGGGGCCGTTCAGCCTCTGGACGGCCGTCAGGCCACCCGAGCCCACTGAGAACTCCACCTCGACCACGCCCTGGACCGACGCCATTCGTGCGAAGGGCGGAGACACAGGACGGCGTCCTCGGGTGAGATCGGGGACACCAGGCTCGAGCAGCACTCCGCGGATCGCCGAGATCCCGTTCTCCGGCGGCGGTGGTGGCGGCGCGGCGCTCAGGATCTCGATCGGCGGAGGAGCTGTCGGGTCGGCTCCCGCCGCAGGGCCGCCCGTCGCCTCGGGCGGCGCCCCCCCGGGCGGGGCCGCGGGCGGAACAGCCTCGGCTGGCTTGGGTGCCGAAGACGGCTGAGCCGCCCTAGGGGGTTCTGGAGCCGCTTCCGCCACCCGAGCCGGTGTTTCGGGCGTCGGTCCGGGAGCCGCTTCAGGAGCGACGGGCGCCTGCTCCGCGGTCGGCTTCTCGTCTTCTCCTTCGGTTGGCGCGTCTTCTGCCTCTGGAGTCGAATCCTGGTCCAGGGGCGCTGGAGTGGGGATGAGAGAGCCGGTGTCCTCCGGAGCGCTTGGCTCCCCGGCCAGGGCTGGCTCCAGGTCCGCCACCGCGGTCGGCTCCTCGGGCTCCGGAGCGTCGAACAGCGCCGTCTCCCGCAGGCTGGTGAGGCGGAGCTTGACCGTTCCCTTGTCTCGGTCCGGGACGAACTCTGCCTGGACCTCGAATGACAAGCTGGCATCGATCGGCGGCGCCCTGAAGCGCCATGTGCGCAGAGCCTGCAAGAGGGAGGTCGACCACGGCTCTTCTCCGTGGACGATCCGGGCCAGCCCGATCCTCCCGTCAGGATCGAGCGTCACGTCGGCGGTCGCCTTGCCCCCGCGGCCTCCCGCTCCCGTCGGCCAGGGCGGCGTGACACCCTGGCGCAGCTCCGGAATCCCCTGGGCCCGCGAGACATCGGGCAGCTTCAGCGCGAAGGTGATGGGCACCGTGAGCCGCACGCTCACGAGCTTCCCATCCACTTTGACCGGCTTGTACAACCATTGGCGGGCCGCAGCGATGGCCGCCTCGTCGAGCCCGGGAATGCTCCTTATCGTGTGGATCTCCCCCACCCGCCCCTCGGTGTCGATCACCAGCTCGAGGATGACGATGCCCCGGACTCCCTCGGCCAGGGCCTCCTGCGGATAGGTGGGCTGGACGTGCTTCTTCTTCTTGGGGACCGGGACGTTGTCCGTTCCGGCCGCCAGGGGCTGCTCCTGGGCCCCCAGCGGAGCCGGCCCTCCAAGCAGGAGCAGAGCCAGCCCCGCCACCACGAGCATGGGCAGGGCCAGCCCCGTCTTCAGGGGCACGGGCGGGGCAATGACGATGTGGGGAGACCTCATACAAAGAGTCTAGCGTAAATGACGGGGTCGGGAGAGGGGGCTCACTTGCTCTCTGCCGCCGCTTCCCGCTCTTCCCTGGCAGCGGCCGCGACCCTCTCCTGGAGGTGGCTGGGGACCTCGTCGTAGTGGTCCAGCTCCATGTGATACGAGCCTCGACCGCCGGTCATCGAGGTCAGCTCAGCGTCGTAGGACAGCATCTCGGAGAGGGGCACCTGGGCCTTCACCATCTGCAGGTTGCCCCTGGGCTCCATTCCCTGAGGTCGTCCTCGCCGACTCGAGAGGTCCCCCATCACCGAGCCGGCGAACTCGTCCGGCACCGCGATCTCGACGCTCATGATCGGCTCGAGCAGGGTCGGTCGACACTTGACCACGGCATCCTTGTAGGCCAGCGAGCCCGCCACCTTGAACGCCATCTCGGAGCTGTCCACGTTGTGATACTGGCCGTCGTAGAGCTCGACCTCGAAGTCCACCATGGGGTAGCCCGCGACGTAGCCCTTGATCCGGGCCTCCTGGATCCCCTTCTCGACCGCGGGGATGAAGGTCTTCGGGATCGATCCTCCGAAGATCTTGTTCAGGAACTGGAAATCCTCTCCTCTCGCCAGCGGCTTCATGCGGATCCGGCAGTCACCGAACTGGCCGTGACCGCCGGTCTGCTTCTTGTGGCGTCCGTGGCCCTCCGCCGATCCCTTGATCGTCTCCCGGTACGGGATCTTGGGCTTCTTGAGGTCGACTTCGACCTTGTAGCGTTTGCGCAGCCGGCCGACCACGACCTCGATGTGGAGCTGCCCGATGCCGGAGAGCAGCATCTCGTGAGTCTGCGGGTCGCGGGTGACGCGCAGGACAGGGTCCTCTTCCATGAGTTTCTGGAAGGCTGTGCCGATCTTGTCGTCATCGCCGTGTGTCCTGGGCTGGATGGCGAACGTCGTGGCGGGCTCGGGAAGAACCACGGCCGGGTAGACGATGGGCTCGGTCTTTTCCGAGAGGGTGTCGCCGGTCTGGGTGTCCTTCAGCTTTGCCACTGCGACGATGTCGCCCGCTCGCGCTTCGCTCACCTGCTCCTGACTCTTGCCTCGCAACAGGAGGAGAGAGCCGATGCGTTCGTCCGAGTCCCGGGAGGCATTGTGGGCCGCCGAGTCCGACTTCAACGTCCCGGAGTAGATACGAAAGACCGAGATGCGGCCGGCGTGGGGGTCGATCATCGTCTTGAAGACGAAGGCGGAAAACGGCGCGTCGTTCCCAGGATCGCGGGAGGCCTCGTCCTTTGTCCCCGGGGCCGTTCCCTGGGCCGCCGCCCGGTCGGCCGGTGAGGGCGCGAGGTCGACGAGGGCATCGAGGATCACGCTGACGCCTGCGTTGAGGGCGGCAGACGCCGGGATCACCGGGAAGATCGTCCCGGCCGACACCGCCGCCCGGAGGCCCTTCACGAGGTCGTCCTGCGGCAACGTGCCCTTCTCGAAGAACTCCTCCAGCAGTGCTTCGTCGCTTTCGGCCACGATCTCGACGAGCTTCTCTCGCCAGGAGGCCGCCGCCTCCTTCTGAGCCTCTGGGATCTCCCCTGTCTGAGGCGGCGCGCTCGTGTCCTCTCCCCAGGTCAGCGCCTTCTCCGTCACCAGATCCACCAGGCCGTGGAAGGCCTTTGCCTCGCCGATCGGGATTGCCAGGGGTGCGGCGGTGCGGCCGAAGTGCTTCTGGATGGACTCGAGGGCCCGGTCGAACGAGGCATTCTCCCGGTCCATTCGATTCACGACGATGAGCCGTGCCAGCCCGTACTCCTCGGCGTAGCCCCAGACCTTGTCGGTCTGGACCTCGATCCCGGTCACGGCGTCGACCACGACCAGGGCCGTGTCCGCGACCCTCGACGCCGCTCGGGCCTCGGCGGTGAAGTTCGCATACCCCGGGGCGTCGAGCAGGTTGATCTTGGTCTTCTTCCACTCTGCCCAGGCCAGCGTCGTCTGGAGGCTGATCTGGCGTTCGATCTCGTCGGGGTCGAAGTCCGTCGGGGCTGTCCCGTCTTCCACCCGGCCCAGCCGGCTCACCGCGCCTGCGTCGAAGAGTAGCGCCGAGGCCAGCGTCGTCTTGCCGCTCCCGCCGTGCCCGACCAGCACTACGTTTCTGATGTTTGGGGCGTCATACACCTTCATGTTCCGTCTCCTCAGGCTATTCGGCCGATCATACACCGCGTCCCGGCCCCAGCCGAAACACCCCGGGGACCCCTGAAATCCGGTGGTCGGCAGCAGTAATATGAGGGTGTGGGAGTGTTTGGAAAGAGTCTTCTCGTGGCCCTCGACGCCGCCTCGGTGAGCGTCGCGACTCTCGGCCGAGGGCCCCGCCGGAGGCGCTTGTTGGGGTTTCGCCGCGTCGCACTCCAGCCCGGAGCTCTGGCGCCCTCGCCAGCCGGACCGAATGTCGTGCGCCGGGAAGAGGTGCGCGAGGCCTTGTCCCGAGCCCTCGAGGAAGCGGCCCCGGCCGGCGGTCCGGCAACACTCGTCCTGCCCGAGGGCGTCGCCCGGCTGGCGATGATCGAGGCGCCCTCGGGGTCGGAGCCGCGGGACTACGTGCGCTTCCGGCTGGCAACCTCCCTGCCCTGGCCGGCCACGGAGGCGATTGTCGACGTCTTGCCGATCCGCCAGGGTCGAGTCGTCGGCGCGGCGGTGCGCCGGGCCACCGTGGCACAGTATGAGCAGCTCGCGGCCTCTGCCGGGCTCGCCGTCGAGCGGGTCACCCTGGCGCCTCTTCTGGCGCTCGGAGCGCTGCTGGGGCGCAAGGGCCGTCGTGGCCCGAACGCCGTCCACGCCCTGCTGGGGGATGTGGCGTTTTGTCTTGCCCTGATCCGGGACGGGGATCTCGCCGCGCTGCGGTGCCGTCGCCGCGATCCCTCCGAGGGAGAGGGCCCTCGCCTGCTGGCCGAGGCGGCCCGCACGGTGCGCCAGGCTGGCGATGAGGACGGCGCGGTCCCCCTGGTGGTCTCGGGCTCCGGCGCTGGCCCGCTCCGGGAGTCCCTCGGACAGGCGATCGTGGCCGGAGGGCTGGAGGGCCCGGGTGAGTGGCCCGAATCGGTCGAAGCGGCCTGGCTCGGCGGGGCACTCGCTTGAAGAATCAGCCCGACTTCTCAACGGTGCCACGCTCCCGGCGGCCTCCGCTCTGGGAGATCGTGGCGGTCGTGGCGGCTGTCGCTCTCCTGGGCGTCGCACTGCGCACAGCGTGGACCACCCGGCGGGACTTGCGCGGCGCACGCGATCGGCTGGCCGCGGTCCAGAGGGAGGTGGTGTCGATGCGGTCCCGTGTCCAGGCCTACGGTGGCCGCGTCCCTGTGGGAGGGGGGCTTCTGACCCAGGCCGCAGCGGCGGGAGAGTCGCCCCCGGAGAGGATCGTGGCCCAGCTGGCCCGTGTGTTGCCCGAAGCGGCTCGTGTGGAACGTCTGAGCATCGTCTACGGCGAGGAGGTCGCCCTCGAGATGCGGGTGGTGGCCCGGGATGCGATCGCCTGGGATCTCACCCTCGAGCGTCTCGAGGAGATGCGCTTCCTGGAAGAGGTGAGCCCTGGCCCCGAGCACCGCGACGGCGAGGTGCGGACGACAGTGAGCGCCCGGTGGGTGGAGCGCTCGAGGTGAAGCGATACTCGGTCGCCCTCGTGCTGGCGGGGGTGGCGCTCGCGGTCTTCGTCGTTTTCGTGCCCGGGGCCCGCCGGGAGAGAGACGCCACACGCGAGCAACACGCGCAGGCTCGTGTGGAGCGGGAACGGCTTCGCCTGCGGCTGGCCGACCTGAGCCGACGCACCACCGGAGACGAGGGGGCGACGGCCGCAGACGGGTTGACCGCGGCTCGCGGCCTGCGCCTGGCCTTTCTCCGGGCGACGGACGGGCTCGAGGTCACCGGGGTCGAGATCCAGGTGAGCCCCGTCGGGCGGGGCTCGATTGCGGCGAGTGGTCGCTTTGCCGCCGAGGGGCGGTTCGCCGTCGTTCTGCGCCTCGCCCGCAGGCTCGCCAGTCCGTCCTCGGGCCTTCTCCTCCAGCGCATGAGCCTCGGCGAGGCCCGCTCGGACGTGCGTCTCGAAGCGCAGGCCTTCATCCTCAAGGAGTCTCCGTGACCGGGCGCCCGGCGCTCTGGCTCGTGTCCCTGGCGCTTCTCGCGTCGGCGGAGGGGCGTGGAGAGCCGCCGCGGGACGGCTCCCGATCGCCCGCGGCCACATCGAAGGCGCGCCCAGCGCCCTCGGACTCCGACCTTCTCGAAATTCGGGACATCTTCCGCTATGCCGACGAGCCCCGGGTCGTCCCGACGCTCCCGGATCGACCTGCGGACTCGCAGGGCACCGCCCTGAAAGACGAGACCGCACCCCAATCGGCCCGTGCCCGCCTCATCGGCCTCGTGCAACGCTCCTCTGGCCAGGTGGCGGCCGTCATCATCGGCGGCGAGGTGCTCCTGCTTGCCGAAGGCGAGTCGGCCCTGGGCTTCACGGTCCTCGACATTCGCGAGGAGGCCGTCCGTCTTCGGGACCCGGAAGGGAGCGAGGAGACGCTGGAGCTCCCGTAGGAGCCCGACAAGTGGCCTCCGGACGGTTGCCAGAGTCAGTCGCCTTCCCGTAGGCTTCAGCCTGCTTCGATGCCTCGCAAGGAGAAACTCGGTAAGCTCGTCCTCCTCGAGGAGATCGCTGCGGACCACGTCGGGGTGTCCTATCTCGCCGCGCGCCTGGGTCCGGGCGGCCTGGATCGCATCGTTACGTTGCTCCGCTACTCAGAAGCGGTCTCAAACCACACGGAGGCGCGGGCCCGCTTGATGGAGAAGGCCGGGCAGACTGCGCGTCTTCCCATTCCGGGGTTGCTTCGGGTGCTCGGCATCGGGCGTGCCGATCGCTCCTGCTACACATCGTACGAGCTCATGGAGGGCCGGACGGTTCGCGCCGTGATCGGTCGTGCCCGCCAGGAAGGCTTCCCCTTTGCGGCAGACAACGCGCTCATGGTGGCGAGCCGGGCGGCAGTCGTCCTCGAGGCGCTTCACGCTCGCAAGGACGAGGCCGGAACGCCGCTCTACCACGGTCTCGTCAAGCCCTCCCATCTGATCATCTCCTGGGAAGGGGAGGTGAAGCTGACGGGATTGGAGCTCTGGGCGGGCCTGCGCGACACCGGGCTCATGGGGGAGGACGAGGAGCGCTATCTTGCCCCGGAGCAGTCCGCGACCGGGCAGCCTGGCGACTCGCGCTCGGACCTTTACGCGCTCGCCCTGGTGCTCCTCGAGATGCTGAGCGGGCGCCGTCCAGAGGGCCCCGATCCTCTCGCGACCCTGAGCGCTGCGCGCCACACGACCGCCACGGGCGAAGAGGAGGCGATCCCGAAGCCCATCGAGGAGATACTGCGCCTCGCCCTGGCGCCTGAGCCCTCCGAGCGTTTCTCGGGGATCGCCGAGATGAGAAGGGCGATTGACACGCTGCTCTTCTCCGGCGACTTCACTCCGACGACCTTCAATCTCGCGTTCTTCATGCACTCGCTCTTCCGGGAGGACATGGAGCACGAGTCGGCCACCCTCGAGGAGGCCAGCCAGGCGGACTACTTCGAGTATCTGCCCGCGCCGGGCTCACCAGCGAGCGAGAGCGGCCCCGAAAGCGGGATGCTGGACGAGGCCGGTGCGCCCGTGACGGTCCCTGCCGAGGCCGAGCCCGGGCACCGGTGTCTTTCCCAGAACCCGAGCCCGCCGCGGAGCCCAGCCCCACGGGCTCGGACAGGGCGCCGGGGGACTCGTCGGGCTCAGGTCGGCGCCGGTCGAGCTCGGGGACCCGGGCGACCCGCCCTCGGGAAGGCTCGCTCAGGTTCGCCCGGGCGGCCGCGCCGAGGCGACGAGGCCCCAGATTTGCCCTGGCAGTGGGTCTCGTTCTTGCCGTCGGAGTGGGCGGGAGCCTCGGCACTCTGTACTGGGCCCGAAAGGACCCCCACCCCTTCCAGGGCACCCCGTCCCCGCGACCCTGAGCCCGGATGTGGCCGCGAGCCAGGCTCGGGTCCGCGAGCTCGAGGCTCTGCTCGCCGACCTGGAGCGTGAGAACGCCGAGATGGCGGCGGAGGCCGAGAGCCGGGGGCAGCAGGAGGCCGCGGTGGCCTCACCCGCCCCGGATCCTCTGGCCGAACAGCGGGCCGCGGAGAGTGCTCGTGCCGAGGCCCGCCGGCGCGCCCTGGCCCGGCAGGCCCGTCGAGAAGTGGAGATCCGTGAGCTGGAGAGAGAGCTTCGCGGGGCGGAGCAGCGACTGCTCGCGGAGCAGCAGGTGACCCACGAAGCCCTGCAGGAGGACGTTCTCCAGACCACTCTCCCTGCCGTGTCCACGCCGCCGCCGGTTCGTCCCGGTGATCTCATCGATTCCACCGACCCCGGCCTGACTCTGCCCAGGTTCGTCAGCGGCCGACCCGTCAGCTACCCTCCGGCGGCCCAGCGGTTTCAGCGAACGGGGACGGTCCAGGTCGAGGCTCTCGTCGATGAGAAGGGCAGGGTCGCCGAAGCGAGAGTTCGCGAGTCTTCGACTCCCGGCCTGGGGT
>CAUZDW010000061.1:0-22256 GCA_963578825.1 Vicinamibacteria bacterium
ATCGTGATCGTGATCGAAAACCAACCGGACGGCTCGCTCCCGGACCTCCAGTGAGTATCTCCTCGGTCTTCCCATGGACCCCATCCGCCCAAACAATGGAGCCTCCAGGAAACCCGGGGCGGGTCACAGCTTGAAATGGCCCCGGGGGAGGCGTTGTGTCACGAGGGCGAGGAGGGTCACGCGATGTTCGTCGTGCTCTCCGGCCACCTGGTGATTTCGCGCAGCGGCAAGCAGATTGCGGTGGGCAGCCCCGGAGACTGCTTCGGGGAGATGGCGCTGATCGAGTCGCGGGAGCGCGCGGCCACGTTGCGGGCGCTCGACGAGACGGAGATCCTGGAGATTCCCGAGTCGAGCTTCTGGGCACACATCGCCGACAACCCTGCGTCGCTCATGGCGCTGCTCCGCATCTTCTCGGACCGGTCGCGCCACGACTTGGAGGCTCTCGCCGGGGACAACATCAAGCTCCAAGCGTACGCCGATGAGGTGGAACACGCGAACCGCGAGCTCGTGCAGACTCGCAGTCAGCTCGAGGACAAGAACCGCCTCCTGGAGCGGCTTTTCGCTCTCGACACGCTGACGGGCATTGCCAACCGGCGTCGCTTCGACGACGTGTTGCGCCAGGAGTGGAAGCGCGCGGCCCGGGAGAAGGCTTCTCTCTCCCTGCTCTTTTGCGACATCGACCACTTCAAGAGGTTCAACGACACGTACGGTCACCAGGCCAAGGACGATTGTCTCGTCCGGGTCGCGCAGGCCGTAGAAGACACGCTGAACCGCCCCGCCGATCTGGCCGCGCGGTACGGCGGCGAGGAGTTCGTGGGCCTCCTGGTCGACACCGAAACAGAGGGTGCGCGGGTCCTCGGCGAACGAGTGAGGGCCCGGGTCGAGAGCCTCGACATCGAGCACTCCAGCTCCGACGTTGCCGACGTCCTGACGGTCAGCGTGGGGCTGGCCTCGACCGTGCCGAGCGGCGGGATGCGGCCCGAGGATCTCGTCGACCTGGCCGATCAGGCGCTCTACGCCGCCAAGCAGGAAGGCCGAAACCGCGTCGTGCGGTCGGGCGGGAAGCCGGACGCGGGAAGCAAGCCCACCGCCGCCCAGGGGCGGTGAGCTCGGGCTAGCTCCACCGGAACAGGCGCAGGCCCCCGCCGAAGCTCACCACGGTCCACGTCGCGAGGAGCAAGAGCGGGCCGGCCTGGGAGAAGAGCCCCAGGCCCTCCAGCGTGACCGCCCGCAGGGCGTCGATGAGCGCCGTGAGAGGGAGCACACGCAGGAACGGCTGGACGCTCTCGGGAAACCGGTCGACCGAGAAGAACACGCCGGAGCCGAGGAACATGGGCATCATGACCAGGTTCATGAGCCCGGTGACGGACTCGACGCGACGCGCGCGGGAGCCCACGAGCAGCCCCAGGCCGGCGAAGGTCGCCGCACCGAGGATCGCCACTGCGAAGACGGTGACGAGGGATCCGCGGACGGGCACACCCAGCGCGAAGTGACCGAAGCCCAAGAGCACAGCCACCTCCACGATCGTGAAGACGACCCGGGTGGTCATCTGCGCCGCGAGGAAGTCCGCCGGCCGCATGGGCGTGGCCACGAGCCGGCGCAGGAGCTTCTTCATGCGCATGTCGACCATCATGAAGCCCACTCCCCACATGCCCCCGCTCATGAGATTCATCCCGATGAGGCCGGGCACGAGGAAGTCGACATAGCGCCCCCCGGGCTCGCTCGCCGCGACGTCGTGGCCGGAGACCGGGTCAACCCGTCCGGCGGCCCGCTGAATGGCGTCGTCGGCACGGGCGCGGGCGACTCCGGCCTCTGGCCGAGAGGGGTCCAACCGGTACTCCACCTCGTCGGCCGAGGTGGCGGGAGGGACGATCACCAGGTCGGCTCGGGCCATGCGAAGATCCCGGGCCGCCCGGGCCTCGTCGGCCACCTCCACCTCGATGAGCGGCGCGGAGTCCAGGGCGGCCCGGACCGGGCCAGCACCCGGCGCGGCGAGGACGACGACCCTCGAGGGCTCGGGAGGCCGTTCGCGAAAAGCCGCAGCCAGCGCCACGGAGAGAAGCAGCGGAAAGGCGAACCCCCAGAACAAGACCTCCGGCTCGCGCTGGTACTCGCGGAAGCGGGCGACGCACAGCGCCACGAACGCCCGGCGGCGGACACCGTCACCCATCGCGCAGGTGCCTCCCGGTGAGCGACACGAAAACGTCCTCCAGGCTCGCGTGACGAGTGGCCAGACTCGCCAGCACCGCCCCGCTCGACGCGAGCTGCTCGAGAAGCGCGGGCAGCACGAGATGAGGCTCGGTGACGGTGAGCAGGAGATGCCCGGCCTCGGTGTGGACGGAGCGTACGGCGGGGAGGCGGCGAAGCTCCTCGGGTGTCGGCGACGGGCCGCCTTCACCAACCGTGATCTCCACCACGTGGTCGCCTCCGAGGGAGCGGATGAGCTCTCGCGGCGTGCCGGAAGCGATGATCCGGCCATGGTCCATGACGGCGATGCGGTCGCACAGCCTCTCCGCTTCGTCCATGTAGTGGGTCGTCAGCAGCACGGTGCGGCGGCGTTCCTTGAAGGCCCGCACGAGATCCCAGACCTGCCGACGCGACTGCGGATCCAGGCCCGTCGTGGGCTCGTCCAGGAAGAGCAGCTCCGGATCCCCCACGAGCGCGCACGCCACCGCGAGACGCTGCTTCTGCCCCCCGGAGAGCGTGCCGACGCGGGCCCGCTGCTTCTCCTCGAGCCCGACCTCAGCGATGATCTCGTCGGGCTCGCGGCCTGCCCGGTAGAAGGCCCGGAAGAGCCTCAGCGTTTCCCCCACCTCGAGCTTCTCCGAGAGGACGGTCTGCTGCAGGCACACGCCCAGCCGTTCGCGGATCTCGAGATCGTCCTGGCCCCACTGCCGCCCGAGCACGTGGACCTGACCCGACGACGGCGTGAGCAGCCCCTCGAGAATCTCGACGGTGGTGGTCTTGCCCGCCCCGTTCGGACCCAGGAGCCCGAGGCACTCGCCCGTGGCGATCTCGAAGGAGAGGCCACGAACCGCCTCGACGGAGCCGTAGTCCTTCTTGAGATCCTGGACGGCAACGGCGACCGACGCCGAGCTCAAATGAAGGTCTCGATACTGGCCCTGGCCCGTAGCCCCCTGGCGAGGCCGGACATGAAGTCGTCCTGCTGCTTCCGTTGCACCCTGGTCTTCACCTCTTCGCGCACCGCCTCGAACGGCGGGGGCGAGGCGCCGGGCTGGGCGAACGCGGCCGGATCCTTGTCGAAGAGCGCGCGGGCCTCCTCGTCGCTCACGGGTTGAACGGGCGAGGCCTCCGCGATCATGGCCTGCACGGTGTGGCGGATCCGAAGCGCGGCCTTGAAGGATTGGTTGTCGAAACCCAGCCTGGCCAGGTGGTCTCTCCACTCCTCGTCGTCGGGGTAGTCCTGCCGCGCCCGGTCGTAATCCTTCTCGATGGCGCGCGTGTCGGCCTCGACACCTCGGGCGAGCGCTTCCTGAACGAGAAGCTCCTGGTCGATGTAGCGGTTCAGGGCTCGGCGAAGTGTGAGGGGCGTCTTCTCGGCGCGCTGCCCCGGGAGGTATTTCCGAAGCTCGTCGCGGAGAAGCGGCACGACCTCGGCCAGATGAATCGGCTGGCCGTTCACCCGCGCTACGACGTCAGGGAGGGGATCGGGCAGCGGCCGGGTCGGGTCCTCCGGCTCGCTAGACGGAGACGGGGACGAGGAGACGGCCGAAATGGGAGCCCCCTCTGGCACGGAGCAGCCGCCCAGGAGAACCGCGGCGAGGACGAGGATGGTGGCGTGCGTTTTTCGCATGAAGGGCCGCCGAAAGATTAGCACGGCCGCCGGGCGACCACTCTGGACTACGATGCAGGTCGATCCATGTTCTCCAAGCGCACACGGTGGGACCTTCGGCCCAACCGTCTCTCGCGATTGCTCGAAGACAAGCGTGCGGCCGGGGCACGGGTCATCGACCTCACGGAGACGAACCCGACACGAGCGGGACTCTGCTGCCCCGAAGGACTTCTCGCTCTTCTGGGAGAATCGACCGGCCGGCGCTACGACCCGAAGCCCTTCGGGATCGAGCCGGCACGCGAGGCGCTGGCCGCCGACTTCGACCGGCGCGGAGCAAACGTCCCTCCGGAGCGGATCATCCTGACCGCGAGCACGAGCGAGGCCTATGGATTCCTCTTCAAGCTTCTCTGCGACCCGGGCGACGAGATCCTCGTCCCCCGGCCCGGCTACCCGCTCTTCGAGTTTCTTGCGGCGCTCGACACAGTGCAGGTCCGTGGGTACCCGCTCCGTCACGACGGGTCCTGGCGCGTCGACCTCGACGCCCTGAAGGCTGCCGTCTCGCCCCGGACCCGGGCCATGGTCGTCGTCAGCCCTGGAAACCCCACGGGCGCCTATCTCACGAAAGCGGAGCTGGATGCCCTCGAGACGCTGGCGTCCGAGCATGACATCGCCCTCATCTGTGACGAGGTGTTCTCGGACTTCGTCCTGGCGAGAGACCCCCGACGGCCGCCGAGTCTGGCGCACGACGGGCCTGCTCTGGCCTTCACGCTCGGCGGGCTGTCGAAGAGCTGCGGCCTCCCCCAGCTCAAGCTGGCCTGGACGGCGGTCAGCGGGCCTGCCGAGCGACGTCGAGAGGCGCTCGAGCGGTTGGAGATCGTGGCGGACACCTACCTGTCGGTGTCGACGCCGGTCCAGGTGGCCGCACCCGAGATCCTGGCCCGGGTGGAGGAGCTTCAGGCGCCGATCCGGGACCGGACCCGGCTCAACCTCGAGAGACTCCGGACCCGTTTCGATGCGCGGTCTGCGGCGAGCCTCCTCGAGCCGGAGGGGGGATGGGCGGCGGTGCTGCGCGTGCCCGCGACGCTGTCGGAAGAGGAGCGCGTCGCACGGCTTCTCGAGGAGCAGGACGTCCTTGTGCACCCGGGCTACTTCTTCGATTTTCCGCAGGAGGCCTATCTCGTGGTGAGCCTCCTCTCCGATCCGGTCGCTTTCGAGGAGGGCGTCGAGCGGCTGCTCGCCAGCCTCGTGCTATAACCCTCGTATACCCCTCCAAGGAAGCCCCAGCAGAAGATGTACGTCCAACGCGTCTCTCCAGATGAAGCGCTCGAGCTGATCGAGAAGAACGATTGGGTTTACGTCGATGTGCGCTCGGTCTACGAGTTCGATCAGGGCCACCCACGAGGGGCCTACAACGTCCCTCTCTTGCACATGGACGAGAGAGGGAGCACCGCGAACCCGGATTTTCTCTCGGTGATGGAGCGGCGCTTCCCGAAGGACGCCAACCTCGTGGTGGGCTGTCGCACGTCGAACCGATCGGAGCACGCCGTCGTCCTTCTGGCGGGCGCGGGGTTCACGAATCTGCGCCTTCAGGGAGCGGGCTTCCTCGGGACCCACGATTCGTTTGGCCGCGAGGGCCTGGGGTGGAGCCGCAAAGGCCTGCCCACGAGCCACGAGGCCGAGCCCGGGCGCTCCTGGGCCGATCTCAGCGACAAAGACGGCGAGTGAGCCCAGGCGGGGCATCGAAGACCCCCTAGCCCATGAGCCTGGCCAGGGTGACGAAGAACGCGATGATCATGACGAGCATGACGGCGAGGAGCAAGAAGGCTCGGACGGGAGTGGGCATCTCGGGTCCCGTGGGCCCGCGGCGGCGGCGGCGTGGCTCCAGGCCGAACAGAGCCCTTTCCTGGCACACCTGGCAGGCGGCCAGGTGGCGCGCCAGCTCTTCGGGCACATCGCCGGGGCTGGCGTGCTGCAACCGGGTCATCTCGACGTTTGTCAGGCACCCCGAGCGAGTTGGCGGATTGAGGTCGCTCATTGGCCGGCTCCGAAGGAATTCTACCAGCGGCACGCCACCTGGCGCCCAGGGTCGGTTGTGTTGAGATGATCGCTCCAATGACGTTCCACGAAACGGCGAGCCGCCTCTGGAAGGGTCTTCCTCGCGAGGAGAGGCTCCTCGCCGCAGGCGCATTCTTCCGTGAGCCCTCACCGGAGCTCTACGGGTCCGCGCTCGGGGCCCTTGTCAAAGCCCGCCACATGCGACCGCAGGCCGTGCGCTCCCTGGATCCGGACGCCCAGGCTCGCATCCTCGCCACGGTGCTCGACCCGGGCGAGTCTCTTGCCCAGGGCCTCCTCGTCTCGCTCCACCTCGGCGAGCGGCGGCCGCTCCTGAGCGCCTTTCTCGACGCCCTGGACCTTCCCCACGAAGACGGCATCCTGACGGAGGAGGCGGAGTCCGTCCTGGCCGCCTCGAAGGAGTCGACCCGAGGAGCCGTCAAGGCGCTCACGACGTTCCCGCAGGACCAGGTGAGGACCTACCTGAACACCCTCTGGCTGCAGGACCCGGAGCGCTGGACGGCGCTCCCGGAGAGCCTGGGCTAGCCCGTTTCCTCGGCGCTCTCGAGCGGGTAGCGAACCTCTGGCAAGCCGTCGCCCGAGGGGAGGAAGAGCCAGAACCTCTCGGCGTGGTATGGAGCACCGAGCCTCTTCGCGGCACGATCGGCGCGGGCGCTGAAACGCCTGGCACACCGGGCGCGGCCCTTCCTGTCCCGCGGAAGCACCGACTCCGCCACCTCCCGGGCCAGTGTGCGCGCCTCCTCATCGGCCGCATGGACGATGGGCTGGAGCCGCGGACCGAGGGCACGCAAGGGGTTCCAGGCCCGAGCGGTGCGCCACCTGCGGCGAGCGGTCGCCACGGTGGTGAACCGACGCCCCAGCCCCCCGGTGTCGCCTCGAAGACGGCCAGGCTCGTTTGCCCGCCAGAGCACACTCAGGAGCCGCGCCCGGGGCGCCGAGCTCACCCCCGCCGGCGGCAGCTGGGCGCCGAGCAGTGCAAGCCGTGTCCGGACCGCGCCGGGAACGAAAGCCTCCGGGCGCTCTTCGTAGAGGAACAGGTTTCGCCCGCCTTCGGTGGCAAACGCCCGGACCGCGGCTTCGTAGGCGAGGGCGTGGTCCACCGAGGCCCCGAGCCCCAGTGGCGCATGGATGTGGACCGCCCCGACGCGGGCGCCGACTCTCGCAAGGAGCTTCGCCGCGGTAATCAGGATGTCTTCGTCCTCGGGCCCACGCTCGGTCGGCGCGGAGGACGGCGCGTACTGCGAGCGACGATCCTGCGCCGCGGGCAGGCCACCGCCGGTGTAGGAGGCGCCCAGGTGACGCATTGCCTCTGAGGCCTTGCCGGGCTCCCCCGCCCGCTCGAACAGCGCCACCACCAGCACCCGGCGCCCGCGCTTGACTTCGGTGTGCACCCGGGCGGGGCACGAGAGCGGCACGTCGGCGGCTCGAGACGCCACGAACAGGGAGTCGAAGCGGTCGAGGGAGTCCGGGTCCAGAGTGCTCATGTTGTCACGACTGTCCTCAAGCCTATTCCGACTCGTCCCGTCCGCAAAAACGACGTCTCATCCGAGCCGCACGAGACGGGTCACCGGCGGCAGGCATCGGCTCTCGTCGCAGGCCTGATACGCCAGCTCGACGCTCTGGGCTCCCACGCCCCGTCGCTCGATCTCTCCCTCGATGCGCACACGCCCACGACACCCGGGGGCGCCGCCCGCTTCCGGCTCGGCGCTGGGATAGCGGACGTTGCGGAGCGAGCCGAGTATGGCGGTCACCGTGGTCGCAACGAGGTTCGGGTCGTCCGTCTGGTTCCCGTTGATGTGGAAGCCGCGCCGAATCTCCAGATCGACACGGAAGGGCTTCCAGACCTCGTCCTCCGAGCTGCCCAGGTGTCCCTCCACCTCGACCGCGTCGCGAGCCTCTTCTTCAAGGGCCTCCATGACGGGCGTTCCGGCGGGCGTGGCGGACGGGGTCGGAGAGGCGGCAACGGGTGATCCAGCGTCGTCCTCTTGCTCGTGCAGCCGCCCCAGGGCGCGCACGAGGCTGACATGCGCGAGGGGCGCTTGAGCGACGCTCTCGCCGAAGGCAAGAAGGGTGGCCTGGGCGCTGCGGGCCCAGCGCTGGTCTCCCGTGAGCTCGGACAGCTCGATCAGGTTCGAGGCCGAGACCCCGTTTCCCGACGCCAGCGCGCCGTCGAACCCGGGCTTGGCCCGAAAGAGCAGCCGGGGATCCTCCCCGGCGGCAAAGAAGCCTCCGGCCTCGACGTCGCCGAGCCTCCGCTCCTGCTCCTCGACGAGACGCACTGCTTGCTCGCCCCAGCGGTTGGCACCCGTGGCGGCGCGGAGGCGGAGGAGCCCCTCGATGAAGAACGCGTAGTCGTCGAGAAAGGCCGGCACCCGAGCCCGGCCATCCCGAAACGTGTGCAGAAGCGTCCCGGAGTCGTCGCGCAGCCTGGAGAGAACGAACTCCGCCGCACGGCTCGCTGCCTCGACGTAGCGGCTCTCGCCGACGAGCTCCCCCACTCGCGCCATGGCGCCGATCATGAGGCCGTTCCAGTCCGTGAGGATCTTGTCGTCGGTGAGCGGCCGCTCGCGGCGATCACGGGCCGCCAGAAGCGCCGCGCGCATGGGCTCGAGCTGCCGCCGCAGCTCCTCTGCCGCAATGTTGGCCTTCCGGGCCGCCCAGGTGAGCGGCTCGGGCAAGTAGACGACGTAGCGATCGGCCTCGAACGTCGGCGACCCGTGCAGACCGTAGACCGAGCGAAAAAGGTCCCCGCCGGGCAAGGGCAGCGCCTCCTCGAGGTCTTCTTCGGTCCACGTGTAGTACGCCCCCTCGTGGCCGTCCGTCTCAGCATCGATCGCGGAGAGGAAGCCGCCCTCGGCCGAGGTCATCTCCCGCAGCACGAAGTCCAGCGTGAACCGCGCCACCCGATCGAATCCCTGACCCCGAGCGAGGGTCGCCGTCTCGGCGTAGAGCCGCGCCAGCGCCGCGTTGTCGTACAGCATCTTCTCGAAGTGCGGAACGAGCCAGTCGGCGTCGGTCGAGTAGCGGTGAAAGCCCCCGGCCAGGTGGTCCATCATCCCGCCGCGGGCCATGTGATCGAGGGTGACCACGAGCATGCGAAGGGCCTGCTCGTCCGAGGACCGATCCAGCAGGAAGTCGAGGTTCGACGGCGACGGGAACTTGGGGGCGGGGCCGAACCCGCCCCGCTCGGAGTCGAAGCGGCCGGCGAGGTCGTTCTGCAGGCTGTCTGCCAGATCGGGATCGGGGAGACGAGCCGCCGGCTCCCGGGCCCCGGCGAGATTGACCTCCATGGCCTCCGCCAAGGCCGCCGCCCGCTGCATCAACCCGGGACGCTGGAGGAGCCACGCCTGGCGCAGCGACTGCAGCACCTGGGAGAACGCGGGCCTCCCCAGGCCGTCGTGGGGAGGGAAGTAGGTGCCGGCAAAGAAGGGCTCGAGGTCGGGCGTCAGGAACACCGAGTTCGGCCAGCCCCCGGCCCGGGTCATCAGCTGCGTCGCGATCATGTAGATCTCGTCGACGTCGGGGCGCTCCTCGCGATCCACCTTGATGTTGATGAAGCCCTCGTTCATCGCCCGGGCCACGTCCGGGTCGGAGAAGCTCTCGCGTTCCATGACGTGACACCAGTAGCACGTGGAGTAGCCCACCGAGAGAAAGATGGGACGGTCCTCGTTTCGGGCGGCCTCGAAGGCCTCTTCACCCCAGGGGTACCAGTCGACGGGGTTGTGGGCATGGAGCAGCAGGTAGGGACTGGACTCGGCCGCCAGACGATTCGCCACCGCACCTCTCGCCGGGCCGTCCCCTGCCAGAGATCGGCCCCTGAAACGGCCGAGGCCGCTCGCGCGGCCTCGGGTCCATCGTTCGGCTGTACGGATATGAGTGCTGGTAGCGGGGGCGGGATTTGAACCCGCGACCTTTGGGTTATGAGCCCAACGAGCTACCTGACTGCTCTACCCCGCGTCAATTCAGCGTATGAAGGAGTCTAGCAACCGTATCTTTGAGAGTCAACGATTGTCAACGAAGCGCGACGTGGCCGTTCGCCGGATCCGACGAACTGGATCGACAGGGCGGCACGGGCTCCTGCCAAGGACACAATCGGTCAGCCTGAGGAGCCCTACGGAGAGACTCTTCCGCGCTCCCCCGAGACGGCCACGCTTGGAGTGACACCTTTGTCCCTTGCTCCGGCAACCGGCCAGAGCCGCTTCCAGGCTCTGCACGAGCCTGTGAGAACCGGCCAAAACATGTCCCCGGGGGCCGGAACGGCGAACCTTTTCCGCCGACGGCCCGTCCAAGCCAATAGAGGCCCGGCGGAGCGGGCCTCGGAGAGGAGGCGTCATGAGTACCAGTCTCGCAGCTGTCCAGGCGCACTGCCCACTTTGTGGTACCTCCGTGCTCGCCGTCGCCCCGGGCGGGCGGGTCGTCTCGGAGGACCTGCATCCCATCCTGCTCGATCGGGATTTCGGCCACGGCTACATGCTGTGCAACGGCTGCGGCGTCCTCGCCGACATTCCGGACGACCTGACCTTCAACTGACATCTGCTCCTGGCCCCGGGCCCGCCTCCACGGGCCCGGGGTGTGCCGTTTCCGCTTGACGCGGGGGCTTCGAGCGGAGCAAACTCGGCATCATTAGAGGCCGTCGTTGCGGCTCGGAAACGGGCGCACGGCTCCGAAGCGAGCCGACCGCGCTTCCAGTCAGTTGGAGGGGAATGCATGTCAGATGATACGCCTTGGGGTTCGACGGGACCGACAGACACTCCCGCGGAAACTCCCGAGCCCAAGAAGGACGCACCCACCGCCTCCGAGGCTCTGCAGGATGCGCGGCAGGCATGGTCGACCACTGCCGCCTTCACCAAGAGCGAGGTGGCTGAATCCACCGA
Organism: Vicinamibacteria bacterium; assembly: GCA_963578825.1. Lineage (GTDB taxonomy): Bacteria > Acidobacteriota > Vicinamibacteria > Fen-336 > Fen-336 > JAJDNS01. Next base: position 10,741 of record CAUZDW010000061.1, read on the forward strand.
GGCCACCCAGCGGACCTTCGATGATGCCGCCAGGAAAGTGAAGGCGGCCGCGAAGGAGGTCACCCGCAAGGTCACCGCGCGAAAGAAGGCGACCAAGAAGAAGGCTGCGAAGAAGACTCCCAAGAAGGCCACCAGGAAGGCCGCTCGGAAAACGGCTCGGAAGAAGAAGGCCGTCAAGAGGGTCGTGAAGAGGAAGGTGGCACGCAAGAAGAAGGCCGTGAAGAAGAAGGCCGTGAAGAAGAAGGCCGTGAAGAAGAAGGCCGTGAAGAAGAAGGCCGTGAAGAAGAAGGCCGTGAAGAAGAAGGCCGTGAAGAAGAAGGTCGCGAAGAAGAAGAGGGTCGTCAAGAGGGCGAAGAAGAAGGCCGCCAGGAAGAAGAAGGCCGCGAAGAAGCGCTAGCGCTCGAGTCCCGGCTACTGGCCCCAGGTGAGGATCGCGGTCTTCAGCCCGTCGGTGCCCCGTGCCATCCGATCGAGGACGCCGGGCAGCCGGTCCAGGGGTTCCTCGCCCGTGATGAAGGCGTTCGAGTCCACGTGGCCGTCGGCGATCAGGCGAAACGCCTTTCGCAAGCTCCCCGGGGTGTGGTGAAACGTCGACTTGATGGTCAGCTCCTGGTAGTGGAGTCGCTGCGAGTCGATGCCCACCCGGCTGTCCGCCGGGCAGCCGGCGAAGAGGTTCACGACCCCGCCCTTGCGGACGGCCCGAATGGCCGCCTCACAGGTTTCGGGCTGACCCACCGCCTCGATCACCACGTCGGGGCCGTGACCGTGGTGGCTCTGCTCCTTCAACCGCTCGCCGAGGTCCACCGAGGGTGACGCTTCGATCACGTTGGCAGCCCCGAGCTCGAGCGCCTTGTCCAGCCGACCGCGATTGCGTCCAGCAACGGTCACGTGCGCACCACGCAACCGCGCCAGCGCTACGAACATCAGACCGATGGGCCCGGCGCCGATCACCGCCACCGACTGTCCTCGACCGATCCAGCTCTCTTCCACGCCCCGGACGACGCACGCGAGCGGCTCGACCATGGCCGCCTCGCGAAAGCCCACCCCGTCTTCGAGACGGATGAGGTTGTGCTGGACCACCCGGGCGGGAATCCGGGCGAACTCGGCATATGCGCCGTTCCAGAACTGCAGATCGTCACACAGGCTCGGCCTGTCGTGCCGGCAGAAGTGGCACTGGCCGCACGGCGCGGAGTTGGCCACGACGACCGGCGCCCCGAGATCAACACCCTCGACGCCGGCTCCGACGTCCTCGACGATGCCCGCCACCTCGTGTCCGAACACCGAGGGTGGCGTGATCATCCGCGCGTGGTAGCCCCGGCGGAAGACCTTGACGTCGGTGCCGCAGGTGAGGGCCACTCGGGTGCGCAGCAGCACGTCCCTCCGCTCGAGCCGGGGGATGTCGACCTGCTCGATGCGCACGTCCTCCCGACCGTGCAGGACGGCGGCCTTCATCTGCGCGGGCACGTTCTCACCTCGCTTTGGGCTCTCTCTCGACGACGACCTTGAGCGTGCCGGGCCCGGGCTGGAAAGCCAGATCGAAGGCCTCCAAGGCCCGCTCGAAAGGGAGCCGATGGCTCACCAGCTCGAGCACGCGGATCTCCCGGCCGAACACCAGCCGGGCGGCCTGGTCCTGGACGTCGACGGAGGCGCTGTCCGCTCCCCGCCCGTCCGTCAGCCCTCGGACCTCGGCGGCCACGTCGACTCCTGCGTCGAGGACCTCGGTCGCCCCGAGAGAGCGTCCCAGCCCCCGGCGCTCCTCGAGGAGATCGGACACGAAGACACTGACTCCCGACCAGCGGAGGAGCTGCATCAGGAGCAGCCCGATGGGCCCCTGACCCACTACGAGGGCGGTCTCCCCTTTCGAGACCCCGGCCTTGAGCACGGCCTTGAGGCAGGTGTTGACCGGCTCGACGAAGACCGCCTCCTCGGGTCGGACGCCGTCGGGGATGGGGATGGTTCCCTCGTCGACGATCCAGTCGAGAGCCTTCACGTACTCGGCATACCCGCCCCCGGCCGCCTCGAAGCCCGCCGTGGTGCCGTTCTGCTTGTATCGGGGGCACTGCGCGAAGACCTTCCGCTGGCAATAGAAGCACGCCTTGCAAGGGATGTGGTGATGACCACGACCCTCTGGCCCTCGCCAGGACCGCGAGTCCCAGCCCCGAGGGCCACAACGGTGCCGGCGATCTCGTGGCCGAAGACCCGGGGTCCGGGCAGGAGACCCTTCTCGACCTTCTTGAGGTCGGTGGGGCAGATTCCGCAGGCGTCGACGCGGACGAGCATCTCCCCCGCCCCCGGCTTCGGGATGGGGATCTCCTCGAGGCGCAGGTCGTCCTTCCCCCGGTAGACCACAGCCTTCATGCGGCGCTCAGCCGCCAAGGAGGCTCCTCAGGACGAAACAGGATGTTCTCCCTGCGCTCGCGCAGGCGGCGATAGAAGTACGGGACCCAGTGGGTGCCGTAGGGCACGTAGATCCTCACGTTGTAGCCGTCGCCCACGAGCTGGCTCCACCGTTTCGGGCGAAGGCCGTAGAGCATCTGGAACTCGAAGCGGGAGCGCTCGATCCCCTCCTGACGAGTGAACTCCATGGCATCGCGGACGAGCTCCTCGTCGTGTGTGGCGATCGCCGGGTACCTGCGGCTTTTCAGGAGAAGGTGCGCGGCTTCCCGGTAGCTCCTGCGGATCTCGGGCATCTCCTGCAACGCCACGTCCGGGGGCTCCGTGTAGGCGCCCGTGCACAGCCGCACGCTGTCGCCCCGCTCGACCGCCGTCCAGACGTCGTCCAGTGTGCGATGCAGGTACGCCTGAAGGACTATGCCCACGTTGTCGTAGCGCTTGCGAAGGTCCTGGAAGATCTCGATGGTGTCCTGGGTGTGCTTCGAGCCCTCCATGTCCAGTCGGACGAACCCCCCCGACCTCCCGGGCCACGTCCAGGATGGAGGCGGTGTTCTCCAGGCACACCTCGCGAGAGATCTCCTGGCCCATGGAGGACATCTTGATCGACACGTTCCGCTCGACCTCCCCGGGGATGAGTCGGAGCAGTCGCTTCGCGGCATCGGCTGAGCGGCCGGCCGCCGCACGGTCGTGGACGTCTTCGCCGAGCTTGTCGAAGGTGGCCCGAATGCCCTTCGACTGGAGCCGCTTGCCGACCGCCACCGCCTCGTGAGGCTCTTCTCCCGCCACGAAGCGCCTCGCAAGGAACGTGAGGGCCTTCATCCCCTCTTCGCTCGGCGCCTGGGAGGAGCCTCGTGGGTGGCGGTGACCACGCTGGAGATGCCGCCGCGAACGGTGAACGACCCCTCGACCGTCATGCGCCGCGGCCTGGTGGCGCGGACGAGATCGTCCAGGATGACGTTGACAACGTCCTCGTAGAAGACCCCCCGGTCGCGGAAGGCCTGCAGGTAGAGCTTGAGGCTCTTGAGCTCCACGCACCGGCGGTCCGGCACGTACGTGATGCGGATGGTCGCGAAATCGGGCTGCTCCGTCTTGGGGCAGACCGACGTGAACTCCGGGCATGTGTGCTCGATGGTGTAGTCGCGACCCGGGTGGGGGTTGGTGAAGCTGTCGAGCTGGGCCATGCCAGAGACTATTCTAGCCCTGCTCACCCTCGCCTGGAGGCGGGTAGTCCGCCCGCGCCACCTTCAGATCGAGGGCGATCTCCTCTCGAAGCTTGTCCGGGCGAACCACGGTGACGTGGGGCAGGAAGCCCTTGATCCACGCCTTGAGCTCGAAGCCCGGCGCCACGTCCATGACGAGGCGCACCCCGCCGTCGGGCTCGTCGTCGAGGCTCTGGCTCTCGTGCCACGTGCGCTCGCGGATGTAGCCGGCCATCTCCGGCCGAAAGAGGAGCTCGACGGTCTCGGCCGGTCCTCCGGAGATGCCGAAGGCGGAGCGGGCGTACTCCGAGGGGCTGAAGTCGGAAGGGATCTCGAAGCCCTGGTCGAGGATCTCCATCTTCTGGAATCTCTCCACCGCGAAGGTGCGCACCTCGGCGTACTCGTGGGCCCGGGCGTACAGGTAGAGCCCGCCGCGATAGTAGACCAGCCGGTAGGGATCGACGGTGTACTCCTTGGTCCGGCGGCTCTGGAACGAGTAGTACGCGATCCGGGCCTGTCGCTGGTGCAGGATCGCGTCGATGAGGCCCGCGATGACGTCCTGCTTGGCCGAGTAGTCCTTCCAGGGATCCGGGCGCGCCGAGAACAGCTCCTGGATCCGGGCCAGGTAGGGCAGGCTCCGAGCGGGCAGGGCCTCGGTGATCTTGGCAAACGCCGACTCGAGGTCCTGGGCAAACGGCGCGCCCCCCAGGAAGGAGAGCATGTTGCGGCTGAAGTAGAGCGCCGCCAGCTCGGACAGGGTGAAGCTCTGGGTCAGCTTCTGCTCGTAGCCGTCGATGAGCCGCCACACCTTCTTGCCGTCCTGGCGGTCGTCGTACAGGGGAAACCCGGCCTCCTGGAGCGCCTCCAGATCCCTGCGGATGGTCCGCTCGGTGACCCCGTACTCCTTCGCCAGGGCGGCGGCACTCGTCCAGCGCCCCGCCTCGATCGTCTTCAGGACCTTCCACTGCCGAATGACCTCGGCGTTGCGCATGCGATTCGCTCCCTCGCGAGCGAATTCTAGCAGCCCCACCCCCACCCTTGCTGCGCTATACTCCCCGGCGACCCCACCCCGGCGGAGGATCCGATGTCGGATCGTGCACCCAGACTCGGCGATGAGATCGACGACTACTGCCCCCGGTGTCGGCTGCTCCTCAATCACGACATCACCAGCCTCTTCGACGGGCAGGTGGCGAAGGCGACGTGCCGTACCTGCCACAACACCCACGATTACCGTCACGCCGAGATCCCCACGCGGCGCTCGAAGAAGAACGACAAGAAGGCTCTTCTCGATCAGGTCCTGGCCACCATGCCCCGGCCGCCCGAGCCGCCGCCCCCTCCGCCGGCCCCCTCGCGAAAGAAGCGCGACCTCTGGGCCGAGGTCGAGAGGATCAAGGGACTGAAGAAGGACTAACGGGGTGCGCGCCGTCGATCTGATCCAGCGCAAGCGCGACGGTGAAGAGCTCAGCGAAGAGGAGATCGATTTCTTCGTCCAGGGCTACACCCGGGGGGAGATCCCGGACTATCAGGCCTCGGCGTGGGCCATGGCCGTGTTCTTCAAGGGCATGAGCCCGACGGAGACCCGGACGCTGACCGAGTCGATGATTCGCAGCGGCGAGGTCCTCGACCTCTCCACTCTCCGTGGCCCGAAGGCGGACAAGCACTCGACCGGCGGTGTGGGCGACAAGACCAGCCTCATCCTGGCTCCCCTCGCCGCCGCCTGCGGCGTCTTCGTGCCCATGATCTCGGGCAGGGGGCTCGGGCACACCGGCGGAACCGTCGACAAGCTGGAGTCCATCCCCGGCTTCCGCGTCCGCCTGGGCCTCAGCGAGTTCCGCTCGGTGCTCGAACGATGCGGTCTCGGGCTCATCAGCCAGACCCCGGAGATCGCGCCGGCCGATCGCCGGCTCTACGCCCTGCGCGACGTGACGGCCACGGTGGAGAGCCTCCCGCTCATGGCCGCCTCCATCATGAGCAAGAGGATGGCGGCGGGAGTCGACGCCCTCGTGCTGGACGTCAAGTGCGGCGAGGGAGCCTTCCTGCGCTCCGAGGAGGAGGCGCGAGCCCTGGCGCAGACCATGATCTCCATCGGTGGGGGCATGGGCCGCAAGGTCGTGGCCCTTCTCACGCTCATGGAGCAACCGCTGGGACGCGCGGTGGGAAACGCCCTCGAGGTGGCGGAGAGCATCGAGACGCTGAAGGGGCGCGGTCCCAGGGATCTCGAGTCCCTGTCGGTGGAGCTGGCGGCGTGGATGTGCCACCTGGCGCGAGGGGAGCCCCTGGACGGGGCACGGGCCCGCGTCCGCGAGGCGCTCAAGTCCGGGGCGGGCCTGGACAAGCTCCGCCAGGTGATCGAGCTGCAGGGTGGCGATCCCACCGTCTGCGACAACCCGAAGCGGCTGCCCCAGGCTCGGGACACGGTCGTGGTCCGCTCGGAGCGGGACGGCCGGCTGGCGCGACTGTCCGCCCGGGCCGTGGGGCAGGCCGGCATGCTCCTCGGCGCCGGTCGCGAGACCGTGGACGCCACCATCGACCCTGCCGTCGGGTTCGTGTTTCACAAGAAAGTCGGCGATCCCGTGGCCAGGAACGAGCCGATCGCGACGGTCCACGTGGGCTCCCAGGGGAGGCTCGAGCCCGCCCTCGCACTGCTGAGAGGGGCCATCGAGGTCCGGGCCGAGGCGCCTCAGCCTCGGCGGCTCGTGATCGACATTCTCACTTGAGCGAGTCCAAGGAGGCCGATTGCCCAATCTGCTCTTCATCCTGTTGACGGTTGCCACGGATCCCATCACCCAGGCCCGGGAAGGTGGGCTCGACGTGGGCCTCCTCGAACGGGCCACGGGGTTGCTAGGGATCGCCGCCATCCTGGCCATCGCCTGGCTCTTGAGCTACGACCGGCGCCGCGTGCCCTGGCGGCTCGTCGGCGCCGGCCTCGCGCTGCAGGCGAGCTTCGGAGTCATCGTTCTCAAGACCGCGCCGGGACGGTGGTTCTTCGAACGAGTGGGTGACGTGGTGAACGGCCTGCTGGCCTTCAGCGGAGAGGGCGGCCGATTCATCTTCGGCAACCTGGTGGAGAATACGGTGCCCGTGGGCATGCCGGGGACGGAAGGCGCCCTGGACACCACAGCGGGATTCCTGGCGAGCACGGGCTCGCTCTTCGCGTTCGGTGTGCTGCCGACCATCATCTTCTTTTCGGCTCTCATGTCGGTGCTGTACTACCTGGGCGTCATGCAGGTCGTGGTCAAGGGCCTGGCCTGGGTGATGCAGCGCACGCTCCGGACCTCGGGCGCGGAAACCCTCTCCGCCAGCGGGAACATCTTCCTCGGGCAGACCGAGGCGCCGTTGCTCATCAGGCCCTTCGTGGAGAAGCTGACCTCTTCGGAGCTCTTCACCGTGATGGTCGGAGGCTTCGCCACCGTCGCCGGCGGCGTGTTCGCGGCGTACGTCCTGATGCTCCAGGGGATCTTCCCGGACATCGCCGGCCACCTCCTCGCCGCCAGCGTGATGAACGCCCCGGCGGGTCTCCTTCTCTCCAAGATCATCCGGCCCGAGACCGACACGCCCATGTCCCGGGACGCCCTGCACGTCGCCGTGGAAACGACCGATTCCAACGTGGTGGAGGCCGCGGCGAACGGAGCGGGGACGGGGGTCCAGCTGGCTCTCAACATGGGGGGCATGCTGATGGCGTTCATCGCCCTCGTCTCCATGGTCAACTTCGGCATTGGCTGGGCAGGCGATCTCGTGGGCATCGGGGGGCTCAATCTTCAATCCATCTTCGGGGTCGTCCTGAGGCCCCTCGTCTGGGTGATGGGGGTCCCCTGGGGCGAGACGGCCTACGTCGGGGGCTTGATGGGGCTGAAAGTCGTCCTCACGGAGTTCGTGGCCTACGCAAAGTTCGGTGCGGACGTGACTGCGGGCGCGGTGGTGCTCTCCCCGCGGGCTTCGATCATCACGGCCTACGCCCTCCTGGGGTTCGCCAACCTCCCGAGCATCGGCATCCAGATCGGCGGCATCGGAGGGCTCGCCCCGTCGCGCCGCGGCGACCTGGCCCGCTTCGGTGTGCGCGCGATGCTGGCAGGCAACCTCGCGGCGTTCATGAGCGCGACGCTGGCAGGGATGCTGCTGTGAGCGACCTCCTGGCGCGGCTCGACGAAGCCACGAGGGTCGTCCGTGAGCGCACGCCTCTCCGGCCCGCGATCGGCGTCGTTCTCGGGTCGGGCCTCGGCGACTTCACGGACGGTCTCCAGGATGCGGTGACGCTCCCCTTCGACGAGATCCCCCACGTCAAGAGCGCCACCGTCGTCGGCCACACCGGCGCCCTCGTCGTCGGAACGCTGGACGGCGTCCCCATCGCCGCTCTCAAGGGACGCCTCCACTATTACGAGGGCCGGCCTCTGGCGGACGTCGTCTTTCCCACCCGCCTCCTCGGGCGGCTTGGCGTCCGCGCCCTCGTTCTTACCAACGCCGCCGGTGCCATCAACCCGGACTTCCAGCCCGGCGAGCTGATGATTCTGCGAGACCACATTAACCTGCTCGGCAACCCGCTGATGGGTCCCAACGAGGAGGGCCTTGGCGAGCGGTTTCCCGACATGTCCACCGCCTACGACCCGGCGCTCAGGGAGATCGGGGCCCGGGCTTGCGCCTCCGCGGGGATCACCGCCCACGAGGGCGTCTACATCGCCGTCACGGGACCCTCCTACGAGACACCGGCGGAGATCCGCATGGCCCAAACCCTCGGGGCCGACGCCGTGGGGATGTCCACGGTGCCCGAGGTCATCGCGGCCCGGCACATGGGGATTCGAGTGCTGACCCTGTCGTGCCTGACCAACATGGCCGCCGGGGTCATCGACCGCCCCCTCGACCACGCCGACGTCCTCCGCGTCGCCGAGAGACTTCGATCGACGCTCCTGGATGTCTTAACTGGCATCGTCAAGGACATTGCGGAGACGTCATGAGCGCCGCCCGCGGACGACGGCGTCCCTCCCGCACCACCATGGCGGAGATGTCCCGGCTGGCCTTCGAGGCCCGGGAGAAGGCCCGGGCGCCCTACTCGAAGTTTCGGGTGGGGGCCGCCTTGAAGACCCGGGAGGGTGAGATCGTCACCGGCTGCAACATCGAGAACGCCTCCTACGGGCTGACGATCTGCGCAGAAAGAGTTGCGGTCTTCAAAGCGGTCTCCGGGGGCCTGGACGACTTCGACGCGATCGCTGTGGTGGTCGACGCCCCGCGACTCACGGCTCCCTGCGGGGCCTGCCGACAGATTCTGTGGGAGTTCTGTGGCAACCTCTGGGTGCGCATGGAGGATCTCAAGGGGCGCTCCCGGACCCTGCAGCTGAGCGAGCTGCTCCCACTGCCTTTCGACAGGAGGAACCTTTGAGTCCTGCCTCTGGCCGACGCTGGGTAACGGATGCCTAGCCGCCGTAAACGACGATGTCCCTCAGGTTGCGGTATTTTTCGTTGTAGTCGAGGCCATACCCGACCACGAACTCGTCCTCGATGGTGAAGCCGACGTAGTCGACGTGGACGTCGACGAGGCGCCGGGAGGGCTTGGAGAGAAGCGTCACCACCTTGAGCGACTGGGGTCCCCGGGCCGCGAGAAGGTTCGTGAGGTAGTTCAGCGTGAGGCCCGTGTCGACGATATCCTCCACCACCAGGACATCCCGCCCCTCGAGGCTCTGGTCCAAGTCCTTCACCAGCTTGACCTCGCCCGTCGACTTGGTCACTCGACCATAGGAGGAGACGGCGATGTAGTCGAGGGTGAGAGACAGGTCGATGGCCTGGGCGAGGTCCGTCATGAAGGGACAGGCCCCCTTCAACACGCCCACGAGATGCGGCTCGCTGCCCGAGTAGTCGGCGGTGATCTGCTTCCCCAGATCCAGGATGCGCTCCTGGATCTGGTCGAAGGAAAGTCGCACGTTCATCGAGCCGCCTCCATGCATGGGGGCAGATGATACTCTTTGCAGCATTCTTACGTCCCGGCGCCCAAATTGCGGATCTTTTGGCGCCTCCGTCTCGTTTTAGGAAGTGAGGCCGTTCATACTCGCCCGGACGCGTCGGAGAGGCTCGCGTGCCCGTGGGGTAGAATTCCCCGTTTTCCACAGATGGCGCACCGCCTCGAGAGGCAAGCCTGGAGGTCACGAAGGACTATGAGAGCTAGGATTCCGGCGCTTTGCGCATTGCTGCTCGCGGTCGGTCTCGTTCCCGGGGCAACCGCCCAGGAGCACGAGGGGCCGACCCTGGAGTTGTCATTGGACGACGCCGTGGAGCAGGCCCTCGAAGGAAACATCGACATCGCGGTCAGCCGCTACGACCCGGAGATCGCCGCGCAGAGCGTGATCTCGGCGGAGGGTTTCTACGACCCGTTCCTGTTTGCCAACGTGGACCACGACTCGACGGACACCAAGGGGACCAGCTTCTTCAGCGGGGGCGACGTCGTCAATACGAAGCGCCAGCTCTGGAACATCGGAGCCGCGATCCCCGTCAAGACCGGCGGCCAGTTCGACATCGCCTGGAGCAATCGCAAAAGCGACACCAACAACTCCTTCACGACCTTCAACCCGATCTACGCCACGGGGATCTCGTTCGGCGTGACCCAGCCGCTCTTCAAGAACTTCAAGATCGACGCGCCCCGGCGCCAGCTGCGACTCTCCAAGATCAACCGCAACATCTCGGACATCGCCTTCCGCCAGGGGGTCATCAACGCGGTGGCAACCACGAAGCTCGTCTACTACGACCTCGTCTACTCGATCAAAAATCTGGAGGCCGCGCAGAAGAGCCTCGACCTCGCCAAGAAGCTCCTCGGGGAGAACGAGATCCGTGTGAAGGTCGGGACGATGGCCCCCCTCGACATCGTGGAGGCCCGCTCCGAAGTGGCCTCCCGGGAGGAGTCGGTGATCGTGGCCGAGAACCTCGTCTTCAACACCGAGGACAACCTCAAGCGGGTGATCTTCCCCCAGAACGACCCGAACATGTGGGCCACCCGGATCATCCCCACCACCGACCCGGTGGCCGAGCCGATGCCGGTCAATCTCGACAGGGCCGTCCGGAACGCTCTCGAGAATCGCACCGACGTGAGATCCGCCCGCCAGGCTCTCCAGCGCTCGGACATCGACGTGTTGTATCGGAGCAACCAGACCAAGCCGCGCCTCGACTTCGTGGCCGCCTACGGCGGCTCCGGAGCCGGCGGCACCCAGCTCGTCCGCGAGCCGCCCATCGGCGGCGAGATCGTCGAAACGATCCCCGGCGGCTACGGGGACGCCCTCAGCGAGGCCTTCGGCGGCGACTTCCCCACCTGGAACATCGGGCTCCAGTTCTCCTACGCAATCCCCAACCGCACGAACAAGTCTCTGGCCGCCCAGGCCCGGCTGAGCCGCGAGCAGGCCGTCGTCTCGCTGCGCCGCCTCGAGCTGCAGGTGGCGCAGGAGGTCCGCACCGCCGGTCGTGGAGTGCTCTCGGGCTTCAAGCGGGTGGGCTCCACCACCGCAGCCCGGGACCTCATGGAGCAGAGGCTGGACGCTGAGCAGAAGAAGTTCAACGCGGGGATGTCGACGAACTTCCTCGTCACGGCCGCCCAGCGCGACCTCGCCGACGCCGACGTCGCCGAACTGCTGGCCATTGCCGAGTACCGCAAGAGCGTCGTCAACTTCCAGCGGGTCCAGGAGGCGGGTCTCAGCGGCACCGGCGCCGCGCTCGTCCTGGGCGGCGCGGCCGGCAACCAGGGCGGCCAGGCGATTCTCTCGGGCGCGGCGGCAACGGGAGTCGGCCAGGCCACCAGCGGCATCCCGCAGTTCTAGCGACGGAAGGGAAGGGGTCAGGTCTTGAATCGTAGCATCGCGGATCTTCACTCGCGCGCGACGCTACAATTCAAGGTGGGTCGGGGACCGGCGCGGTGCTCCTAAGGCTTGGACTTGGCTGTATCCACCGTTTCCG
>CAUZDW010000062.1:0-21382 GCA_963578825.1 Vicinamibacteria bacterium
CAAGCGGTCCCTCACCAGCCGTTTCGACCGTGCACTCGGCTGCTACTCCTCAAATGATCGGTGCAAGTACACGCCTGAACTCAATCCCGCATGCCCGATGAATAATGCGGGCTAGGAGCCCAGCATCATCCAGCAGAGCGCCCAGCCGAGGAGAAAGGTGACGACGGAGGATGCACGCCACCGGGCAAGGCGCCGCTGCTGAAGCTCGATTTCGGCCACTGCTTCCTTGAAGTCGGTCCAGTCGGCCTGGATGAGCTCCATGACGCCGGTGTAGTTCGCGTCGCAGAGATGATGCACCGCGCAGATCTCGGAGCGCTGGACCGTGCATTCGATGGCGTGTGCTTTCATGTCCCCCTCCTCGCTCCATGGTGCCCGTCGGATGGTTGGAGTCGCGAGCGGCGTCGCGCCGTGCGCGCCTCATCTTGAGCCGCGCGGAGGCCGGGATGTCAATCCAGGGACTTGAATGCCCCCTTTTGCACCCACCGCCCTCATCTGCGAGGGAGCTGGGGGGACACCTTACCCAACTCGTCGGTTTCTAGAGGGGAGTCAGGTGAGGTGTCCCCCTGACTCTAAGGGACGCCTGTCCTCTGGAGGTGACATTTCTCCGTTGTTCTGATGTGTATAAGTAGTTCTTTGCACGGGTGTTAGCAGGACCCACAACATGGCACCCCTCCTGCAACGAAGGGAAGCAGCGATTGGGCCCGGCCAGGGGGTCGGGAGCGAAAGGAGGAACACCGTGCGGCGAACACTCTTGAGCCTCATCCTTTTGCCCCTGCTGACGGGGGCCACGAGTCCGGCCAGCGCCGGCGGACTCGACGTTCGCCTCGGCGCCTTCGTGCCGAGAGCCGAGAGCAATCTCTTTCTGGACGACGAGAGCCTCTACTTGGTCTCGAAGGAGGACTGGGTCGGATTCACCTGGGGCATCGAGTACAACCACGTGCTGGCGAAGAACCTCGAGATCGCGCTGAGCGTCGATGGCTACCAGAGGACCATCGACACGTCGTATCGCGACTGGACGAGACCCGATGGAAGCGACATCTTCCAGACCCTCCGGCTCAACATCACCCCCTTTGGCCTCACCTTCCAACTGGTGCCCACGAGCAAGCGGACGAAGGTGGCGCCCTTCATCGGTGGCGGCATTGACTTGTTTTACTGGAAGTACCAGGAGTTCGGCGAGTTCATCGACTTCTTCGACCCGGACCTGCCCGTCTACGAGGACCACTTCATCTCGAGCGGCGTGGCCTTCGGGTTCCACGCCACAGGGGGAGTGCGGTTCTACTTGAACCGGGACTTCGCCATCGTCGTGAGGGGCGTGTACCAGTGGGCCGAGGCCGACATGGGGGGCGACTTCAGCCCGAACGAGCCGGGGCTGATCAACAGGTTGGATCTGTCCGGGGCCGGGCTCACATTCGGGCTGCACGTGCGGTTTTAGGAGCCCCGCCGGCGGGGCCGGGGCCTGCTGGTCCCGGTCTCCGCCGGCTGCTATCATTGACTCATGAAGCTGTCACGTCTGGGCGTCCTCTCCGCTGCGGTGCTGATCGGGGCCACGTTTGCCGGGGGCCTTCTCGGCAAACGGGTTCTGGCCGGTGGCGGCGACCTCAGGGAGGAGCTCAGCGTCTACACGGCCATGCTCGCCGCGATCGAGCGTGACTACGTCGAGGAGGTCCCGACCGATCGCCTGGTGTCCTCGTCCATCCGCCAGATGCTCCGCACCCTGGATCCCCACTCGAACTTCTTCGAGCAGAAGGACTACAAGTCGATGCAGGAGCGCCAGAAGGGGAAGTACTACGGCCTCGGCATCAGCGTTCAGTCGATCGACGGCAACATCACCGTCGTGGCCCCTTTCGAGGGCACGCCCGCTCATCGGCTCGGGATCCGGGCCGGCGACATCATCAGCCGGATCGAGGGCGAGGACGCACGGGGCATGAGCATCGACGACGCGGTGAAGGTTCTTCGAGGGCCCAAGGGAACCCCGATCCGCATCACGATCGTCCGTGAGGGCTACGACGAGCCGCTGGCGTTCACCGTCATCCGGGATGCCATCCCTCTCCACTCCGTCCCGTACGCGTTCATGGTGAGCCCCAGTGTGGGCTACATCCGGCTGACCGACTTCAACGAGACGACGGCCTGCCGACCGGGCGAGGGCGAGGGGTGCGAGCGGGAGCTGGAGCGTGCGCTCACCCGGCTGGGGACCCAGGGGGCGAGGGCCTTCGTCCTCGACATCCGAGACAATCCCGGCGGGCTCCTGGACCAGGCGTTCGCGGTGTCCAACCTCTTCCTGAGGAAGGGGCAGCTCGTGGTCTTCACCCGAGGCCGCTCGCGGCGCGACGAATCGAACTACATCACGGAGACCGAGAGCCCGTGGGTGGATGTGCCCTTGGTCGTTCTGACCTCGCGGCACAGTGCCAGCGCGTCGGAGATCGTGGCGGGGGCACTCCAGGATCACGATCGGGCGTTGATCGTGGGCGAGACGACCTTCGGAAAGGGCCTTGTGCAGACGCTCCTGCCCCTGCGGAACGTCCGGGGCTATGCCCTGGCCCTGACGACGGCGCGGTACTACACCCCCTCGGGGCGCTCCATTCAACGGGAGTACTCATCCACCGCGCTCGAGGACTACTACGCCCCCCGGAACCGCAAGCCCTGCGACGAGGGGACCGGCGAGACGAGGCTCACCGATTCCGGGCGAACCGTCTACGGCGGCGACGGCATCACCCCCGACTACTGCGTCGAGCCGCAGAAGCCCGGCCGCTTCGTCTCGCACCTGATCGGGAGGCAGGCCTTCGTCGGCTTTGGCCGCGGCTTCGCCCCCGTGGGCGGCCAGGGCGAGGCGGACATCGCGGGCACCGGGACGCGCTCTCACGTCGAGTCGGAGGGCGTGAAGCCGATCAGCGAGGCGTTCACGGTGGACGACGGCGTGAGGGAAGATTTCCTCGCGTACCTCGAGTCGCGCGAGCTTCGCTTCACCGAGGAAGATCTCGAGGAGAATCGAGTCATGGTGGACCGGCTGATCGAGGAGCAGGTCCTCCGGCAGGTTTTTGGCGAGGGCGCAGCCCGGCGTCGAAGCGTCGCGTGGGATCGGCAGCTGCAGCGCGCTCTCGAGCTGATCCCCCGCGCGGAGCTTCTCCTCGGCGACCCCGACGGCTTCGTGGCAGAACGCGAGCGCGAGCGCCGGCTGGCCGACGCCACTCGCGCTGAAGCCGGTCCCGCCGCCGCTCACCAGTAGTCTTCCTCCGCGCATCCGCGTCCACGTCACGATCACCCGAGCGATCCCCCGGCAGGGTGCCGTGCTACGATGCTCGTTTGGCATGGCCGCCGATATCGTCCTGAAGGGAGTCCGCGTCCACAACCTGAGGGGAATCGACGTGACGATTCCCACTCATCGCCTCGTGGTCGTCACGGGAGTGTCCGGGTCCGGCAAGAGTAGCCTGGCCTTCGACACCCTGTACGCCGAGGGCCAGCGGCGCTACGTCGAGAGCCTGTCCTCCTACGCGCGACAGTTCCTCGAGCGCATGGAGAAACCGCGGGTCGAGGAAGTAGACGGGATCTGCCCGGCCATCGCGATCCGTCAAAGGAGCCTCTCGCGCAGCCCACGGTCCACGGTGGGAACGACCACCGAGGTCCAGGATCACCTCCGGCTTCTCTTTGCACGGGTCGGAAGAACGGTGTGCCATGAGTGCGGTAGAGAGGCCCGGCGCGACACCGCGGCGACCGCGGCCGACACCCTTCTGGCCGAGGCTCGGGGGGAGCGCCTCCTGCTCGGCTTCGAGCCGGAGAATGTGACGGCCGGGGCGCTCGGCGGCCTGCGGAAGCGAGGGTATCGCCGCCTTCTGGTGGGTCCTGATCTCGTCGATATCGAGGACGACGGGTTGGAGGCGGCCGCCTCGGCCGGCGTCGGGACGGCGGTGGTCGTGGATCGGGTCAAGGTGGCCGAGGAGGTGCGGGGCCGGATGGTCGACGCTCTCGAGGTGGCCTTCCGTGAGACCGGCGGGCGGGCCATCGCGGAGGTGCCGGGGAAGGAGAGGCGACGCTTTTCCGAAGGCTTCGAGTGCACACCCTGCTCCCGGGAGTTCCTCGAGCCTCAGCCGCGGCTCTTCTCCTTCAACAATCCCCATGGGGCGTGCCCGACGTGCCACGGCTTCGGCAACCTGATCGAGGTGGATGTCGACCTGGTCGTGCCCGACAAGAGGCGCAGCCTCGCCGAGGGTGCGATCGAGCCCTGGAACAAGCCTCACTATCGCAAGCTCGAGGCTCAGCTCAGACGGTTTGCCAGGCGTCGAAGCATCCCGATCGACGTGCCCTGGTCGTTTCTGCCCGAGGGGCAGCGACGTCTCGTGCTGGAGGGCGACGACGATTTCCCGGGCGTCCTGGGCTTCTTCCGGTGGCTCGAAGGGCGGAAGTACCGCGTCCAGGTCCGGGCCTTTCTCGCCCGGTATCGAGGCTACCAGGAGTGTCCGGACTGCCAGGGGAGCCGGCTTCGCCCGGAGGCCCTGCGGGTCCGGGTAGGCGAGCGCTCGATCCAGGACGTCGCGGGCATGACCGTGAAGGCGGCGCGCGAGTTCGTGCGCGACCTCTCCTTGTCTCCCACCGAGACCGTGATTGCCAGGCGAGTGCTCGACGAGATCGGTCGTCGCCTGTCGTTCCTGGAGAACGTGGGACTCGAGTACCTCACCCTCGACCGACCGTCTTCGACGCTCTCCGGAGGCGAGTCGCAGCGGATCGCGCTGGCGGCCGCTCTGGGCACCGGGTTGGTGGGGACGCTGTTCGTGCTGGACGAGCCTTCCGTCGGCCTCCACCCCCGCGACACGGAACGGTTGGTCACGATCCTCAAGGCGCTTCGGAACCAGGGAAACACCGTGGTGGTCGTCGAGCACGATCTCGACATCATCGCCGCGGCGGACCACATCATCGACCTGGGGCCGGGGGCAGGAGACCAGGGCGGACGAGTGGTCTTCCAGGGAGGGCACGCCGCTCTCGAGGAAGAGACCCGCAGCCTCACCGCCAAGTATCTCCGGGGCGACCTGCGAATCGCCGTGCCCGGGCGCCGACGGCGGGGCAACGGGCTGTTTCTGGACGTCAAGGGAGCCAGCGTCCACAACCTCAAGAAGCTCGACGTCCGCATCCCCCTTGGCGCCTTCACGGTGGTGAGCGGGGTCTCGGGGTCCGGGAAGTCGACCCTCGTCCACGAGGTACTTGGCGCACGTCTGCGGCGATGGCGCGGAGGGGGCGATCACCAGGGCGAGCCGATTGTCGAAGGGATCGAGTACATCGAGCAGGTCGAGATCGTCGACCAGGCGCCGCTCGGACGCAGCCTGCGGTCCAATCCCGTGACGTACATGAAGGCCTTCGATGCGATTCGCGAGCTCTTTGCGCGCACGCCGGGGGCAACGAAGGCAGGCTTCAAGGCGTCCCACTTCTCGTTCAACATGCCGGGCGGTCGATGCGAGGGCTGCGGTGGAGACGGCCGAGTGCGTGTCGACCTTCAGTTTCTCGCCGACGCCTATCTCATTTGCGAGAGCTGCGATGGACGCCGATACCGCCCGCCGGTCCTCGAGGTCCGGTGGCGCGGCCGATCGATCGACCAGGTGCTCGAGCTGACCGTGAGGGAGGCGCTGCAGTTCTTCTCGGGGCAGCATCGAGTCACCCGGCGGCTCAAGGTCCTGGATCAGATCGGGCTGGGCTACCTCCGGCTGGGCCAGCCCTCGAGTACGCTCTCCGGTGGGGAGGCCCAGCGGGTCAAGCTCGCGGCGCATCTCCTCCGTCGGCCCGGGCCCCGGGTCCTTTACATGCTCGACGAGCCGACGACGGGACTCCACATGGGCGACGTGGCGGAGCTTCTGAACGCGCTCCAGCGGCTGCTCGACGGAGGCGCGACGCTCATCGTCATCGAGCACAACCTCCACGTCATCAAGCAGGCGGACTGGATCGTGGACCTGGGGCCCGAGGGTGGGGCCAAAGGTGGCAAGCTGGTGTTCCAGGGGACGCCGGAGGCGCTGGTGGCTTGCGGGCGGGGCCACACCGCGCGGCACCTCCGCCGCATCATGCCCCGAGCGGAAGACGCGACGGCCTGAACCGCCGCTGAGCGATCTGCTATCATCCGCGGTCATGGCATCGCTGCGAAATGACGTGCTCCGTTCGGGCGCGCTGTGTGCTCTCGCGGGAGTCCTGGCCCTCAATTTGACGGCCGGCGTCGTGCTGGCCGCACCTCAGGACTCCTTCGAAGACCAGATCGCGAACCTGAAGAGCCCCACGCCGAAGACCCGACAGCGGGCCGCCAAGGCGCTCGGCGAGAGTCGCCGGGCCGCGGCGGTGGCACCGCTCTCCGCGCTCGTGCGAGACCCGGAGCCGCGGGTGCGGCTCGAGGTGGTTCTGGCCTTGCGGGAGCTTCGGGATCTGTCGGCTGTGCCGGCGCTGGTGACGTCGCTGCAGGATGGCGATCCGAAAGTCAGGGAGCAGGCGATCGGGGCTCTCGTGGAGATCTACTCCGAACGCGAGCGCAGTGGCGCGGTGGAGCGGTTTCTCCAGGCGTTCTCGGACGAGTTCGACCGTCCGTCCGTCCCGCCCTACGCCACGGTGGATCCCGCGATCTTCAGGGGCCTGAGCGCGAGGATGCAGGACGAAGAGAGCCGCCTCCGGGCCATGGCCGCCCAGTCCATCGGCATACTGGGCGGGGAGGTCGTGTCCGACGCGCTGGTGGCTGCACTCCAGGATCCCGAGTCCAACGTGCGAGAGGCCGCCGTGACGGCGCTCGCCAAGGTCGGCGATGCCGAGGACGGCAAGGCCATCATCCCGCTTCTTGCAGACGACTCGTCGCAGGTTCGCAACCGGGCCATCGAGGCGCTGGGCATCCTGCATGTGACCGAAGCCGGCCCCACCCTCAGGGAGTTGTTCGAGCAGAACCGGCGCCGGAGCCTGGCCACTCGTGTTCTTGCGGCCCTCTCGAAGACCGGTGATCCCGCCCAGGCCGATCTCTACCGTGAGCTGCTTGCATCCACCGATCCCCAACGGCGCAGGATGGCCGTCGAGGGATTCGCCCGGATCTCGGACCCGGCGATGCTGGACGGCTTCAAGAAGGACTTCCAGCGGGAGAACAACGCCGACGTGCGCCTGGCGTACAACTTCGCCCTCGTCCTGCTCGGAGACCGGGCCTTCGTGGACTCCATCGTGCTTGCCCTCGGTGCCTCGAGTAGCCGCGGGGAGCGGGCGCGGGGCTATCTGATGGAGCTCGGGCCTGCGTACGCCGTCGACCTGTATCCCTACCTCGGAGATCAAGAGGCCAGTGTGCGGGCGAATCTGTGCGGCGTCCTGGCCGACCTCGGCGACCCGGCGGCCATCGAGTGGCTGACCCGGCTGCTGTCGGACCCGGACTCCAACGTGGCGGACGCTGCCAACCGGGCCATCCAGCGCCTGCGCCGCGAGCCCGCTCCGTTTTCGGGGGAGTGATGCGCGGCGGCCTCCTCGTTTTCCTGGTCGCGAGCGCCTTCCTCGCCGGCTGCAGTGGGGGACCGGGCGGCCTGGGCGGTGGCGCCGGGGGGCCTGTCGAGGAAGCTCGGGCGCTCATCGAGCAGGGCGACTACGACGGTGCGCTCGCTCGCTTGGGGAGTGGGGAGGACCCGGAGTCCCTGTACCTGTTCGGTCGAGCGTGGGCTGGGAAAGCGGCTACCGCCGGTGCAGGTGGCCCGGGAGCGGGGCTCGGTCCCGAAGAGCTGCGGGCTCTCGACTTTCTGGAGAGAGCCATCGCTGCACGGCCGGATCACGCCGGCGCACACCTGGCTGCGGCAGAGCTCCTGGCGCCACACGTCCCCGCGCCAGGCACCAGCGACGCCGCGGCGTCGGCGCCGGATGCGGCTCCCGGTCCGGTCGTGACCGCAGACGGCGTCCTGGGAGAATACGGCGCGGCTGTGCAGGCCGACCCCGCCGACAAGGAGTCGGTGGAGGCGCTCATTCAATTCGCCATCCGAATGGAGCGCCCTCGTGACGCCGAGGCAGGGTTCCAGGAGCTCACCAGGCGCGACCGGGAGGATCCGGACCTGCTCGTCCGCTTCGGCGATTTCCTCGTCGGCCCGGGGGGGGGGGGATTCGGAGGCGGCGCTCGGTGTTTACGCCCAGGCCGTCATGTGGCGTCCTGATGATTCCGAGACACACCTCAAGATGGCGGACATCCACATCGCGGCTGCTCAGCGCCACGTGGGCGAGCGCGAGTTCGTCGCAGCCGAGAGACGGCTGCGCGAGGCCCGAAAGAACGTCGTCGACCCGGGCTCTCCTCAGGCGAGCGATCTGCGGCGGGTCGAAAGAGAGCTCGCCGACGTGAGCGGCCGCCGGTAGTCGTGGGAGGGGACGGCTAGAAGGGATTGTGGCCGAAGCCGTTGTCGTCCACGAATATCCGTCCGCTCTCGTTCGGGGTTCCAACGTTCTCGAGCACGGTGAGGACCTGCTCGCCCACCTTGAGGCGGGACGCCGTCACGCCCCGGGAGTCCGTATCCACCAGGTGCGGATCGAAGATCCGGACGCGGTGCGCGGCCACGTCCGGCGGCCAGTTCACGGGCACGTTGGCGGCTCGACCGAGCCAGAGGAAACCCGACGAGGGCTCGAGGAGGATCTCCTCGCCCGGTCGCATCCAGCTCCCGATGAACACCACGCGATCCACGCAGTTGCCCGTGGCGTTGGAGCAGCCATTGGGCTGGCGATACTCGATCTTGACCGACGCGTAGGTCGCGAGAGGGAGCTCGGAAGGTCCCGCGGGCACGTCCGGCTGGAACTCGTAGCAGCCCGACAGCATTACGAGCAAGACGGTCAAACCGAGGGGCGAAAGCCGATGCGTCATGTCGTCGCGGGATCCTCCGGCGGGCCAAGTGCCACGCACGAGCGCGCCTTGCCCGCCCCCACGAACGGACGGCAGCATCCTCTCCACTCCTATGGTGGACGTCGACCGACCGCTGATCCTCGTCATCGACGACGACAGCGCCCTGCGCCGGATCTGTCTGGACCTCCTGACCGCGCGGGGATACCGCGGCTTCGGGGCGGCGACGGTCGGAGAGGGGCTTCGCGAGTTCCCCGAGCGCAAGCCCGGCGCCGTGATCCTCGACCTCAAGCTGCCCGACGGGACCGGCCTGGACGTCCTGCGGGAGCTGCAGCGGCTGTCCCCCCTCACGCCGGTCGTGGTCGTTTCGGGGCAGAACCGGGTCACCGATGCGGTGGAGGCCATGCACCTGCGAGCGGCCGAGTATCTCGCGAGAAGCCCGTCGCCAGCGATCGGCTCTACGAGGTCATGGCCCGGGTCCTGGCCCCCATGCCCACCCGCGACGAGCCGCCTGCGGAGCCCATGCTCGAAGGCACGCGCTACGGGATGGTGGGGCACTCGGAGGCGATGCAGCGGATCTACCAGCTCGTCGACATGGTGGCCCCTTCCCGGGCCCGGGTCGTGATCAGTGGCGAGAGGGGGAGTGGGAAGGAGCTGGTCGCCAGAGCCATTCACGCCTTGTCGCAGCGCCGCGACAAGCCCTTCATCCAGCTCAACTGTGCCGCCGTTCCCGCAGACCTCATCGAGAGCGAGATGTTCGGTCACGTCAAGGGCGCCTTCACCGGCGCGGTGGCGGATCGAAAGGGCACCTTCGAGACCGCGGACACGGGAACCCTCTTTCTCGACGAGATCGGCGACATGAGCCTGGTCATGCAGGGCAAGCTCCTGCGCACGCTTCAAGAGGGCGAGGTGACCCCGGTCGGCAGCTCCAAGACCCGATCCGTCGACGTCAGGATCCTCGCTGCCACGAGCAAGAACCTCCTGGAGGAGATCGAAGCAGGCCGATTTCGCGACGACCTCTACGACCGCCTCAACGTCGTCAACATCACGCTCCCGCCGCTGCGCAACCGCCCGGAGGACGTGCCTCTGCTCGCGGAGCACTACATTCGCCTCGAAAGCGTCGAGAACGACATCAAGCCCAAGCGGCTGACGCCTCGAGCGGTGGAGTTCCTCTCGCAGCTGCCCTGGGCGGCAACGTGCGCGAGCTCAGAAACCTCATGGAGCGCCTGGCTGTGATCGTGGTTGGGGACACGGTGACGCACCAGGATGTGATGGACGCCCTTCACATGACGGCGCCGGGCTCCGGCGACGACGGGCCGATGCCGCTGAAGCAGGCTCGATCGCGCTTCGAGCGGCAATACATCCTCGAGCGCCTCTCCGCCAATCGCGGCAACCTCGGCAAGACCGCCCGCGACCTGGGCATCGAGCGGACGAATCTCTACCGCAAGATGAAGCAGCTCGGGATCGAATCCCCCTCCAAGCGCCAGTGACGGTCTGGCCCTCGTCTCCAGGGAGCGTTGAGGAAGTGATAATCGCGCGTTGTAGATGCGCGACATTTACACCTTTCGGCCCTTCCTCTTCTCACTGGCTATCTCGTTATGAATCAAGGAGTAATGAGAGAAGCCCTGGGTTGGCCCGAAGCGTGCGCCAAGAGGGAGACAGCGAGGGGCCGCACCCCTCAGTTGGAGCCGCAAGGGATCGGACGGCGCCGCAGGGCGCAAGCAGAGTTTGGAGGGAGTTCTGCTTGGGACCTGGGGAGGCACGCCGCCCGGTACGGCTCGGCTGAGGGAGGCGGTCCCTTTCTTTTTCTAAATACCCCCCCCCCCCTGTCCGTCGCGAGGTCGATTCTTTGACCCTGACTGGATGGCCAGTGTAGAGTCCGATGTTTGCTCGGCGCGCCGTGAGAGCCGCCGCGGGGGGAGGGACAGGCGTTGGCGTCGAAGAAGGCCCTGATCACCGGAATCACTGGACAGGACGGAAGCTACCTCGCCGAGCTTCTGCTCGAGAAGGGCTACGAGGTGCACGGGCTCGTGCGCCGCAGCAGCTCCTTCAACACCTGGCGGATCGATCACGTCCGTGAGCAGCTCATCCTGCACTACGGTGACCTGGTCGACCAGAACAGCCTGGTGCGGACCCTGGGGGCGGTGCAGCCGGAGGAGGTCTACAACCTCGGGGCCCAGAGCCACGTGAAGGTCTCCTTCGAGATGCCCGAGTACACCACGGACGTGACGGCGCTCGGGGTCCTTCGCGTTCTCGATGCAGTGCGCGACCTTGGTTTCAAGACGCGGCTCTACCAGGCGGGCAGCTCCGAGATGTTCGGGCTCGTGCAGGAGACCCCTCAGACCGAGAAGACGCCGTTTCACCCCCGCTCACCGTACGCGTGCTCCAAGGTCTTCGGGCACTGGACGGCCGTGAACTACCGCGAGAGCTACGACCTGCACGTCTCCAACGGGATTCTCTTCAACCACGAATCGCCCCGCCGCGGAGAGAACTTCGTCACGCGGAAGATCACGCTGGGTGTGGCCGCGATCAAGCAGGGCCGGGCGAAGGAGCTGCGTCTGGGCAATCTGGACGCCAAGCGGGACTGGGGCTTCGCCCGCGACTACGTCGAGGGGATGTGGAGGATGCTCCAGCAGGAGTCTCCCGACGACTACGTGATCGCAACGGGGGAGACCCACTCGGTGCGGGAGTTCTGCGAGGAGGCCTTCTCCCACGTCGGCCTCGACTGGAAAGACTTCGTGAAGGTGGACCCGAAGTACTTCCGTCCGGCGGAGGTCGACGTGCTCCTGGGCGATTCGAGCAAGGCCCGAAAGGTCCTGGGCTGGGAGCCGAAGGTGACCTTCAAGGAGCTCGCCCAGATGATGGTCGACGCGGACCTGGAGGCCGAAGGCCGGCACCCCTTCTGGCAACGCTGAGACGCCGCTACCGCGGTACCGTGGCCTGAGCCTTGCTGAGGATCAGGACGTCGAGCTCCTTCTTCAGCCGGGGCAGGATCTCGTCGTAGTCGTAGGCCCCGAGCGTCTCCGTGCCCTTCTTGAGGTTGACGTGGGTCGGTCCGCACCAGAGGCCCAGATCCGCGTCGTCGGTCTCCCCGGGACCGTTCACCCGGCACCCCATGACTGCGATGGTCAGCGCGTGGGACTCGGCGTACGCGGTCATTTCCTTGACTTGCTGGGCCAGCTCCACGAACTTCTCGTTCTCGACCCGGGAGCAGGACGGGCAGGAGATGATGTTCAGGCTGTCGTCGTCGAAAACGGGCACGGAGCGGAAACGACCCTCGGCGATGTCGGTCAGGATCTGCCGGCCGACTGTCACCTCTTCGTGCTTCCTGGGGTTCGGGAGGGTGAGGCTGACGCGGATCGTGTCGCCGATGCCACGGGAGATGAGCTGCTCGAACGCCACCCTCGTCTTGACGATCCCCTCGGGAGGCATCCCGGCCTCCGTCACCCCGAGGTGAAGCGGCACCTCGGAGCGAGCGGCGGCAAAGCGCCGGTTGGCTTCGATGACGTTGCGCGGGTGTGAGTCCTTGAGGCTGACCACGTAGCGCTCGAAGCCGAGGTCGTCCATCAGGCTGCAGTGCTCCACCGCGGACTCGACCACGGCCGCCACGTCGTCCTCGGGATGGCGGGCCTTGATCTCGGGGTCGACGCTGCCGCAGTTGACGCCGATGCGAATGGCCACGTCGTGGGTGCGAGCCACATCCACGAGGAAGGCCACTTTCTCACCGACCGGGCGGTCCTTCTCGTGGTGCCAGAGGTGCCCGGGGTTGTAGCGGATCTTGTCGACGAGCGGAGCCACCTTTTCAGCGAGCCGGTAGCTCTCCTGGAGATCGACCACGAGGTTCGCCGGGGTCTGGCGCCGGACCTCCTTCAGGGCCTCGACATCTTTCGCGCTGTCCACGGCGACCCGCACCAGGTCTCCGCCGGCGCTCCGAATCGCCTCCGCCTGCTCGACCGTGGCGTCGACGTCCTGGGTGCGGGTCGCGCACATGCTCTGGACGGCCACGGGGTGCCCGGCCCCGAGCGTGACGGAGCCGACGCGCACCGCGCGAGTCTTGTTCCTCGTGGTCATCTTGAAGGATTCATCGTAGCAGCGTTTCAGTCACTCAGCGTCCTCACCCCAGCTCGTCGAGAGCCCGGATGCCCCGCCGCATGGGGAGCCAGAAGGTGGCGAGGCTGCCGGCGACGGCCAGGCCGAAGAGCACCACCATCAAGGCCTGACGAGCGGGAGAGATCGGAAGGCTGTGCATCTGGTGCCAGAGATAGGTCGACGCCGGCCAGGCCACGAGGGCCACGGTCACGGCGATGTAGAAGACGGCCAGCACCATGAAGGCCACACCCCCGTACGACCCCGCCACCTGGGTGAGGTTCTCGGCGCCGAAGCGCGGGTGCTGCGCGCCCATCCCGGCCGCGAGGCCGACGAGAGCGAGGGCCATGAACGCGATGGCGATGGCGCTCAGCACCTGGAGAAAGGGCACGACGTGCAGGAGCCGCGAGGAGGCGATGGTCAGGGCTTCGGACATGATCAGGATGGGCACGAAGCCCGTCCAGAACTTCGACCAGAGAAACGACTGCATGGCGACGGGTGAGGTCCGGACGATCCAGAAGGCGGACCCCTCGGCGGACACCGAGGGGAAGACGAACCGCACCGCCACCGCCGAGGTGACGAACGCCGCCATCAGCAGGTTCACGAACGCGTAGGCGTTCTTGATAACCCGGCTCATGTACGGCAGCCGATCCAGGTCGAGGACGTAGAAGTTGTAGACGTAGATGAGTCCGAGGGCCACGAGCAGCAGGAGCTGGGACCACTGGGTGGTGTCGCGAAGGAAGACCTTCAGGTCCTTGACGAGGAGTGCGCGGCGCGCGCTCCCCATGGGCAGGAGTCGCGCCAGAGCCTCGAGAAACCGCAGGCGGGTGAAGCGGGCCTTCCGCGCCTCCTGGGCGTTGCTCCAGCCGGAAAGGTAGAGGCGCCCGTACGCGGCCCGGGCCAGGACGGTGAGGGCCACGGCCGTCGTCCACAGCGCCCCGAGGTGAAGGAGGTCGGCGCGTCCCTGGAGAGCGGCGAAAAGACTCTCCCCGGCCCAGAAAGACGGAAACAGCGGCGTCACCGGGGACTGCAGCGTCGCGAAGAACGCGGTGATGTCCGGCAGGGACTGAACGCTCAGAAGCCTCTCCGGGCGCATGAAGCGGAGGAGCATCACGATCGCCACGGCGAAGAGGAGCCCCATGAGCATCAGGATGTCCCGGGCGCGCCGGGCCGGGAAGACGTTGACGAGGACGAGGGTGACCACGGCCCCCACCGCCGTCGGAATCATGACGAAGGGGACGACGATGGCCGGCGCCGAGGCGTAGTAGCTGGCGGGGGCGCAGCGCGCGAGGCCCACAGCCAGCAGGACGGGCAGGAGGAAGGCGACGACCATCCAGGCCGACTGCCCGGCGGTTCGGGCGAAGCGTGAGTAGAAGAGGCGGTCCCCGGGCACTGGAGCGGCGAGCAGGAGACGCAGGTCTTCGGAGAGGAAGAAGGTGCTGAGGGAGGTCACGATCGCGCTGAAGGCCACGAACGAGAGAAAGATGAGGAAGAGCCAGCTGAAGCCCAGGCGGACCAGGTAGTCGCCCAGCTCCTCGTAGTTCAGGAGCTGCCATGTGAGCCAGAAAACGACGGCGAAGATCGCTACGGCCACGAAGACGCCGATCCCCCCGAAGAGCGCCACGCGCAGTGCGTCGCCTCGCTCCCGCCGGCGGGCGCGGTTGCGAGCGGCCCAGAGCGTCGGCAGCAGGAGGTAGGGGAAGGCGCTCGTCACAGATCGACCTCCTGGAGGCCGGTGCCGCCGGTCAGCTTGAGGAAGACGGGTGTGAGGTGAGCGTCCTCGTGGCCGGCGAGCTCCTGAAGCTCCTCCACCGTGCCCCGGGCGATGATCTTGCCGCCCTGGATGATGCTGATGACGTCGCACATCTCCTGGGCGACCTCCAACGTGTGTGTGCTCATGAGGATCGCCACGCCCTTGCGACTCTGGACGCGGAAGACCTCCTTGATGAGCCGGGCGCCCCGCGGGTCGAGGCCTACCATGGGCTCGTCGACCACGATCGCCCGTGGCCGATGGAGAAACGCAGCGCACATGACCAGGCGCTGCTTCATCCCGTGGGAGAAGCTCTCGACCAGCTCGTCCCGCCACGCGGTCAGCTCGAAGAGCTCCAGGAGCTCCGCCGCCCGCTGCTCCACCTCCTGGCCCTCGAGGCCGTAGAGCCCGGCGTGGAATCGGAGGAACTCGCCGCCCGTCAGCTTCTCGTAGAGGAACGGACGATCCGGGATGAAGCCGAGGAAGCGCTTCGCCGCCTCGGGCTCCCGCGCCAGGTCGTGACCGTTGATGGTGACGCGCCCCCGGGTGGGCTGGAGCAGCCCCGCGATCATTCGTATGGTCGTGGTCTTTCCGGCGCCGTTCGGGCCCAGGAAGCCGTGGATCTGACCCTCGGCCACGTCGAGGCTCACGTCGTCGACGGCGGTGAAGTCGGCGAAGGTCTTGACGAGTCCCTCGAGTCGAATCATGCGGGAGTCCTCAGCGCCCCGGCGACGACCAGCAGGTGGCACCGGTTCCGTCGCGGCGGGGAATGGGCAGGTCGAGGGGCCGGAGATCGGCGGCGGGCCGACCCACGAGGATGGGCGTGGAGCCCGGGCGGAGCTGCACGTCGAGGACGCTGATCTCGGCCTGGCCCACCAGGCCCAGTATCGAGGCCTGACGATCCAGACCTCCCCGGGCGAGGCGGACGTGGGTCGCGTCAGCCGGGAACTGATTGAGGGTGGGGTCGACGGGGAGCCACAGGCCCCGCCCGTCGTCTTCGGCGATCCAGACCTCGGCCCAGGCGTGATAGAAGAATGCCCCGCCCATGCTGCTGCTCATGTAGACCAGGCCCACCGCGATGCGCGCCGGGATGCCCAGGGCCCGGGCCATGGCCACGTAGAGCGAAGTGTGCTCGTTGCAGTCGCCGACCCGCGTTTTCAGGACCTCGAGGGCCGAGGGAAGACTGACGGTGGGCTTCTTCTCGATCAGCGCGTGGACGTGGCGCACGAGGCGCTCGGCACGGGCGCGGGGATCGCCGGCCGCAGTGGCCACGCCGCGCACCGCCTCGATCCGGATCGGCTCGGCGTCGCTCTCGATCAGCGGCTCGGGCTGCAGGAAACGGTTCAGGTCGGGGTCCCGAGGCCCCGGCTCGAGGTCCCGTGGATCGCGCACCTCGATGACGCCGTCCTCCGTTCGCTGTCCGGCCCCCTGGAGCTCCAGCGTGTCGAAGTTCTCGATGCCGCTCAACCGAACGCGAAGAAGCTCGACCGCGGTCGGATCGTCGATGCGGGTGGGCGGGGACGGGACGAGGGCCGCTGCGGCGAGGAGATCCGTCTGGACGTGCCCCGGCACCGCGAGGGCCTGGGCTCGCTCGGGGGTCTCGCGCACGACGAGGAGCCCGGTCGGACTCTCTTCCTTCACCACGTCGCCGACATCCGTGATCCAACTCCTGGTCACGATGCCCGCGAAGCGTGTCTCTACCCGGAACGCCGGGACGGGACGACCCGCCGCGCGCACGATCTCGCGCGCCTGGACCTCGACCGTCATGGGGGCGTTCTGCAGCGTCGCGGGATCGAAGACGTTGACCTCGTGGATCTGGCCGGCCTCGAGGCCCCGGGCCACGAGTACCCGCGGCAGGTTCAGCGAGAGGGCCGGGGGCTCGTCGAGCTCGCGGATCTCTTCTCTCTCGCCTGCGGAGTTGCGGATGCGCAAGGTCAGCCGGCGGCCGTCGAGGTCGCCGGAGATCACGGTGGGGCCCGTCCCCGGGTCGAGTGAGAACTCGAAGCGACGGAGCGCAAAGGTCTTGTCGACGATCGCGAGGGTGCTCATGCGGACGGACGTCGTCGAGCCCAGCAGCACCATCTGGAGTCGGCCGTCCTCGCGGATCTCGTAGCCCTCGTCGGTGGGCGTCGTCTGGCCCACCGAGAACCCGATCTTGTCGCCCCGGTAGTAGATGCCCTTCCACTGGGCGGAGGACCCGTAGTGAGAGAGGTCCGCTGCGAGAGCCACCGGCGTCGCGGAGTACGCTTCGCGCAGCAAAACACCCATCTGGGCGATCCAAGCCACCACCGCTACAACGGACAGGGCGCGCGTGAGGGTCCGGGGGAGGGGACGGATGAGCGTCAATGGCCCCCTCGATGACCCTCGAAGCTCATGAAGTGATTATAGACTCTGGGACCCATGGACCTCGCGCGCGTCACGATCGTTCTCGTTCGCCCTTCCCGGCCGGCGAATGTCGCCGCGGCGTGCCGTGCCATGAAGAACATGGGGCTCCGGAAGCTGAGGATCGTCGACCCGCCGGAGGGGCTCGACGACTGGGACACACGGGCCCCCGCCTACAAGGCCTGGGACGTCCTGGACGGGGCGCAGCCGGCCGCGACCCTCTCCGAAGCTGTGGCGGAATCGACGCTCGTGGTGGGCACGACGGGGCGGGAGGACGTCGCGGAGACGTGGACGCCGAGACGGCTCGCCAGAGAGGCCGCCGGACGGGGCGACGGGGAAGGGGTCGCGGTCGTCTTCGGGCCCGAGTCCAGCGGGCTCACGGCTCTCGAGCTGGGATTGTGCCACGCCCTCGTGCACGTCCCGACGGACCCCGCCCAGCCCTCGTTGAACCTGGCCCAGGCCGTCCTCCTCCTGGCCTACGAGCTGCGCCTGGGCGTGAACGCCAAGGAGGGGACGCCGAACGGCGAAGCCCGGGCGTCGGCGGGGGCCCTCGAAGATGCGCTCCAGGAGCTGCGGGGGGCCCTCCTGGACATCGGCTATCTGGATCCCCTCAACCCGGACCACATCCTGCCCGAGCTCCGGCGCCTGGCAGCGAGGGCCGGGCTGACACCCCGGGAGGTCACCCTGCTTCGCGGCCTCGCGCGCCAGATGAGCTGGGCCGGCCGCATTGCGCGGGGTGGGCCAACGGCCTCATAATTTCCCTGCCGCATCGACCGAGTCCCACGCGGGTGCCGACACGCCCAGGAGTGTTTGAGCGATCCTGCCCACTTTTACCCATGACGCCACAGAAGAACGGGCGCTCCTCGTGGGGTTGTCGCTCGGGACGCGCCAAAGGCGGCGAGCGGAAGAGACCCTGGACGAGCTGGGCCTGCTCGCCCAAAGCGCTGGGGCCTCCGTCGTTGGAACCGAGCTGCAGGAGCGCCCGCGGCGCGATGCGGCCACGCTGATCGGGCGCGGAAAAGCCGAACAGATCGCCGAGATTGCACGCGAGGCCGAGGCCAGCCTCGTCGTCTTCGACGAGGAGCTCTCTCCGGCCCAGCAGCGCAACCTTGAGGAGATCCTCGGCGTCAAGACCCTCGACCGCACCCAGTTGATCCTCGACATCTTCGCTCGCCGGGCGTCCACCCGGGAGGGCCGACTCCAGGTGGAGCTCGCCCAGCTCCAGTACTTCCTCCCGCGTCTCGCCGGGAAGGGCGTCCTTCTCTCCCGGCTCGGGGGCGGCATCGGGACACGCGGTCCCGGTGAGACCAAGCTCGAAACGGACAGGAGGCGCCTGCGCAAGCGGATCCAGGTCGTGCGGCGAGACATCGAAGGCGTGAGGCGCGAGCGGCTCACGCGGCGTGAGGCCCGGCGCCGGCGCGAGGTCCCGGTCGTGGCGCTCGTGGGATACACGAACGCCGGCAAGTCCACACTGTTCAACGCCATGAGCCAGGGCGACGCGGTGGTGTCCGACCAGCTCTTCATGACCCTCGACCCGCTGGTGAGACGGGTGCTCCTGGGCGGTGGCCGTCAGATCATGGCCGTGGACACGGTCGGGTTCATCCAGAAGCTGCCCCATGCGCTGGTGGCCGCCTTCCGCGCGACCCTGGAAGAAGTGGTGGAGGCGGACCTGCTTCTCCACGTCGTCGATGCCTCGGCCCCCGACCTGGAGGAGAGAGAGGCGGCCGTCGAGTCGGTGCTGGACGAGATCGGGGCGGGCGAGCGCCCGCGCATCCTGGTGCTCAACAAATCCGATCGAGTGCCCGCGACGCGCTCGACCGCTCTTGCCCGTGACCGTTCGGGATCGGTGCTGGTGTCGGCCCGCACCGGCAACGGCGTCGACGATCTGCTCGTCGCGCTCGAGTCGCGCCTGCAGCTCGAGCCGCGTCGGGTGCGGCTGCATTTTCGCCGTGGCGACCGCACGGCCATATCCTCCGTCTACGCCGCGGGGCGGGTCCTCGAGCACGAGGAGGAGGGCGAAGAGGTCACGCTCCAGGCGGAGCTGCCCGAACGACTCCTGGCCCGATACCGGGAGAACCTGAGGTGAGGCCGGCGAGGTCGATCGGAGCAGCCCTCACGGTGGTGGCCCTGGCGCTGCTCGTGTCGTCGTGTGCCCCGAAGCCCGGGCCTCCCATCCCGGAGGGCGAGGACTTCGTCTACCCCATCCCGGCTGCCGACGAGGTGTCGGCTCGTCAGAGGCACGACCTGGAGAAGGCGTGGCGGCGTGTTCTCTCCGGAGACGACCGTGCGGTGCGCGACTATGAGGAGATCCTCTCGCGCCAGCCCGATCTGCTGGCCGCCGAGACGGGCCTGGCGTACGCGCGCTTGCGGGGCGACCAGGTCGGAGAGGCGACCGTCGCGTTCGACGCGATCCTCGAAAAGCAGCCTGAGTACCCGGCCGCTATCGTCGGCGCGGGCTCGACCGCTTTTCGTCGGGGAGACGTGGACGGCGCTCTCGTCCTGTACCGGCGGGCCCTGAAGCTGGAACCAAACGATCCGGTGGTGCGCAAGCGGGCGGCCAGCCTCAAGCTCCAGATCACGGAGCGCCACATGGCGGCAGCCGAGTCGGCGCTCGACACGGGCGACGAGGAGACAGCGGCCCGCGAGTACAGCGCCGCTCTGGAGGTCGCTCCCGAGGTGGCGGGGATGCGGATCGCTCTTGCTGACCTGCTCGAGGCACGAGGCGAGAGCTCGCGAGCGGTGGCCACTCTTCGAGCGGATGCCCTCGGGGATCGACAGGTGAAGCTGCGCCTCGGGGACATCCTCCTCGGTCGAGGGGAGTATGCCGAGGCGCAGGACGTGTATGGCGACTTGCTTGCACGCGACTCCGGGGACGCCGCGGCGCGGCGTGGCGAGCGCCAGGCGCAGGAGGCGCTCGCCTTCCAGTCCCAGCCTGAACAGTACCGGCAGATCGGCGCCGCCTCCCGTGCGCGCCGAGCCGACCTCGCCGGGCTCCTCGTGGTGCAGGTGACGGCCCTCGGCCGCCTGAGCGAGATCCGGCCGCGGGTGGCGGTCGACATCGCCGGGTCCTGGGCGGGCGAGGATATCGCGCGGGTGATCGGGCTGGGCATCATGGACGTCTATCCGAATCACACGTTTCAGCCGAGAGCGACGGTGCGACGCGGCGACCTGGCTCGGGCGGTCAGCCGTGTGCTGCATCGCTTGAACGGGCGGCGTGGTCCCCGGGGAGACGCCCCCACCGACATGCGGTCCTCTCACTTGGATTACGCCGCGGTCGTGACCACGGTGGGGGCGCGGCTCATGAAGCTTCGCCCGGACGGGACGTTCGAGCCCTTGCGTCCGGTGAGCGGCCGGGAGGCGGTAGAGGTCGTCGGGGCGCTGGCCCGACTCGTCGGCCCGTGAGCGGAAACGGCGAAAAGGGGATACCATCCACCGCGAGGAGGCGGAGCATGGACGAGAAAGAGCTCCTGCGGACGGCCCCGTTGTTCTCCGAGCTCTCCAACGAGGCCATCGACAGCCTCGGTCGTCTCTCCGCCCGGCGCCGGTACCCGAAGGACACGGTCATCTTTTCCGAGAACGAGGAGGGCGACTGCCTCTTCATGATCCTCGAGGGCCGGATCAAGGTGACCATCCTGGGGGACGATGGCCGGGAGATCATCCTGACCATGCTGAGCCCCGGCGACCTGTTCGGCGAAATGGCGCTGCTCGACAACGAGCCCCGATCCGCCATCGCCGTCGAGGAGAGCGAGCTCCTCTCACTTCACCGCACGGACTTCCAGGCGGTGATCGGTGAGAACCTCGGCATCAGCGCCGCCCTCATCGAGGTCCTTTCGGCGCGTCTGCGCCGAGCCAACCACCAGATCTCCACCCTGGCCCTCCTCGACGTGTACGGCCGGGTCGCCCGCGTCATCCTCGACATGGCCCGGGAGGAGGGCCGTCGCCTGAAGGCCGGCCGCATCGCCTTCCGCCGAGCCACACACCAGGAGATCGCCAACCGGATCGGGACCACCCGCGAGACAGTCACCCGGATGCTGAAGGACCTCGAACGGCAGGACTTCGTGAGGGTGGAGGGCCGAGAGATCCTCCTACAGCCGGGGGTTGAGAAGGCTTTTGACTAATCAGCGCCGGAATCGCCCCCTGCCCAACGATTCCGGTGCTCTCGGGGGACGCGCAGTCGAGCTTGCGAGACGAGCGTCAACCCCGAGTGTCAGCCGCGACGCCGCAGGCGTCGCATCCTAATTGACCAGGACCCTGCGGACGCCCCCGCGCGTCAGCCACACCACGTCAGCCTCGCCTTCTGATTGACCAGGCCCCTTGAGACGCCCCCCGAGCGTCAGCCAACACGCCCCCGGCATCGCCTCCCTATC
>CAUZDW010000063.1:0-21349 GCA_963578825.1 Vicinamibacteria bacterium
TGATCGTGAACAAGAACCTCGTGGAGCTAGCGGCGCTCGCCGTCATCCTCGTGACCGGCAGCGGCCGCGCCGCGGGCCTGGATCGGATCGTCCACCGCCTCCTCGGCAAGCGCGATCGGCCCACCGACGCGTGACCACGTGAGAACCCCCATCCTGATCGCCATGCTCGAGCATCTCGGTCCCGGCAACACCGATCCGGCCCTCGGGACGCTCCGATGAGCGGGCTTGGCGAGCCGACCTACGACAAGCCGTACCTCTGGATGATCTGCCTGGTGGCCACCCTCGGTGGCTTCCTGTTCGGCTACGACTGGGTGGTGGTCGGCGGCGCCAAGGAGTTCTACGAGGCGCACTTCGGGATTGCGGGAGAGGGCAACGAGCTCGCCAAGGGTTGGGGGACCAGCTCCGCGCTCATCGGCTGCATCATCGGCGCCGTCGCCTGCTCGTTCGTCTCGGACAGGTTCGGCCGAAAGCGCCTGCTCATCCTCTCCGGGCTGCTGTTCACCGTCTCCGCGATCGGGACGGGGATGGCCGGCAGCTTCTCCGAGTACAACACGTACCGCGTCGTCGGTGGCGTGGCCATGGGCATCGCGTTGAACGTCTCGCCGCTCTACATCGCGGAGATGAGCCCGCCGGCGATGAGAGGCATGATGGTCTCGGTCAATCAGCTGACGATCATGATCGGGGTCCTCTCCGCTCAGATCGCCAACTGGCGGATCTCGCTCATCGACACAGAGATGCCGGTGGACGCCACCCCCGAGATCATCGCCATGAGCTGGAACGGGCTGGAGGGCTGGCGTTGGATGTTCGGCGCGGAAGCGGTGCCGGCGCTGCTGTTCTTCGGGCTCATGTTCCTGGTTCCGGAGAGCGCCCGCTGGCTGGTCAAGAGCGGGCAGCTCGCGCGTGCGCACGAGGTGTTCACGCGGCTCGGGGGCCGCGCCTACGCCGAGGCCGAGGTCGCGGACGTCCGCAGCACGATCTCCGACGAGGAGGTCGGCACCGTGCGCTTCTCGGACCTCGTCGAGCGCCGCGTGTTCAAGCTCCTGCTCCTCGGCGTCTTCCTTAGCTTTCTCCAGCAGTGGAGCGGGATGAACGCCGTCTTCTACTACGCAGCGGACATCTTCAAGGCCGCCGGCTACAACATCAAGGCCATGATGCTGAACATCGTGGTCATCGGCGGGGTCATGGTGCTGTCGGTGTTCGTCACGATGGCCCTGGTCGACCGGATCGGACGCAAGACACTGGTTCTCTTCGGGTGCGCCACGCTCGCGCTGGTCTACATTCTCATCGGGGCGTGCTTCCAGCTCGGGATCCTCGGCCTCCCTGTGGTGCTGTTGATCCTCGTGAGCGTGAGCGCGTACTCGATCACCCTGGCCCCGCTCCTGTGGGTCATTCTCTCGGAGATCTACCCGAACCGCATCCGTGGCGCCGCGATCTCGATCGCCGCCACCGCCCACTGGGTCGCCAACTTCATCCTGACGTTCACGTTTCCCATGGTGAGCGGGCTCCTGGGCATGGCCGGCGTCTTCTGGCTGTTTGCGGGTGTCTGCGCCGTGGGCTTCGTCGTGGTCCGACGTGTCCTGCCCGAGACCAGGGGCAAGACCCTCGAGGATATCGAGCGCGAGCTGTTCGGGTCCACCGGCGGAGGTGGGGTCGGGGACCCCGCCGTCGGTGTCTCCGACTCTGGCTGAACCGAAGACCGGGGAAAGCTCGGGGGACATCTTGCTCATCTCCCGACTTCGAGTCGTCGGTGCGGCCGGCCGACAGGCGGCGCTCGAGTCGATAGAATAGGATCAGGGCGACATGCTGATCCGCATCCCCAGGGGCTGGGAGATCCCAGAGCGCGAGGCCACGCCGGAAGGCCTGTTCCTCGGGCGCCGGCGGTTGCTGCGAGCGCCGACGGCGAGCCGCCCGCATCGTCCCCAGTCGAGTCTTCCTATCATCCGCGCACCTGGCCGGCGGCAAGCGGCCTACGGTCCGGCTGGCTCCGTGCCGTCGGCCGCCCGGGCCCCGGCGAGGGCCTCGAGCCGTCGTCTCGACTCGTCGGACCAGCCAGGCAGGAGCTCGGTGACCACACCCTCTCCGTCGACGATGAAGCTGAGCGGCACCGTCACCTCGTCGCCGGCGTAAATCTGCTCCAGCGCGTCGGGCCCGGCTACGAGGATGGGATAGCCGACGCCGATCTCCTCGGCGTATCCGGCCACGTCGGCCTCGGGATCCGCATCGACGTTGAGACCGATGATGTCCACGCCCTGGGCCGCGAGGCGCGAGCGCAGGGCCTCCAGCTCGGGCATCTCGACGCGGCACGGGCCGCACCACGTGGCCCAGAGATTCACCACCGTGCGGCGGCCCGGAACGAGCGCTGCATGGAGCGACGTCGTCTCTCCGTCGATCGTCCGGACGGCGAGGTCGGGGAAGGGCCCTCCGATGGGGATGCGGAGGTCGCGGGCAAACGCCTGCGCTCGCGTCAGCGGGTCGGGCAGGCGGGCGACCTGCACCTCGACCGGCTCGGCCCGGCCTGTCCCCTGGCGGAGGAGCTGCGTCGTGTTTGCGGCAAAGGGGCCGTCGAAGACCTCGTGAGTCCCGCCGGGCCAGGTCACCTCGATTGTCTTCGCGCTCTCCTCGTCGCCGAGCCCGAAGATCAGTCGGGGATCGTTCTGCGAGATGAACCCCGATCCTCCGGCCTTGATGCGGGTGAGGACGCCGTCCCCGGCCTGGATCCGCACCACGGCCCCGAAGGCATCGCGGGCGGTGCCTTCGGCTCCTTCGAGAGCCACGCGCAGCGCCCGGGAGTCTTGCCCGACGTTGTTCCTGTAAAGAAGATGGGCCGGTCCCTGGATCGTGCTGACGAAGACGTCGAGATCGCCGTCGTTGTCGAAGTCCGCGAACACCCCCGCCCGCCCGTCGGCGATCGAGTCGATCCCGGAGACGCCGGAGACGTCGAGGAACTCCCCGTTGCCCCGGTTCAGGTACAGCGGGTTCCGCTCGTAGCCGCTGAAGGAGAAGCCTTCTCCGAACATCAGCGACGACTGGTCGGAACGCAGCGCCCCCTCTTCGCTCTGGTTCGTTTGCGTCACGACCTGACGCCAGAACTGGCTTCAGGTGTCCTTCATCGATTTGCCAGAGATGAAGCCGTTCGGTGTGTAGAGGTCTTCGTGGCCGTCGTTGTCGAAGTCGAGGAATCCGCCTCCCCATGCCCATCCCCCTGAGAAGCCGCCAACCTCGGAGGTGACGTCGCGGAAACGCCCGCCGCCGACGTTCTCGTAGAGAGTGTTCCCCGCGGCCAGCTTCTTCAGCACGTTGTCCTCCGCAGAGGAGTCCGGGAAGAGCCGCGAGAGGATGCGATTGCCGGCCGTCGACGACATGTTCGTCACGTGCAGGTCGAGAAGCCCGTCGCGATTCCAGTCTCCGACGGCGACGCCCATTCCGTTGCCAGGGTCGAGCACTCCCCGGGCCTCGGCCTCGTCCTCGTAGTGGTCGCCCTTGTGGATGAAGAAGGCGTTCTCCCCGAAGTCGTTGACCACGTAAAGGTCCTGTCGGCCGTCGTCGTTGGCGTCGAAGAACGCGGCGGCGTAGCTCCAGCGCCGGTCCTGGACACCCCACCGTCGGGCCTCGTCCCGATACGTCCCGTCCGGCTGCGAGACGAACAGGAGATTGGGCGTGCCGTTCGTGGCCTGGTACCAGACGTCGGGCGTGATCTGCCCGTAGCGGTTGTAGGAGGCGACGTAGATGTCGAGCTGGCCGTCCTCGTTGACGTCGGCCGCCACCGCGCTGAAGCCGATGGCGGAGATGGCCACCCCCGCCTCGAACGAGACGTCCTCGAGCCAGAGCCTTCCGTCGGGCACGAGGCGATTCTCCAGGAGCACCTGCTGGCCCACCGCAGAGAGGAAGACGTCCGTGTCGCCGTCGTTGTCGTAGTCGAGGAGCAGAGGAGCCGTGCCGCTGGCCAGGAAGCCCAGCCCCACGTCGCCCGTGGCGTCGCGGAAGTGGCCGTCGCCGGTGTTCAGGAAGAGGTAGTTTCGCCGCACCGAGGTGACGAAGAGGTCCAGCCACCCGTCCCCGTCGATGTCTCCGGCGGCCGCCCCCCGCCAGACGAAGCCCCCGTTCTCCGGCGTGCCGTACGAGGGAAGCGTGGCGCCGACCCCGGCCGGATCGGCCACCTCTGAGAAGAGATCCACCGACGCCACCATCGAACGCATCTCGGTCGTCTCGAACGAGGTGAACTGCCAGACGCCCTCGTCGGGCTTGCGCACCGACACCTCGGCTCGCCCGTTCAGCCACTCGCGCTGACCCTCGCGGTTCCGCCCGACGATGAAGAAGGCCACCTGCGCCGAGCCGGTCGCCCCGGGCGCGGCAGTGGGCTCTTCGGCCCCCGCCACGGTGCGTGCCGTGTCGTCGAACCCGGCGTCCTTCACCTTGAAACGGACGTCGTCGAGCTCGGCGAAGTGCTCCAGAAGGGCGGTCCACTCGTCGACCACGTGCCCGCGTGTGCGTTCGCATGCGGCGGCCTCGGCCGCCGGGGCGCTCCACGAGTGGTTCCCGATCCACTTCAGCTCGGTCTCGATGGGTCCGGGATCCGTCGGCAGGGCGGTGCCCGTGAGACTCTCCGGAAAGAAGGTCGCGATCTCGGTCAGGTCGCGATTGTGAGCGGCCACCGAGAGGGCCAGAAGGTCGTTGGCGAGGGATTCCGAGAGATCCTCGACGACCTCCAGGCGGCTCGGGTCGAGATTCACCTGCGGTGGGACCGGGGCCTGGGCCCGGGTCGAGGGCGCTCCCAGCGTGAGGAGCGTTGCCCCCAGGAGTGCTGTCCCCGGCCGAAGCCCGATGTAGGACGCCATGTCATCGATCCTATCCAAATCGGAGAAAACACACCAATCAGGAGGCCCCCGGCTCCTGCATCGGGGGCGCCATGACCGCTATCATGTGATCCCGTGCAGAAAATCGATCTTCTTGTCGTGGGGGGCGGGCCGGCCGGCCTGGCCGTGGCCATTTCCGCGACGGACGCGAAGCTCTCCTGCGAGGTCGTCGAGAAGGGTGTCCTCGTCAACGCGATCTTCGGGTTTCCCCAGGGGATGACCTTCTTCACGACCCCCGAGCTCCTCGAGATCGGCGGCCTGCCGTTCATCACGCCCTATGCCAAGCCCACGAAGCTGGAGGCGCTCCGTTACTACCGGCGGGTCGTCGACACCTACGACCTGCAGGTCACCCTTGGCGAGACGATCACCGAGGTTGCGAAGGAGAGGGACGGCTTCCGTATCACGAGCCACGTCAACGGACCCGAAGGGCCCCCCACGACCGAGGAGCGGGCCCGCCACGCGAAGAACGTCGTCTTTGCCACGGGCTACTACGACTATCCGAACCCGCTCGGCGTCCCCGGCGAGGATCTTCCCCACGTCACTCACTACTACGACGATCCCCACCCGTTCTACCGCAAGCGCGTCGTTGTGGTCGGCGGCAAGAACTCGGCGGCCATCGCGGGCCTGGAGCTCTATCGCGCAGGGGCGACGGTGACCCTCGTGCACCGCCGTGACGCTCTCTCCGAGAAGATCAAGTACTGGATCCGTCCCGACATCCTGAACCGGATCAAGGAGGGCTCCGTGACCGCCCGCCTCGACACGATGGTCGTGGAGATCACGCCTCGCGTCGTCGTGGTCGAGGGACCCGGCGGGCGGGAGGAGCTTCCGGCCGACGCCGTCTTTCTTCTGACTGGCTACTATCCGGAGCCGTCGCTCCTGCGCCAAGTGGGCGTGCGGGTCGACGACGAGACGCTGAATCCGGAGCACGACCCGGGCACGCTCGAGACCAACGTGCCTGGGATCTACATTGCCGGCTCGATCGTCTCCGGCCGCAACACGGGCCGGATCTTCATCGAGACCGGCCGCTTCCACGGGGCTGCGATCGTCAAGGATATCGTCGCGAAGGAGTAGAACGACGGGGTCAGGTCTTGCATCTTGCATTGTGATCCTACTCGCCGGCCACAACGCAAGACGACAAGACCAGACCCCTATGCCTGCGCGGCGTCTTCCTCGAGCACGTCGTCCAGGGCTTCGAGGAAGTGATCGGCGTCCTCCTCGGAGAAGACGAGGGGCGGCCGCAGCTTCAGGACGTTCTCGTGGGGCCCGTCCGTGCCCGTCAGGACCCCACGCTCCCGGAGCCGCTCCACGACGTAGGCGGCTTCCTCGGGAGCGGGCTCGAGCGTCGTGCGGTCCCGGACGAGCTCCACTCCCAGGAAGAGCCCCGAGCCCCGCACGTCGCCGATCAGCTGGTGCCGCTCCTGGAGCCGACGCAAGCCGGCGATCAGATGTTGTCCCACTCGCCAGGCCCGATCCTGTAGGGCCTCGTCCTTCAGGACGTCGAGGACAGCCAGGCCTACGGCGCAGGCCACCGGGTTGCCTCCGAACGTGGCGAAGAACTCCATCCCGTTGTCGAATGACGTCGCGATCTCCCGGGTGGTCACCACCGCGGCGAGAGGAAAAGCGTTCCCGATGGGCTTCCCGAGGACGACGATGTCGGGGACCACACCCTGGGGCTCGAATCCCCAGCGGTGCGAGCCGAGTCGGCCAAAGCCGGTCTGGACCTCGTCGGCGATGCACCCCCCCCCCGCCTCTGGGACGTGACGGTAGGCCTCGGCCAGATACCCCGGTGGGAAGACGATCTGGCCGGCGACGCTCGGCAGGGTCTCGGCCAGGAACGCCGCCGGACCCCGGTCCTCGACAGGGAGAGCGGCCGTGATGGCCCCGACACCCCGGGCGTACTTCACGCCGGCCTCCGGGTCG
The DNA here is from genome assembly GCA_963578825.1 of Vicinamibacteria bacterium. Lineage (GTDB taxonomy): Bacteria > Acidobacteriota > Vicinamibacteria > Fen-336 > Fen-336 > JAJDNS01. The sequence continues at coordinate 6,774 of CAUZDW010000063.1, forward strand.
TCGCGCTTGTACGGCCCCCGGTAGACGTCGGGGAGCGGGGCCACGTGAACCCAGGGCCGCCGGCCGCCACCTCCCGGTCCGTCGAACTTGTAGGGGCTGACATCGATCAGGGTCGTGGTGTGGCCATGGTAGGCGTGCTCGAGGACGATCACGTCCTCTCGCCCGGTGTGCGCCCGAGCCAGGCGCAGCGCGAGCTCGTTGGCCTCGCTCCCGGAGCTCAGGAAGAAGCACACGCCGAGCGGGTCCGGGAGGAGCGCCGTGAGCCGCTCCGCATAGCGCACGACGTTGTCGTGGAGGTAGCGGGTGTTGGTGTTGAGGAGCGCCAGCCGCTCCGACGCGGCCCGCACCACTCGCGGGTGGCTGTGGCCGACCAGCGGAACGTTGTTGTAGACATCGAGGTACGCCCGGCCTGTCTCGTCGTAGAGGTACTGCTTCCACCCGCGGACGATCTTCAGCGGGGTCCGATACGAGACGCTGAGGCTCGGACCAAGGCGGTCCCGTCGCGCGGACAGAGTGGCGGATGAAGGAGGGTCCTCCGACGGGAACCGGTCCGAAGGGATGCCCAGCAGAACGTTCGGATCGGGGGAGAGACTCGTCCACACGGCGCGACGTCTGGCGTGGACCACGCCGGGGAAGTCGGCGCCCTGCTCCAGCAGGTCGAGGATGATCTGGAAGTGAAGGTGGGGCGTCCACCCGCCGTTGGTCGGGGGCGCACCGACGCGGGCGAACTCCTCCCCGCGAGCGATCTTCTGGTCGAGCCTCAGCCCCTCCAGCGTGTCCTCGGTGAGGTGTCCGTATAACGTGAAGAAGGACGCCCCCGTGTCCGTCTCGTGACGCAGGATGACGAGGGGCCCATAGTCCTGAGGAGCCGTGTTGTTGGTCAGGACGTAGACGACCCCTTCGAGCGGAGCGTGGATGGGGGAGCCTGGGTCCACGAACAGATCGACTCCGAGATGGACCGTCCGCCTCTCGTCTGTCGGACGCTCGCCCGCACCGAAGAGTCCCGAGATGTAGATGCCCCGGGCCTCGTCGTAGCGACCCACGGCCACCGAAACCTCGGCGTCCTTCATCGCGCGGGAGATCTTGTCCGTGAGCGCTTCGGTGCCGGCCTCTGCGGGATCGGCGCCGAGCAGTCGGCTTCCCACGCCCAGGTCGAGGACGAGGCCTGGTTCCCGTCGCAGGTCTACGTCCAGCGCCTCCCATGCCGGGGCCTCGCTGATCGTCACGTAGGAGTCGTCGGGCTGCATCTTCTTCACGCGAGCGGAGTTCGTCACGCTCACGGCGAGGCGGAGGCCGATGAGCGTGTACAGGCACGCGATCTCCCCCGCCTGCAGTGGGTGGGCCCCGTGATATCCGGCAACCACCCTCGCGGCGGCCTCGACCGGGTCGCGCGTGCCCATGATCGCGTACGCCGCGGCGACCGCAGGCTCGGCCACCACGAGTCCGTGGTGCATGTCCCCGAAGTCGACGACGCTCGTGATCTCCCTGGGCCAGTCCTTCGCATTTCCCGCGATCGCGTTGTGGTCGTTGGCATCGCCGTGGATGACTGCACGTCGGAGCCCTTCGAGCGACGGCTCGACGTCGGTCGCGTAATAGGTGAGGAAGCGTTCCACCAGGGCCTGGCGCTCGGGGCCTTCGATCTCGTGCAGGTGCTCGCGGATCCATCCGGCGCGGGTGAGGTCCCACTTCAGCTCCCGAACCGCGGCGCTGTGGGTGAAGTCCGCGAGCGCCGCATCCATCTCCCCCAGCAGACGTCCAAGGCTCTCGAGGAGCTGGGGAGAGTGGGGGCGCGCTGCGGCAAGCACGGTCCCGGGCACGAACGTGAGCATCCAGACGAGCCGCGCCACGCCGTCGAAGCAGGTGGTCGTGAGGCGCTTCCCATCCGTGAGGGGCCGCACCCGGGGCAGCGAAAGATGGCCCGCCCGCTCGGCCAGGTGGTCGAGCGCCGCGCACTGGAGCTCGATCAGCCCCCGCTCCCGGGCCGGGTGCATCACCTTCAGGACGAAGCCCGGGCCACGAGCGGTGGTCAGGTGAAAGTTGGCGTCGTACTCTCCAGGCAGAGGCTGGGCCTCGGCCTCGAGCCGTAGAGCTCCCGGGCCAGCCGGACGGCCTCCGCTCCCGTCACTGGCGCCACGACGCCGTCCTCGGGCTTCACGGCCCTACTTGGGTTCCTCGATGCGCAGGACCCGGTCCACCTGCACCTTGTCGAGCAGCTGCGTGCTCCCGCCGGGCCACGTGATCTCGACGGAGCGGATGGAGGTGTCGCCACCGAGGCCGAAGTGAAGCCGGCGGTCGCTCGAGGACATGAACCCCCTGCTGACCGAGACGTGGTTGTGCAGGGTCCGGCCGGTGCCGGTCGTGACCTTCACCTTCGCCCCGATCGCGTCGCGATTGCCCGTCGTCCCGACGAGGTCGACCCACAGCCAGTGGTGGCCGTTGTCGGCCGAGTTCAGGAGGATCCGCGGTGTCTTGTTGAGGGAGGTGATCACGAGATCAGGGAACCCGTCGTCGTTGAGGTCTCCGACCGCGGATCCGCGCTGGTAGCCCAGGGGCAGGAAGTCCGGTCCCAGCCCCTCGGAGACGTCCACGAAGCCCTTCCCCTCGACGTTGTGGAACATCGTGTCGTGCTGCTCGGCGTTGGCCCCCATGTAGTCGACGTCGCCGTTGGAGGAGTAGATGTCCTTCCAGCCGTCGTTGTCGTAGTCGATGAACGCGTTGCTCCACCCCGAGAAGCGACGAGAGAGGCGCGCGATCCCGGAGCGGGGCGAGACGTAGCGGAAGCGCTGGCCCTGCTCGTTCTGGAACAGCGCCCAGAGCTGGGACTGGAGGTTGTTGTAGAAGATGTCGGGCCAGCCGTCGTTGTCGTAGTCGGCGGTGTCCGTGCCCATGCCCGAGACCACCGCCCCCTGCTCGTCGTAGGCCACGCCAAAGGCCCAGGATTCCTCGCTGAAAGTCCCGTCGCCCTGATTCATGTAGAGGAAGTTCGGCTCGGTGTCGTTGGCTACGAAGACGTCCATCCAGCCGTTCCCGTCGTAGTCGGCGAGGGCGATGCCCATCCCCTTGCCCTTCACTTGCCCGAAGCCCGAGCTCACGGTGACGTCCTCGAATCTCCCGTTCCCGAGGTTGTGGTGAAGGGTGTGAGGCACGCTCTCGTAGACACCGGGGTAGCAGTAGATCTCGCCGGCCTGCGAGGGGCAGACCCTGTCGACGGCCGGGCTCCAGTAGGTGTAATGGGACACCACGAGGTCGAGGAGCCCGTCCTTGTCGTAGTCGAAGAAGGCACCGCCGACAGAGAGGAGGTCCTTCGGCTTCTCGTCGAGCCCCGAGCCTGCGGTGACGTTGCGGTAGGTGCCGTTCCCCTCGTTGCGGTAGAGGGCGTTGGGCCCGGCGTTGGCCACGAAGAGGTCCGGGTCGCCGTCGTTGTCGTAGTCGCCGGCGGCCACCCCGAACGAGAAGCTCAGGTCCACGTTCGTGAGCTTCGCCTTCTCCGTCACGTCCTGGAAGCGGCCCTCGCCGAGGTTCCGGAGGAGGCAGCCGTGGAACGACGCGTCCGGCCGGTCGTACTCCGGCAGCCGCGAGCCGTTGGTGAAGTAGATGTCGAGCTTGCCGTCCCCATCGTAGTCGATCAGGGCGATGCCACCGCACATGGGCTGGGCGAAGTACTTCCGCCCGGTGAAGTGGTTGTTCGAGGTGTAGCCGAACTCTACGTCGCGCGCGACGTCGGTGAACCGGACGGACGGTTCGACGGGTGGCAGCCTTGAGGTCGACGCCGACGCCGACGCCGAGGGCAGGGGAGGCGGTGGCGCCGTTCGTTGCCGGCCCGGCACCTGGGCCTCGACGGAGGGATGGAGAAGCCCAGTCCAGGCGGCGGCCGCCAGAAGCAGAACGGCTGGAGCGACGTATCGCGGGTGATCTCTCATGCCTCGGGCTCCGTCACTCAGTAGCCTCGGGACTTGTCGGCCACGTTGAGGAGCGTCTCCCCTCGGCGGAAGAGATCGAGGTTCTTCAGGAACACGTGCATCGAGTCCTCGACCCACCCCGGCACGTTGTCGGCGCAGTGGGGCGCGAGGAGCACGTTCGGCAGGCTCCAGAGCGGGTGATCGGCGGGAAGCGGCTCGGTCTCGAACACGTCGAGGGCGGCGCCCCGGATCCGGCCCTCCCGCAGTGCCTCCAAGAGAGCCGCCTCGTCCACCACGGCGCCCCGGCCGACGTTGACGAGCACTCCGCCCGGCTTCATGGTCCCGAGGGCGGCCTCGTCGACGAGGCCGCGGGTGTCCTTTGTCAGGGGCAGCGCTACGAGGACGTCGTCGGCACGGGCCATCAGTTCGTTGAGTCTCTCCGGCGGCAGCGCCTCGTCCACCAGCGGGTCGCCCACGGACCGTTCTGTCCGCCGGCGCAGCGCAAGAACCTTCATCCCGAGGGGGCGCACCCGTTCTGCTGCCGCTCGTCCGATGTCGCCGTAGCCCACGATGCCCAGCGTCCGGCCGTAGAGCATCTCCATGTCGAAGGGATCCCACGTTCCGGCCTCCTGGCTCTTCACCAGGCGCCGCAGGTCCTTGACGAAGTAAAGCAGAGACGCGACCACGAACTCCGCGAGGGAGCTGCTGAAGGCGCCTCGGCCGTTGGTCAGGATCGCCGAGCTCGCGACGAGCTCCGGCACCAGCACCGTGTCGAGGCCGGCGGAGCGCGAGTGGAACCACGGAAGCTCCGGCGCCCGTTCCAGCACGCCGGCGATCCGACGACGGCCGGACCAGCAGTCGAGCACCGCATCGGGCGGCGGCGCGTCGTCGAAGGCCTCGGGCTCCGAGCCGACGACGAACCGCACGCCCTCAGGTGGGGGATTGAGGACGTGGAGGCCGGCGTCCCCGGGCCGGGCAAGGACCCAGACGACCACGGGGCGGGGCTGAGCCGGGGGAGCCACGAAGGGCGACGGTATCACGAGCTTCGCCGGCACGGGGCGCGTTGTACCATCACGGCAGCACATGTCCGACGAGCCCAACGGAGACGTCGGCGCCGACGAGGCTGACCGGCTGGACGCCTATCGCCGGAAGCGTTCCGCGGACCGGACCACCGAGCCCTTCGGCGGCGAGGCCGGTGGGGCGGAGGGCGCTCCTCCGGCGGACGCACCCGAGGGGTCCCGCCCTCGCCTCTTCTGCGTCCAGAAGCACGCCGCACGGCGCCTGCACTATGACTTCCGCGTCGAGCTGGGCGGCGTGCTGCGCTCCTGGGCCGTTCCCATGGGGCCCTCACTGAACCCGGCGGACAAGCGGCTGGCCGTCCAGGTCGAGGACCATCCCGTCGAGTACGCCGACTTCGAGGGGGTGATTCCCGAGGGCAACTACGGTGCCGGCGAGGTGATCGTCTGGGACAAGGGGCTGTGGATTCCTCTCGAGGATCCCGAAGAGACCCTGCCCCGGGGCAAGCTGACTTTCGAGCTCCGTGGTTACAAGCTCCGTGGGGCCTGGCACCTCTTCCGCACGTCGAAGAAAAAGGGCGAGGACGCCACGAAGGAGTGGATGCTCGTCAAGCGGAACGACGGCTGGGCCAGCGACTCCCGGGCGCTCCCCCCGGAGTCGATCTACTCCGGCCTCACTCTCGAGGAGATCAAGACCGGATCGGAGCGTGCCGCGGACGTGAAGCTCATGCTGGCGGAGACGGGCGAGAAGCCGTTCACCGACGCCGAATGGGTTTTCGAGCTCAAGTACGATGGCTACCGCGTCCTCGCCGAGCGCGAGGATGGGAAGGCCCGGCTGCGCTACCGCCGGGGCAGCGACGCCACGTCGATCTATCCCGACGTCGTGCAGGTCGCCCGGGCCGCCCACGACCTCGCCGAGGAGCTGGCGCTGCCCAATTTCGTGAAGACCTCGGGCTCGACGGGTCTGCACGTCCTGATCCTCCTCGGGGGCCTGTGCACATTCGAGCAGTGCAAGCAGCTCGGGGAGCTTCTGGCCCGGGTCGTCGCCGGTCGTCTGCCCGACATTGCAACCACGGTTCGGCTTCCTGGAGATCGAGGGGGTCGGGTGTACTTGGACTACCCGCAGAACGGTCACGGCAAGCTCCTGGCGGCACCCTTCACCGCTCGCCCGGTGCCGGGAGCCCTGGCCTCGGCGCCACTCTCCTGGGACGAGGTGAACGACACCCTCGACCTGAACGACTACACGATCAGGACCCTTCCGAAGCGAATGGAAGCCCTCGAGGACGACCCGCTGGCCCCCGTACTCACGGGGAAGCCCGACCTGGTGACCGCCCTCGGCCGCCTCGCGGCGCTACTGGAGGACTGAGAGGAGACCCGTGCCCGTACCGATGATCATCGACACCGACACGGCGTCGGACGACGCCGTGGCCCTCATCATGGCCCTCCGCACCCCGGAGGTGGAGGTGAAGGCCATCACGATCGTGGCCGGAAACGTGAACGTGCAACAGGGCACTCGCAACGCCCGCTACACCGTCGAGCTGTGCGACGCAGACGTGCCGGTCTACGAGGGTGCGGCGCACCCTCTGGTGCGCGAGCCGAGCCGGGCGTCGTTCTTCCATGGCCAGGACGGCCTGGGGGACCGGGGCTATCCGGAGCCGAGCCGGCCTGCCGCCGAGGGCGACGCCGTCTCCGTCCTCATCGAAACGATCCGTGCTCACCCCGGCCTGGTCGTCGTCACGCTGGGACCTCTCACCAACCTGGCCCTCGCCCTCGAGCGGGACCCCGGCATCGCCGAAAGCGTGGGCCGCTGCGTCATCATGGGAGGGGCGGCCTGCGTCGTGGGCAACGTCACCCCGGCGGCGGAGTACAACATGTGGTGCGACCCCGAGGCGGCCCGGGCGTGCTTCCGCTCGGGACTGCCCATCGAGATGGTGGGGTGGGAGCTGTGCCGCGGCGCGGCCAACCTCGACGACGACGACATCGCCCGCTGTCGGGCGCTGGGCACGCCCAGAGCCCACTTCGCCATCGACGCCAACGCGAAGGCCCTCGAGGCGAACCGCAGCCTCTTCCACGACCCCGGGATCGGCCTGCCGGACCCCGTCGCCATGGCCGTCGCTCTCGACCCCGAGGTGGTCACCCGGAAAAGCCGTCACGCCGTGGACGTGGAGTGCGAGGGAACGCTCACCCGGGGGATGACCGTGGTCGACGAGCTCGACGTCGTTCCCCGAGGCCTCGGAGACTCGGCCGGCTGGCGACCAGCGGCCGTGGAGGGCACCCGGAAAGCGACGGTCTGCTGGGAGATCGACGCCCAGCGCTTCAAGAAGCGCCTCTTCGGCGCCCTCGCCTGAAGCGCCTACCCTCCCGCGCTGTCCCCGGGCCCTCCCTTTACAACCCCCACGTTTCGGAGCCAGGGCCGGCGGGCGAAGTAGCTGTTGGTCATCTCGCGGATGTTGCCCGAGAGCAGGATCAACGCCAGGAGGTTGGGGAGGATCACGATGCCCAGGAAGACGTCCCCGAGGGTCCAGGCGACCGTGAGGGAGGCAATCGCCCCCAGGAAGTGCGCGAGGACGAAGGCGGCCTTGTAGGGTCGGATCGCTCTCGGTCCGAACAGGTAGTTGGCGCAGCGGTCGCCGTAGTAGCTCCAGGAGACGGCGGTGGAGACTGCGAACAGCAGGACCGAGATCAGCACGATGAAGGGGCCGACGGGGCCGAGCCCCTTGCGGAAGGCCACCATCGTCAGCGGCGCTCCGTTTTCGACCGCATTGCCGAAGAGGGTGGCGTGGATCGCGCCGGCGTCGCCGCGAGCCTGGTTCTCGCCAGGGAGAATCATGCCGCTGAAGGGCTGCGTCTGGGCCGCGTCCACGAACAAGCGCTCCACCGGCACCTCGTGCCACGCGAGGCGGGCTTCTCCGTCGGCGCCGCGGACGTGTCCGTCCTCGACGCGAATCTCGTCCGGCTGCTCTGCTGCCGCGTATCCGCCGTTCTCAAGCACCTCGACGTATGTCGAATCGCCGCCCCGGAACGAGATCTCGGTGGGGACACGATCCTGCCAGGCCCCGGTGCTGATGATGACGAGACCCGTCATCGTGCAGATGACGAGGGTGTCGATGAACGGCTCCACGAGGGCCACGACCCCCTCCGAGACGGGCTCGTCGGTTTTGGCGGCGGCGTGGGCGATCGGAGCCGAGCCCTGGCCAGCCTCGTTCGAGAAGAGCCCCCTCTTGACCCCCCAGAGCATGGTCGTCATGAAGACACCCGCGCCGGTTCCCGCGAGCCCGGCCGTGGGCTGGAACGCCTCCGTCACGATCAACTGCAGGCTGGGGAGTAACTGGCCCGCATTCAGGATCAGGATCACCACGGCCCCGAGCAGGTAGATGGCGGCCATTGCCGGTGCCAGGATGGCGGTCACCCGACCGATCCGGCTGATGCCGCCGATGATGACGAGAGCCACGAAAGACGCCGCCACGAGCCCGGTGAGCCATGGTGGCACCCCGAAGCTCGTCCGCATCGTGTCGGCGACGGTGTTGGCCTGGATGGCGTTCCCGGTGAGGAACGCGGTGAGTCCGAGAGCCACCGCAAAGAAGACGGCCAGGGGCTTGAAGGCCGGGCCGAGGCCTCTCTCGATGTAGTACATCGGTCCGCCCGAGACCGAGCCTTCCCAGCGGCTCGGGTCGTGGTCCGTCGTCACGTGCCGGTACCGCTGGGCGAGCGTCACCTCGGCGTACTTGACGGCCATCCCCAGTGCCGCGGTCATCCACATCCAGAAGAGCGCCCCCGGCCCCCCCCAGTGGATGGCGATGGCCACTCCGGCAATGTTCCCGATACCCACCGTGGCCGAGAGCGCCGTGGTCAGGGCCTGGAAATGGGAGACGTCTCCCGGCTCGTTGGGATTGTCGTACCTGCCGGACGTCACCGCGAACCCGTGGCCCAGGCGGCGGACCTGGATGAAGCCGAGCCGGAGGGTCATGAAGAGGCCGGTGCCGAGCAGGGCAATGACCACGAGAGGCACGGTCTCCCCCCCGATCGGGATTCCGAAGCCCCAGACGTAGTAGTTGAGCCCGTTGACGATCTGTTCGATGAGCTGCATGAGCGTCTCGCCCCCCCTGGCGTCGGCCCCTCAGGGGCAGGGCCGCACCACCAATTCCGGCCATCCTACCGGAAGATGGCGCCCTCGGCAGTGGCGAGGGATTGATCGACCCGTCGAGGCTGCGGAGGCGTCGAGCCAGGGCATGGCGTGCTTGGGATCACGGTGCGCCCGAAGGGCGCCACGAGTATGATCTAGACGTATGTGCGCCAAGATGCCCCCGGCCGCCGCCGATGGTCCGTCGCGCCGATTCACCGACTCGGCCCAGGGCCACCTGACCGTGTTTCGGCCGGGGCTTCAGATCAAGGGAGAGCTGACCGCTGCAGAGTCCCTGGAGCTGGCGGGGTCGTTCGACGGACCGCTGAGCGTCGGGGGGCTTTGCCACCTCCATGAGACCGCCCGCGTGGTGGGAGCTGTCACAGCCGGAGACGCGATCATCGAAGGCGAGCTTCAGGGTTCGCTGACCGTCCGAGGCAAGGTGGAGCTGCGCTCGACCGCCCGGGTCCGGGGGCCCCTTCGGGCCGCGTCGCTCGCGCTGGCCGAGGGCTGCTACTTCGAGGGCCACATCCACATGGAAGCGGGGTCGGAGAGCCACGGCCCCACGTCCTTCCAGGAGAAGCGTCGGCCCCGCTGAGGCGAAACCCGGACCCAGATCCACGCCTCTCACCTCTCCGGGAACGCGAGACTCAGCCTGCGCCCTGGAGCCTGCAGACAGCGTCCAGCCGAACGACTCCCGGAAGATAGCGCCCACCATTTCAAGTAACACTTGAGGTTCGTGGCTGATTGTAGGACACTGGAGCCCGCGACGGGCAGCGAGGAGCTGAAAGGAAAGGACTTACGACCCGGTCCGGATCCTGCACGTACTCGTCCTGGAGGCGTTCTATGCGTGCGCACGTTAAGGGTGGAGAGGCAGTATCGGCGGCGGCCTGCTTCGTCGGAGGGTTTCTGGCCATTCTCCCCCCCCGCACCGGCAGGAGCCGTCGAATACGTGCGCTCGATCGAATACGTCGAGGTCAGTCTCGGAAGCGGAGTGACCTCGGCCTCGGTGAACCTGACCAAGGGACAGGACATCGCCAACTGTGTCCCGTTCGCCAGCTCCACCCTCACCGACACCAACGCCAGGTTCGCCCGGGTCCTCACCGACATCGAGGCGAGCTTCCTCGGAGGGAGAGACACCCAGTCGATCCTCCTGAGGCAGCACGGTGCGAATACTCGATCGGAGGTCCTCGGGGCTCTCGACCAGGGCGCGTCTCTCCTGAGCTACGTGGGTCACGGGGGTCCAGCGGTGTGGGCGTCCGAGAACGTCCTCAATTCGTGGGATCCGCCGAAGCTCCTTGCGCAGTCGGAGCAACCCTGGATGCTGACGTTCAACTGCCTCAACGGGTACTTCGTGGCGCCGAACTACGACTCCCTGGCCGAGGCCTTCATGAAGGCGGAGGGGAGAGGGACGATCGGGGCCTTCTCGCCTTCGGGGCTTTCACTCGACGGGCCGGCTCACCGATTCCACAAGGCGCTCATGGCGGAGATCGTGAGCGGGGAGCACGAGAGGCTCGGGGACGCAGTGCTGGCGGCACAGGCGGCCTACGCCGAGACGGGGATCATGCCGGAGCTTCTGGCCGTCTACCACCTCTTTGGGGATCCGGGGATGATCATCCGGTAGGACGGCGGCTGCTACCGCAAGCCGTAGACGATGATCTCGAGTCGCCGGGCTTGGCTGTCCGCCGGGCGCCACTGCACGAGGATGGGGCTCTGGTAGATCCCCCTCACGAGTTGGGCCCGACCCTGAGCATCCTCGTCGGAGGCGAGGAACGTGACCCGTCGCGAGCGGAGGAGCCGGCGGGCGGGAACCGCCATGACCTTGGAGATGAGGCGCTCGAGCACCGACTCGTCCCAGCCCAGCGCCTCGATGAGCGAGTTCAGCACATGCGGCACGTCGTACTTGGCGTAGTTGATCGTCTTGCTCGGAATCGCCAGCGGGTCGTCGATCATATGGCGCCCTCCCTGCACGGCGAACTTCAACGGGTCCTTCAGCACCTCGACGAGGTCGTGCTGCATGAGCAGGGTCTCGTACTCGTTCACGGTGAGCCCGGCGTCGCGCTCGACGCTGGGGAGCGAGATGTCCACCCGGCCCTTCTCGAGCCCGGATCGGTCCAAGAGTACGTTGACCCGCTCGATGAGCCCGAGCTTCGGGTCGAAGAGGTTCACGGCGTCGAGGGGGTGGCGGGACACCGGGACTGTAAAGGTGTCGCGGGCCACGAGGTCTTCCTCGTCGTACGCCACGATCGTGGTCTTGCGCTTGCGGCACGTGGAGCCGCTCATGCCATCCAGATCGATGAAGTAGACGGGCGCGGGCGGATCGTTGCGGTAGGTCACGCAGTTCCGCATCCCGGAACCGATGAACGTCAGGTGCGAGTCACCGTTGCGCGGCTCGACCTCCTTCTGCTCAGCGGAGAGCTCGCTCCGAAGCTCCATCTGGTCATGGTGGTACGCGGCGTTCGGGGGGAAGAGGGCGTGGAAGGCGTCGAAGAACTGCGCGAGCCGCCCGTGGTGGTGGTGCATCCGGGCCGAGAGGCTCTGGTCGAGGTAGCCCGCGGTCGTGTGCAGAGAGCAGTAGAGCGTCTTGCGGTACCGCCGCAACAGGTCGCCTGAATCCTCCGCGATCATCTGGTTGACGTCGATCGCCTGGAAGCGGCGGCTGGGGCTCAGGGCGAGCCGGATCTCAGTGGGCGTGGAAGCCATTCTGCCGAACTGTATTATTAGCACCAATTTGCCGGGGTCGCGAGGCTCTCCGGGCCCGACGTCCGTCGGCTTTCGGGCGCTGCCAGGCCCGAAGCGGCCATTGGCGTCCACGAGGGCGGCTTTGGGGCACACGCCCCTGCGGCCATGGGGCTCTGCTGGAAGCCTCTTGAAATCAATCACTTGGGTCCGTTCGCCTGCAGTCCTCTGACGGCTCCAGGCGCGGTGTCCAAACGGAAGTCGAGAGCTTGCGGGCGTCTCCGGCGCGGTGACATACATTCGAAGGCATCCATTTTATTGGCGGGCACCGCGCACAAAGGAGAAACCCATGAGACATCAAATGCTGAATCCGTCATCCGCAGCAGGGCTGATCGTGCTCCTTGCGCTCACCCTGGCGAGTGGTTCTGTGCTGGCCCAGGAGAAGGTGGAGATCATGCCACAGGCCATCTCCTGCAGCTCGGCCTGCGCCTCGAGCATCTCGGTCTCGGAGAGCATCCTCTTGAGGGTCTCGATCTTCGCCCGAGCCTCCTTCACAGCCACGTCTCGGGACTTGATCAGCTTCTTGTATGTTGATTCCGCAGCCTCGAACTGCTGGCGGTTCTCCTCGAGCTGCTCCTTGACCGTCTTGAGCTGCAGGGCGTACTGGCCGGCCACGGCGCGGTTGCCGGCCTTCAGGTTGGCGGCCGCCTTGGCGGTGAGCTGAGTGTCCTGCTTCTCGAGCTTCTTGACCTGGCGCATCAGACGCTCGGCGAACCCCGCGTGGGTCGCGAGGTTGTCGTTGAAGCGGGCGATCTGCTCGCGCAAGTTCTCCTTCTCCGCTTCGATGAGGGCCTTCGGGTTGTCGCGCTCGAGCCCGGAGATGAAAAGGCTGACGAACCCCTTGACATTCTCCTGATGGGGCTTCGCTCACATCACGGGAGCGAGGCCCTCCGGCCCGGGAGGAGGGGGACGCCATAGGCGTCAATGGTGCGGGCCGTGCCGCTCGTGCCGACGAGCCGCGCGGGTGGCGACTCTCCCGCCGGCGGGTCAGAATACGGACGTTGGCCCCGAGGGCCTCCGGGCCCCGGACCGAGGATGAAACCGATGACCAATGCAGACGCACCGCTCTTCTTCAAGGTTCGACAGAGCTTCACCCGACCGCGTGTCGAGGACCTCACCGAGGCCGTCCGACGCGAGCTCGAGACGGTCCTCCCGGCTGCGTCGCTCCCAAAGGGGGCCGCGATCGGGGTGACGGTCGGGAGTCGGGGGATCAGTGGCATCGCGACGATCGCCCGGGCCGCAGTCGACTTCTTGAAGGACCGCGGAGCCCGGCCGTTCATCATCCCCGCCATGGGCAGCCATGGCGGGGCGACGGCCGACGCCCAGCGGAAGCTCATCGCGCACTACGGGGTGACCGAGGAGACGATGGGCTGTCCTGTCCGCGCGGAGATGGAAACCCGCAGCCTCGGACGGACGGACGCGGGGATCGACGTGCGTATCGCGGAGGCGGCGTGGCAGTCCGACGGCATTCTCCTCATGAACCGCATCAAGCCCCACACCGACTACAAGGGCTCGATCGAGAGTGGGCTCACCAAGATCTGCGCGATCGGGCTGGGCAAGTACGACGGGGCCCGGGAGATCCATCGCCACCTCTTCACGGCGGGGCTCGGTCAAGGCATCCGAAGCGTCGCCGAGAAGCTGGTCGCAACAGGGAAGATCGTGGGAGGGCTCGGGATCCTGGAGAACGCCTATCACGAGACCGCGCGCATCGTCGGCGTGCCGGTGGCCGGGCTCTTCGAAGCCGAGGAGCAGATCCTCGAAGAGGCTCGGGGCCTCATGGGGCGATTGCCCCTGGACGAGATCGACGTCCTCGTCTGCGACCGCTTGGGCAAGAACATTTCGGGGGCCGGCCTCGACACCAACGTGACCGGTCGCAGCGTGTACGGCTACACCGCCGGTGTCCCGTGGTGCGATGGCATGCCGCGCATCCTGCGGATTGCCGTCATGGACGTCTCCGACGAGAGCGACGGAAATGCCGTCGGCATGGGGCAGGTCGACTTCGTGCCGGAGCGGTTCGCGAAGCGGGTCGATCGTGAGGTCACCACGCTGAACGCGGTGACCGCGTGCGCTCCCACCGGGGCCCGGATGCCGGTGGTCCTCGCCGACGATCGGCAGGCCATCCTCACGGCGCTCCGGACATCGCCGATCCGTGCCGAGGGCCCGCTGGTCGTCTACGTCAGGGACACCCTAGAGCTCGAGCACGTGCTCTTGTCCGAAGGCTGCCGATCTCTCGTCGAGGACCGGGACGACCTCGAGATCGTCTCGGATCCCGCGCCGCTGCGGTTCGACGACCGCGATCGACTTCAGTCACCCTTCGCCTGAAACGAGATCACGCCTCGACGCTCGGGCGATGGCCCGGTATGCTCGGAGACCGTTCCTTCGATCGACCGTCGCGACCCAAGCGTGTCACTAGCACCCATCTGGACCAGAACATGTCCCACATGAAGATCCGATCGCTCCTGAGGGAGCCTCTCGTCCACTTTCTTCTCCTCGGTGCCGCGCTCTTCCTCTTCTTCAGCTGGACGGGCGGCTCCGGCGGGCCCGGCTCGGATCGCATCGTGATCGGCCCGGGCCAGGTCGAGCGCCTGGCCACGGGCTTCGGCCGCACCTGGAGGCGCCCGCCGACCCAGCAGGAGCTCAAGGGCCTGGTCGACGACTACGTCCGCGAGGAGATGGTGACCCGCCCCGGGTTTCCTGGAGGCTCCATTGTTTGGGCGGATGGGGTCCATGGGAAGACCGAGGAGATACTCACTGGAGGTCCGGGAGCGAGCCGTCCGGTTGGTTTTCGATCACGATCACGAT
>CAUZDW010000064.1:0-20834 GCA_963578825.1 Vicinamibacteria bacterium
CCATGGGAAAGGATCTGGCACCTCGGGTCGCGGCCAGGGTCGACGCCGGGCTGGCCTCGGACTGTGTGGCGCTCGAGCTCGACGGTGAGCGATTGACGGCGCGCCGGCCCATGTACGCGGGAAAGGCTTTCGCCACCGTCGATTGGGTGGGCGAGCCCCGGATCGCCACCCTGCGGCCCAACGTCTTCCCCCTCGGGACGCCGGACCCCTCCCGAGCACCCGAGGTGGTGAAGGGCACCGCCGAGACCGCGTCGCGGGCGCGGGTCACGGCCACCAGGGCCGCCGCGCAGGGCAAGGTCGAGCTCACCGAGGCGCAGATCATTGTCTCCGGGGGGCGAGGGCTGAAGGGGCCCGAGCACTTCTCGCTGATCACGGATCTGGCCGAGGCTATGGGGGCCGCGGTCGGGGCGTCGCGGGCAGTGGTCGACGCGGGCTGGGTCGACCACCAGATGCAGGTGGGCCAGACCGGCAAGACCGTGTCGCCGACCCTCTACGTGGCGTGCGGCATCAGCGGCGCCATCCAGCACCTCGCCGGGATGTCGTCCTCGAAGTGCATCGTGGCCATCAACAAGGATCCCGACGCGCCGATCTTCAAGGTCGCGGACTACGGGATTCTGGGCGACGTCTTCGAGGTCCTGCCGAAGCTGACCGAGGCCGTGACGGCCCACTCGGCCAGCCGGTAGCCTAGCTTTCGGCTAAACTGCCGCCAGAGGTGACACCGACGATGCTCCCCATCCTTCAGTCGGTCTTGTCCGTCACCCTGGTGGTCGCCGCGTTCAGTTTCATGGGTTGGCGCCTCTGGGGCCTCCGCGTCCTGGTGAACACGGGGCCGCGGCCGTCGGAGGACCTGACCGACACCCCCGGAGAGCGAATCGGCAAGGTAGTCTCCCTCGTCCTCGGCCACAAGAAGACGTTCGAGGACCGCTGGTCCGGGATCCTCCACGTCTTCTTCCTCTACGGCTTCGTGATCCTTGCCATCGGGCACGTCGAGGTCGTGCTGGAGGGATTGACCGCCTTTCGGAAGGTTTCAGGGGGAGAACCCTTCAGCTACCGGTGGATTCTCTCCGACGGGCTGTTCCTCATCTACCGGCTGAGCCAGGACGTCCTGGCCGCGGCGGTGCTGATGGCGGCCACGATTGCGCTCGTCCGCCGGTGGTCTGGTCGCGTGAAACGCCTGATGCCCCGATCACAGGACGCGGAGAATATCCTCTGGTTCATCCTCGCCCTCTACGTGACGTTCTTCCTCCTCATGGGCTCCTCGGTGCTCTTGGAGCAGCGAGCGGGGGGCGACGCGAGTCCGGTCGCTGGCCCGCCCTTCAGCTCCGTGGTGGCGGGGGCACTTTCGGGCCTGACCACGGGGACGGTCCAGACCCTGCAGCACATCGGCTGGTGGGGCCACGTCATCGTCTTCCTGGGCTTCGGGGCCTACATTCCCCTCAGCAAGCACATGCACCTGGTGTTCGCCACTCCGAACATCTACCTCTTCCGGCGCAAGCGCTACGGGCTCCCGGAGCCCATCGACTTCGAGGAAGCGGAGAAGTTCGGTGTTGCCCAGGTGCAGGAACTCCCCTGGAAGACTCTCCTCGACACTTTCGCCTGCACGGAGTGCGGGCGGTGCAACTCCGTCTGCCCGGCTCACACCACAGGCAAGCCCCTCATGCCCATGAAGGTCCTCCACGACCTGAAGCTCAACCTGCGCTTCGAGAACGGTCCCGGCATCCTCTCACTCCGCGATGCGAAGGGGCGACCGCTGGCGGATAAGGCCGAAGAGGCGGCTGCCTACGAGCCGAAGACGGCGCTCATCTCCAAGGCCGAGATCGACCGGGATCAGCCTGGGAGCGTCCGTGCGGATGGGGGATACCTCGGCGTGAACGCGCAGGTCCACAAGGACGAGATCTGGGCGTGCACCACCTGCGCGGCGTGCATCGAGGTCTGCCCCGTCGTCATCGATTCCGTCCCGGGCTCTCTCATCGGGATGCGCCAGAGCCTGGTGATGATGGAGTCGGAGTTCCCACAGGAGGCCACGAGCGCCTTCAAGGGGATGGAGGTCCAGGGCAACCCCTGGGGAGTCGGAGCGGACGCCCGCACCGAGTGGGCCGAAGGGCTCGACGTGCCGGTCCTGGCAGACCTGGGCCGCGAGGTCGAGTACCTCTTCTGGGTGGGCTGCGCAGGGGCCACCGACCCGCGGGCGCGGAAGACCCAGCAGGCCCTCGTCCGTATCCTGAAAGCGGCCGGGGTCGACTTCGCCATCCTGGGCCGGGAGGAGCGGTGCACCGGGGATCCGGCGCGGCGGATGGGCAACGAGTACCTCTTCACGGAGCTCGCCACCGGGAACATCGAGACACTGGACAAGTACGCTTTCAAGAAGATCCTGGTGACCTGCCCTCATTGCCTCAACAGCCTCGGGAGCGAGTACAGCGAGCTGGAGGGCGAGTACACCGTGGTGCACCACTCGCAGCTCCTGGCCGAGCTTCTCGAGGCCGGGCGAGTGCCTCTCGACCTGACGAAGGGGGTCGACGACCTCGTCACGTTCCACGACCCCTGCTACCTAGGCCGGTACGCCAAGGGCTACGAGCCGCCACGAGAGGTCCTGATCCAGCTCGGCGTCAAGAAGACGGAGATGGAGAAGAGCCGGCAGAACGGCTTCTGCTGCGGGGCGGGCGGAGGACGGGTGTTCCTCGAAGAGACGATCGGCAAGCGGGTGAACGTCGAGCGGACGGAGCAAGCCATGGCCACGGGCGCGGAGACGGTGGCCGTCGGGTGTCCGTTCTGCATGACGATGATCACGGACGGGGCGAAGGCGAAGAACGTCGAGGAGACCCTCCAGGTTCGGGATCTGGCCGAGCTCGTGGCCGATCGGCTGAAGACGGAGGCATGAGCGCTGCACCGGCCGCACCACTGCGACCGTCGATTCGACCGGACGGGGGCGGCGACTCGATGAGGACGAGGACGAGCAGTCGATGCGGGTAGGACTCTTCGACGACCCCATCTTCCGCGAGCACGACGCCGGAGCGGGTCACCCGGAGCGGCCGGAGCGACTCGAGGCGGCCCGCGGGGGGTTGAAAGAGGCCGGCCTCGAAGGCGACCTCATCCTCCGCGACCCACGTCCCGCCAGCCGGGAAGAGCTCCTCGCCGTCCACACGGCCGAGCACGTCGACCTGGTGGCGCGGACGGACGGCCGCAGCCACCGGTTCGACCCGGACACCTTGGCTGGCCCCCACTCCTACACGGCCGCGCTGCGGGCGGCCGGCGCGGTGGCCGGCGCCGTGGACGAGGTCCTGGACGGGACGCTGGACAGGGCGTTCTGCATCGTGCGGCCCCCCGGCCACCACGCGACGTCCGGTCGGGCCATGGGGTTCTGCCTGTTCAACAACGTCGCGGTTGCGGCAGCGAGGGCCCTCGCGCGCGGGCTCGAGCGCGTGGTGGTCGTGGATCCCGACGTGCACCATGGCAACGGCACCCAGGAGATCTTCTGGGCGGACCCCCGGGTTCTCTACGTCTCCTCCCACCAGTTCCCGTTCTATCCGGGGACGGGGGCCCTCGACGAGGTGGGGGAAGGCGCGGGCCGGGGCTTCACTGTGAACCTCCCCATGCCGGGGGGCCTCGGAGACCAGAGCTACTCGCGCGCCTACCGTGAGATCGTGGAGCCCATCGGCCAGGCGTTCGATCCGCAGCTCGTCCTCGTGTCTGCCGGCTTCGACGCGCACGAGGCAGACCCCCTCGGCGGCATGAAGCTGACCGCGGCGGGCTTCGCCGAAGTCATGGACGTTTGTGTGTCCGTGGCCAGCGGCTCGGCAAAGGGGAGAGTCGTGGCCGTCCTGGAAGGCGGGTACAGCCTCGAAGGCCTCGCCTCGGCCACCGCCGCCTCCGTGGCCCGGCTCCTGGACCGCCCATCCCCGCCGCTCTCGACGGGCGTCGATCCCCGCACCGACAAGCTGCTCGAGGCCTACCGGAAGACCCAGGCGACGCTCTGGCCCATCCTCTGGCGCTAGCCCTGGCCTTCCACTAAAAGGAGAATTGCCATGGACGCTCTTGCTGCAATGCTAGGTCCCCACGTTGAAAAACTCTGGATTCAGTCCTTGGGGATCTTCATCTTTTCACTGATGGTGACCGTCGTCGCGCGCTTGAGCCTACGATTTGTCTCACGCGGTCTGGCCCGAAAGACCGAGACCGAAGTGGATGACATCCTGATCCTGGCCCTCAGGAACGTCGTAACCTGTTCGATTCCGGTCATCGGTCTGATGGTGGCCCTCAGGCCTCTGGCTCTGCAGACCTCCATTCTCGAGCGGATACTGTTCTCTGTTCTTGCTGTGCTCCTCATGCGCGCTGCAATCATCCTGATTGACGACATGTCCAAGTGGCTGGAAGAGACGTGGAAAGACCGAAGCGCGTCTACCCTGGACGAAGGCCTGCTGCCTCTGTTGCGCAAGGCCGTAAAGACGAGCGTCGCCATCGTTGGTGTCCTGATCATCCTGGGGAAATGGCAAATCCAAATCGGCCCTCTGTTGAGCGCCCTCGGTATTGGCGGTCTGGCTATCGCCCTGGCGTTGAACAGCAGCCTGTCCAACGTTTTTTCCGGCATTCAGCTCATATTGGATCGTTCTGTGAATGTGGGTGACAAGGTCGAGCTCGAGAGCGGGCACGTGGGAGTGGTGCTGGACATTGGTCTTCGCACCACCTTGATGCGGACCTACGACAACGAAGTGATCTCCCTTCCGAACTCGCAACTCGCCGACGCACGGATCAAGAACTACACCAAGCCCGATCCGACTATCCGGGTCGGAGTGGATTTCGGGGTGGCCTATGGCAGTGACATTTCCGAGGTCAAACGGGTTGTGTTGGGTGCGATCAGCAATCTGGACGACATCCTGCAGCAGCCTGAACCCCAGGTGCTTTTCTTGAACATGGGCGATTTCTCCCTCGACATGACTGCCCGGGTGTGGGTGGATGATTATGGGAAGCAATTTGCCAGGAAGTTGGAGATGACGGAGCTCATCTACAACACTCTGAATGAAAATCGCATCGAGATCCCGTTCCCGACACGCACGGTGCATATGGTGCAATAGCGGCCCCGGGCCCTTTCAGAGTTGAGCTGGCGCACCGGAGCCCATATCCAGAGAGCTTCAGGCATCCGGGGAGCACAGTCGGCCAGAGAGCAGGGAGGAGCCGCGTGATAACATGCGATGTTCGCGAGGACGACGGTTTTCTTCATGGCTGACTACGACTTCCAGGACATCGAGACGCGGTGGCAGGAGAGGTGGGCCGAGAGTGGGGCCTTCGAGGTCCAGGAGGATCCGGCTCGGCCGAAGTACTACTGCCTCGAGATGCTGCCGTACCCTTCGGGCAACATCCACGTGGGGCACGTCCGGAACTACTGCATCACCGACGTGATCTCACGGAGCAAGACCATGCGGGGCTTCAACGTCCTGCACCCGATCGGGTGGGATGCGCTGGGGCTTCCGGCGGAGAACGCGGCGATCCAGCGGGGCGTCCAGCCGGAGAAATGGACGCGCGAGAACATCGCGAGCATGAAGCGCCAGCTCAAGAGGCTCGGGTTCAGCTACGACTGGAGCCGCGAGATCGCGACGTGCGACCCGGAGTACTACCGCTGGAACCAGTGGTTCTTCTTGCGGATGCTCGAGAAGGGGATCGCGTACCGGGCCAACTCTCCGGTGAACTGGTGCCCATCCTGCCAGACCGTGCTCGCCAACGAGCAGGCCGAGGGGGGGATCTGCTGGCGCTGCAAGAGCGATGTCGAGCAGCGGGACATGGAGCAGTGGTTCCTTCGGATCACGGCGTATCAAGACCAGCTCCTCGACGACATGGCCCAGCTGAAGCACTGGCCCGACCGCGTGCTCGTGCAGCAGCGGAACTGGGTGGGCAAGTCCCACGGGGCCGAGGTCGACTTTCCGGTCGAGGGCCTCGATTCGATCCGCGTCTTCACCACGCGGGTGGACACCATCTACGGAGCGACCTTCATGGTCCTCGCTCCGGAACACCCCATGGTGGACGCCGCACTCGAGGGTGCGTCCGATGCGGCCGAGAAGAAAGCCGCGATCGGACGGCTCCGGGCCCAGGACCGGCGGGCGCGCCTCGAGGGTCGGGTCGAAAAAGAAGGCGTCTTCACCGGCCGCTACGCCACGAACCCCTACAGCGGGGAGAAGATCCCGATCTGGGTCGGCAACTTCGTGCTCACCGGGTACGGGACCGGCGCCATCATGTCCGTCCCGGCTCACGACCAGCGGGACTTCGAGTTCGCGCGGAAGTACGACCTCGACGTGCGGGTCGTGATCCAGCCCGAGGGCCCCGCGCTCGACGGGGCGAGCCTGAAGGACGCGTACGGTGGGGAGGGAACGCTGGTCAACAGCGGGCCCTTCGACGGCCTGCCCTCGAAGGAGGCCATCCCCCAGATGGCGGCCCACGGGGAGAAAGGGGGCTTCGGCAAGGCGACCACCATCTACCGGCTGAGGGACTGGTTGATCAGCCGCCAGCGCTACTGGGGGACGCCGATCCCGGTTGTCTACTGCGAAAAGGACGGCGTGGTTCCGGTCCCGGACGACCAGCTCCCCGTGGTCCTTCCCCCCGACGCGCCTTTCACCGGGGAGGGGGGAAACCCCCTGGAGAAGGTGCCGGCCTTCACGCAGGCGATGTGCCCGAAGTGCGGGGGCAAGGCGCGGCGCGAGACCGACACCATGGACACCTTCGTGGACTCGTCCTGGTACTTCTACCGCTACCTCTCGCCCCACAAGGATGACGGGCCCGTCGACGCCGAGGCCGTCAAGTACTGGTTCCCCATCGACCTCTACGTGGGCGGGATCGAGCACGCGATCCTGCACCTCGTCTACTCCCGTTTCTGGACGAAGATGATGCGGGACATCGGCGTCGTCGACGTCGACGAGCCGGTGGTGCGCCTCTTTCCCCAGGGGATGGTCCACAAGGATGGCGAGGTCATGTCCAAGTCGAAGGGGAACACCATCGCCCCGGACCACGTCATCGCCCGCTACGGCGCGGACACCCTCCGGCTCTACATCCTCTTTGCCGCCCCGCCGGAGCTCCCCATGGAGTGGAGCGAGAGCGGGATCGAGGGCCCGCACCGGTTCCTGCTGCGCGTCTGGCGACTCATCGACCGCCACGCCGAGGCCCTGGCCGGGCAGGCGCCGGAGCCTATTCCGGCCGACCTGCCACAGGCGGCCCGCGACCTGCGGCGTAAGGTGCACCAGACCATCGCTCGCGTCACCCGGGACATCGAAGAGCGGATCCAGCTCAACACCGCGGTGGCAGCGCTCATGGAGCTCGTCAACGAGATCTACCGGCTCGAGGAGCAGGTGTCCACCGGCAAGGGGCGCCCGGCACTGCGCGAGGCGCTCGAGACCGTGCTCCTGCTCCTCAACCCCTTCACGCCCCACGTGTGCGAAGAGATGTGGGCCCGGCTGGGCCACTCCCAGGGCCTGGTGCGCGCCAGCTGGCCGGTCCCGGACGAGGAGGTCGCTCGGGAGGACGAGATCGAGCTGGCGGTGCAGGTGAACGGCAAGGTCCGTGGGAGAATCAAGGTGGCACGGGGCGCCGACGAGGAGACCGTGCGTACGAAGGCACTGGAAGAGGTGGCGAATCAAGTTCAAGCCAGGACAGTGGTCAAGACCCTGGTGATCCCGGGACGTCTGGTGAGCGTGGTGGTGAAATGAACCAAGGAGTGGCTCTGGTCGCCGTCGCAGCCGTCTTCGCCTCGGGGTGCGGCTATGCCCTCGAAGGCCGAGGCATCACGTCCGACCCCTCGATCAAGCGCATCGGTGTGCCGCTCTTCAAGGACGAGACCGGCCGCGTCGATCTCGATGCGCGGGTCACCGAAGCGGTAGTAGGCGAGCTGCTCAAGCGTGGCCGCTTCACGGTGGTCAAGGAGGCGACGGGGGTCGACGCCGTCGTCGACGGGACGATCACCAGCTTCGACGCCGTGCCCATCAACTTCACGTCGAGCGGCGAGACCACCGAGGCCACCCGGTACGCGATCACTCTCCGGGCCAGGGTCGTGTATCGCAAGGTAGGCGAGAGAGAGCCCATCTGGGAGAACGCCTCCCTGTCGATCCGGGACGAGTACGACCTGGACGCCAGCTCGGCGGGCTTCTTCGACCGCGAGGAGCAGTCCATCGAGCGCCTGGCGGAGTCCTTCGCCCGTCGCCTGGTCGCGGCGATGCTCGAGGCGTTCTAGGAGCCCATGGCGCGCGGCGCGTCGGGCTCGTCCGGATCGTCCGCATCGATCGAAGCCATCGTCGGCACCGACACGTTTCTCGCCGAGGAGATTCTTGACCGAATCCTCGAAGGCGCGCTTGGGGAGGACAGGCAAGAGGGGCTGCAGGTCCTCTACGGCGACGAGACCACCTGGGAGCGCCTGGTGGCCATCGCCCAGACAGGATCGCTCTTCGCCGCTCGACGCGCGATCGTCGTGCGCCGGGCGGACCAGCTCAAGGGCGACGAGGAGCGGATCGCTGCATACGCGGACGATCCTGCACCCGAGGTCACGCTGGTGCTTATGGCGCCGAAGCCGGACCGGCGGCGGGTGGTGTGGAAGCGCCTGCTGCCCAGGACGCAGATGCACTCGGCCCAGCCGAAGAAGGGGCGCGCACTGCGCGCCCATGTGGAGACCGAGCTGCGACGCCGCGGCCTGCAGATCGCCCCCGAAGGGGTGGAGGAGCTGATCGCCCGGGTCGGTCAAGATCTGCGGAGGCTGATGGGCGAGGTGGACAAGCTGGAGGCCTTTGGCGGCGACGACCGCCGGCTCTCAGCCGAGGAGGTCGCAGCCGTCCTGGGCCGAGGCATGGGGCGCCCGCTCTACCTGCTGGCCGACGCCATGGCCGCCCGGGAGGGTCGGAAGAGCCTGGAGCTGATCGACGAGATGATGGGGGAGGGTGAGGACGGGCTGCGCATCCTCGCCACTCTGCACCGGTGTCTCCGGCAGGTGAGAGGGGCCCAGGCGATGGTGGAGGCCGGTCTCCGGGGTGACGAGATCGGCCGAAAGCTGCTGCCGGCGAACATGCAGTTCAAGGCGCGCTCCCTGGTCCAGGCCGCCCGGCGCTGGAACGACACGGACCTCCGGCGGGCCTTCGTGGCACTCGGGCGAGCCGATCGCACCATCAAGAAGGGAGCCGACGCCGAGACGGCGCTGGCAGCAGCGGTGCTGGAGGCTTGCGGGGGAGAGGAGGCTCGGGCCCGGACTGGTCGCCAGGCTTCGTCGCGAGACGCGTGAGAGTGCAGCCGAGGCGGGTGAGCGAGCACGCCCGCCGCAGGCGCGCTATCGCGCGTCGCAGCAGAAGGCTGGCGAGCTGTCCGGGCTTAGGCCTTCGCCGCCGAGAGGGCGTTGACCTTGAGGGTGAGGCGGCTCTTGTGGCGGCCCGCTGCGTTGTCGTGAAGGATGCCCTTCTTGGCGGCCTTGTCGATCCCGGCCACCGTCTCGGGGAGCAGCTTGGACGCGGTCTCCTGGTCGCCGGCCTCGATGGCGGAGCGGAGCTTCTTCAACTGGGTCTTGAGCCGGGTGGAATTCGTCCGGTTTCGACCTCGATCCTCGATGCTCTGCCGATTCCGCTTTATGACCGACGTGTGACGTGCCACTCTCATTCTCCTCGTAACGTGAACAATCTCATAGTCTAGCGACGTTGGGTAACGAGGTCAAGGCGGCGTCGGAGAGGGTCCGCATTGCCCGGGCCGCGGGTCTCGTCTCGGGCCTCACTCTGGTCTCCCGCCTCCTCGGCCTGGTGCGTGAGGTGGTCTTCGCGGCGCTCCTCGGGGCGAGCCTCTACGCCGACGCGTTCCGCATCGCCTTCCGGATCCCCAACCTTCTGCGGGACCTCTTTGCCGAGGGGGCGCTCTCCGCCGCCTTCGTGCCCACCTATGCCCAGGCCCTCAAGCAGGGCCGACCCGAGGCTTTCGCGCTGGCCAACAGGGTCCTGACCATCCTGGCGCTCCTCCTGGGTGTGCTGGTCGTGCTGGCCACGCTCTTTGCCGGGTCGATCGTCGGGGCGCTGGCCCCGGGGTACGCGGAGATCCCGGGCAAGGCCCAGCTGACCATTCTCCTGACCCGCGTGATGATGCCCTTTCTTCCCCTGGTCGCCTTCGCCGCGGTGGCCATGGGGATGCTGAACGCCGAGGAGCGATTCGCGATGCCGGCCTTCGCGCCGGCCATGTTCAACGTCATGGCCATCGTGTGGGGGATCGGGCTCTGGGCCTGGGGACTGCCCGCCCACCAGGTCGTCCTCGGCTGGTCGCTGGGGACACTCCTGGGTGGACTCGCCCAGTTCCTCGTCCAGGCGCCGGCCCTCAGAAGGCTGGGCTGGCGCTTCCGACCCGAATGGGCGCCCCGCGATCCGGGCCTGCGCCGGATGGCTCGGCTCATGGCCCCGGCGGTCGTGGGGCTGGCCGCCGTCCAGATCAACCTCTTCATCAACAGCCGCTTTGCGTCCCATGAGGCGGGAGCGGTCTCCTGGCTGGACTACGCCTTTCGCCTGCTCTACTTGCCCATCGGGCTCTTCGGAGTGGCGCTCGGGACGATCGCCATGGCCGGGCTGGCTCAACGTGCGGCCGATCAAGACATGGACGGGCTGCGCACCACGCTCCGACAGTCGGTGTCCATGCTGGCGTACCTCACGATCCCGGCCACGGTCGGTCTCATGGTCCTGCGGCGGCCCATCGTGAGGCTGCTCTACGAGCGGGGGGCGTTCGGTCCTTCCGACACGGAGGCCACCTCGGCCGCCCTGTTCTTGTACGCGTTCGGCCTGGTCGGGTACACCGGAGTCAAGGTCGTCGCGCCTGCGTTCTACGCGTTGCACCAGCCTCGGGCGCCTCTCATGGCCAGTGCGCTGGCGGTGGCCACCAACCTCACGGTGGTGGCGCTTCTCTATCCCCGCATGGGCTTCCGCGCCCTCGCCCTCGGGACCGCGCTCGGTGCGCTCCTGAACGCGAGTCTCCTGGCGGTGCTCTTCGAACGCCGGGTCGGGGGCACGTTCGGGTGGGGCCTTCTGAAAGTCATGCTCCCGATGACGGCTGCGGCCGTGATCATGGGAGGGCTCGTGGCGGCACTCATGGGGGTTCTCGAGTACGGGATGAGCGCGACGGGTTTCGGGGCCCGTGTCGTCGCGGGCCTCGGACCGGTTGTGATCGGCGTGGGCGTGTACGCGGTCTTGACCCACTGGTGGAAGGTGCCCGAGGCTCGAGACATCTGGGCTCTCGTTCGGGAGCATTTCCGCCGGGCCCCCAGCAAGCGCGAGCCCTAGCCGACCCTGGGTTCCATGCTACGCTGCCACGATTCCAGTATGCGCGACGAAAAAACGATGCGCGGAACGTGTTTCCTCCTGGCCGGTGCCCTGCTTCTGCTCATCGGCTCTCCGCTGGTGGCCCTGGCGCAGGAGCAGCTTCCTTCGGAAGAGCGTTACACCCTGCGGGTCGAGTATCTCTGGTGGTCACCCCAGCCCCAGGGCGAGCTGCAGAAGGGGCTCGGGGATTTCGAGGGCACGGTCCTCGACGTCCAGAGCGACCTGGGCATGGAGTCGCAGAGCGGCAACAACATCCGCGGCGCCCTTCGACTCGGCCGGTCCTGGAAGCTCGTGGGGGGCTGGACCCCGCTGGACTATCGGGGCGACCAGGAGGCACAGCAGCCCTTCGTCTACGGCACCCTCGTGGGACGCTTTGGCGACCGGATCGTCACGGCCTTCAAAGGGAACTTGATCTCCACGGCGCTTCAGTGGGACTTCGTCGCGAACTCCGGGGGCTACCTCGGAGTGCTGGCAGGGGTGAAGTACTTCGACGTGGACACGGTCATGGTGAACGCCAACACCAGCGCCCGGGTGGCCGAGATCGAGAAGCTCCCCATCCCCGTCCTGGGCCTTGCTGGCCGGGTGTACTTCCAGGAGTGGTTCAGCCTGGAAGGCGAGTTTGCCGGGATGACGGCGGGGAGCCGGGGGCATCTGTGGGAGTGGCTGCTGGCCCTCCGGGTCCATTTCACAGATCATCTAGCCGCCACGGGGGGGTACCACAAGCTCTCCTTCGAGGGGACCGACGATCGCGACTTCTTCAGCCTGAGTCTTGGCACGTGGACACTCGGAATCGAGATCAGTCTCTGACGGACTACCTCGCCCACCTCCGGGTCGAGCGAGGCCTGTCCGAGAACACCCTCGAGGCCTACGGCCGGGACCTCCGCAAGCTGGTGGCATTCGCGCAGACGAGAAAGCGGCCGGCTCTCGACCTCGTCCAGAAGGACCTGACGGAGTTCATCGGCCTCCTGCGCGACCAGGGGCTCGGTCCCCGTTCGCAGGCCCGGGCCATCCATGCCGTACGAGGCTTCTATCGCTACGGCGTCCGTGAGGGGTTGATCGACGCCGACCCCATGGAGAACCTGCGGGCGCCCCGGGCGTTTCAGGCGTTGCCTCGCTACCTGACGCCGGCGCAGGTCGAGACGCTCCTGGACGCCCCCGACGTGGAGAAGCCCCTGGGCGTTCGGGATCGGGCGATCCTCGAGGTGATGTACGCCACGGGACTCCGGGCTTCGGAGGTGATCGGCTTGCGGGCCGAGAACCTGGACATGGACCTGGGGATTGCCCGGGTGGTGGGGAAGGGGAACAAGGAGCGCTTGGTGCCAATGGGAAGCGTGGCCCGGCGCTGGGTGGAGCGCTACGTCGCCGAGGTGCGGGGCGCCTTGCTCAAGGGTCGCTCGTCGCCGACGCTCTTCCTGAACCACCGTGGCGGACGTCTCTCGCGCATGGGGCTCTGGGGCATCGTCCGCCGCCACGCCGTAACGGCAGGCGTGGAGCGGATCCTCAGCCCTCACGTCCTCCGGCACTCGTTCGCCAGCCACCTCCTCGAGCGGGGGGCCGACCTGCGCTCCCTCCAGGCCATGCTCGGCCACGCCGACATCTCCACGACCCAGATCTACACCCACGTCACCCGCGAGCGGCTCCGCCAGCTCTACGACCAGCACCACCCGAGGGCCTGACTGAGCCCGTGCTAAAATCGGACGTTCGTGACGGGCGCCCGCAAGTCTGTGGAGTGGGCCCAATGAGGAATCAGACCGTATGGGAAAGAACGGAAAGCACCTCTTCACCTCGGAGTCCGTCACCGAGGGGCATCCGGACAAGATCGCGGATCAGATCTCCGACGCCGTCCTCGACGCGCTGATCGCCCAGGACCCGATGAGCCGGGTGGCTTGCGAGACTCTCGTGACCACCGGCCTGGCTTTCATCGCCGGAGAGGTCACGACCAAGGCCTACGCCGACCTCCCCGGCATCGTCCGGGAGACGATCAAGGGTGTGGGCTACACCCGGGCCAAGTACGGCTTCGACTACGAGACGTGTTCCGTCATCAACGCCATCCACGAGCAGTCCCCCGACATCGCCCAGGGAGTCGACCCCGGGGGAGCCGGCGACCAGGGCCTCATGTTCGGCTACGCCTGCCGCGAGACGGAGGAGCTCATGCCCCTCCCGATCATGCTCGCACACAAGCTGACAAGGCGGCTCACCCAGGTGCGTCGCGACGAGGTTCTCGACTACCTGCGGCCGGACGGCAAGAGCCAGGTGACCATCGAGTACGATGGTGACAAGCCCGTTCGTGTGGAGGCCATCATCATCTCGGCCCAGCACAGCAGCATGGTTCCCATGGAGACCATCCGCGAGGACATCCGCGAGAAGGTCATCCAGGCTGTGATCCCGCCCGAGCTCCTGGACAAGAAGACGAAGTTCTTCATCAACCCCACCGGCCGCTTCGTGACCGGCGGCCCCCAGGGCGACTGCGGGCTCACCGGGCGCAAGATCATCGTCGACACCTACGGCGGCGTGGGAAGCCACGGTGGCGGAGCCTTCTCCGGCAAGGACCCGACCAAGGTGGACCGCTCCGCTTCGTACATGGCCCGCCACGTGGCGAAAACCGTAGTGGCTGCCGGCCTCGCGCAGAAAGTCGAACTGCAGATCGCCTACGCGATCGGCGTGGCCGATCCGGTCTCGATCATGGCCGACACGATGGGCACGGGACGGGTCGACGAGGGCCAGCTGGTCGAGGCCATCCGCGACGTCTTTCCGCTGCAACCCAAGGGAATCATCGACTACCTGGACCTCCGCCGACCCATCTTCAAGAAGACCGCCGCCTACGGCCACTTCGGCCGCACCGAGCCCGAGTTCACCTGGGAGCGGACCAGCAAGGCCGCCGACCTCAAGGCGTTCTTCAAGCTCTAGGCCGAGAACTTGCCGGTCAAGCGGAGGCGGCTCGGGAGACTCGTCCTTCTGGTCGCCCTCGTTCTCCTTGGGGCCGCCTCCCTTCGCTTGGCCCTCTGGCGGCCTCTCGAGCTGGTCGGCCAGCCACTCTCGAACGACTACGCACGGGCGAGGGGAGTCGTCCACGTCCACACCACACTCTCCGACGGCGGTGGAACGCCCGAGGAGGTGATCGGCGCCGCTCGGACGGTCGGTCTCGACTTCGTGGCTCTCACCGACCACAACGTCCTGGACGCCCTGCCCCTCGAGGGGATCCACGACGGCCTGCTCGTCCTCGTGGGCACCGAGATCTCCACGGCTCTCGGCCACGTCGTGGGCCTGGGGATCGACGGGGACCCGGCGTTTCGCTTCCCCCGGGCAGGCCGAGGCGATCTGGAGGACGTTCGGGACCTGGGGGGCTTCTCGCTCGCGGCCCACCCCTGGTCGTCGCGAGCCGACCTCCGCTGGACGGGCTGGGACCTGGCGGGTCCGTGGGGGGTCGAGCTCATCAACGGCGACAGCGAGTTTCGCCGCGCCGGTCTTCGCCTGGTGCCGCTGCTGGCGCTGTACGGCCTGAATCCCCGCTACGCCCTTCTTCAGGGGCTGAGCGCGCCCGACGCCAGGGACGACGCGCTGGCCCGCTGGGATGAGATGCTCCAGGTCCGGGACGTGGTGGGGCACTCCGGCGCCGATGCCCACAGCCGCCTGCCGCTGACCCGGTCGTGGGCGGTCCGCTTCCCGTCCTACGAGGCTCTTTTCTCCCTCCTGCAGAGCCACGTGCTTCTCGATGGCCCCCTCACGGGAGACCCGAGCACCGACCGGGCCGCGGTGCTGGGCGCCCTTCGCACCGGCCGCTTCTACATCGGCCTCGACGCCCTGGCCCGCGCGGACGGTTTCTTCTTCACCGTGGAGGACGGGGCAGGGGAGCGATGGACGATGGGGGAGAGGGTCCTCTACCGTGAGGGCCTCCGCGCCCGGGCCGGCGGCCGGGTCCCGGCGGGGACCCGCCTTCGCCTCTTTCGCGACGGGCGTCTGCTGGCGGAAGCCGGCGAAACCCTCGAGACGCCTCTGCCGGGCCCGGGTGTGTACCGCGTGGAGGCCAGCATCGGGGGCTGGTCGGTGCCCTGGGTCCTCTCGAACCCGATACCGGTTTTCGACGCTGCGGTGTTCGAGGCCCGCGACACCGCCGCAGCCTGGGCGCCCCAGCCACCTCCCCCTGGCGAGGTGCGGGCGCTCTCGGACCTCCCGGGGTCTTTCGCCTTCATTGCGGAGTTCGATCCCACCTCGTGGATGGACACGACCCCTGGGGATCCGGCGGAAGACGGCGGCTCAGTCCTCGAGAGTGAGCTGCCTCTCCGCCTGGCCTTCCGCCTGGGCGCCCCCACGCCGGAGCAGGCCTTCACCTGGTGCGCCCTGGTCAACCGACAGCCCCGCGACCTCTCCGACTGGTCGGGCCTCCGCTTCCGTGTCCGCGCCGACGGTGCATACCGGATGTGGGCGCAGGTGCGAGACGAGAACCTGGCCTCGGCGGACGACGGCGAGGAGTGGTGGCTGGCCTCGGTCCGGACAACCACGGAGTGGCGGGAGGTGCTGCTGCCATTCGCCGACTTCCGCACGATCAACGAGAAGACCGACGGCCAGCTCGATCCCGACAAGGCCCGCGCTCTGGTGTTCGTCCTCGACCCCGCGGCCGTCAAGCCCGGCACCGAGGGCACCGTTTGGATCGACGCCCTGGGCGTCTACAGGTGATCACGTGTCGAGTGTCAGGAGCAGGTAGAGCCCCGCAGAGCCGAAGATCAGATTCGGCGCCCAGGCCGCGAGCATTGCCGGGAGAAGAGCGTTGTTCCCGAGGGCCTCGAAGATGCCCAGGCAGGCCCAGTACACGATCCCGATCACGATCGAGACCCCGATCCCGTAGAGCGCTCCCCGCCGCGCGACGACGAAAGCGAACGGGATTCCGAGCAGCGTCATGATCACGCCCACCATGGGGAAAGCGAGCTTGCGTTGCAGCTGCACCTTGAGCTTGGCCACGTCGAAGCCCCGGGTCTCGAGCGAGACGATGTGGTCTCTCAGCTCCCAGAAGCCCATCGTGTCCGACGGCCGGTCCTCCCGCTTGAAGTAGGAGGGCAGCTCGATCTCACCCCCGGGCTCGCCGTCGAGGGCTCGGACCCTCTCGAGGGCGAAGGTGTGGAAGCTGGCCCGCTCGTCCGTGGCGCGCCGCCAGCCCTGCTCGAGATCGTAGGTGCGATCCTCGGGACTCCACACCGCGCGGCTTGCGTGCACCCGCGACCGCAGCTCCCAGTTGTCCAGATCGATGTCGTAGATCGAAAAACCGTAGAGGGTGAACTCGATTGGCCGCGGCGCAGTGGGGTTGCCGGGAACCCGCTTGCCTTTCCGCTCGACGAGGTACTCGTAGTTGTAGAAGCGACCGTCGCTGGCCAGTATCCAACGGCGATCGAATTGGTCGGACGACTGGGGCGGACGTCCCTTGATGACGTTGCGGTCCATGGTGGCCGCCTTGTTCGTCTCGGGAAGCACGAACTCCTGCATTCCGTAGAGCAGCAAGCTCGAGAGGAGCCCCATGCCGATCACCGGTCCGGCAACGCGGTACAGGCTGATCCCCGCGGCCTTCATCGCGGTGATCTCGTTGCGCCGGGCGAGGACCCCGAGGGTCACCAGCGTGCTCACGAGCACCGCCACCGGGGCCACCAGGAAGGTGATCTGGAACAGAAAGAAGACGTAGTAATGCAGGACGACCTTGCCCTTGACGTGGTTGTGCTGGATGTCGTTGAAGAGCTCCATGAAGTCGGCCAGGACGAAGATCGACAGGAAGGCGAGGAGGATGAGACCAAAGTGCCCGATCCAGGCCCGGGCGATGTAGCGATCGAGCAGGGACGGAAAACGGAGAGTCAGCCGCGGGATCCGCACGACGACGACGGGACCTTTCGGGTCTGGAGCCGCGGCCTCGGGGGTCGTTCCAGCGGCCGCCCGGCGCCGCTTCACCATCGGCACCCAGGTCAGGTAGTGCCTGGGGTCCAGGGGATCGAACGCGGCCTCGCGCAGGTTGAGCCAGAGCAGGATCAGGGCTATGGAGCCCATGACGATGTTGGCTCCCCACATGGCCAGGAAGGGGGTCATCACCCCCGTGTCTCCCGCCTGCTCGCCGAGCCGAATGAGAATGTAGTAGACGAAGATGACAGCGATCGACAGCGCAAACGCCGCGGAGCGGGCCTCCTTCTTGCTTCCGAGAGACAGGGAGAGGCCCAACAGGCCGAAGACGATACACGCAGACGGAATGGCGAACTTCTTGTGCCACTCCACCGCGAAGCGACCCCAGTCCTTGGGCTCCTTCCCCTCGGACTTCAGCTGACCGATGCGGCCGGCGAGCTCGGGCAGAGTCATCTCCCTGTCGCCCTTCGTGAGGGGCAGCTTCGGGAAGAACTCGGCGAAGGGCAGCTCGAAGCCCATGGACGCGAACGCGGTCCGGCGGTATTCGGAAGGATCGTCGGTGAAGAAGGTGTGGCGGCTGCCCTCTCCGAGCTCCAGCCGGACTCGCTGCCCCTCGCGATCGATCACCAGGTGCCCGTCCCGGGCCAGGATCACCGATCGCTCGCCGCGTGTGCGGGTGTCGTGGATCAGCAGGTCTTTCCATTCCTGGGTGTCCGGGGCGATGTCCGAGACGTAGAGCATCATTCGGCCGGGCAGGAGATCGTCGGTGAAGTTCCTGGGTCGCACTATGGTCCGGGCCTTGCTGACGACCAGCGAGAAGACCAGCTCCCGATGGGCCTGGTTGGAGGCTGGAAGTGCGATCGCGTTGATGTAGAAGGTGATGACCCCCGCCACCGAGGCCAGAAACAGGACCGGCTTCAGGAGCCGCAGCGGGCTCACTCCGACCGCGCGGATGGCGACGATCTCGCTCTCGCTGGCGAGGCGTCCGAAGGCCAGGAGCACGCCGAGGAGGAACGCCATCGGGATCGTGACCGCAAAGATGCTCGGGAGCAGGTTCAGGAAGACCTGCAGGATCGTCTTCAGGTCGGCGCTTCGGGCGACGAGAATCGCCAGCAGCCGGGGGATCTGGTCGATCAGGAGGACGAAGGTGAAGACGAGGAGCCCCAGCAGCGTCGGGGCGATCATTTCCCGGACGATGTAGCGGTCGAGGATGGGAGGAAGGGCCAACCGGGGCGAGGCCATCGAATCGAATCGTAGCACGCACACCTGAATCGCCCTGAGCCGCCGCTTTCGCACCGGGGCGCTTTGCGCTATGGTTTCGGGCTGATGGAAGGCGCGACCGCATACGCTCCGGGCTCCACGTCCAACCTGGGACCGGGGTTCGATTGTCTGGGCATCGCCATCACAGGCATGGGCGACCGGGTGGCTGCCGAGAGGAGCTCGAGTCCCGGAGTGTGGGTGCGCTCCGTCTCGGACCCGAAGATCCCCACCGATCCCCACCGGAACACCGCGGCCCTGGCCGCTTCCGAGGTCCTGAGACGGGCCGAAGCGGCGGAGCTGGGCCTGGACCTGGACATCGAGAAGGGTCTGCCCCTGGCCGGGGGGCTCGGGGGCAGCGCCGCCTCCGCGGTGGCGGGCGCCGTCGTGGCAGCGGCGTTCCTCGAGCAGCCACTCGACCCCACGGTGCTCCTCGAGTGCGCTCTCGTGGCCGAGTCCGCGGTCGCCGGTCGTCACGCCGACAACGTGGCTCCGTCGCTCCTTGGAGGAGCCATCCTCATCCAGACGTTGGATCCCTTCGAGCATGTCCGTCTCACCGTTCACGAGTCCGTGCGCCTCGTCTTCGTGATGCCCGACTATCGGGTGGCGACCTCGAAGGCGCGAGCTCTCCTCCCGGTGGCGATTGCCCGGCCCGAGGCCGTGGCCCAGGCCGCCGCCCTCGCCGGGCTGGTGGTGGGCCTGGAGAAAGGCGACGGCGAGCTCATCGGTCGATCGATGGTCGATCGCATCGCCGAGCCGGGGCGGATTCCTCTCTACCCCGGGTACGCCGAGGCTCGAGAGGCTGCGCTTGGGGTCGGGGCCTGGGGAGTGGCCGTGAGCGGCGCGGGGCCCACTCTGGTCGCGCTTGCTCCTGAAGACAGCGCAGCCGCGGTGGGGAAGGCGGCCGCCCAGGCCTACGACGGCCTCGGGGGCAGCCCCGCGGGCGTGCACTTGGCCGGCGTCGACGGACAGGGAAGCCGGATCCTGTGAAACGCAAGGCCGAATACCTCGTCGTGTGTGCCGCTTGCGGCGCACAGATGCCCGTTCTGTCTCCCCGGCCGCAGTGCGTGTGCGGCGGCCTCCTCGAGGCCCGCCCTCGCCCGAGCGAAGGGCCCCGGGCGCTGCGAGCCCTCTTCGACCAGCGACGACGCTCCGGCGACCCGAGAGTCGAAGGAAGCGGTGTCTGGCGCTTCCGGGAGCTGATCCTCCCGGGTCAGGGTGCCGTGATCACCCATCCCGAGGGCAACACACCCCTCTATCGCCGCGACGCGATCTCCGCCTGGGTCGGCCTCGACGATCTCTCCTTGAAGCACGAGGGCGAGAACCCCACCGGGTCCTTCAAGGACCGGGGCATGACGGTGGCCACCACCCAGGCCGTCCGCGCCGGAGCCACCGCGGTGGCGTGCGCCTCCACCGGGAACACCTCGGCCTCCATGGCGGCCTACGCGGCCCAGGCCGGTCTGCCTGCGCTCGTCTTCGTTCCCGCGGGCAAGGTCGCTGCTGGCAAGCTGGCCCAGGCCCTGGCGTATGGGGCGACGACGCTCCTGGTCAACGGCGACTTCGACACGTGCCTCCGCCTGGTCCGCGAGACCTCCGAGGCCTTTGGCGTGGCGCTCCTCAACTCCATCAACCCCTGGAGGCTGGAGGGTCAGAAGACGATCGTCCTGGAGATGCTCCAGCAACGCCTCTGGAACCCGCCCGACTGGATCGTTCTCCCCGCGGGCGCCCTGGGCAATACGTCTGCATTCGGCAAGGCTCTCCGCGAGGCCCGGGAGCTGGGCCTCATCTCCCGGGTGCCCCGGCTCGCCTCGGTCCAGGCCCGGGGGGCGAGTCCGTTCTACAAGAGCTATCGCGCCGGCTTCAAGAGGCGCTACCGCGTCCACGCGGAGACCGTGGCCACAGCGATCAGCATCGGCGACCCGGCCAGCCACGACCGCGCGGTCCGGGCGATCCGGGAGACACGCGGTGTGGTGACGACGGTGAGCGACGCCGAGATCATGGCCGCCAAGGCGATCGTGGACGGCGCCGGCATCGGGTGCGAGCCCGCCTCGGCCGCCGCCGTGGCCGGAGCGCGGCAGCTGGTGCGCAAGGGGGTCATCCGGAAGGGGGCTTCGGTCGTCGCCGTCCTCACCGGGCACCTGCTCAAGGACCCCGAGGCCGTCATGAGCTTCCACGAC
Source organism: Vicinamibacteria bacterium (assembly GCA_963578825.1). Classification (GTDB taxonomy): domain Bacteria; phylum Acidobacteriota; class Vicinamibacteria; order Fen-336; family Fen-336; genus JAJDNS01. The sequence goes on from CAUZDW010000064.1 coordinate 20,606, forward strand.
CGCCGTGGCCGGCTCCGGAATCCGCCGGTGAAGATCGAGCCCCGCCTGGCCGAAGTGGAGCGTGTGTTGAAGCGGCGACTCTGAGCGTCGCTCAGGAGCTGCGGGGTGCCTTCGGTCGAGCGCCGCTTGCGCGAAATACGCCGAGGCCTTTCGCAGGATCTCGTTGGCGCGGCGCAGCTCGCGGATCTCACGCTCCTGCTCTTTTAGACGCGCCCGCTCGTCCGTCGTC
>CAUZDW010000065.1:0-17287 GCA_963578825.1 Vicinamibacteria bacterium
CAGGAGCGCCGCCTCCAGCGGCTCACCAGCCGTTTCGACCGTGCACTCGGCTGCTACTCCTCAAATGATCGGTGCAAGTACACGCCTGAACTCAATCCCGCATGCCCGATGAATAATGCGGGCTAGGCTCTCCGTCAGCTGGATCCCCTTCGTCGCTCGTTCAAAGGGGGGAGCTCCTCAGGATGACGCGCGTCGGCCAGGGCGGCGCGCGTCAGATGCTTCGTCGCACGCGCGGAGTCGAGGCTCCTCAGCATGACTGGCTTTGGCTCAGGCGCCCGGCTCGTGGTTTCCGATGGCAACGGGCCGCCTCTTGGTGCATAGTCTGGGGCCATGCAGCTCAATGGCCTGGACATCACCATCGCCCTGACCGCCCTGGCAATCTCTCTGGCGCCGGCGTTCTTCTTCGCCAAGCGCGCCGGCAAGGGAACGGCTGAGTTCTTCGCCTCGGGCCGATCGGCCCCCTGGTGGCTCATCGGAACGTCGATGGTGGCCACCACCTTCAGCACCGACACTCCCAACCTCGTCACCAACTTCGTGCGGACGAGGGGCGTGGCCGCCAACTGGGAGTGGTGGGCCTTCCTGCTGACGGGGATGGCCACGGTCTTCTTCTATGCCAAGCTCTGGCGACGGTCCGGGGTCTTGACCGACCTCGAGTTCTACGAGCTGCGCTACTCCGGGCGCCCCGCCTCCTTCGTCCGCGGGTTCCGCGCCATCTACCTGGGCCTCTTCTTCAACTGCGTGATCATGGCCAGCGTCACCCTCGCCGCGGCCAAGATCGCCAGCGTGATGCTGGGCTGGGACCGCTGGACCACCGTCATCGTCTGCGCTCTCATCTGCATCCCCTTTGCCTCGATGTCGGGGCTCTGGGGGGTGCTAGCCATCGACATGGTGCAGTTCGTCATCGCCATGTTCGGGGTCTTCGCCGCGGCCTGGTACGCCCTCGACCACCCGGCGGTGGGCGGGCTGTCCGGTCTCGTGGAGAAGATCCCGGCCTCGACCCTCGACCTGGTGCCGGACTTCTCCAACTGGGAGCTGGCCCTCGGGGTATTCATCATCCCGCTCACGGTCCAGTGGTGGTCGGTCTGGTACCCGGGAGCGGAGCCCGGGGGCGGCAGCTACATCGCCCAGCGGATGCTGGCGGCCAAGACCGAGAAGGACGCGTTCGCCGGAACCCTCTGGTTCAACGTCGCGCACTACGCGCTCCGGCCCTGGCCCTGGATCATCGTGGCCCTCTGCTCGATCATCGTCTTCCCCACCCTGGGCGACATCCAGGAGGCCCTGCCCCACGTCAGCCCCGACCTCCTGGGCGACGACATGGCCTATCCGGCCATGCTCACGCTCCTCCCCCACGGGATCCTCGGGATGCTGGTGGCCGCGCTCACCGCCGCCTACATCTCGACGATGGTCACACACCTCAACTGGGGCTCCTCCTACGTGGTCATGGACTTCTACAAGCGCTTCCTCCGGCCGGAAGCCAGCGAAGCTTCGCTGGTGACGCTTTCCCGATTCGTGACCGCTGGCCTCATGGTGCTCGCCGCAGGATTCATGTTCATGCTCACGACCGCCGCGGAGGCGTTCGAGCTGCTCCTCTCCATCGGCGCCGGGACGGGCCTCATCTACCTGCTACGGTGGTTCTGGTGGCGCATCAACGCCTGGAGCGAGATCGCGGCCATGATCAGCTCCTTCACCATCGCGCTGGGTCTCTTCTTCGCCAAGAAGGGCGGTCTCGATATGCCGGCGCACAGGACGTTGATCCTGGCGGTGGCCGGAACGACCATCGTGTGGGTGCTCGTCACCTACCTGACACCGCCAGTGGACCGCGCCACCCTCGTGGCGTTCTACAAGAAGGTCCGACCCGCAGGACCCGGCTGGAAGACGATCCGAGAGGAAGCAGGGCTGCCGCCCAGCCCGGACAGCCTGGCTCAGGCCATCCTGGGATGGACGCTGGGCTGCCTCGCCGTCTACGGGGCGCTCTTCACCACCGGCAACCTGCTCTACGGGCGGACGACGCCCGCCATCATCTTCGGGGTCATCACGCTCGTCTCCTCGGTGTGGCTGTACCGCATCGTCGCCGGAATCCTCGGGGCGCCTTCGGAGGAGACCGCAGCCGAGTGAGGGAAAGTGGGCTCCTCTGAAGGACTGGGGCTCGAGGGATTCGGCTCGGAGGGCCTCGAGCCGCGCCAGGAAGGGCGCTCGACTTCGGGTGATTGCGTCATCGAGGGCCCGCTCACACAGGGAGCCGCGGTCAATCTCACACGCCCTCAGGACGAGCCACGTGGGGTCGGGTCCCGGGATCTCGTCCGCTCATTCGAGGATCAGAGCGGTTGCGTCGTCCATGCGGCCCATCGCCATCAGCAACTCGATCCGGACACGGCGCAGCTCCGGGAGAGGCGGCGGAGCCGGCGTCGCCAGCCACTCCTTCGACGCGGCGTCCCAGAACGCGGCCCGGTCCGGACCGAGCGCCGCCTCCCACAGCAGGCTCGGCGAGCGGGACGAGACGAGCCGGGCGGCGAGGTGGTCTTGTCCCGATCGGACCAGATCGGCGGCGCGAATCGAAAACGAGGCCGCGTCGACCGGTGGGAGAAGGGGAAACAGATCGTAGCCAGCTGAATCGAGCCCGTGCGCGGCAAGCCGCAGGCCTTCGTGCAGTGGCTCGGTCCGGACACGAGAGTCGGAGAGGGCACTCAGCACGGACCGGATCGAGACCGCTCCTGGTTGGCGGCGGAGGTGTTCGCCCAGGAGCAGGGCCGGGCCGCCGTGCAGGCGCTCGTCCAGCCTGGAGACCAGGCCCACGCTGGCCCGGCTGAACAGCTCTCGTGGCGCTCGGCACTCGAGGAGCAGGTTGTCGTCGGTGTTCTCAACGCCTGTCAGAGCCGCGATGCAGGCGTGAGCCGAGCAGCAGAACGTCGTCCGCATTGCCCTGGAAGGCGTAGACGTGGGGGAACACGCGGCGGAAGGTCCTCACCACCGCAGCGAAAGTCTGATCGGTCAGCTCGTAGGCTTGCAGCCACTGAAGGTAGACGCCATCGGGCCCGAGGGCCGTCGCCGCCTGCGAGTAGAACTCGCTGGAGAAGAGCGCTCCGGTCCCCGCCATCCAGGGATTCGAAGGCTCCGAGATGATGATGTCGTATCTCTGGCGCGTATGGGCAATGTAGCTCCGAGCGTCGTCCACGATCAGACGGAAGCGCGGGTCCCCGAGAGGATCCCTGTTCCATTCGCGAAAGAGCCGTGTGGCCTCCGGCATGGCGGCCACCACGTCCACGACGTCCAGCCGGCGGACCGGGTGGGCGAGAACGGCGCGCCGGCGGTCACGCCGCTGGCGAGATCGATGACGAGCACGTCCCGTGGCTGAGGCGCCAGAAACAGGGGCACGTGACCGAGCAGGAGCTGCGTGGGCAGATCGTCGTGGGACGTGGCGTCGGGTTTGCCGTTCAGGGAGAGGGAGAGGGTCTCCCGGCCCGACATCGTGCGGGTCGCGTGCACCATCAGGAGCGCAGCGGGGTCGTCCTTGAAGAGGACGGTGCGATAGGAGGCGAGCTAGGCGTAGACGCGGCCGGTGTCGCTCCCGAGCCGGCGGAGATCGCGGGCCAGACCCTTGACCAGGAGTGGCAGGGCCATACACAGGAGAATGGTCGGAGGGAGCATGACCAGGGCGCACACGAGCAGCTGGCACGCGGTGTAGAGAAAGAACGCCAGGGGATGGTCGGAGAAGACAGCTCCAAGGTTGACGAACAGCCAGGGCGTGCGGGGGTAGAGCGCCAGCGGCCCGAGGACCAGGAGGCCACCGAGCAGCTGAGTCCAGCCGAAGAACACGAGGGGGCGGCCGAGAGCAGCGTCGGAGCGGGACAGCCACGCGCTGCCGAGGGCGATCCCGGAGAGGAACACGGCGAGCACGAGTGCGAACGAATAGGTGCTGGAGCCAAGCACCACCCCAAAGTAGCGTGTCCACGCGACCTCCAGCGCGAAGGCGAGCGACCCTTCGATCAGGATGAGGGCGAGGGCGACACGCACGACACGCGCCGAAAGTCCCGACTCGCTCCGCGAGACTTCGAGTGTGCGTCAGGCGGGGCGACCTGGGCGGGCGAGGGATCCTTCCCGCGAGCCAGGAGCAGCGCTGCGGCCGCGACCAGACCGTTGGCCAGCGCGAGGACCACCAGGCTCATCCTCATGCCGAGGCCGGGCATGAGCACGAAGGCCATGAACAGAGCTCCCGCCACCGCGCCGAGGGCGTTCACGGCGTAGAGCTGGGAGGCCCTGCGACCCACTTGGCTCAGGTGCTCGGTGGCGTAGCGCACCAGCGCCGGATAGGTGCCGCCCATGAGGGTGGTGGGGACGAGGAGCAAGAGGCCGGCGACCAGGACCTTGGCCCACAGGGCGTGCCCCGCGCCCGCCTGCTCCGGTGTGAAGCTCACCCACCCGGAGTAGAGCGCGGAGAGCAGGAGCGGCCTTCGGACGCGGTCGGCCAGGCGTCCGAAGAGCGCGCTTCCCAGCGCCAGCCCGGCCATGAAGGCCGCAAGCACCGTGGCGTAGGAGTAGGCGCTGACGCCGATGAGCTCGAGGAGAAACCGGCCCCAGAGGACCTGGTAGCCGAGACCCACCGCGCCCGAGATCAGGAAGAGGAGAAGGACGAGGCGGTGGGCCGTCACCGCCCGAACCACCAGGCGAGCTTCACGACGAAGACGTCGTCGGAGGGAGTCCGGAAGAGGTCCGCCGTGTCGCCGCCGAAGTTGAAGTCGCCGGGGTTGGCCTCGTTCTGGCGACGCTGGTTCCAGGCGACGTAGAGAGTCGAGCCCAGGCGGAACTCCCACCGCAGGACCGCGTTCACGCGGAGCGACTTGAAGTTGAAGTCGAGGTTGCTCAACACGAAGGGCTCCGCGGGCCCTCCGGCGTCCGGATCGATGAGGTAGTTGCCCTCGGGGCCCCGGACGATGGTGCCGATGTCCCGTCCGTAGACCGGAAAGTCGAACGTCCGGGGCGTCGCGAGCTGGCTGATCTCCGGATACACCCCGGTCGAGAGAAGCACCTGGGCATAGACCTGGAGGGAGAGCTTCGGTGAGAAGGAAAGGTCCATTCGCAGCGGGATGGTGACCTCATCCTGGTCGAGGGTCCCGAAGACGTACCGGGCCCCGAAGGTCGTGACAGCGGTCTTGTCCGGAACCACACGGAGGTACTGGCTGATGTTGTGCTGCCTTCGGTACGTGGGCTCGATCGCGAAGGTCAGGGCCGCCCAGGGTCGGTAGTGTACCCCCACGCCGGCCCGCCGCCTCCAGCTGCCGAAGTTGATATCGCTGAACTGACCGAAGGCACTCATCCAGAAGAGCCGCTTTGTGTCGCTTGTGACCCTGAGCGTGGAACTGCGAGCGCCCGGGCGGATCGTCATCGGCCCTCCCCGGGTGAGCTTGTCGTTCCAGGTGTCCCACGAGGCCCCGACGGTGAGGTCCAGCTCCCAGTAGTTGCGGAAGAGGGCCGAGGCCTTGGCGCTGACGCCGTTCCCGTTGGAGTCGCCCCCGAAGTTGTAGGTCCACCACTTGGAGAACCAGACCTGCCGCGACCGGGTCCATCTGTCGGGCGTCAGCTTTCGGAAGGTCACCATCCCGTGGCCGCCGAAACGGTCTGTCTGGTTCTCGAAGCCGAGATCGTTGACCTCGAGGCCCGGGCTGACCCCCCAGACACCCGCGTCGAAGAGCACGTTGCCTGCGTTCTTGTGGATGTTCGTCCGGCCGCTCCAGCCGGAAAGAGACGTACGGGTCGGGTCGAGGGTCACGTAGTCGGCGTCGGGCCGTTGGTAGTAGCGCTGCTCCGCTCTCTGGACGAGCAGGATGGACTGGTGGCTGCCCCGCACCGTGCCGGTGGAGAACCCTCCGGTCCAGACCCAGTCGTGCCGGGGGTCGAGGAAGTAGTGGCCGTCGACTCCACCGACGAAGGCCTGGTTCACGAGGCGCCGATCGAGACCCGATTGGGCGTTCAGCCGGCGGTTCACCGCGGTCCCGATGAAGCCGATGGCGCCGCGGCTCCCCAGATCGCGCTGGGCCCGCCCCACGAAGTAGTTCGTGAGGGGCTCCACCTCGATGCGGTCCCGGGCCCGCCCGTCCGAGAGGTTCGCGTGCTCGCTTCCCGTCACGGCATCGAGCACCCCGACCGTCCAGCCCCCGGCGGTGCGGCCCGTGAGCTTGGCGGCGCCCAGGATGGTCGTGAAGGCCGGCTTGTCGACGAAGTTCGCCGTTCCGGCGCCCTGGGGCTCCCGCCCGATGCGGCGTGAGTAGAAGAGGAGGGGTTCCGGGAAGTGGAAGGTGATGTACTCGCTGGCCCCGCTGTGTCCGAAGTTGGCGAAGGCCTGGGACCCCTCGGTGAAGAATGGCCGCCTCTCGATGAAGAAGACCTCGAAATCAGAGAGGTTGACGACCGCCGGGTCGACCTCCACCTGACCGAAATCAGGGTTGAAGGCGGCGGTCAGAGCCATGTTCGTGCTCACGCCGTACTTGAGGTCCAGGCCGGCCGCTCCGAAGAGACGAGAGCCGTCGTTGAACGGGTCGCCCGGGCTGTCGGGGGCGATGTACTCGGCACGGCCCGACACGTAGGGCAGGAGCTCGAGGTGACGGCCCGGGGCGATGTTCTCGAACCCGTCGAGGTGGGCCATGCGCGAGGCAACACCGCTCTCGTTCTTCGGCACCAGCTCGAGAAACACTTCCTCGGTCTTGCGGTGGATGAGGCGCTGCGCGTTGACGCCCCATGAATGGCCTGGCGTCGTGGGAAAGCGGAGCTGCGAGAAGGGAATGCGAATCTCCACTGTCCAGCCCTCGTCGCCGACCGTCACGACCGACTCCCAGACCGCGTCCCAGGTGTTGTCCGAAAAATTGTCGTCGTAGATCGCCGCGTCGCGCTGCACCCCGGCGGCGCTCACCACGAACAGCACGCCCGTCCGATGATCGTGGTGCGGGTCCAGCAAGATGGCGAAAGTGTCCCCCTCCGCGAACTCGTCGCGCCGGGAGAGCTGGCGAACGATCTTCTCGGGCTCGCTGTCGTAGAGCCGAGCCCCGACGTAGAGCGCCTTGTCGTCGTACACGAGACGCAGCTCGGTCCGCTCGGTCGCCGGCTCGCCCTGGTTGGGGTCTCTTTGGAGAAAGCCCGTCGCCACCGGCGCCGCCAGCCAGGACTCCTCGTCGAGCCTGCCGTCAATGGCTATCTCCCCGCTGGCCCACACCGCCGCCGCCGCCTGACCGCCGTGGGCCGACAGCGTCGAGGCGTCCAGGATGAACGCGAAGCACAGGAGCGCGAGCTGGGAGACGCGGGGAACTCGTGGTGTCATCTTGGTTGGAGCTTTCTGCTGGATCTCAGCGTTTTTTTCAGGATCTGGATGTAGCCGTCGAACGCGACGCGGCGAGATTCGCCGGCGAAGAGGGGGCGAAGCTCCTCCTCGAGCCAGGCCCGGATCTCCCCAGAGGATCGTTCCCCGTACTCGACCGCGGCAATGACGCCGGACTCGGTCATCAGGAAGTCCGAATATCGAGCGGCAGTGAAAGAGCAGTCTGTGGCGAAGTCGTGGCTCGCCGGCGCCGTGAAGCCAAAGCCCTCGGCTTCGGGTGCCGTGACCCGTGGATCGCCCGCCACCGGCGTGGGGCAGGCCTTCTGGAAGACCTCGCGGTGCCAGCGCTCGAGGTCGGGCATCTCCGGAGATCGACCCGCGTCGCCAAAGTCGAGGGGAACCAGCCAGCCACCCGTGACGAGAAGCTCCGCGGCTCGGGGGAGGAAACGCGACCGGTCGACCCAGTCGATGGACCCGCACGCCGCGATCAGATCGAAGCTGCCGCTTCGAAACGGCAGCTCCTCCGCCGACGAGGCCAGGTAGTGCACGTGATCCCCCCGGCTCGCCTGACGGAGCATCGGCACGGCAGCGTCGACGCCGGTGACGTCCCGAGCGAGACCGCACAGCGCCACCGAGGAGAGGCCCGTTCCGCAGCCCACGTCCAACGCGCGTGGGAAAGGTGCCGCAGGACGGATGAGATCCTTCACGCGGGCGAACACCTCGCCGTGGAGGTGCGGCCGGGCCGAGGCATATCCTGCCGCAACCCGGTCGTGCTCGAAGAGCAGGTGGGTCGTGACAGGATCGGGTGGGGCATTCGTCACTGTTCGGGCGGCCTCCCTGGCGCGGGGCGTGCGCCATGCCTATTATCCTCGGTATAAAATCAGGGGGCGCTATGGGTCTCGAAGCAGCTGCCGACGAGGCTGGGCGATGGGCGCACGCGGGCCGTCGCGGCGCACGCCGATGGCGACCTCTCGGGATGCTGCTCGGTCTGCCCCTCGTCCTGGGAAGGCTCGCGCCGTCCTCCTCCGCCCAGACCGCCGCCGGCGGGACGTCGGGGCCTGTCTGGCTCGATGCGGCAGGGGCTCCACTGCCGTTCGAGAATGACGACGCGCTGTTGGAGTTCCTCCGGATTGCCACCGTTGTGGAGAGGAAGAGCATCGACGAGGGCATCAACCGCCCCGACAAGTTGCTGCTGGAGGGCGATGGCACGCGGGTCCACGCGATCTTCCGTGAGGTCAGCGTCGAGAAGAAGCGGACTCGGGTCCAGGGTCGGTACTTCAACCGCTTCGTGGACAACGACGCCTTCGACTGCGCGGCGTACGACCTTGCGCGACGCATCGGGTTCGAAAACGTGCCCCCCGTGGTGCTGCGGCAGCTCGGCCAGACTCCCGGAAGCGTGCAGCTCTGGGTGGAGAACGCCCGTGAGGAGGCCGCAAAGGACTATCGTCCCAGGAGCCCCATCGGCTGGGTGAAGCAGCAGTGGGACATGAATCTGTTCGACAACCTGATCCTCAACGTCGACCGCAACGAGAAGAACATGGTCGTGGGCCAGAACGGCGAGCTCTGGCTGATCGACCACGGGCGCGCGTTCCAGCCCCAGGCCCAGCTACTCGCTCCCGAGCACCTGAAGAAGATCAATCGGCAGCTCTGGGATCGCCTGCAGGGGCTGAGCGACGACGAGCTGAAGGAGTCCGTCAGGCAGCACCTCGACACCGAGCAACTGCAGGCCCTCGTGAAGCGTCGAGAGCTCCTCGTCGAGCTGGTGCAGGGCCTGGTGGACGAACACGGCGAAGCCAGCGTCTTCTACTAGGAGACCGTGGTGGAAGTGCTCCGCGAGCGAGGCCGAGAGATTTTTCGTCAGAAACCGGGTGAAGGCGTGCTTTCCGTGTCCGAGGCGCCGAACCGCAGGAATACCGGGAGTATTCCGAGGTTCGGCAACGACGAGCTGGCGGAAAAGATCCGGCCTCGACGCGGTCTGACTTTCACCACGGGTTCCTAGGCCAACCAAGAGGGGCCAGGGCCCGATTCCGAGCCCTTGATGTGTAACGGCCCGTTGGACTAAGCTCCCGCTCTCTTCGCACGCCGTGTCCGCCCGCGGAAAAGTCTCCAGGGAGGCTCAGGCGGAGCGGCACTTGGAGGACATTTCATGAGATCTAGACTTTGCCTGCTGTTGATGTGCGGCGCACTGGTGGCCGCAATCGCCTGCGCGCCGGCAGCGGAGCCGCCGCCGGCCCAGGAAGCCGCCGCCGATCCGTGTGCGAGCGTGAACGCTCTCACCGAGGCCGAGGTGGCCGACGGATGGCGGCTGCTGTTCGACGGCAGCAGCATGAACGGCTGGCACGGGTACAACGGAGGAGACACCGAAGCCTGGTTGATCGAGGACTGCGCCCTCAAGACCGCAGGAACCGAGGACAACTACGGAAGCCACTCGCGTGTCGACCTGACGACCGACGAAGAGTACACGGACTTCGAGCTGGTCATGGACTGGAAGGCCACGACAGCCGGCAACGGCGGCCTCATATATGCCGTGGTCGAGGATCCCAGGTACGAGTCCACCTGGATGACCGGCCCCGAGTACCAGCTGCTCGACGACGTCGGCTGGCCCGGGGAGCTGAAGCCCGCGCAGTACTCCGGCTCCGACTACGACATGCTCGCCGCGAGCGAGGACAAGGACCTCAAGCCCGTCGGAGAGTGGAACACCACGAAGCTCGTGGTGAACGGTGCGCACGTGGAGCACTGGCTGAACGGCGGCAAGGTGGTCGAGTTCGAGCGGTGGTCCGACGAGTGGAAGGCCCGTCGGGACGCCAGCAAGTGGGGGGAGCACAAGGACTACGGCCTGGCCAAGACCGGTCGCATCGTGCTCCAGGATCACGGGAGCGAGTTCTGGTTCCGCAACATCAAGATCCGGGAGATCGGCGCGGACTCCGACGACGGGCACTCCGAGGACGGCGACGACTCGGACGACGGTGAGCACACCGACTCCGACGAGGACGGCGAGTAGGTCTGGCCCCGGTGCGCTTCGAATGCGCGCCGGGGTCGTCACACGTCTTTCACGTCGACCCAGCCGCCCTTCTCGTTGCTCTCCATGACGGCCTCGCACAGGACGACCTCCCGGTGCCCGTCCTCGAAGGTGGCGAATGGGGCCGGCGCGGAGAAATCGCCCTTCTCGACGTAGCCGTAGAAGGCACGGAAGTGCTGCTTGAAGGTGTCGGCGTAGCCCTCGGCATGGCCTCCCGGGACGCCCACGGCGGCGCGAGCCGTCGGCGACAGCAGCGACGGGTCCCGCATCAGGATCTCGTTCGGTCCGCTCCGCCGGCCAATCCACAGGATCTCGGGGTTCTCGCTGACCCACTCGAGGGCGGCCTTCTCGCCGGCGAGCTCGTAGCGCAAGCAGTTCTTCCGCCCCGCGGTGACCTGGGAGACCCAGAGGACGCCCTTTGCCCCGCCCTTGAAGCGCAGCAGGATGCTGCCGTAGTCCTCGGTGGTGATCTTCACGGGCTCGGTCTCGGCCTCAGTTGCGAGCTTGCCGCTGTAGGTCTCCACCTCTCCTTTGGGCCGGCGACGCACCGGGTGCACCACCATGAGGTCGGCGCAGACGGCCTCGGCCTCCAGTCCCGTGATGCTGTGCACGAGGTCGAGCCAGTGGGTGCCGACGTCGGCCACCGCCCGGAGCGCCCCACCCTCCTCGGCCACGACCCGCCAGTTGTAGTCGGTGTCGAGGAGCAGCCAGTCCTGCACGTAGCTGCCGGCCACATGGTAGATCTTGCCGATCGAGCCGCCACGCACGCGCTCGCGGGCCTCGAGATTGAGGGGATAGAAGCGGATGTTGTAGTTGACGGCCGCCGCCTGCTTCGGGCGCTTCCCGACCAGCGCGACGAGCTCGGCCGTCTCTCGCGAGTTCATGGCCAGGGGCTTCTCGCAGAAGACGTGCTTGCCGGCCTCCAGGCAGGCCTTGGCAAGCTGGAAGTGAAGCCGGTTCGGCGTGACAATGTGGACGGACTCGGCCGCCGGATCGGCCAGGAGCTCGCCGAGAGAGGCGTACCCTTTCGGGATGCCCCGCGACTCGACGAAGCTGCCGGTCTCCTCCGCGGAGACGCCGAGGGCGCCGACGACGTCGACGCCTGCCCGCCGGAGCCCCTCCGTGTGCACGCCGCCCATGAACCCTGCTCCGATGATTGCCGCTCCGATTCGCGCCATGGCTACCTCTCTCCTGTTGTGAGGCGGCGATTCTCCCCTCTCCGCGACGCCTCCGCAAGACTCGCACGGACCGGTCTCGTCAGTAGCGGATGATGACGGTGTTCGTACGGGAGTCCACGCTGATGTCCCCGTCCGGCGCCAGCAGGCGCTTCAGGAGCGGCAACATCGATTCCGCCCGGGCGTAGGAGAGGCGATACAGCGCGAGCCCGCCACCCGCAACGGGCGGCTTTGCTTCCTTCAGACGACGGCGGCTCTCTGCCTCCTCGCGCAGACGCGCCGTCGTCGCCACCCACAGCACGCCGCCTGTCTCGTCGTGCCCCAGCCCGCAGGCCCGGAGCGTGACGTCCAGGGCCTGCCGCCACCGGACGTCATGCAGCTTCAGAGTGAGCGAGCAGTCGATCCCCGGGTCGAAGACCGCCTGGCGACCTCCGAGCTCCACCAGGACTCCGACGATGGACTCGACGGGAGCGTCTTTCACATCGAGGGACAAACGGGCCTCGACGTCCTCGCCGACGGCCCAGAATCCCGTGGCGAGAACGACCGTGAGAAGGGGAATCAACACCCACATCGCACCCTCGAGCCTCCTCAGCGCGCCGGCGGCGGGGGCGACAGCACTCCGAGGAAGTTGAAGATCACCACATGGAAGGCCTGGGGCTCCTCTACGGCGGCGAAATGGGCGCTCTCTTCGAAGACCACGAAGTCCGAGTCGGGCAGGCCATCGGCCAGCGGCTTCAGACGCTCGGGCGGGAGCAGGTCGTGGGCCCCGGCCACCACGAGGCTGCGAACCGGGATCTCGGGCAGGAGATCGGTCGCGTCGAACGTGGACATCTCCTGTTGGGAGTACGCGGCGTGGCGCCAGCTGAGCTCGGCCTCGCCAAAGAGCCTGTTCAGGGCGTCTTGGGCTGAATCGCGCTCTGCGAAGAGAAGCGGGAAGTAGTCCCCGAGCCAGAACTTCCTGTGCAGGGCCGCCTTGTCCTCGGCGGACACGTCGGGGTCGCCCATCTGCTGCGCGTACGGGCCAAACACGGCCATCAGCTCGGGATGCTCCTCGGCGACTCTCCTGGCGTCCTCTTGTGTGAAGCTCGCTCCCTGGTGGACGAAGATCGTCGCCGACAGCGACTCCGGCTGCTCGTGGGCGAGGAAGATGAGGTTGGCGGCCCCGTTCGACCAGCCGATGGCGTTCACGGCCTCGAGGCCGAGGTGGGCTCGGAGCGCCTGGAAATCCGCGCGAACGGCCACCATGCCCCGGTCCGAGTCTTCGCGAACGGCCTCGGAGCCCCCCATGCCCCGGGGGTCGAAATACACGAGAGTGAGCCGCTCCTCGAGCGGCTCGTACATGGCGCGCAGGCCCTGCAACGACAGGCCCCAGGAGTTGGGCAAGGTCATGAGCACGGGGCCCCGGCCGCGCACCTCGTAGTGGATCTGGAAGCCGTTCAGCGTCGCGGTGAAGGAGCCGTTCGTCAAGCCCGGAGGCTCCGCCAGCTCAGGCACTTCGGAGCTGCAGGCCCCCAGCGTCAGGCCCAGTGTCACGGTCGTCAGCACCGCCGCGAGCTTCATCCTGTCCTCCCTGCTGCCGGACTCCCCGGCACGCCGGCCATTGTGGCCGGAGCCTCCCGTCGGGCGCATCGTCGCGGAATGCGTGGTATGCTCCTCCGGTTGCTGGTTGCCGTTCGATCTGGCGTTTCGGACAGAGCCGCCCATGCTGGGCGGTTCTTTCGTTCATGGACGCGCAGGTGACGTAGCCGCTGGCATGGGCCAAAGGAGGCCTGCAAATTCATGGTCGAAGGTACCGTCAAGTGGTTCAATGACGCTAAGGGGTTCGGATTTCTGTCGCAGGAGGGTGGGCCGGACGTCTTCGTGCATCACTCCGAGATTCGGGCTGAGGGTTTCAAGACTCTCAACGAGGGCGACAAGGTGACGTTCGATGTGGTGGACAGCCCGAAGGGGCCGCGCGCCTCCAACGTCACAAGCGCCTAGAACTTCAAGGAAGCAAAGAAAAAGCGCCCGGGGCCGAAAGGCCTCGGGCGTTTGGCTTTTTGGGGACGGCCCGTCCTGGCCACGCGCGATGTACAATCCCCGTCGGAGTCTCCCGGGGCTGCTCCCCATCCGAGGCGCCTCCGCGCCACAGACGTCCCAGCGCCGGGTCAAGGAGTCGAGTGCGATGAGCGATCAGTACGCGCCCCAGCCCGAGCACAGATTCACCTTCGGCCTCTGGACCGTCGGCAACCCCGGCCGCGATCCGTTCGGGCCGCCCACACGGCCGCACCAGTCGCCGGTCGACATCGCCCACCTCCTCGGCGAGGTGGGGGCCTACGGCGTGAACCTTCACGACAACGACCTCGTGCCCATCGACGCCACGCCGGCCCGGCACGACCAGATCGTGAAGGACTTCAAGAAGGCCCTGGCCGACACCGGGCTCAAGGTGCCGATGGCAACGACGAACCTGTTCTCGGACCCTGCCTTCAAGGACGGCGCCCTCACCGCGAACGATCCCCGTGTCCGCGCGTACGCGCTCTCGAAGACGATGAAGGCCATGGACCTTGGAGTCGAGCTCGGGGCCAGCGTCTTCGTGTTCTGGGGCGGGCGCGACGGCGTCGAGACCGACGCCAGCAAGGATCCTCTCGAGGCGATCAAGCGCTTCCGCGACGCGATCAACTTCCTCTCCGACTACGCCAGGGACCAGAAATACGAGCTCGTCTTCGCCCTCGAGGCCAAGCCCAACGAGCCGCGACACGACATGTATTTCCCTACGACCGGCTCGTACCTCGGCTTCATCCAGACCCTCGATCACCCGGAGATGGTTGGGGTCAATCCCGAGGTGGCCCACGAGCACATGTCGGGTCTCAACTTCCTGCACGCGGTCGCCCAGGCCTGGGACGCAGGCAAGCTCTTCCACATCGACCTGAACGACCAGGCCTTCGGGCGCTACGACCAGGACCTGCGGTTCGGCTCCCACTCCATCAAGTCGAGCTTCTTCCTCGTGAAGTTCCTCGAGGACGTGGGCTACCCCGGCATGCGCCACTTCGATTCCCACGCCTATCGCACCGAGGACATCCAGGGCGTCAAGGACTTCGCCCGGGGGTCCATGCGGAGCTACTTGATCTACAGGGAGAGGGCGAAGCGCTGGAACGAGGACAAGGAGATCCAGGCCCTGGTCCAGGTGTTCGACAACGTGTCCACGGAGGGGTTGCCAACGGTGGACGGCTACTCGAAGGCCACCGCCGATGCGCTCAAGGGGTACGCCTTCGACCGCGAGGCCCTGGGCGCCCGGGGGCTGGGCTACGAGAAGCTCGATCAGCTCACGATCGAGGTGATCCTGGGCGTGCGATGACCAACAGAGGGGGTCAGGTCTTGAATTGATGCATTTCGGAACGGTGACCGTCGAAATGCGTCAATGCAAGACCTGACCCCATGAGCACGAGGACCCACATGCGGCGGTTGTTCCTCGGCGTCGACGTCTCCACAACCGGGGCCAAGGCGCTCCTGATCGACGAGAAGGGCCAGGTGATTGCGAGCGCCACCACGGCGCTGTCGCTCCAGACCCCGAAGCCGCTCTGGTCCGAGCAGGACCCGCACGAGTGGTGGTCGGGCACCGCAGCCTCCATCCGAAAGGCCCTGGCCGACGCCAGGGCAAAGGGCCCGGACGTGGCCGCGGTGGGCCTCACCGGCCAGATGCACGGTCTCGTTCTGCTCGACGGGAACCGGAACGTCCTCCGGCCCGCCATCCTGTGGAACGACCAGCGCACCGGGGCCGAGTGCGAAGAGATCCATCGCCGGGTCGGCAAGGCCGAGCTCATCCGGGAGACAGGTAACGTCGCGCTCACGGGCTTCACAGCTCCGAAGATCCTCTGGGTCCGGAACAACGAGCCCGAGGTCTACGAGAAGGTGCGGCTCGTGCTCCTTCCCAAGGACTACGTGCGCCTCCGTCTGACCGGTGACGCCGCCATGGACAAGGCCGACGGATCGGGGACGATCCTTTTCGAGCTGAAGGCCCGGGACTGGTCGAAGACGGTGCTCGATCACCTGGAGGTTCCCGCCGAGTGGCTGCCGCCCACGTTCGAAGGGCCCGAGGTGACGGGCACGGTCACGGCGGAGGCCGCGGCCGAGACGGGCCTCGCCCTGGGGACGCCGGTGATGGCCGGGGGCGGGGACCAGTCCGCAGGCGCCGTGGGAGCCGGGGCCGTCCGCCCCGGTGTCGTCTCTCTCACGCTCGGCACGTCCGGCGTCGTCTTCGCGACCACCGACGCCCCCCTCGTCGAGCCCGAGGGAAGGCTCCACGCGTTCTGCCACGCCGTCCCGGGCAAGTGGCACTTCATGGGTGTGACCCTCGCCGCGGCCGGGAGCCTGCAGTGGTACCACGACACCCTCACTCCCAACGACTCCTTCGACGGCATCGTGAGAGAGGCCGAGACGGCCCCGGCCGGGAGCGAGGGACTTGTTTTCTTGCCCTACCTCTCGGGCGAGCGCACCCCGTACCCCGACCCCCTCGCCCGCGGGAGCTTCGTCGGCCTGACGCTGCGACACGGCCGCGCCCACATGACCCGTGCGGTGCTCGAGGGCGTGGCCTTCTCCATGAAGGACTGCTTCACGCTCCTCCAGGGCGCAGGCCTGGGCGAGGTGAGCGAGGTGCGTATCGCCGGTGGAGGGGCGAAGGGGGCACTCTGGCGAACGATCGTCGCCAGCGCTCTCAACCTGCCGATGGTGACCGTCACGAGCTCCGAGGGCGCCGCCTACGGCGCGGCGCTTCTGGGCGCAGTGGGGGCCGGCGCCTGGTCGAGCGTCGAAGAGGCCTGCGACGCCACGATCGCCATCACCGGGCGCGACGAGCCGGTCCCGGAGTGGACGAAGGCCTACGCCGACCTCTACCCCCGCTACCGTGAGCTCTACCCCGCCCTCAAGCCGACGCTCGATGCTCTGAGCCGGCCAGGATCCGAAGAGTAGCCCCCTGACCGCGCTGCTCTTCGTGATCGTGCCCATGAGCGCGGCCGTCTCGGGGGAGGCGAAGAGTCTCTCCGTCGACTCCGATCCTCTCAACGACTCAGGGTTTGTAGTCGAAGATCCACTGCTGGAGGGCCGGTATTGGACACTCCATTCCAGGCGGAGGTGTGGGGCCGCGACCCCCGGCCCCCGGCCCCGGAAGCGCCCGGCCCCGAGGCGCCGGGCAGTCTGGCTTCCACGCCCCGGGGTGTAGCGGTAGCCCGGGGCATCGAGGACCCCCGGGGGCCCCAGGGGAGGCTTGCACCGTGTGGCGTCCGGGTGGTGGTGGGACCGCGGAGGGGCCACGGGGGGCCGGCCTTCGGCCGGGGGATGACCTTCAGCCCCGCCCGATGCTGGCTATCTCAGCTACCTCGGTTACGAGTTCGACAGCGCTCACAGCCGCTTCGCTGCAAACGCCCACCATCAACTACCGTGACCAGTGCCCCATCAATCATCGTGATCACTCTGACCCGCCACGACGGGCACCGAAAACGGAATCCCTATCCTCCGCGACATGGCCGGAGAGGCCAAGCGGACCCTCATGGCCATACGGGGCACGCCCTAGCCGTCGAGCTGGAGCCCGAGGACCCTCACGGCGTTGGAGAAGTACACCTTCTTCAGTACCTCCTCCGGTAGCCCGAGCCCGTAGATGTACCAGCGTCCCTGCCTGAGAATCTCGGCGGTGTCCGGGTTGAAGTACTCGTCCGTGGTCTCTAGCCCGCATTATTCATCGGGCATGCGGGATTGAGTTCAGGCGTGTACTTGCACCGATCATTTGAGGAGTAGCAGCCGAGTGCACGGTCGAAACGG
>CAUZDW010000066.1:0-16257 GCA_963578825.1 Vicinamibacteria bacterium
ACCAGCCGTTTCGACCGTGCACTCGGCTGCTACTCCTCAAATGATCGGTGCAAGTACACGCCTGAACTCAATCCCGCATGCCCGATGAATAATGCGGGCTAGGAGACCGACGCAAGGAGGCCGCGCCAGCGCTCCAGCACCACGTCCCACTCATACGTCTCGCCGACGTAGGCGCGTCCGTTCGCGCCGAGGGCGCCGTGCAGAAGATCGTTCCCGGCGAGAAGCGCCAGGGCCTCAGCGAACTCGTCGTCGTCCTGGTAGAAGAGGGCCGCGTTCGACCCGAGGCTGTGGTCCTTCAGCACCGCAGAGCGAGCGTTGACGAGCCCGGGGACGCCGAGGGCCATGGCCTCGAGGAGAACGATCGAGAGGCTCTCGTAGGTGCTGGGACAGATCACCGCTCTTGCCCCGGCGATCGCTGCAAATTTCTCGTCTTCGGGCAGGTAGCCAAGATGGTGCACGCCGTCTTCCGCCCCGGGGATACCGGCAAGAGCCATCCGGCCGATCAGCACCAGGTCCACCGGCGGGGGTCCACCCCGATCCGGCCTCTGCCGATAGCGCTGGAAAAAGACCAGCATCTCCGCGCAGCCCTTGCCGGCATCGATCCGCCCCGCGTACAAGACGTAGGGACCGCTCAAGCCGTGCCGGGCGCGAAAGCCCGGGACATCCGGTGCCGAGGGAACATCCACGCCCATGCCCGCCACGAGGGCGGGCTTCGCCGCCAGGTCGAAACGCTCGCGCACGAGGCGCTCCTCGGCTGGCGTGAGGAAACCGAACGCTCGAGGGAGGGCGAAGGTCTGGTGGTAGAGCTCCAGACCGAGCGGCGGCTCGTCATGGGCGGTGGGCACCAGGATCGAGCGCTCCGGAGCCGCCTTGAGCCCCTCGCAGGTGGGGTAGTAGAGGTATGTGAAGAACACCACCGCGGAAAAGCGGTCCCTTTCCTCCCCGAGGGCCTCGACGAGGCGCGGGACGTATGGCCCCTGCTTGCGGAGCCACTGGCTCTCCTCCGCAGAGGTGTGAGGTCGACCGTAGAGGGACTCGGAGAAGGCGTTGAAGGCTTCGAGGTCGCGCTCCTCCTCGGTGGGGAAACGTCGGATCGAGACGCCGCCCGACTCTTCGCGGCCTTCCGGGAGCTCATTCCGCCACGTCACGTAGTCCCGAGCGCAGGTGGTGAACACCGTGATCCGGTGTGAGGGAGCGAGTCGCTCGGCCACGGCACGGGCCAGGGCCTCGGAGCCTCCCGTGACGTCGGAACCGTACCGCTGAACCACGAAGGCGATCTCCGGCGGGTCGTTGCTCACACGGAGTCCACGTAGGAGCGGAGCGCTCCCTCGACCGCCCGGGGAGAGAAGGCGGCCAGCCTGCGGTCCTGGCCCGCGAGCACCTCCGAACGAAGCCGCGTCTCGGTGGCCAGGGCGTGGCCCAGCTCCGCCACCTCGGGGAAGCTCTTCTGGGAGAACTGAACCCCTGCTCCGCCCAGGGTGTGCGGGACAGCGGTTGCCGAGTAGGCCAGGATCGGAACGCGCATCAACATGGACTCGACCAGCGGCACCCCGAACCCCTCGTGCTCGCTCATGGAAACGAATACTCCGGCGGTGGCGTAGCAGGCGAGGAGATCGTCGTGGGTCACGTGACCGAGGAAGACCACCTCCCAGGGGGTGAATCCCTCCTCGTAGGCGAGGGCCTGCAACGCGTCGAAGTAGGCGCGACGGCGCGGCTCCTTGCCCACCAGGACGAGGCGGACGTCGGGCGAGATGAAGCGCTTCCAGTAGCTCGCGAGACGGATGAGGTCCTCGGGTCGCTTGTTCGGCACCAGCCGGCCGACGAAGAGGAGGTTCGTCCGGCCGTCTTCGAGCAGCTGCCGGAGGACGGGCGCGGGCTGCTCCCGGTACCGTTCGAAGTCGAGGTAGACGGGCAGGACTCCCGTACGGCCGAAGCCCAGGCCCTCGAGCTCGCGACGATTGAACTCACTGTCCGCAAGGCCCATGTCCACGTGGGGGGCGAGGGTGCCGAGCTCCTCACGGCCGATAGTGCAGATACGCACCATTTCTGGATCCCAGCCGACAAAGTACTCCGCAGGCGTGATGTTGTGGTGCAGGAGAACCCGGCGGCCCCGGTGCTCCCGCAGGGCGGCCGTAAGGGGAGACGGCAGCGCGTAGTGCAGGATCACCACGTCGTCCCGGGTCCCGGGTCGCCAGTCCTCGAACCGCCGCCCGTCGCCTTCCAGGTCCGGGTCGAGCTCGAGCGCATAGACGTCGGCCGTGTGCCCCCACGATCGGAAAGCGTCCCGCATGAGCCTGGCCGAGTCCCCGATGGCATCTCCACGGTGAAGAGTGGGGACCCACTGGTCGATCCTCACGGCCCCGCCCCACCGGCAGGCGTGAGCGTCCCGTCCAGGACCGGCCCCAGGCGGTCGAGGAGCAGGGTGCCAAAGTCGGTCGATCGGACCCGACTCATGGCGCGGTCCTGGGTGCCGAGCACGGCCTCGCGCAGGTCCTCGCCCGGACGCAAGCGACCCAGCAGCTCCGCGACCTCCTCCGGGTGCTTCTCCCGGAGCAGAACGCCTCCGCCATGCAGCGTCTCGCGAACCGCTCCCGCATCGTACGCCACCACCGGCACACCGAAGTGCATCGCCTCCTGCAGCGGAACGCAGAACCCCTCGTGCTCGGACAGACAAAGGAAGATGTCGGCCTCCCGGTAGCAGGCGTAGAGCTCGTCGTCGTCCACCTGCCCGGTGAAGACGACCTCGTCAACTCGCAGCTCGCTCACCAGCTCCCGCAACCGGTCGAAGTAGCGTTCGAAGCCACGATGGTCGCCAACCAGGAGAAGCCGGCTTCGAGGGTCCACATAGCGCTGGTAGGCGGCGAAGACCCTTACGAGATCCTCGATCATCTTGTTAGGGATGATTCTCCCCACGAAGAGGATGTTGGTGCGCTCGTCGTCGAACAGGCGGCGGACGATGGGGGAAGGGGGGCGATCGTAGAGCGACAGATCCAGCACGATGGGCAGAACGGCCGTCGGTCGAAAGCCCGTGGCCTCCAGCTCTCGACGGTTGAACTCGCTGTCTCCCAGGCCGAGCTGGGTTCGGGACGCAAAGGCGGCGAGCTCGCGGCGGCCGTGGTGGCAAAGACCCGCCAGGTGAGGGTGAAACCCCAGGAAGAAAGGGGCCGGAGTGATGTTGTGGTAGATGACCACGAGCGGATCAGAGGAGTGGTAGGCGAGGCGGCCGGCGGCGCTACCGATGGAGAAGTGGAAGACGCACACCGTCTCCCGCGAGGACTCGCCGCGATACTCCCAGAGGGGCCGCGCCAGGTGCGCCATCCGTGGGTGCACCTTCTCGGCGAAGATATCCGACTGAAAGCCCGCCGCCCGCAGATGGCCCTGGATGGCCAGGGCCTCGTTGCTGATGGCGTCACCGTAGGAGAGGGCGGCGAGAAGCTGGTGCACCCGCCGAGGCCGCCCGGATCGGGTCATCCCCGTCTCCGCTCGGCCTCCGCCTCCGGCCCGTCTCCGCCCTTCCCGGGGGCCACCATCTCCTCGAGGGTCTTCTCTCTTCGCGCCAGCATCTCCACGCGGCCGGCCAGCTGGAGATTCCGGCTGCGCACCTCCTGCACCTCCAGGTTCAGCCGAGAGACCTCGAGGACCAGGTTGTGGAGAAGGTGAACGTAGTAGCGGTTGAGATCGGCCTGCCTCGACAGCGCGGAGATCATGGGGTTGGGGTTCCAGAAGAGCTTCTGGATGGGGCGAAGCATCCGCCGGATCGCCTCCAGGGCCTGACCCACGACACCCCGGCTGGAGCGGTAGACCGTCTGCGTGTCGAAGGAGAAGTTCCACTGGCCGTCACGGGCCTGGAACTCCTCCAGGAGCTCCCCGGGAAGGTCTCCCGCCTGCAGGACCGGCTCGAGGCCTCGTTCCCGGAGCGCCCGGAGCTCCTCTTCGCTGTAGAGGTCCCCTTTCTTCCGGTCGATCTCGCCAAGGATCGCCCGGCGGATCTGCTCGACGTCGATCCCGTCTGCCTTGATCTCAAAGCTCATGGCTGGCTCGCTACGGCCCTCGAGGCACCGGCGCTCCTGGCGCCCCATAGATGATGACGACAACGGCCAAGGCCCACAGCGCGACCGCCAGGAGCAGCGGTCGATCCGTGAGCAGAACGTCGGTCGGGCTGCCCCCTCCCTCGTGGCGGTGGACGAGGTAAAGATAGCGCAGGATGCCGTACAGCACGAAGGGAATGGTGAGAGGCAGCCGCTCCGTCTGGTACTTCTCCAGTGTCTCCGGCGCCATCGCGTAGAACGCGTATGCCGTGAGACAAGAGGCGGCCACCACCGAGATCATCTGGTCGAGCAGGTAGGGCGTGTACTCGGTGAGAATGCTCCGGTGCTCGCCGGCAGCCTCGTCCAGCGAGACCAGCTCGTGCCGGCGCTTGGCCAGGGAGAGGAAGAGCGCGAGGAGAATCGTACAGACTAGCAGCCAGCTGCTGATGTGCACGTCGATGGCGAGAGCCCCTGCCACGGCGCGCAGGACGAAGCCCAGGGAGATCGCAAGGGCGTCGAGGATGACGACGTTCTTGAGGCCGAACGAGTAGGCGAAGTTCAACACGACATAGGCCAGGCTGCAGACGGCGAACGGCGGCCCGAGGGTCATCGCCGTGCCGAGTCCGCCCAGGAGAAGCAGCGCCGACGCGAGACGGGCTGCGGGCACCGGCATGGCCCCGCTGGCCAGGGGACGCAGGCGCTTGCGGGGGTGCAGGCGATCTCTCTCGAGGTCGGACAGGTCGTTGATGAGGTAGACCGCACCGGAGAGGGCACAGAACACCACGAAGGCAATCCCGGCCCGCAGGATGGCGTCGGCCTCGAAGAGGTGCTTGGAGAACGCCAGCGCGGCCAGGACCACCAGATTCTTGGTCCACTGGTGGGGCCGGAGCGAGATGAGGAGCGCTCGCGGCAGGGTCATCGGCCCCCGTTCCGGGCCGTGCCGGGGACGGAACCCCGCGGGTCCGCCCGCCACCGAGGCGTCGTGATCAGGACTTGTAGCTGCTGACGGCTGCGTCTTCCGACTCGTACGTCTCAAACACCGTCAGAAGCTTGGTGATCGACAGAAGATCCTCGATCTTCTTGGTGAGATTCAGCAGCTTCAGCTTGCCGCCCTTGCGGCTCACCGTAGTGTACGTGCGAACGATCTCACCGAGGCCGGCGGAGTCCACGTACGGCACCTCTGCAAGGTTCAAGAGGATCTTCGTCTTGCCGGAATCGGCAAGCTTCGTCACTGCGTCGCGCAGCGCGTCGTCCCCTTCACCGATCTGGATCTTCCCGTGAAGATCCAGAATCACCACATCCTCCACCTGGCGCTCAACGATCTTCATGGCAGCTTTTCTCCATGCGGGCAAGTCAGTTGCGAGAGAAAGTGTACGCTATCATGCACGCTCCAGACAAGTCAACGACGGGTTTGGTGTCGTTCAGGCTCGGTGCCGGCCACGCGCCGATCTCTCTACTGGCGCGCGGCCGGCCGGAGGGGCGTCTAACTACTCTCGGTCTCGCGGCGGATCTTCTTGCGGTTCCGCTTCCGGGCGAGGGCTTGCTTGGTCCGACGTTTGTCTCCGGGCTTGAGGTAGTAGCTGTGCTTCTTGATGTCCTTGATGATGTCTTCCTGCTGTACCTTGCGCTTGAAGCGGCGGAGGGCATTCTCGATCGACTCGCCCTCCTGAATCTTGACCTCGGCCAAACTCTTCAACACCCCCTGACTGCCGTGGATTCTCTGCGATGAGGTACGGGCTTTCTGTACGAAGCGGGACCAGGATGAGACTTGGTCCCAGTTTGCGAACGATGATGCTAGGCCAGCTGTGGCGAGGGTGTCAAGCAACGCCCCAGTACTCAAGGAGTTATGGCCGCCCCCGCATCCGGGCCGCGCAAGCCCCCAGTGAGAAGCGCAACCGAGTTTGAACTATCCTTGGGCGTCGATCGCGATAGAAAAAACCCCGTTCCTACCAGGAGGAGACGCCATGAACGCGCTCAGAACCCGAATCGCCGGGCTCGGCTGTCTGGTTTTCGCTCTCTCGGCCGCCACCGCGACCGCCGAGGTGAGGCTGCCATCCGTGCTCGGCGACCGCATGGTCCTGCAGCGCGGCGCGGCCCTGCCGTTCTGGGGCTGGGCCTCCCCCGGGGAAGAGGTGACGGTCTCGATCGGCCGGAATGCGGCGTCCGCCGTCGCCGACTCCGAGGGGCGCTGGCGGCTGGCCCTGGCGCCGATGGCAGCCGGCGGATCCCATACGGTGGTCGTGCAGGGCGAGAACACCATCGAGCTCGTTGATGTGCTGGTCGGGGAGGTGTGGGTCGCCTCGGGCCAGTCCAACATGAAGTGGCCGCTCCGACGGACCGACGACGCCGACATGGAGGCGCTCAGAGCCAACCTGCCGCCCATGCGTCTCTTCACCGTGCCCCAGGTCACGACCCAGGAGCGCCAGGACGACACCGAGGCGCGCTGGGAGGTCTGCACGACGGCGACCGCGCTCGACTTCTCCGCGGTCGCCTACTACTTCGGGCGCCGGCTCCACGAAACTCTCGACGTGCCGGTGGGGATCCTGTTCACCGCCTGGGGCGGCACCCCGGCGGAAGCCTGGACGCGTCGCGAGGCGCTGGAGGCCGAGCCCGAGCTCGCCCCGCTACTGAGCCGCTGGGACGAGGCGGTGGCCAGCTACGACCCGGACCAGGCCGAGCGGGAGCACGCAAGAGCGCTGGCCGAGTGGGAGCGCGAAGAAGAGCAGGCGAAGGCCAAGGGCCGGAATCCCCCGCGCCGGCCTCGACGGGTGAACCCGGTGACAAGCCAGCACCGCCCCGCGGGCCTCTACAACGGCATGATCGCGCCGCTCGTCCCCTACGCTATCCGCGGGGCGATCTGGTACCAGGGCGAGGCGAACGCAAGCCGCGCCCACCAATACCGCACGGTCTTCCCGACCATGATCCGGAACTGGCGCCGCGACTGGGGGCAGGGGAACTTCCCCTTCTACTGGGTCCAGCTCGCCAACTTCATGCCCGTGAAGGAGCAGCCCGCGGACGACGAGTGGGCCGAGCTCCGCGAGGCGCAGTCGCTGACGCTGGCCGAGCCCAACACCGGCGAGGCGGTGATCATCGACCTGGGAATGGCCAGCAACATCCACCCCACGAACAAGCGCGACGTCGCGAACCGACTCGCCCGCCGTGCGCTGGCCCACGACTATGGCTACGCGATCCCCTACTCGGGCCCGAGGTTTGCGTCGCTGGAGAAGCGCGGCTCCCAGATCGAGCTCCGCTTCGAGCACGTGGAGGACGGGCTCGTCGCGTACGACGCCCAACCACTCCGCGGCTTCGCGATCGCAGGCAAAGATCGGAAGTGGGTCTGGGCGGAAGCCGAGATCATCGCCCCCGACCGGGTCTCCCTCCGGAGCCCGGAGGTTCCCGAGCCCGTCGCCGTCCGCTACGGCTGGGCCTCCAACCCGATTTGCAATCTCTACGGCGGCTCGGGCCAGCCGGCCTCACCCTTCCGAACCGACGACTGGCCCGGGATCACCGTTGGTAAGCACTGACCGCCGCGGTCAGCGCGGGCCGGCCGCCTTTTTCTGGATCTAATTCCCAGCCTGGGAGAGCCATTTCGGCATGATGCCTCTCTGACCCCTCATTGTTCGTGGGCCGCGCGCTCACGCAGCGTCTTCCTTCCGCCGAGCGGCGCCCGGAGAGACGCCGACGAGGCGCTTGAAGGCGCGGCTGAACGCGGCCTCGGACTGGTAGCCGAGCCGGGTGGCCAGATCGCCGATCCGCGTGCGTTCCTCGTTCAGCAAAGTCAGCGCGAGACGCATCTTGAAGCGTGCCACGTAGCGCATCGCCGGCTCGCCGACCAGCTGCGTGAAGCGCGCCGCGAAGGCCGAGCGCGACATCGCGACCTCGGCCGCTAGCGATGCCAGGGTCCAGACGCGCTCGGGCTGGCGATGGACGAGCGAGAGGGCCCGGCCGATCTGCGGATCGCGCAGCGCGCCCAGCCAACCGGTCTGCGCGGCGGGATCCTGGGCGATCCAGGCACGGATGGCCTGGATGACCAGGATGTCGGCGAGGCGGGTGATGACGGTTTCGCCTCCCGGCCGCAGCTCCTGGGCTTCGTCCGTCATGAAGCGCAGCGTGCTCTGGATCCAGTCCATCTGGGGCGACGTCCATGCGTCGACCACGATCATCCTGGGCAGCAGCCTGACGAGCTGGTGCGCGGTCGGGTGGTCGAAGCGGACCGCGCCGCACATCATGCTCGTGGCTGCTCCCCCTCCTCCATGCCGGATGATCTCGTAGCGCTCGCTGACCTGCTCGCGTGAGAGATCGAATAGGTTCGGAGCGGCGGCGCCGGGGTCGCTCACGAGCCGATGCCCGTCGCCCTGCGACACGAGCGCGAGGTCACCGGGCTGCAGGAGACGCGGCTCGACTTCCTCGACCTCGAGCCAGCAGCGCCCCGACGTCACGACGTGGAACATCACGTGGCCCGGCATCGCCGGCAGCGCAAGACCCCACGGAGCCGTGAACTCGGAGCGGGTGTAGAGGCTGCTGTCCATCCGCAGCGCGTGCAGCGCTTCGCCAAGGGGGTCTGCGACAGGCGCCCAGAAGTCGTTCATGGTCACAGTATGAGCGCTGGATGCCTGATCGTCTACAGCCATGGACGAACGAGCATGAAACGGGGACTGATGGCGATTGCCAGTCCGAGGACTATGGCTACTTTGGGAGCGTGGACAGTCTAGGAAAAGTGAGGAGGACGAGATGAGGAGGACGAGATGAAGAGAATGACGCTGGTCGTTGGAGGCACGGGCAAGACCAGCCGCCGCGTGGCGGAGCGGCTCACGGCGGGCGGCGTCCCGGTGCGCATCGGATCGCGCTCGGCAGAGCCCCCTTTCGATTGGGAAGACCAGACACCTGGGCTCCCACGCTGCGGGACGTGGAGTCGGCCTACGTGACGTACTACCCGGACCTCGCGGTGCCGGGGGCTGCGGACAAGGTCCGTGCGCTTGCCGAATTGGCCGTGAAGAGCGGCGTGGGGCGGCTCGTCTTGGTGTCGGGGCGCGGGGAGCCAGGGGCCCTGCTCGGCGAGCAGGCTGTGCGCGAGGCCGGCGCGGAGTGGACGATCCTGCGGTCGACCTGGTTCAGCCAGAACTTCAGCGAGGGCTTCTTCCTGGATCAGGTGCTGAGCGGTGAGGTCGCGCTTCCCGCCGGGGGCGTTACGGAGCCGTTCGTCGACGCGGACGATATCGCGGAGATCGCGGTCGAGGCGCTGACCGGGGACACCCACGTGGGCCAGGGCTACGAGCTGACCGGCCCGCGGCTGCTGACCTTCGCGGAAGCCGTCGAGGAGATCGGCAAGGCGAGTGGCAGGGAGATCCGGTACGTCCAGGTGTCCATGGGGCAGTACAAGTCCCTCCTGGCCGAGCACCAGGTGCCGGCCGACTTCGTGTGGCTGATCGACTACTTGTTCACCGAGGTTCTTGATGGCCGCAACGCTCGCCTGACCGACGGCGTCCAGCGTGCCCTGGGCCGGCCGCCTCGGGATTTCGCCGACTACGCGCGTGACGCCGCCACCACCGGTGTCTGGGGCGAGGTTCAAACGCGGGCTGGTCAGGCCGTCCAGGCCGGGAGTCTTTCGTGAGCGCGGTGCTCGACGGCTGGTTCGCCGTGCTGACGTTTGCTACGGCGCTGGGATGTGGGCTGATCGCGGGGGTCTTTTTCACCTTCTCGACGTTCGTGATGCCTACCCTGGGCCGCCTTCCCGTGCCGCAGGGCATCGCCGCCATGCAGTCCATCAACGTCGCCGCGATCACGCCCTCGTTCATGGCGGCTCTCTTCGGAACCGGCCTGGCGTGTGCGATCCTGATCGGCGGCTCACTCATGACGTGGTCGAGGCCGGGTGGCGTCTACGTGGTTCTGGGCGGCTTGATTTACCTCGTCGGCACGATCCTGGTGACCATCGTCGCCAACGTGCCGCGAAACGATGCGCTCGCGGCCGTGGACCCGGCGACTGCCGAGGCTGCGACCCTATGGGCTTCATACCTCACGAGCTGGACGGTGTGGAACCACGTCCGGTCAGCCACGGCGTTTGCTGCAGCGGCGTTGCTCACGGTCGCGCTCTGCCTGTCGCGCGTCGGGGGGAACGGCTGACCAACCCAACAAGGTGCTCTCCGCCGAATAGACCGCTTTGAGGCTAGGCGCCGATGCGCGCTACTCTTGGGTTCCGGAGGGGTTAGCTGCTTTGGGTCCGATTGGTCGGGAGCCGAGGATTCACGAGGAGTCGAATTGATCGGCGGTCCAGAGGCCCCCGGCATTCTCCACGTCGTGGCCACCCCGATCGGCAATCTCGAGGACCTGTCGGTGCGCGCCCTTCGGATCCTGCGGGAAGCAGACCTCGTGGCCTGCGAGGACACGCGGCACACCGGCCGGATGCTCCGCGGGCACGGAATCGCCACCCCGACGACGTCCTACTTCGAGCACAACGAGCGCTGGAAGGGAGACCGGATCCTCGAGGCCCTCCGGGCGGGCCAGAGCGTGGCGCTGGTCTCGGACGCCGGGACGCCGGGCATCTCGGATCCCGGCTACCGCCTCGTCCGCGACGCCCGGGCCGAGGGCCTCCCGGTCGTCCCCGTGCCCGGCCCGAGTGCCGCCACCGCAGCGCTCTCGGTCTCGGGCCTGCCGACGGACCGCTTCCTGTTCGTGGGCTTCCTGCCCGCACGCAGCGGCGCCCGCCGCCGCGCCCTCGCAGAGCTGGCCGACCTCCGCCCCACCCTGGTGATCTACGAGTCCCCCACTCGAATCCTCAAGAGCCTCGAAGCCATGGCCGAGATCCTGGGCGACCGGGAAGCCTTCCTCTGCCGCGAGGCCACCAAGCTCCACGAGGAGTACGTGCCCGGCCGCCTCCTCGCCATCCGTGATCACCTCGCCGCCCGGCCCACCGTCCGCGGCGAGATAGTCCTGGTCATCGCGGGCGCACCGGAGGGACCGCCCCCCACCGACGAAACCCCCGAGTCCCTCTACGCCCGCCTCACCGCAGACGGCCTCACGCGCCGCGAGGCCGTCAAGGAGATCGCCCGACGCCTCCACCTCCCCGCCCGCGACGTCTACCGCCTCATCCTGGACTCGGAGAAGAAGCAGAAAAGCGAGGGCCGATCTTGACCGGTGGAGTCAGGTCCGCGAACGGATGGGGTCCCCGCGTGCCCTGTGGCTCAACGCCAGGGGAACTCGCGCCCCGGAAAGAGCTCCTCGGGATCCACCTTCCTGCTCAGCTGCAGAAGCACCGGCTTCATCAGGTCTCGCCGCTCATGGCTCACGCCGAGCCCGTCCAGCCGCCGGCCCAGTTTCCCTGCTGATGTCCGGTTGACCGCGACGAAGGCCGCTTCGGGTGCGGCCTCCACTTGCTCGCGATAGGAGAAGAAGTACTCCGTCGTCACCGGACCCAGCTTTGCGGTACACACCACCGCCTCCTGGGACAGGAAGTTGATCCGTGTCGCCAGATGAAAATCCGTGTAGCACCACCGGACGCCTTCCTCCTGGAGGTCCGCAACGAACGTGCGCCACCGGGCATCCCTTCGCAGCGTGTCCGGGACGTTCGCGAACGAACCCACCGCGCCGGCCAGGATCAGGGCACCCAGGACGATGGGGCGGCGTCCGACGCTGAAGACCTCCCCGAGGAAGACCGGGATCACCGACATCAGGAAGATCAGGTATCGGGGATTGCCGGGAACGTGCGGGAGGGCGACGAGCGCCACGAGGACGTTGATCCCCGCGAAGAGCAGGAGGAGGGCCAGCGCCCAGGAGCGCTCACGGACGGCCCGCCTGGCCACGAGGACACCCGCAACGCCTGCTGCAGCCACGCCAGCCCAACCCACGGCCTGGAGGAGCCCGTCGAGCGCCGGCCCATACCCCCAGTCGTAGCCAAAAAGGACCGGCCACCCGTCCACCGCCATGGCCCACGCTTTGATCCCGAGATCGGCAACCAGAACCTGGAGGCCGGTCTCTTGCCCTCGAGCTTCGCCGGGGAGGAGGTAGTGGAACGAGAGCCAGCCGTTGGCCGCATTCCAGAGCAGCCCCGGCGTGTATCCGAGGCACCATCCGAAGCCCAGCGCGGCGATGGAGGGGGCCGAGTGCATTCGGGCGACGAGCACGAGAGTGAGCGCGACCGCGGCGAGGTGGATGACGGCCAGGATGTGACACCAGAACGCCAGACCCAGAAGGAGGCCCGTGGCCAGGGCCAGGGTCGTCCGGCGCTCGACCTCGGTCGTCCAGCGAGCCGTCAGCCAGAGGGCCCACGTCCCGAGGGCCAGGACCTCGACGTAGTTGCCATCGTTGCTCACGCTGTAGCGCGTGAGAAACGGCGGCGCCAGGGCCGCGTAGAGCCCGGCGAGCAGAGCCGCCCGAGGACCCGCCACCAGAAGCGCCAGGCGATGGAGGCCCGCGACGAAGGCGAGATAGAAGAGCACCGATGCCAGGGCGAACGCCCGAGCCGGATCGATCAACGCGGCCAACGGTGCGGTGAGGTGCGACTTGAGGCTGCCGCTATAGGGCACGTGGGGCACGAACACGAGGCGCTCGATCCCGTCGCGTACATGGAGGGCGACGATCCCCGACAGCGCTCCGTCCGGGGTCACGGCCGCGCCTGCGCCGTGGGTCACGATCGGGAGGCGGAAGAGGAAAGCCAGGACGAGGACGAGAAGAAGCCCGCCTGCCGCGGGCGCAAGCGGTGAGCCGGAGAGAATCGACCATCTTGCCCGCAGCCAGGCCAGCCCAAGGGCGGCCGCAGGCAGGGTGAAAGCGAGGGACGGAAGCGCCGCCACTGCCTCGGGCCGCCATGGGGGCGCCGGATCGAACCAGCGCAGGCAGAGGAGCACCCAGAAGAGCGCGGTGCCGGCCCCAAGGAGCGTGACAGGCTCCACGGAAAGGCGATGCTGGAGGGGCGGCTCGCCAGTCGTGGACGCCATGGCCCGCAGAGGCTAGCACACGGCGTCAGACGGCGGGAGAGGGGGCGATTTGACACGCGCAACGCTCCGTGTCACCTTTTCCGCGCCCATGAAGGTTCTGGTCGTCGGCAATGGCGGCCGCGAGCATGCTCTCGCCTGGAAGATTCGCCAAAGCCCCCTCGTGAGTGAGCTTTACTGCGCTCCGGGTAACGCCGGCATGGCGGCGCTCGCCGACTGTGTCCCGATCGACGCATCGAGCATCGTCGAAGTCGCGGATTTTGCCCAGACCATCAAGGCAGACCTGACCGTCGTGGGGCCGGAGCTGCCCATGGTCCTGGGCATCGGCGACGAGTTCGTCCGGCGCGAGCTGCCGATCTTCTGCCCTTCACGGGGAGCGGCGGAGATCGAGGGATCCAAGGCCTTCGCCCGGGAGTTCATGTCCCGGCACAAGATCCCATCCCCCCGCTACGAGGTCTGCAACTCGATAGAGGACGCCCTCGCCTTCGTGGACAAGGCCCCGTTGGGCTACCCCTACGCGGTGAAAGCCGACGGGCTCGCCGCGGGCAAGGGCACGGTCATCGCCCAGAAAGAGGAAGAAGCCCGCGCTGCCGTCGAGCGGATGATGTCGGAGAAGGTCTTCGGCTCGGCGGGCGCCACAGTGGTGATGGAGGAGTTCCTCGAGGGCGAGGAGGTGTCGTTTCTCGTCTTCTCGGATGGGGCCAGGGTCGTGCCGATGGCCTCGGTCCAGGACCACAAGCGCGCTCTCGACGGGGACGAGGGGCCGAACACCGGCGGCATGGGCACCGTGTCCCCGGCAACGAACCTTCGCCTCGAGGCACACAAGCAGATCATGCAGGAGATCATCGTCCCGACCATTGCGGGTATGGACTCCGAGGGTCGACGCTTCCAGGGGGTCCTCTACGCCGGCCTCATGATGACGGAGTCAGGTCCGAAGGTCCTGGAGTTCAACGCCCGCTTCGGCGACCCCGAGTGTCAGGCCATCATGGCCCGGATGCGATCGGACATCGTGCCGCTGCTCAAGCAGGGTGCGGCCGGGCAGCTCGGCGAGACCCGCATCGAGTGGGCCAAGGAGCCCTCGGTCTGTGTCGTCCTGGCCAGTCGCGGCTACCCCGACAAGCCGGAGACGGGTCAAGTCGTCAAGGGCCTCGACTCGCTCAAGGACTGGAACGATGTCATCGTCTACCACGCCGCCACGAAGCAGGACGGCGAGGAGGTGAAGACCGTCGGCGGCCGCGTCCTCGGGGTGACCGCGCTCGGGGCCAACCTCGAGTCAGCCATCGCCCGGGCCTACGAAGCGGTCGATCACATCTCCTTCGAGGGCATGTTCTACCGCAAGGACATCGGACACCGCGCGCTCGCCCGCCTCCAACGGCCGCGCTGACGCCCCGGCCTCCCGTGCGAGGCATCTTCCCTCCGCCCCCAAGGCTCCTCGCCATCGCCGGGCTTGCCTTCGCGCTGAACGCGGCGGGAATCGGATGGGGGCTGCCCGCCCGCTTCCACCCGGACGAGAAGGCCGACGTCGCCGCCTGGATGCTCAGCGAGGGTCGCCTCGTGCCGGGTTCCTTCGTCAACCCATCGCTCCCGCTCACTTTCATGGCGCCCGTTCTCATCGTGCAGCAGCGGCTCGCTGAGGCAGTGAGCCTCCCGGACCCCTGGGGCGATCCGCTCCTGGCGGGGCGGCTCCTCTCGGCCCTGGCAGGAGCGGCGGCCGTCCTGCTGCTCGGGCTCGCGGTGGGCTCGGTCCACCCCGAGAGCAGGCTCGTGGCTCCCCTCTTTCTGGCTCTCGCCCCGGGGGTGGTGAACCTGTGCCACTTCGCCACGCCGGAAGCCTGGGTCCTGATGGCGGCCGCGGGAGTGATGCTGGCGTCGATCCGCCACCTCCACGGCAGCGCCCCGGCCTGGGTGCTGGGGCTCAGTCTCGGCCTCGCGGCGTCCACGAAGTACACGGCAGCCGCCCTGGTCGTTCCTGTTCTGGCCGCAGTCTGGCTCCGCAGTCGAGACGGATGCGAGCGACGCGACCGGGTGGCGTGGGTCGTGGTCGGATGCGCCTCTCTGGCCGTAGGCGTCGTCCTGCTCGGTCCTGCAGGCGAACGGCTCGCAGCGTCACTCGGGTACCCGGACGCCCGGCTCCTGCCCGGTGAGTCGGCCCGGGCCTTCGTCTCCTCCGTCGCCTGGGCCGCGGCGGGCGCAGGAGCAGCCATGGTCGCCCTGGCAGCGCTCGCCGCTCGCCCGAAGCCTGGACGCCACGTGGCACGCCTCGTCCGGTGGGAGGTGGCGGCGACCGGCCTCGCGGCCATCGCGGGCTTCCTCGTGGGTACGCCCGGAGCGGTGCTGGCACCCAGAGCGTTCCTCAGCGACCTGGCCTTCAACGCCCAGACGCGGCACGAGTACAAAGGGCTCGCCGATGCGGGCAGCTCGTACCTGCCCTATCTCGGACTCATTGCCGATGCGCTCACCCTCCCGGTTCTCGCAGCGGCACTGCTCGGCCTCGGCGTGGCGGCGGCCCGAGCGTGGCGCGGCGATCGAACGGCGGTCGTGGTTGCCCTCGCCCTGGTCGCGCCGTACCTGCTGGTGGCGTCTTCGGGCCATCGAGCCATGCGCTTCGTCGCCGTTGCTCTGCCCGCGGCCGTCTGGCTCGCTGCCATCACCCTGGCGAGCGTGCGTGCCACGCGAGTCAGGCGGCTCCTGACCGCGACCGTCGCCTTGCGGGCGGCGATCGCCGCGCTCCTCGTCGTGCGCCTCTTCTTCGTGGACTCGCGGCTTCTCGCGGAGCGGTGGATGGCCAGGCACGTCCCGCCTGGCCACACCGTGGATCTCATCACGAACCACGAGGGGTACGCCCCGAGCGTGCCCGAGGGCCGGCACACGAGGCTTCTCCGGACCCTCTCGCGGGAGATGGCCCCGAAGGAGCGCTTCCTCGAAGCCGCGACGCAGTACTCGGCGGAGGCCTCGGAGTGGCTGGTGCTGACGGCAGCGTTCTACCAGCGCTTCCTCGAGCACCCCGACCAGGCGCCTGAGCGCGCGGCGTTTTTCGCCGAGCTGCTCGATGGTCGGGGAGGGTTCGAGCGCGCCGCCCGCTTCCGGCAGGAGGACTGGCGCCGCCCGGCGGCGGATGAATTTCTGGATCCCGAGATCGTCATCCTGCGCCGGTCCGACCCGGAGGAGGACCCTGGACTGGAGCCTAGCCCGAATAATTTGTCGGTAGGACCCAAAAAGAAAGCCCCTGGGTGGAGAATGGCTTTGGATAAAGGCCGGACCCCACAAACACAGGAGCTTTCAGATGCCCGACGGTAGCACAC
>CAUZDW010000067.1:0-16063 GCA_963578825.1 Vicinamibacteria bacterium
CGTCGGGCATCTGAAAGCTCCTGTGTTTGTGGGGTCCGGCCTTTATCCAAAGCCATTCTCCACCCAGGGGCTTTCTTTTTGGGTCCTACCGACGAATTATTCGGGCTAGGGAAGCGAGCGCTCGAACTCCGCGATCGCCTTCGCGTCCGGGAGTGATCCGATCTCGAGGCGCAGGTCCACCGAGGCGCCGGTCGGCAGCTCCCGGGGCAGGCCCTGCTCACGGAGCTCGCGGCGGGTGGGGGCCATCACGTGTGTCGAGGGCTCGAGGCCGCACACGTACTCGCCCGGTCCCATCATCTTCCAATGGGCGAGAACGGGCAGCTCCGCCGCTCGCCAGCGGGCGAAGGCCCCGAGCTCGAGCGGGCGGTTGACGACGGCGGCCGCCGCAAGACCGCTTGCGTCGGGCCGCGGATCGTGGAAGAACACCTGCTCGGCGTAGCCGTCTCGCGGGGCCTCGAACCTTCGATGGGCGCCCATCCCGGCCCGCGCCTCCTCATCCCGGGGCCGGACGTCGCGATCGCTCACCAGCAGCTCGGAATCCGCGCTGACGACGGGGAAGCCCAGGTTGCAGTGGTAGAGCACGGCGAGCGGCGTCGGCCGGAAGCCCTCGTTGACGACGCGATCTTCGATGAGCAGGCTGTGGGCTCCCAGGCGCGTGGAGATTCGGCGATGGAGGCGCAGGTTCTCGCCGAAGAGGCGGCCCTGCCAGGTCTCGCCCTCGATCTCGAGAACGTACTCGTCTTCGCGCCACTCCTGTCGAATGCTCAGGTTCTCTGCGGGCAGATGCGACGCGCGCCCGTGGAGGCCGAAACCCTCGGGCCCCTCGTCGTCCGGCTGCCCGTAGTGTGTGAAGCCGCACGTGGTGACCAGCCCGCCTCCAAAGGTGCGCAGCCAGCCGATCCCCGACCGCTCGTGCAGGGCGGGGGAGCCCAGCGCGGGGTGCACCCAGGCCAGGGGGCGACCTCGGTCCTCGGCGGCGCCCACGTCGAGACCCCGGTCGATCAGGACCAGGAAGCGGAACCCGCTGCCCGTGTAGACCTCGGCAGCGCGCACGCCCCGAGCCCGTCCGTCGGTGAGCTCGACGAGGCGGATGCCCGCGAGCTGGGCCTCGGTGCCCACGAGGCGCCTGAGCTCCGAAGGCTCGAAATCGCGTCCGAAAAGGCGGATGGCCATGTCAGCTCTCGGCGGTGTGCGGGAGCGGCCTCACGCCCACGGCGAATGCGTGGGCAGGGTTCTCGACGAGGAGGGTGTTCACGTCATCCTCGCTCAGCCCGCCCGCGCGGAGGGCCGGTACGAACTCGTCGCACAGCACGGTGTGGGGGCGGTAGGTCCCGCCTTCAGGTTCGCCGACGTGGTACCAACCGGCATCCTGCGATACGAGGAGCCTCTTCAGGTGCCCGCGGCCCGCCATATCGATCACGGCTTCGACGTGGGCGCCCAGTGGCCCCCAGCCCACGCCGTCGAACTCCACCCACGCTCCTGCCCTGGCGGCACGGTCGTGGACCTCCCGGTCCTTCTCGTTCTGGGCGTGCACCCAGACGTAGGCCGAGGGAGCCACTCCGTGGCGTCTCAGGGTCTCGAGGATCTCGAGGGCGGCCTCCCCGTCCCCGGTGTGGACGGCGATCGTCAGCCCGGTCTCGAGGTGGCAGAGAGCTCCGGCCTCGACCAGCTTGCGGTCGATCTCGGACAGCTCGCCCGAGTCGACTCCGACTTTGAGAAAGCCCGGTCGGATGCCGGTCCCGTCGATTCCCTCGCGAAACGCACGGGTCCATCGCCGGGCCAGCTCGAACGCCGTCTCTCCATAGGCGTGGGCCGGCACGTGCTTGTCGTCGGCCGCGCCGTAGTAGCCGGTGTTCGTAACGATCCGTAGCCCGCTTCCCTCGGACAGCCGACGGAGGAGCGCCGGATCCCGACCCAGATAGGCCGGTGTGGCCTCGACGAGCGTCCGACACCCGCGCTCCCGCAGGTCGACTAGATGAGGGAGCGTCGTGTCGAACACCTCGTCGGCGTCGTACCGGCTGGCACTCACTCGATCGGCACCCACGAAGTCCACGAGGACGTGCTCGTGGACGAGTGTGATTCCCAGCGCGTCAGGCTCCACGGGGCCCCGGACCGTCAGGATGCGGCCGACGTCCTGCGCGCCCGCTGCAGCCGCTGCGTGGCGGCGTGCGGCGGGCAACGCGGTGGCGAGACCGGCGATGAAGGCTCGACGTTCCACGTGCGTGAGGAGATCAGCCCTTCTTCGTGGTGTCTCTGTCCCAGTCCCAGTAGACCGGCATCTCGCTGCGGATCGACTGGTTCACCATGTGCGCGACTGCGGCGGCGTGGTGGCCCGCACTTCCATCCTCGACGGAGGGCTTGCCCGTACGTATCGAGTCGAAGAACCGTCCCATGTGGATGCTGGTCGAGTCGGGCCCCACCTGGCTCCAGGTCTCGCTGGCGCTCTGCATCTGGGGCGCCCAGGTCCGGGGCATCTCCCGCTCCTGGATCCTGGGGTCGGACCAGTAGGCCGCCTCGAGCTCCGAGGGCCACGAGGCCACGATCCACGCATTGCCCTCCACGGTGTTCTCAGGACGGAAGATCAGCTTGCGACCCTGGAAAACCAGCGCGCCCTCCGTCCCGAGGATCATGAAGCCGCTCTCCGAAGCCGAGGAGTTGTTGAAGGTCGCGCTCAAAGAGACCGTGAAGCCTTCCTTGGGATAGGTGACGGCCGCGTTCAGCGTGTCCGGGACCTCGTGGGTCTCCTTGTGAAGGTAGTTCTGCCCGCTGGCCATCACCATGTCCGCCATACCCGCGTCCATGACGTAGTGGATCGTGGTCATCAGGTGGACGAAGAGGTCCGTGGCGATGCCTCCGGAGTAGTCCCAGAAGGCCCGCCACCGGAAGAATCGCTCGAGGCTGAACGGCCGTTCCGGAGCGGGGCCCAGAAAGGCCTCCCAGTTCACGGTTTTTTCGTTCGCGTCGGGAGGAATGGGATAGAGCCAGGCGCCGGATTCCGTGTTTCGGTCGAAGGTCGCACGGATGAGCGTGATCTTCCCGAGCTTGCCCGACCTTACGATGTCCCGGGCCGTCTGCTGGAGCTTGGAGCTGATGCCGTTGCTGCCGATCTGCAGAACCTGTCCCGACTTGTCGGCGGCCGCAATCATCTCGGGACCTTCGTCCGGGTTCAGGGTCATCGGCTTCTCGAGATAGATGTCCTTGCCCGCGGCGAGGGCCTCGAGTGTCTGCTCCCTGTGCCAGTGATCGGGCGTCGCGATGACGACAGCGTCAATCGACTTGTCGGCGAGGATCGAACGGAAATCGCCGTAATCCCTGGCCGTGCCCCCAGTGCGCTCGATGGCTCGAGCCACCCGGCCCTTGTAGGCGTCACAGACGCCGACGATCTCGACTCCGGGCGCCGCAGAGATGGCCCTCATCAGCTGATGGGCGCGGCCGCCCACCCCGATGATCCCGACCTGGAGTCGGTCGTTGGCGGAGACCGGCTCTTTATCCTCGCCCTGCGCGGCCGCCGCCCGAGCGACGAGCGGCGCCGCGGCGGCTCCGACGAGGCTCTTCTCCATGAATTGACGTCGATCGATGCCTGGCTTCATGACTCACCTCGCGTGGGGGGACCGCCCCGGGGCGGCTCGTGCGGAGAGTACGTCTCGGCCGGAGGGCCCGTCAAGAGACGAGGAAGCCCGGCTGGCGTTGTCGTCGTCGCTCGGGTCGAGCACGCAGCGACCAGTGCGCCTCCCAGGACCAGGCCGAGCGCAGCCTTCCAGAGCAGTGTCATGACGACGTCCTCCCTAATATGGTGAGACATTCATCGTAGCCCCGCGTCCACCGGCGCTCCCGGATACCACCCCGGCAAGTTCGTCTGGCACGACCTCGTGACGCGTGACCCGGCCTCGTGCCGTCGCTTCTACGGGGCACTCCTGGGTTGGGAGTTCCAGGACACGAAGCGTTCGGGCCGCGCCTATGCGGTGGCGCGCCTGGAGGGGACCCCCGTGGCCGGAATCGTGGTTCACCCCGAGCCGGGTGACGATCCCGCCCTGTGGCTGAGCTACCTCTCGGTGCCGGACGTGGATGATGCCGTCGAGAAGGTGTCAGCCGCCGGAGGGAAGGGGCCGTGGAGTTCTACCGGGGTGTCTTCGACTACGACATCAGCGTCGACGAGAAGGCGAAGGGCGTCGAGTACCACGTCTTCAGACGAGATGGGCGGTCGAGGGCCGGCCTGTTCCAGCTGCCGAAGGAGAACGAGAAGGTGGATCCCAACTGGCTGCCCTACGTTCTCGTGGACGACCCCGCCGCTCTGGCCGGCCGGGTGGAATCCCTCGGCGAGACCGTGATCCTGGCGCCGAGCTCCGAGATCAGGGGTGGGACGCTGGCAATTGTCGCCGACCCGACAGGCGGAGCGCTGGCCCTGCAGAAGTGGCCGTTGTGAAGGGGAAGAGAGGAGCTCGAATGAGCAAGCGACGGACGGTTCGATTCCTGGCGCTGGCGCTCGTGGCAGCTTTCGCCCTGGGCACGGCTGGCTGCAACGCGACCGTCGGAGTCGGCGTGAGCGTGGGGTATCCCGGCTCCTACTACGGACCCTGGGGTGGAGGCGTGTACGGGGGCTATCCCCTCTGGCCCTGACCCTGTCCGTTACGTGATCGCGCCGCCGCAGCTCGAACCGGCGCCGGCGGTGCAGCCGAAACAGTGCTCCGCGGTCTGGATCAGCCGGTTGGCGAGAGCCTTCGTGTCGAGCCCGTGCACCGTCAGCGGCGCGGTGCCCTCGCCTGTCTCCATGTCCAGCATCTGGTTGAAGTCGCAGTCGAAGACTCGTCCGTCCCAGCTGATGCTGACGAGGGTCCGGCACATGAGGGCCGGCACCGTCGCCGGGTTGTAGGCCTGCTCGATCCGGTCCATGTACTGGTCGTAAAGGCCCGCCCGGTCGAGCCACTGGGCGAACCGGGAGATCGGCATGTTGGTGATCGTGAACAGGTGGTCGAACACGACCCCGTGCCGGCTCTCGAGGTAGTCGCGCGTGTCGCGCTCCAGGTCCTCCTGTGCCGGGGGAAGAAACGCTCCGACCGGGTTGGCCACCAGGTCCAGCACGAGGCCCTCGCCCCGCCCGTAACCCACGGCGTTCAGCGCTCGCAGGCCCGCGATACTCGCTTCGTAGACTCCGCGTCCCCGCTGTCGGTCCGTGGCTTCCGCGGTGTAGTGGGGAAGCGAGCAGACGACCTCGCAGCCGTGCTCAACAAAGAACTGCGGCAGATCTCCGTGCCCCTCCTCGGCCTGGATCGTGAGGTTGTGGCGGACCAGCACGCGGCGGCCCAGCTCGCGGGCCCGGGTCACCAGGTGGCGGAAGCGGGGGTGCATCTCCGGCGCTCCGCCCGTGATGTCCAGCGTCTCGATGTCCGGGTCCCGAGCGAGCACGTCGAGGCAGGCCTCGACCACGTCGTCGGGCATGACCTCGGTGCGGGTCGGGGACGCGTCCACGTGGCAGTGGCGGCAGGCCTGGTTGCAGCGCTTGCCGACGTTCACCTGGAGCGTGTTGACCACGTCCGCCCGCAGCTCCCCGGGTCCTTCCGCGAGACGCGCGGCGAAACGATTGGGGGCCTGGCCGCCGGGAACAACGCGCAGCGCGGCCGGGCCGCTCACATCGACACCTTCTTGTCGATGTTGTGGGCCGGCAGCGCGTGGGCCAGGGCGATCCCCGCCTTGAGAGACGCCGTGGCGTGCATGGCCTCGCCCAGGTGCTTCATTGTGAGGCCCTGCTCGAGCGCCTGCTGCGTGTAGCTGTCGATGCAGTAGGGGCACTGGGAGGACTGGGACACCGCGAAGCCGATCAGGACCTTCTCCCGCTTCGTGAGGAGCCCGGGCTGGAAGGCCTCCCCGTAGTACTTCTCGAACATCTCCCACAGCTCCGGGGCGTGCTCCTTGAGGTCCCCGAAGTGGGCCAAGTCCTTGTCGTCGAAATAGGCGCCCATCGCGTCGTCTCCTCGAGCTGCTTCTGTCTGCCAGAAAGAACGGCCGGAAGAGCGATTGGCTTCCCGATTTCTCCTTTGAAATGGGGCAGATCAGAGAACCAGAGCTCCTGGATCCCCCAGAATCCGCCTCGCAAGCTCGCTCTCCGGCGGGTGTCAAAAGTCTACCACCCCGCGGACCTCACCCTGGCGGCGGACCAGCGCGGGGCCCGTCTGGTAGGATCGGGCTTCTTCGGGCCGGCCAGTGAGGGGAGCGAGCAGGATGAATCGAGCAGGAGCAGCCCGGTGGGCGATCGCGGCGGTCCTTGTCATGTCGGCCACACCGGCAGCCGCGGAGGTTCACGCCTTCGTGGGGGCCGAGCTCATTCCCATCACGGGTGAGGTCATCTCCGACGGCGTCCTCGTGATCGACGGGACGACCATCTCGGCGATCGGCCCCGCCTCGAGCGTGAGCGTCCCGTCGGAGGCGACCCTGCACGACGTGTCGGGCAAGGTCATCATGCCCGGCCTCGTGGACACCCACAGCCACATCGGAGGGCCCCGGGCCGCCGACGGCTCGGCGCCCATTCAGCCCGATGTCCGGGTGCTCGACTCGATCGACGCACGGGACCCGGGCTTCCAGCGGGCGCGATCCGGGGGACTGACTGCCTTGAACGTGATGCCGGGCTCCGGCCATCTGATGAGCGGGCAGACCGTGTATCTGAAGCTGCGTCCGGCCGAGACCATCGACGACCTGCTGATCCACACCGAGGACGGCCGAATCGCCGGTGGAATGAAGATGGCCAACGGGACGAACTCCCGGCGCGACCCGCCGTTCCCGGGCACCCGCGGCAAGTCGGCGGCCCTCGTGCGCGCATCGTTCGTCGAGGCCCAGGAGTACCGCCGCAAGCTCGAGGCCGCCGGGGACGACGCGGGCAAGAGACCCGATCGGGACCTGGCCATGGAGGCCCTCCTCGAGGTCCTCGACGGCGAGCGCGTGGTTCACCACCACACCCACCGCCACGACGACATCCTGACCGTGCTGCGCCTTCGAGAGGAGTTCGGCTTCAAGGTCGTCCTCCAGCACGTGAGCGACGCCTGGAAGGTCGCAGACGAGATCGCGGCCGCGGGCGTGCCGTCGTCGATCATCGTGATCGATTCCCCGGGGGGAAAGCTGGAGACGGTGCACGTCTCCTACGAGAACGGCCGGGCTCTCGAGGAGGCCGGCGCCCTCGTGGGCTTTCACACCGACGACTCGATCACCGACTCCCGGCTCTTCCTGCGCTCCGCCGCGCTGGCCGTGCGCGCGGGGATGAGTCGCGAGGGTGCGCTCTACGGGATGACCATGGCCGGGGCGCGAATGATGGAGCTGGACGAGCGGATCGGGTCGCTCGAGGTCGGAAAGGACGCGGACATCGTCATCCTGTCCGGGGATCCCCTCAGCGTCTATTCTCGGGTGCTCGAGACCTGGGTGGAGGGCGAGAAGGTCTTCGACCTGGAGCGGGAGGACGACCGGTTGATCGCCAATGGCGGCTGGGGTGCCGGCAATCCGCGCCACCAGGCGCTCGACTGTCTCGAGGAGCTGGAGGTCGGCCGATGAGCGGCGCCACACGCACACTCATGGGCCTGGTGCTCACGGCTCTCCTTTCTTTCCCGGTGGCGTCGCCGCTCCAGGCGGACGTGCTGGTCGTCAAGGGTCAGACCGTCTATACCATGGCCGGCGAGCCCATAAAGGATGGCGTCGTCGTCATCGAGGATGGCACCATCGCGGCAGTGGGAGCCGAGAGTCGGACCGAGGTGCCGGCAGGAGCGAAGGTGCTCGAGGCGGCGGTGGTGACGCCGGGCCTCGTCGACGCCCATTCGGTGGTCGGCCTGGCCGGATACCTCAACCAGCGACAGGATCAAGACCAGCTCGAGCGATCGAGCCCGATTCAGCCGGAGCTGCGCGCCATCGACGCCTACAACGCCCGGGAGCGCCTCATCGAATGGGTGCGCGGTTTCGGCGTCACGACGATCCACACGGGGCACGCCCCCGGGGCACTCGTCTCGGGGGAGACCCTGATCGCCAAGACCCGGGGCGACACGGTGGCCGAGGCTGTCTTCGTGCCTGCGGCCATGATCGCGGCCACCCTTGGCGAGAGCGCGGTGAGCAGCGAGCCCAAGAAGGCCCCCGGAACCCGGGGGAAGCTGGCCGCCATGCTGCGGGCCGAGCTGGTGAAGGCCCAGGAGCACGCCGCCAAGCGGGAGCGGGCCGAGGAGGACGAGCCCCCGGCTCGAGACCTCAGGCTCGAGTCCCTCGAGCGCGTCCTGAGCGGAGAGCTGCCGCTGCTGGTGACGGTGGACCGCCAGCAGGACATCACGACCGCGCTGCGGCTGCAGCGGGAGTTCGGCTTCCGCCTCGTTCTCGACAGCGCCGCCGACGCCCATCTGCTGATCGACGAGATCCGGGCCGCCGGCGTTCCCGTCATCGTTCACCCGACCATGGCCCGCGCAAGGGGCGAGCGAGAGAACCTCTCCATGGAGACCGCTGCCCTTCTGGCCGACGCCGGGATACCCATCGCCTTGCAGAGCGGCTACGAGTCCTACGTTCCCAAGACCCGGGTCGTGCTCTACGAAGCGGCGATCGCTGCCTCCCGAGGCCTGGGCAGGGAGCGGGCCCTGGGGGCGATCACCATCGACGCCGCGCGCCTCCTGGGCGTCGACGACCGCGTGGGCTCACTCGAGGTGGGCAAGGACGGCGACCTGGCCCTCTACGACGGAGACCCCTTCGAGTACACGAGCCACTGCGAAGCCGTGGTGATCGACGGTGAGGTGTACGCCGGAGAGCAGACGTGGCGGATCGTGGCGGAGTAGACGAAGCCGGCGCTTCGCTCACCAGCTCTCGATGCCCATCTGCTTCCGCCCGAGCTTGCTCAGGTCGTCGACCGTGGCGCGGCCCTCGAACCCGACCTCGTAGTTCTCCGGAGCGAAGTCCGGCGCGCTCTCGCCCTGGAGGAAGGCGGCCTTTTGTCGTTCGAGATAGGCCGTGTTCTTGGCGCACGCCGGGGCCGAGCCGATGTAGATCACGTTGCTGTAGCCGGTGCCGGAGTTCACGTCCTCCACGGCGTGGCCGATGTCCGGGTGCCACCAGACCGTGTCTCCCGGCTCCACCAGGGGAATGGGACAAAGGCCCGGCATCAGTGTGGAGTGCCACTCGGGGGTGACGGAGAGCGCCCGCCCGGGCTCGGCGTCGCACAGCTTGTCTTCCGGCACGTCGTCGAGGAGCGCTCTCAGGAGCAGGTAGACGACCCCCCGGGCGATGGGAAGCACCTGGAGCGTTCCATCACCCGCTCCCTGCGGGGTGAGCGCCGTCCAGCCCTGGTACGTGCGGAACATGCTGCAGACGGCCGGCGAGGGGATCTCCTCGGTCACTGGCCGCCAGGCCCCGTCGAAGGGGTCGTATGCCCGCCAATCGCCGGAGAAGACATGACGGTAGACCTTTCTATAGGCCGGATCGATCCAGCGCTCCACCGACCCCGCGTCCATGTGCGGCGAGAGACCGAGGGTGCGGTCTCCGGGCTCTCGGCGGCGAATGCGATCCGCATACGTGCACTCCTGGTCAGGGTTGAAGTGCACCGTGCCCTGGCTCTCGTGCTGCCACAGCGAGTTCAGCCAGGACCGGGTCCGGATCAGCGCCGGATGCTGGCGGGCCTCCATCTGGGGCTTCGCCCAGTAGATCCCGAAGATCTGCGGCCGGCTTGCGTCCAGCTTGCTGAAGTACTGATCGAGCGAGGGATCGTCCGGCTTCTCCGCATACCGGTTCCGGGCGAGGTACTCGCCGATCGACTCATCCCACTCGGTGGCCTGCTCTCGGGAGACGACCCCGCGGACGATGGCCACGCCGCGGCGCCTGATGGCCTGAGCCAGCGCCTCTGGAACCGCGCCCCGGGACACATCCGCGAAGTCGAGCTCGGGGATCACCGGCTGCCGGCGCGCCCGGGCGTCCTGGATCTCCTCCACCTCCCGACGCATGAGCTCCTCGACCTCGACAAAAGCCCCTTCGAGATCCGAGATCTGTGCCTTGATCTCCTGCTTCGTCGCTCGAATCGTCGCCGGGAGATCATCGACGGTCAGGCTCATACGCGAATGGTAGCGGCAACGAGGAAGAGAGTCTATTCTTGCGCCAGACGTCCACGAGGTCTGACGGATGGAGTTCAGCGTTCCCGAAGCCGTAGCCGTTCTGTCGCGGACGCCGGGGACCCTGCGCGCGCTGTTGGAGGGTCTGCCTGAAGACTGGCTCGAAGCCAACGAGAGGCCCGACACGTTCAGTCCCCGGGACGTGCTGGGACACCTGATCCATGGCGAAAAGACGGACTGGGTGCCCCGCATCAAGCTCATCCTCTCCACCGGTGAGCCGAAGACCTTCGTTGCCTTCGATCGGTTCGGCTTCCAGGCTGCCATTCAGGGCAAGTCCACCAGCACCGTCCTGGCCGAGCTCGCAACGCTCCGCACCTCCAACCTCGCCTACCTGCAGGGGCTCTCCCTGACGACCGCTCAGCTGTCGCTCACGGGCCGCCACCCCGAGCTCGGCATGACGACACTCGAGCAACTCCTGGCAACCTGGGCTGTGCACGATCTCAATCACATCGGCCAGGTAGTCCGGGTCATGAGCAAGAGGTACGCCGATACGGTCGGACCCTGGAAGGCCTTCCTCCGCATCCTGAACGACTAGAGAGAGTTCGGCCGTAGGACAGCCCCCGTCATTCTGAGGAGCTGTCCTTGGACGCGCGACGAAGAATCTCCCGATACCGCTATCAGGAGCTCCGTCGTTGGTATGATCACGCCAACCGTATTCCGCACCTTGCCCACGGCGCACCCCCCCATTCAAGCAGGAGCGCAACATGACCAAGCCCTCTCCGCTCGCCTCGCCACTGACACGCCGCCAGATGCTCCAGCAGGCGGCTGTGGCGCCGGTGTTGCCGGTGCTGCGGTCGCCTCGGCAACGTGCGGGCGCCCCCCAGCCGCACCGAAGCTCAGCGAGGGCGACACGATTCTCTTCCAGGGCGACTCGATCACCGACGCCGGGCGGGATCGGACCGAGCAGGCCGACGCCAACGATGCCCGTGCCATGGGCCTGGGTTACCCCTTGCTCATCGGCTGCGAGTTGCTGCGCGATCATCCTC
Source organism: Vicinamibacteria bacterium (assembly GCA_963578825.1). Taxonomy (GTDB): domain Bacteria; phylum Acidobacteriota; class Vicinamibacteria; order Fen-336; family Fen-336; genus JAJDNS01. The sequence continues at coordinate 11,096 of CAUZDW010000067.1, forward strand.
GAACCGGCCTTGAGATCTACAACCGGGGCATCAGCGGCCACAAGGTTCCCGACCTGGACGGGCGCTGGCAGGAAGACAAGATCGACCTGCAGCCTGCCGTCATCAGCATCCTGGTCGGCGTCAACGACATCTGGCACAAGCTGAACGGAGACTACGACGGCTCGGTCGCCACCTATGAAACCGGCTATCGAGCGCTCCTCGAGAGAACGCGGGAGGCGCTGCCCCACGCGACCCTCGTCGTCTGCGAGCCGTTCGTGCTGCGCTGCGGCGCCGTGACCGACGACTGGTTTCCCGAGTTCGACGATCGGAGAGCGGCTGCGGCCCGGGTGGCCCAGGATGCGGGCACACTGTGGGTGCCCTTTCAGAGGATGTTCGACGACGCAGTCGCTGCCGGCATCGAGCCTGGCTTCTGGGCCCGAGACGGCGTCCATCCGTCGATGGCCGGCCACGCCCTGATGGCTCAGACGTGGCGAAAGGTCGTGGAGATCTGATCTGATCCGACCCAGGCAAAACCCCTTGCCCCGCCGGGTTGCGGGGTGGAAAGAGAATCCATGACACGTCTCACCTGTGCTGCTCTTCTGGCGACTTGCCTCGTGACCTCGCCGTCGTTCGTCAGAAGGGCAGGCTCCGAATCCGAACCGAGCGACCTCGCTGGCGTCCTCGCTGCCATCAGCGGCTCCACCTTCCGCGCCCACGTCGAGTTCCTGGCCGACGACCTGCTGAAGGGTCGCGAGCCTGGCACCGAGGGCTTCGACATCGCGGCGCTCTACGTCGCGACCGAGCTCGAATCGATGGGCATCCAGCCGGCCGGAGAAGGCGGAGGGTACTTCCAGCCGGTACCCCTGCGCGAGAGCCGGCTCCTGGACGGCGAGGTCGCCTTCGCCCCGGACGAGGGAGGAGCGGCGGTCATCCTCGAGCCCGTGGCCGACTACGTCCAGCGGGGCGACGCCCGGCGCACGGAGTCGCGGGTCTCGGCGCCTGTGATCTTCGCAGGTTTCGGCGTGACTGCTCCCGGTCTTGAATACGACGACTACGCTGGCATCGACGCCACCGGGAAGATCGTGGCCCTCCTCTCCAACGCTCCGGCGCGCTTCCCGAGTGAGCACCGGGCCCACTTCGCCTCGTCTCGGTTGAAAGCGGAGAACGCCGCTCGCCACGGAGCCGTGGGGGCCCTGTTCATCCTGAGCCCGGAAGACGTCAAGCGCTTCCCGTGGGAGAGGGTCAAGCAGGCCATCGACGGGAAGGCGGTCAGGTGGCTGCGTTCCGACGGCACTCCCGAGGGAGACGTCGCCGAGCTGAAGGGGAGTGCCCTGCTCAGCCCGGCGGGGGCCCGTCGGCTGTTCGCGTGGTCTCCGGTGCCGCTGGAGGACGTCTTCGCCCGGGCCGCGAAGGGCGAGGGCGAGGGCTTCGCGTTGCCGGTCACCGCCACGATCGCGTCTCGGAGCGAGCACCGCCCGTTCTCCAGCTCGAACGTGGTTGGAGTTCTGAAGGGCTCCGACCCCTCGCTCCGGGACACCTCCGTGGTGTACTCGGCGCACCTCGACCACGTGGGCGTCGGCGAGCCGGTGGACGGTGACCGCATCTACAACGGGGCCTACGACAACGCGAGCGGGTCCGCCATCGTCCTCGAGATTGCCCGGGCCTTCACCCGGCTGCCGAGCCCGCCTCGGCGGTCGGTCGTCTTCGTGTTCGTCACGGCGGAGGAGAGGGGGCTGCTGGGTTCGGACTACTTTGCGAAGCACCCCACGACGGCCGCCGGCAGGATCGTGGCGAACGTCAATATCGACATGCCCATTTTTCTCCACCCGATCACCACCGTGGTCGCCCTGGGGATCGAGAGCTCGACTCTGAAGGCGGCGGTGAGCCGGGGGCTCTCCGAGGCCGGTCTCACCCTCATCCCCGACCCCACGCCCGAGGAAAAATCCTTCGTCCGGAGCGACCAGTACTCGTTCGTGCTTCAGGGCGTGCCCTCGATCAACCTCAGCCCGGGCGTCGAGCCCTCGGATGCGGAGACCACCGGGGGGCGTCTCTTCAAGGAGTTCCTCAAGCAGCACTACCACCGCCCGTCGGACGACCTGAGCCGTCCCATGGACCTGGACTCCGTCGAGCGCTTCATCCGCGCGAACTTCATGATCGGCTACGCCGTTGCCTCGAACCCGGAGCCGCCCCGCTGGAACCCCGGGGACTTCTTTGGCGAGACGTTCGGCGGGGCCTCGGGAGCGCACTGAGCCTGACATCGAGGCGTTGCTATACTCCGGCGCGTGGAGACGCTGCGGCTACGATGGTGGGCCATCTTCCTCGTCGTGATCCTCCTTGCCGCGGTCCTGCGCCTTTCCGGTCTTGCCTCGCGCCCGATGCACGCCGACGAGGCCATTCACGCGGACAAGTTCGGGGCTCTGCTGGAGGGCGGGCGCTACGTCTACGATCCCTCGGAGTACCACGGGCCCACCCTCTACTACATGACCCTGCCTGCCGCCTGGCTCCAGGGCGCACGGCGCTACGTCGAGATCGACGAGGTCACCGTGCGTGCCGTGGTGGCCTTTCTCGGGGTGGCTCTGGTTGCCGCCCACCTCGGGGCGAGGGCCTTTCTGGGTGGGGCCGGCGCCGCCCTCGCCGCCCTGCTGGCCGCGATCTCCCCGGCCATGGTCTTCTACAGCCGCTACTACATCCACGAGATCCCGCTCGTTCTCTTCACCTTCGGCGCACTGCTCGGGGCGTGCCGGTACCTGCGGAGACCGGGCCCCGTCCCCGCGCTCGTGACGGGTGCGTGCGTGGGACTGATGCACGGCACCAAGGAGACTGCCCCTCTGGCACTGGGCTCCATGCTTGTGGCGCTGGCGCTGACCCGGCTCGGCGAACGTTGGCGCGGGCAGCCCCTCGCACCGATCCGGAGCGTCGTGCGTGGCCGGGACGCGCTCCTGGCGCTTCTCGCGGCAGTGGTGGTGTCTGGTGCGCTGTTCTCCTCGTTCCTGAGCAACCCCGGCGGCATCGTGGACTCGGCGCAGGCCTACGGGCTCTACCTGGAGCGGCCCGGCGCGGCCTCCTGGCATTTCCATCCCTGGGACTACTACCTGAGCCTGTTGATCCACTTTCCCTCCCGCGGCACCCCGGTGTGGACCGAGGCCCTCATCCTCGTGCTGGCATTTGCCGGTGCCGCGGCCGGCTGGAGCGGGAGGGACGTCCCGGGCGCGGACCCGAGGGTCCTCCGCTTCCTGGCTTTCTACACCCTGGTCATGGTCGTCGTGTACGCGGCGATCCCCTACAAGACTCCCTGGTGCCTCCTGGGATTCCTCCACGGGATGATCCTCCTGGCGGGTGTCGGCGCCGTCTGGCTGGTGCAGGGTGTCCGGGGCACCGCGGCCCGGGCCGTTTTGTCGATCGTGCTGATCTCCGCCGGAGCGCACCTGGCGTGGCAGGCCTTCTCCGGGAGCTTCCGCTTCGCCGCCGATCCCCGCAACCCGTACGTCTATGCGCACACCGGAACCGACGTGTTCCCGATCGTCGAGCGCCTGAAGGCCCTGGCCCGGGTCCACCCCGACGGCTCGGCCATGCCGCTGCAGATCATCAGCCGGGAGAATCTCTGGCCCCTGCCCTGGTACCTGCGCGGGCTCTCCGGAGTCCGCTGGTGGAACGGGATCTCCGACGAAGCCGAGAGCGCTCCCGTCATCATCGTGACTCCGGAGATGGAGCCGGCTCTGGTGCGGCGGCTCTACGATCTGCCGCCTCCCGGGGAGCGGGAGCTGTACGTGGGCATCTTCGAAAAGCCCGTCGAGCTGCGTCCGCAGGTCGAGCTGCGCGGGTACGCGGCGAAGAGCTTGTGGGACGATTTCCTCCGATGAAGCAGGAGGAGCGCGCCGGCGTGGCTCTCGGCGCCGCCGCAGGGCTCGACGCGCATCGGTTCGCTCACGCGGCGATGGCCACGGTGTTCGAGGTCCTGTGCATCCACGACGACGCGGGCTACGCTCGCCAGGCGGCGCAGGCCACCTTTGATCTCGTGGACCGGCTGGAGCTCGAGCAGAGCCGATTCATCTCCAACAGCGACGTCTCCCGTGTCAACACCCTGGCCGCGGGGCAGGCCACTCGGGTGAGCCCGTCCACGATGGAGTGCCTCGAGATCGCGTGGCGCATGCACGCCCTGACCGGCGGGGCCTTCGACATCTCGATCGGCTCTGGACTGGAGCGTCTCGAGCTCGTCCCGGACGAGTTCGTCGTTCGCTCACACAGCGAAGGCGCCCGGCTGGACCTGGGCGGTATCGGCAAGGGCTACGCGGTCGATCGCATGGCGGAGCTGCTGGAGGAGTGGGAGATCGGGAGCGCTCTCATCCACGGGGGCTTCAGCTCGGTTCTCGCCCGGGATGCTCCCCCGGGACGCGACGGATGGCCTCTCACCCTGAGCGCCCCTGGCTCAGGAGACGGCGGCATCCTGGCCCGGATCTCGGCGCGACACCAGGCGCTCAGCGCGTCGGGCACTCGGAAGGGGACCCACATCCAGGATCCGATCGCCGGTCGCCCGGTTGAGGATCGAACGGCCTGGACGGCCCTTTCTTGGTCTGCGGGAACGGCCGAAGCTGCCAGGCGGGAGTGGCACGAGGCCGTCCGGTCGCCGGCGGCCGCTGCCGAGGCTCTCTCGACCGCGTTCATGATCCTGCCCGTTGAGGAGATCGCGGAGTTGTGCTCGAGATGCCCGGGACTGGAAGCCTGGCTCATCCGGGAGCCGCCGGAAGGCGCCGGGCCGGGGGCGGCCCCCGTCCATCTGCCTGCCTCGCCGGCTCGGCGTGGGCGTCCCGAGGAGAGTGCGCTTTTCTAGATCAGATAACTCAAACGTAGCAGATCCTCGATGAGTGATAATCACTGCGGCGAGGCCGAGGTCTTCGGTCGCCCGGCGAAGTAGGAGAAAGCCATGGCCAAAGACGACGAGAAGGACCAGGACGGCGGTCCCGGCAAGGGTCTCGGGAAGAAGCTCGATCG
>CAUZDW010000068.1:0-15387 GCA_963578825.1 Vicinamibacteria bacterium
CTATCGTCGGGCATCTGAAAGCTCCTGTGTTTGTGGGGTCCGGCCTTTATCCAAAGCCATTCTCCACCCAGGGGCTTTCTTTTTGGGTCCTACCGACGAATTATTCAGGCTAGAATGTACACCAGATCGGTGAAGTGCAGGCCCGCTCCCGGTGGCTCAGCTCTCCGAATTCCCGTCCCAGAAGCTCCTCTGACGAGTAGCCGGTCACGTCGCAGACGAACGGGTTGACGTAGTTGATCCTGCGATTCCGGTCGAGCCCCAGGACCAGGAGGTGCACGTGATCCGTCAGCGTCCGCCACCGGCGCTCGTTCGTCTTGATCTCGGCCGAGAGCTTTCCCGCCCGGACCACGTCCCGTGTCAGCTCGGCGGCCATCGCCAGGACGACCACGAGGAACGTGAAGGAGATCAAGAACGGCGATTCGATGGCCCTCACGTCGACCAGCGGCCCGTAGATGCCGGCGACCAGGAGAAAGAGGATCAGGCTGCCGCCCGTCCCCAGGGCCCGGCCCCGATCCCCGCGTCTCCAGAGCGACCACGTGGCGTCGGCGAAGAACACCAGCAGCACGACGGTGACCATGTCGGCGCTGAGCTTGAGCGGGTGGGGCTCGGCCACCGGCAGGCTGAACGTTTCACCCGTTCCGAAATGGGCCACGACAAACCAGGCGAGGGAGCTCAGGAGGATGAAGAGCGGGATGTGTCCCACCTTGGCCCAGAAGACCCACTCCTCCACCGTCTGGGCCTTCATGAGGGCCAGCTCGCAGTAGGCGTTGGCACCGGCGCCGAGGGCAGCCAGCGAGAAGAAGAAGTGTGCCCGCGATTGGCGCTTTTGGAGCCAGACGACGCCGTAGACAAACGCCAACGTGAGGCAGATGGCCCCGGTTGTCGTCCAGGCGATGGTGAGGAGGCTCACGGGTCACGCTCGCCGCCGGGGCCTTCACGCCCGCCCGCCGGACCGCTCATGATAACGGCTCACCGCCGCCGGCGGCCGGATCAGGACCGGCGAGCAGGGCTGCTAGAAACCCAGGGCGAAGAGGAGCGCGTCTTGGATCTGGGCCATGCGGCGCGAGGGAAGCGTCGTGATCAAAGCACCGAGACGGCCCCTGGCGACAGTCTGGATGTGATCGAGGCTCACCGCACAGGGTTCCGGCAAGCCGTCGTCCGGGTCGAGGGAGACCTCGGAGGGAATGCCGCGTACGGTCCTCGTGATCGGAGCGATGGTCGTCTCACCCAGGTATTCCAGGATCGAATCTCGAGTGAGGATCACCACCGGGCGCTTCTTGTCCGGCCGCGAAAAGCGGTACCATCGCACCTCGCCTCGCCTCAGTCGGGCCACACCTGCTCCGAAGCCCAGTCGTCGAACTCGCCCCGCTTCGCGGGCCTGGCCTCGTAGCCACGGCGATGCCGGCGCTCCTTCTCCAGCATCGCCAGGCGCGCGAGGGCGTTCCGCAGCGCATCCCGGGTGAAGGCAGAACGGGTGGTGCCGAGCTTCCGAGCGGCTCGGTCTACGCGGGCGACCAGCCGCTCGTCGAGAGTCATCTGCACCGTTCTCATGGAGGCGATTTTATCGCTATTGCCATGTGGATGCCAATCCACATCAATCCAGGGCCCAGACTGCTGTTCTCACCCCCGGTCGACGATGCTCGCGGTGATCCTGGACCGCCATCAAGGACGGGAGAGCTCGATCCCGCCCTCTTTCACGAGGGCGATCCAGTGCCCGGGGGCCGGGGGCTCGAGGGGCAGCCCGGAGCCTCCCTGGACGGCTCGAGGCTCGGACCAGCCGGATTCCAGAACTCTGCGCCAGATGAGCGAGGCGTCGCCGTCGAGGCCGCCCAGGTCGAGGGTCACGCGCCCCCCGTCGGGGAAGTACACCGCGTACTCCCGGTCCGGCAGCGCCCGGCAGTAGGCCTCATTCTCCTCGCGCTCCCCGAGGAGGTCGTCGTGGGGAGCTCCATCGAACCACTCCATCCGGTCGCTGAGATCGCGCACGCTGCGGATGACGGCCTGCGCCGGACTGCTCAGCCCGATGCCGCTCGGCGGACGGTGGAAGCGCACGGCGGCCGACCCGAAGAGGGCGCTCCGGATGAACTTGGCGATGGCCTCGTTCGTGTCGCCGCCGTGGCGTCCGCCGTCGGCGCCGTACGTCTTGACGTTGTTGACGGGCCGAAGGTGGTTCGCCCGACGCAGCCGCTCGATCTGCCGGAGGCCGTTGTCCCAGTGGGCCTGACCGCGCTGGTGGTTGTTCTGGCTCCAGAAGAAGCGGTTGTCGCGGTAGATGGGGTGCGTGGGCACCTCGATCGGCAGCTTCGTCCGCTCCGCGGTGTAGTTCGAGTTGTTCTTCGGGTTGAAGGGGTTCACGCCCCAGTTGTCCCGGTAGAAATCGAAGGTGGCCCAGATCTCCACCTGCACGACGATGCCGCGCCGGCTCGCTTCGCTGAGGAGCCTCTCGAAGCGCGCCCAGTACTCGTCGTTCCAGCGGCCGAGGTCGTAGGCCCCCTCGTTCTCGTCGAAGAAGAACGGCCACGGGTTGCCCTCGTCCCGGCTCGACATCGTGCAGCGGACGTAGTTTCCCCCGGATGCGGCGAGCAGGTCGAGGTGCCCCTCGATATCGGAGATCTGGAAGAGATTGTCCTCCTTCGATCCGCCCAGCAGGAGCACGGTGCGCCCGTCGTACTGCCAGTACTGGGGGTGGGTGGGGCTCATCTTGATGGCTTCGGGTCGCTCGCCGCCGGCCGCCGCCGCCACGAGCGCCAGCGCGCCACCGAGAGCGAGAAGTCCGCGCGCGTGTCTCATGATTTCACCTCCGACGAAAACGCCTGGTGAAGCGCGGCATGTTCGTGGCCGATTCCAGCCTGTCCCCGGATCGAGTGGGGCGCCGAACGACGCCGCCCGGACCGAGACTCACCTGCCGTCGATCATGTTGCCCAGCCCGCCGACGACGTCGAGGATGGAGCCTTCGCCCTTGCGACTGCCCCCTGTCTGGGGAGCGGCGCGATAGATCCGTTCCGCGAGACGACTCAGCGGCAGCGACTGCAGCCACACGCGGCCGGGACCGGTGAGGGTCGTGAAGAAGACCCTCTCCTCCAAAGAAGGCTGTCTTGACCCCGCCCACGAACTGGACGTCGTAGTTGACGGTGGGCTGCAGCGCCACGAGGCATCCGGTGTCCACCCGGAGCGTTTCGCCCCGGCCGAGCTCCATCTCCGTGAGCATCCCCCCGGCGTTGACGAAGCAGAGCCCGTCGCCCTTCAGGCGCTGCATGATGAAGCCCTCTCCTCCGAAGAGGCCGACACCGATCTTCTTCTGGAAGGCGATGCTGATCGCCACACCCTTCGCCGCGCAGAGAAAGGAGTCCTTCTGGCAGATGAGCTCGCCGCCCAGCGTGGGCAGGTCCATGGCGAGGATTCGTCCGGGGAAGGGCGCCGCGAAGGCCACCCTGTCCTTGCCCCCGCCCTGAGCGGAGAAAACGGTCATGAACAGGTTCTCTCCGGTCAGGACGCGCTTGCCCGCGCTGAGAAGCGCCCCCATGATGCCGCTCTTCTGCTGGCTCCCGTCGCCGAAGATCGTGTCCATCCGGATGCCGGCGGTCATGTACATGAGCGCACCCGCTTCCGCGACGACCGCCTCTCCTGGATCGAGCTCGATCTCGACGAACTGCAGGTCCTCGCCCTCGATCTCGTAGTCCACGACATCGGCACGCCGGCTGGTCGGCACCGGTGGAGGAGCGATGGACCCGAGATGAGGCGCGAACTTCGGCACGTCCTTGAGCGCGGTCCAAGTCTGCATGCCGGCAACGAAGGCCAGGGTCTTCGCGTCGGCGCTGTCGTCCTTGATCCTGCCGACGATGGCCTCCTCTTCGAGCGGTCCGACCTGCTCGCCGCCCACGGCCAGGTACCACTGTGGTGTGGACATGCTCTCACCTCCTTCGGGATCGCCCCATCACCGGGCCCGACCCTCGATGACGCCCGATGCCGGGAAACCTAGCACAGCCCCTCGAGAGAGGGGGACACCATACTCATCTCTCAGGCAGGGACATAAGATCAGTATGATGTCCCCTCTCTCCCATGCGAATCCTTCACTTGGCCGACCGGCTGACGGACCGGGGCGGGGCCTACACCTGGATGCTCGGAGTACTTGGCGTTCTCATCGAGGCCGGCCACGACGTCCGTCTCGTCGTCGGCGCCATCGACGGAAGCGTGGCGGCGCCCTGCCCGGTCGAGGTGCAACCAGGCCTGGACGCGCGGATCGGCACGGTGGTGGAGCTCGATCCGCTCGTGCAATCGATCGGACCGGACATCATCCACGTGCACAACGTGATGAACCCGGCGGTGCTGGAGTGGGCGACCGGACGCAAGAACGCGCTGCTCACGGTGCAGGACCACCGAGTCTTCTGCCCGACGCGCGGGAAGTGGACGCTGGCGGGAGACGAATGCCGCGATGCCATGAAGCGCGACGTCTGTGCGTCCTGCTTCGAGAGCGAACCCTATTTTCGAGAGGTGTTCTCGCTCACGGAGCGGCGGCTCGCAGCCGTTCGGGAGATGGGGATCGTGACCGTCCTCTCCCGCTACATGCGCGAGGAGCTCCGACGGGTCGGCGTCCCGGCGGAGTCTCTTCACATCGTCCCGGCCTTCGTTCACGACCTCGACCACGAAGCGGCCCCCAAAGGTCCCCCGTGTGTCCTGTTCGTCGGTCGCCTCGCGGCGACGAAGGGCGTCTCCGAGGCGCTGGAGGCCTGGTCCCTGTCGGGCGTCGATCTACCGATGGTGTTTGCGGGCACGGGCCCGCTCCGCGAGGAGCTCGAAAGCAGGGCCGTCGAGGAGCGGGGCCGGCCGATCGAGGTGACCGGCTGGCTCGACCGGGAGGGCTTGTCCTCGCTCTACCGAAGGGCCCGTGCCCTCGTTCTCCCGTCGCGCTGGCAGGAGCCCTTCGGCCTTGCGGGCATTGAGGCCCTCAGCTTCGGGGTGCCCGTGGTGGCCTGGGATTCGGGCGGTGTGGGTGAGTGGCACCCCGGCCCCGGCCTCGTCAGGTGGGGTGATATCGAGGCCCTCGGGAGAGCCCTCGCTGACGCCGTGACCCGGCGCGTCGCCCCGCCGCCGTCCTACCCCAGGGGCGAGGCCCTGGATCGTCTGCTCGTTCTCTACGACCGCCTCACCCGGTAGACAGTCATGCAAGAGCAGCGTCGTCGCTGGACGTGCGACGAGGCATCTCCCGATAGCGCTATGGGGAAGAGATCCTTCGCGCGAGGACTCGACCGGAGCGCTCAGAATGACAAAAACGCCCCGCGCACCGGCAGGCGGCCGAAGGGCGGGGCGTGCGGACGGTGGTTCTAGCGGCTAACTCGCGTCCATCTTCGAGGGCGAGATCCAGGTTTTTCCGTCCTTCTCCTCGATGGTCCCGGTCACGACGGCCGGCTTCTCGTTCTGGCAGACGTGGCCGAAGGCCTTCGCGGCCTCGGTCTTGGCGATGTAGTAGTGGGTCACCTTGCCGTCGTCTGCTTTGCTCACGAGGACGTCCTGGCACTTCGAGGCGTCCGCCTTCTTGAGCGAGCACTTGGCACACATGACCTTGCCGGTCACGGTTGTCTCGTCTCCGGCGGGGACGCTGGCGGCCAGACCGAGCACGAGGGCGACGGCAAGGCCGACTTTGGCGATGGTCTTCATTCCGATCCTCCTTCTGGCGCGTCGGCAACGGGCCCCCTGGCCAACGCGGCGAGTGGTGCTTCCAAATGGGGTGACGGTGCGCCCCAGTATTCAGGAAGCAGGAGCCCGCCGTCAACCCTTGCTGGGGGGCGGCGGCTGGGGCAGGCGGGCATCCTCGCGGACGTAGAGGATGCCGGGGCCGGTGAGGAGTGTTTTCACCTCCTCGGGGGAGGCGTCGTCGCGGACCACCAGCGAGAAGGCGTCGCCGAAGAACATGCTGGAGTTCACTGAATCCACCACGGCGTTGGCCCGCACGTAGGCGCGAGCCCGGGCCTGGTCGGCCAGCACCGTGAGGCGCATACCGTCGAGGGCGATCAGGTGGATCTCCGCCATCCTGCTGATCTTCTTTGCCGTGCGACGGGCCAGGCGGATGCGGTGGTTTCGAAAGCGGCGCCAGGTGAGAAGCCCGATCGTCCCGAAGAAGAAGAGGGTGCCCGGGACCCCCTCGGCCTGCGAGCCGAACAGCAGGGCCAGGACCACGGCGAGCACGGCTGTGGTCACGACGGCCGGCACCAGCCACTCGCCGAGCGTGCGCTGTCGCAGCGACTCCCACTGCTCGTGGAGCCTCACGCCGAGGGACACCTTGCTCGAGACGCCGCTCTCGACCTCACGTTGCACGATCTTCAGGTCGCCGATCAGCTCTAGAGCCTCCGAGTACCGGTCCGAGGCCTTCTTGCGGAGGCATCGCGTGACCACGCGCTGGAGCGACTGAGGGATGTTCGGGCGAAGCGCGGTGACGGGGCGGGTCTCCTCGAAGGCAATGGCGTGGAGCGTGTCGAGGGGTGTCGAGCCCGAGAAGGGGAGCTGCCCCGTGACCATCTCGTAGAGCACCACACCCAAAGAGAAGATGTCGCTGCGATGGTCCACGGCCTGGCCCCGGGCTTGCTCGGGGCTCATGTAGCGGAGCGTGCCGAGCACGAAGCCGGCCTGGGTCTTGGCCAGCGTATCCATGTGAGAAAGCTCGTCTCCGGAAGGGGAGCCTGTCGGTGCCTCGGGCTCGAGGAGCTTGGCCAGCCCGAAGTCGAGGATTTTGGCGTGCCCGTCCGGCGTGACGACGATGTTCTCGGGCTTGATGTCGCGGTGGACGATGCCCGCGGCGTGGGCCTTTTGAAGCCCTCCGGCCACCTGGCTCGCTACCTCGACCGCCCCCAGCAGATCCAGCTCGCGGGCCTGGATGAGGACCTTGACCGTGCGACCCTCGACCAGCTCCATGGCGATGAACAGGCCCTCGGGGCCTTCGTCGACGTCGTAGACTTGGGCGATGGCCGGGTGGTTCACGGCGCTGGCGGCTCGCGCTTCCTGGAAGAAGCGCGCCTTGCGATCAGCGTCCTTGGTGAACTCCGGCGGCAGGACCTTCAAGGCCACGGGCCGGCCGAGTCGCGTGTCGCGGGCCCGGTAGACGACCCCCATGCCGCCCTTGCCGAGCTGCTCCAGGACCTCGTAATGCTTGAAGGTCTGGCCAATCATCGGGTCGAATGGTAACAGCGCGGTCGCCAAGGCTGTTCTCTGCATTCTCCATTGAGAACGAGCGGGGCAGCCTGCGGGTTCCGAATCGTCTCAAAGCGACGCCCGTATCGCGGAGCACGTCTACCACGGCCTGCCGACGGTGGCCGATCGAAACCACACCAGCGCCTCAAAGCCCGTCCGTCACGGTCAGGTGCTCGGCGGCGCCGGCGGCCGCGTAGATGGCGCGCACGCGGGTGACCAGCTCCGGTGGCGCCTCGACGAGCGTGAGCGGTCGCGGGGCGAGCATCCCGAGGGTCTCAGGCACGTCGCACACCCCTCAGGACGTTCAGGAGCTGTGGAGCGCCTTCGCTCATGTGGCTCGCCGGCGGGCGGACCACGGTCACCTCGTCGATCTCCGGCGTCCACAGGGCGGCGTAGGCGGCGAGCACGCCGGCAGCACCCTCTCCGGTCGCGCGCACGCGTGTTCGCCCGGCGGACTTCAGGGCCCGCGCGACGAGCGCCACGTCACGCACCCGCCCGCCGTCGACGGTGCGGCCGAGCAGGACGTGCGCGCGCTCGACGGAGTTCGGGGGGTTGCGGCGGGTCCAGCGCGTCGGTCCGGTTCCTCTCGGGTAGAGCAGCCAGACCTCACCCCGGGTGGCCACCTCCGCGGGCACGGTGCCGCGCTCGCCCTCGGGGGCCACGACCAGAACGGCCACTCCCTCGTCGGCGTGCGCCGTCACCGGCGCGAGATGCGCCCGCACCGGCCCCTCGGTCGTCAGTCGCTTCCACCCCTCCCGCTGCGGATCGTCCTCGAGCGCCCCGGCGGCCCGCCACGGGAGATCTCGGAACGTCACTCTCCGCAGCTCGGCGAGGAGCGTCGACCGCCACTCGTCGAAGGTCCCCGGCGTCGGCGGCGCGACCTCGGCCATGGGGACGAAGCTCCGGTCGATGGTCGTGTTGACCTCGTTGGCAGGGAGGTCGGCGTCGGTCGGGAAGACCCGCAGCGCGCCCGGCGGGATCGGGTGCCGCGCCTCGTCGTCGCTCCCGATGACCAGGTCGATCTCGCTGTCCAGGACGGGGCGCCCGTCGCCGGTGAGGTGCGTCCGGACGAAGCGATAGGCCGCGCGGCGGATGTCCGCTCGGTAGGCATGTCCCCCGAGGCTGACGACGCTGTCGACCAGGTCCCCCGTGCCGAAGAGCGCGTAGAGCCGCTCGAGCCGCGCGGAGACCCGCTCGTTGGCGTCCATGGGGAAGAGCGCGTCGCGGTCGCTGTTGACGAAGAGGAGGGGCCGGGGGGCGACGAGCGCCGCGATCCGCGTCCAGGGCCACTCGAAGGTGTTGTAGAGGAACATGCAGTCGCAGTGCTCGTCGACGAGTCGATCGGCGACGTACGACGGGAGGTCGGCCATACCGCTGACCGGTACGGCGACGCTCACACGATCGTCCGCCGCCGCCACCCAGAACGCCACGGCTCCTCCGCCACTGATTCCCGTGACCACAATGCGTTCGGGGTCGACATCCGGCCGGCTCACCAGGTAGTCGATGCCGCGAACGCCGTTCCAGCTCTCCACCCCGGCCGGGTTGTAGCCGCGCGAGTGCCACCACCACCGCTCCTCGTTGTAGGTGCCGTGGTGGATGGCGGCGATCTCGCCGAGCTGCAGGGTGTCGACCACCAGGCACACGTAGCCGTGGCGAGCGAACCAGATCCCGTGGGACTGGAATGCGGCCTTGTTGCCGTCGCGGCCGCGCGGCGAGTGGCCGCACACGTAGAGGACTGCGGGCCGGCGTTCGCCCTCCTCACCGTCCGCCGGGCGGTAGAGGTTGGCGGTCACGTACAGGCCCGGCCGGCTCTGGTAGTGGAGCTTCTCGACGACGAACCCGTCGCCCTGCAGCTCCCCGGTCACCGTGGCCTCCAGCGGCGTGCGCTCGGGCACCGGCCAGAGCCCGAGCATGTAGAGGTACTCCCGGCGGTAGCGCGGGCGGAGCGTCCACCAGTCCTCGGCCGATGTCACGCCGTCGAGGAACCGCTCCGAAAACTCCGCCGACAGCGCGGCGAGGTGGGCCTGGATCGCCTCGTCCCCCGGCGCGACCCCCGCCGCGTCGCCGGGCTCCTGTCCGGCGGCTGCGAGCGGGAGGCAGAGCAACCCGATCAGGACCGCGGCCAGCGTTCGGAATCGTCTCATGGTGCTGCCCTCCTGAATCGCCGCCCCACTATACGCTTCCAGGAGTCCACGCCCCGTGCGACGGCGAGGGGCAGCGCGCCTGCCGCTTCGGGCCCTTGCGCCAGCGTTGGCGTGTGGTAGCTTTCGACCGGTGGCCCCGGGAAGCAGGCAACGGACAGACGATCCGAGGTGAGTCATGGAGCAGCGAGTCGAGATCATTACGACGGCGACACTGATCACGACCCTGGCCGTGTGCTTCGCCACGGGCTGTCGGCCAGCGGAGACGCCTTCTCCGGCCGCCGCCGTCGACGAGTTCCCGTCGGCGCTGGTCGACTTCGTGCCCTACGAGGGCAACCCCGTCTTCACCGCCGCGGGGCCGGGCAGCTGGGACTCCGGGATCCTCGAACGGGGCTGGATTCTGCGCGACGAGTCCGGCTACCGGATGTGGTACACGGGCTACGACGCAGATGGAGCAGGGGACGATCTCCTTCGGCTGGGCTACGCCACCTCGCCCGACGGCCTGGCCTGGACTCGCCACGCCGGAAACCCGCTGGTGGACGACCTGTGGATCGAGGACATGATGGTGGTCCGCCACCAGGGCCGCTACATCATGTTCGCGGAGGGCGTGGGCGACCGGGCGCACTGGCTCGAGTCGACGGACGGGCTGAGCTGGACCCCCCACGGCCGCCTCGACGTCCGCACCACCGATGGAGAGCCCATATCGGACGGTCCCTACGGCACACCCACCGTCTGGGTCGAGGGCGGCACGTGGTACCTCTTCTACGAGCGGAACGACGCCGGGATCTGGCTGGCCACCTCGAAGGACCGCACCACGTGGACCAACGTGCAGGACGAGCCGGTGATCGCCGCCGGACCGGAGGCCTACGATCGGCACGCGGTCGCCGTCAACCAGATCGTGAAGCACCAGGGGCGCTACTACGCCTACTACCACGCCTCCGCACACCAGCCCTGGCGGGACTGGACGACGAACGTGGCGGTGTCGGACGACTTGATCGACTGGAAGAAGTACCCGGGCAACCCGATCCTGGAGGAGAACAAGTCCTCCGGGATCCTGGTCCACGATGGCCAGAAGTACCGACTCTATACGATGCACTATCGGGTCGACGTCCACTTCCCGGGGGCGCCCAGCGTCGCGCCCGAGTAGTCGTGGGGGTGTCGGCGAGGTCCAAGAAGCATGATGAGCCGCACAACCGCATTCGCCGTCGTCTGTGTCGCTCTCGGAGCCATCCCCCGTGTCGGGGCCCAGCCGGTCTCGAGCTCTGGATTCGACATGGAGCGCCTCCTCTACAACCACCCCGGCCTGGTCGTCGACCTGGGGGTGGGCCTCTGGGCGTCGCCGTTGCCGATGGACTACGACAGGGACGGCGACCTCGATCTCGTGGTCGTCTGCCCGGACAAGCCGTACAACGGCACCTACGTGTTCGAGAACCCCGGTGGCGGCCCCATGCCCGTCTTCAAGGCGGGGCGCCGGATCGGCCCCGGGCCCCGCAACGCCCAGGTCTCCTACGTCGACGGTGAGCCGCGCGTCCTCGTGCCGGGCCACGAGTACACCGACTTTCGCGCCACGGGACTCGAGCGTCTCGTCCCGATCTACCCCGAGACGCAGGTTCACCATGCGGACGGCCGGCTTCGTGCGAACCAGTGGAAGTACGCGGACTGGGAGGGCGACGGCGACCTGGACCTGATCGTCGGTGTGGGCGACTGGACCGACTACGGCTGGGACGACGCCTTCGACGAAAACGGAGAGTGGACGCGGGGCCCCCTGCGGGGCTTCGTCTACCTGATTCGCAATCAAGGGACACGGGACGATCCGCGTTATGACCCTCCGGTCCGGATCGAGGCCGGAGGCCGTCCCCTCGAGGTGTTCGGGATGCCTTCGCCGAGCCTCGTCGACCTGGACGGCGACGGAGATCTCGACATCGTCTGCGGGGAGTTCCTCGATCGACTCAGCTACTTCGAGAACGTCGGCGACCGACAGCACCCGCGCTACGCGGGGGGCCGTTTTCTCGAAGACGACCGCGGCGTGATCCACCTCGACCTCCAGATGATCGCACCCGTGGCCGTCGACTGGGACGGCGACGGCCACGTCGACATCGTGGTGGGAGAGGAGGACGGCCGCGTCGCCTACGTGGAGAACACGGGACGGCTCGTCGACGGTGTGCCGCGCTTCGGGCGTCCCCGCCACTTCCAGCAGGAGGCTCACGAGGTCAAGTTCGGCGCCCTCGTCACGCCCGTCGCCTTCGACTGGGACGCCGACGGGGACGAGGACCTGATTTGCGGGAACACCGCCGGCTACGTCGGCTTCATCGAGAACCTCGACGGCGGCGACCCGCCCCGCTGGGCCGCGCCACGTTTCCTCGAGGCGGGTGGGGAGGTGATCCGGATCCAGGCCGGCGGCAACGGGTCGATTCAGGGGCCGGCCGAGGCCAAGTGGGGCTACACGACCCTGGCGGTGGCCGACTGGGATCACGACGGCAGGCCGGACGTGGTCCTCAACTCGATCTGGGGTGAGGTGGTCTGGTATCGCAACGTCGGGGGCCGCCGCCAACCCGTGCTGGCGAAAGCGGCTCCGATCGAGGTGCGCTGGCCCGCCGGGCCTCCGAAGCCCGCCTGGAACTGGTGGGAGCCACGCGGCCGCCAGCTCGTCACCCAGTGGCGCACGACCCCGTACGTGGTGGATTTCGACGGCGACGGGTTGAACGACCTGGTGATGCTCGATCACGAGGGGTTCCTGGCGCTCTTCCCGCGTCGGCGGAGTCCGAGCGGGCTCGATCTCCTTCCGGGGCGGCGTGTCTTCGTCGGAGCCGACGGGGTGCCGCTCGAGCTCAGCCGCGGGACCGCCGGAAAGAGCGGCCGTCGCAAGCTGGCGGTGGTGGACTGGGACGGCGACGGCCAGCTCGACGTCCTGTTGAACGGGATGAACGCGGAGCTTCTGAAAGGACGGGCGCACGAGGACGGCACCTACGAGCTCACGAATCGGGGCCCGATCGGCCGGCGAGACATCTCGTCGCATTCGACGAGCCCGACCGTCATCGACTGGAATCGGGATGGGGTCCTCGACCTGCTCGTCGGGGCCGAGGACGGCCACCTGTACTCCACTCGACGACAGCACCTGGCGCCGCGGTAGATCAGGGACGGACCACGGCTTCCGCCCGTTGGGGTTAGGATCACGCCCATGTCCGATCCCTCGGCCCCGAAGGCCCGCCTCGTCTCCCTCGATGCCTTCCGCGGCCTGACCATCGCGGCCATGATCCTCGTCAACAATCCGGGCGACTGGTCCTGCGTCTACTGGCCCCTCCTCTACGCCTCGTGGCACGGCTGGACGCCCACCGACCTGATCTTCCCCTTCTTCCTCTTCATGGTCGGGATGTCGCTCACCTTCTCGCGATGCCTCGAGTTCCGACCGGCCCTTTTTCGCGCGTCGAAGCTCGTCGGCCTCGGCCTGCTGCTGAACCTCTACCCGTTTTTCCCGTTCGCCGACCTGCGCTGGTCCGGCGTCCTGCAGCGGATCGGGATCTGCTACCTGGCGGCGTTCGCGGCGAAGCGCTGGTTGCGCCCACGCGGACAGGCAGCGCTCGTCGCCGCCCTCCTCGTCGGCTACTGGGTGCTCATGACGCAGGTGATGGGGCCCGAGGGTCACCCGCCGAACCTCGAGATGGAGACGAACCTCGCGGCCCAGGTGGACCGGATCCTCCTGGTGCCCCACGTCTGGAGCGTCACGAAGACGTGGGACCCGGAGGGCGTGCTTTCGACTTTCCCTGCCATCGCCACGACGCTGCTCGGGCTGCTGTTCGGGTGGTGGGTCCGATCCGGTCGAAAGCCGTCCACGACGGCCCTGGGCCTGCTCTTCGGGGGCCTCGGGCTGAGTGTCCTGGGTGTCCTCTGGGCCGAAGGGGTGCCGGCGTGGTTCGCCTTCCCGATCAACAAGAGCCTCTGGACGTCGTCCTTCGTGCTGTTGACCGGCGGCCTGGCCGCCGCGCTGTTCGGCCTCACCTACTGGGTGGTCGACGTGGCCGGCTGGCGGAGGTGGGCTCGACCGTTCGTGACGTACGGAAAGAACGCGATCGCTGTCTACGTGGGAGCGGGCCTCCTCGCCGACACCCTCGGCGCGATCGGGTGGTCCGGGGCGGACGGCCCCTGGGCAAGTCTGTGGGAGCGCCTCTACCGGGCGCTCTACGCGGGCTGGCTTCCGTGCCACGAGGCCTCCCTGGCGTGGGCGCTCTCGATGGTGCTCCTCTTCTATTTCGCGGCCTCGTGGATGGACCGACGCGGGGTCTATCTGAAGGTCTGACAGCGAGGAGATCCACACGTGGAGGGCCTTCTGAGCAGCACCGGGACCGCGGTCATCCGGGCTGCGAGGGACAGCAATGGGAGATGCCGTCATGGTGAATCGTCGTGAGTTCATGATCGACGCCACCCGGATCAGCGCCGCAGCGGCGCTCGGCACCGCCGGCGCGAGACGGGTCGTGGCCGAGGAGAGGAAGCCCTTGCCTCGAGATGGTGTCGCCGTCGCCATTCCCATGCCTCTTCAGGTCGTCATCGACGACGTCGGCTGGTGGTCCGGCGAAGACGGCAGCGCGCGACAGGAGCCCTATCGCACCGGGATTCACCGTCACCACGTGCCCGCCGACTATCGAGCCATCGTGGCGTTGGGCCGTGCGCTGGACATCAGGCCCCAGGCCGCCCTGATCCTGTGCGAATGGGACAAGGCCAACATCCTGCGGAAGATCCCCGAGAGCACCTGGATGGGAGAACGCTGGGACAACAGCCGGTGGGTGGGCCCCTGGCAGGAGGAGGCCGCGGACGCCATCCGCTCCAATCCCACACACTTCGAGTGCACCATCCACGGCGTGGGCCACGAGCACTGGAGCGGGGAACGGTTCACCCGCGCCGAATGGGCCGACCCCGACGGCCGAATGCGGCCGCCCGAGCTGGTGGAGAGGCTTCTGGATGCCTTCGCGGCGATCATGGACCAGCATCGGCTGGGCGATTTTCCGCGGTCCTTCGTGCCCACCGCCTTCCGCCACACGTTCGGGCCCAGCGAGGGGCGCGAGGTGAGCGTGGCGGAGTTGCTCCGACGGCGCGGTGTCACCTACATCAACACCCCTTTCAGGAGCATGGCCAACGCCGGGGCCGTCTCCCACGGCGTGTTCGGGTTCGATGCCGGCGTGATGACCGTCGAGCGGGGCGAGGATCTGCTGAACTGGGACGTCATCGGCCAGACGCCGATCGGCCGGCTGAGTGGTCCGACCTGCGGGTTGCATTGGCCCAATCTGCTCCACCCCGACCCGGAGAGAAACATGGAGATCGTCGCAGCATGGGTTGCGCTCCTCACCCCCTACAACGACCGTGCCGACATGCTGCTGTCGCCGAACTCCGTGTCCTTTCAGCACCAGCTCGCTCACCACGTCTGTACGACGGCGACGCTCCTCCGGGACTCGATAGAGCTCGACTTCTCCGAAACGGACGCGCTGCCGGGGTCCGTCGGAGACGGAGCGCTGATCCTGAAGGTGAGAAGTGCCTCGGCTCTGGAGTTCACTTCCGACACCGTGCGGATAACCTCGCAGTCTCCGCGGAGAAGCGAGGACGACCTCCTCTACACGCTCCAGCTCGAGAGACAGCCGAACCGCGCGAACGCGCAGGTGAGCTTCGCTCCTGTCGCGTAGATTGACCGGATCTCCCTCGCACACCCGGCCCCGGAGCATCTCTCGCTCTCGAGCGTGCGTGCCATCCGCTCCATTGGCCGGGTCACGCCCAACCGGGGCCGGCGCAAACTCGTTTCGGGTCTCCAGCTTCGGCACGGTCCAAGGCCTGCTGAAGACGACCATCGCCCAGCTGTGACCGTGAGACGCCAGAGAGCGCCCGGGCAGGCGTCGCGGGCCGACTAGTTGCCCGTAACGGCTGAATCGGAACCGTAGATATTGATTCTGTGGGAGGGATCGGAGTAGCTCCACTTGATCGGCTTGGGCTGGAGGTTGTAGCGCTTTATGTAGCGCATGAGCTTTCGCGCGAGGTCCTTGACCGAGGTGAAGACGCCGCGGGCGATGACATCACGCTCGAT
>CAUZDW010000069.1:0-15015 GCA_963578825.1 Vicinamibacteria bacterium
TCGTGGTCTTTCCTTCGCCGAGGATGGGGATCTCCAGGGTCGCGCCGAGGGCGGCCTGGGGAAAGCTCACCGGGATCTCGCAGAAGAGGTGGGTTCCATCCCGCCGGAAGAGCTCGTGCTCCTTGACACGGAGAGCCACGTACAGGTCGCCGGCCGGTCCCCCCGGGGGCCCGGCCTCACCCTCGCCGGAGATGCGCAACTGCGAGCCGTTGTCGACCCCGGGTGGGACCTTGATCTGGAGGGTGCGCTCGTTGGTGATTCGTCCCTCGCCTGCGCACGTCTTGCACTCCTCGGTGACGATTCGCCCGGCGCCCCGGCAGTGGCTGCAGGTCCGGGCCACGCTGAAGAAGCCCTGCTGGAACGTGACCTGTCCTGCGCCCGCGCAGGTCGGACAAGTTGCGGGCTGGGTGCCGCGGGCGGCTCCGGATCCCGAGCAGGTCTCGCACGTGTCGGCCCGGGGAATTCGGATCTGCGTCTCGGTGCCGAACGCCGCCTCCTCGAACGAGAGCTCGAGGTTGTATCGGAGGTCCGCGCCGCGACGGGGCCCCTGGCGACGTCCAAAGAGGTCGCCGAAGCCGAAGAAGTCTCCGAGGATGTCGCTGAAGTCGGCGAAGATCGTGGGGTCGAAGCCCGCGCCGCCGGCTCCGCTCACCCCCGCGTGCCCGAAGGTGTCGTAGCGGCGCCTCTTCTCCGGGTCGCCCAGCACGCCGTAGGCTTCGGCCGCCTCCTTGAACTGCCCCTCGGCGCGCTCGTCTCCCGGGTTGCGGTCCGGGTGGAACTTGAGCGCCATCTTCCGGTAGGCGGACTTCACCGCCTGCTCGGGGGCGTCCCGGGGAAGCGCCAGGACCTCGTAGTAGTCGCGTTTTCCTGTCATTGCGGTGCTGCAGGCGGACCAGGGCGGCCGCGAGCCGCGTCGCCCCACCCACGGGTCTCAGGGGCGGAGCATCGCCTGTCCGATGACCGTGGCGGCCTTCTCCATGTCGGTGGGACACGTCTTGAGCGCGTCGGTATCGCTCCCGTCGCCGTCCTTGGCCCCGGCGACCGCCATCTCGGCCTCGGGGGAGTCGAGCTTCCGGCCGATCAGACGCTTGACCGCGTAGACGGTGTTCTTCGGATTGGTCAGGGCCTGGCGCTTGGCGATCTGCCCGACCAGCCGCTCGCCCTTCGCGGTGAATCCGACGATGGAGGGGGTCGTACGCGCCCCCTCCTGGTTGGGGATGACCTGAGGGATGCCACCCTCCATAACGGCCACGCACGAGTTGGTCGTCCCCAGGTCGATTCCGATCATCTTGCCCACGTCGAACCTCGCTCCCTTCCCGGAGGAAACGGACTAGCGGTCGCCGTTCCCGTCCTCCGGCTCCTCACCCTTGGCCACCTTGACCAGCGCGGGGCGGAGCAGGCGCTCCCCGAACGAGTACCCCTTGCGAAACACTTCTGCGACCTCGTCGTCACTCAGCCCCGGCACGGGCTCATGAATCAGAGCCTGTTGCGTGGCAGGGTCGAAGCGTTGGCCCACCGGGTCGACCGCGACGACGCCGTGCGACTCGAACAGCCCGACCAGCTCCCGGTGGGTGAGCTCCACGCCTTCCCGGAACTCGTCCTCGCCGCCGCCGGCCGACAGGGCGCGCTCCAGGTTGTCCACGGTTCCAAGAAGCTCCTCGAAGATCCCGGTCAGCGCCTCCTGGGCAGCCGTGCTCCGGTCACGCTCGACCCGCCGGCGGTAGTTCTCAAAGTCCGCGCGCCGGTGGAGGAGGGTGTTCTGGAGAACCTCATGCTCGGCGCGCAGGGTCGCGAGCTGGTCCTCGGGGGATGGCGGGGGCCCCTGGCCCGCCTCGAGGCCCTTCGCGGGCGTCGGGGAAGCCTCCTCCGCCATGGCCGAGGCCTGGTCCTTGGCGGTCGAAGGATCGTCGCCCTGGGGCACGGCGGTCTCCTCCGCCTCGTTTTGCTTCTGGAGCGTCCGGCTCATGAGCTCATGCTCCTCAGTCTGTCGCCGAGAGCCTGGGCCACGTGGTCGACGAGGGCCACCACGTGGGCATACTCCATCCGCGTCGATCCCAACACCCCGAGACCCCAACCCGAGTCGCCCTCGACGGTGCAGCCGGCGGTCACGAGGGACACGTCGCGGAGGTCCGGGTCCGGGTTCTCGTGTCCGATCAGGACGCGAATCCCCTCGCCCGAGATGCAGGCGGTGAGGATCTCGACGAGGCGGCTCTTCTCTTCGAAGGTGCGGAAGAGCACACGCATGCGCTCGAGGTTCTCGAAGTCGGGATGCAGCAAGATGTTCGACGCTCCGTCGAGCGAGACGCTGGCTTCGCCCTCGGACTGGGCGAAGGCTCGCTCTCCAAGGCTGAGAGCCTTCTTCAGAAGCGAATCGTAGAGGGCCTTCTCCTCCCGCATGAGGGCCAGAAGCTTCTCGCGGATGGCCGAGAGAGCCATGCCCGAGAAGTGGGTGTTCAAGTAGTTGGCGCAGGTCTGGAGCTCGTCGGCGCTCAGCGGGTCATCGAGCTCGATCACCTTCTGGGTCACCAGGCCGCTCGCTGCCACCATCACCACGAGGACGCGGGGAGCGGCGAGGGGCACGAGATCGATGTGCCGAAAGCACGTGCGCGCGGCATTCGGGGCGATGACGAAGCCAACCTGCCGGCTCAGACTGGAGAGCAGATGCGAAGCGTCCTCCATCACTTGCTCGGTGGACGCCTCGGTGGCTGCAAAGGCCGACTCCACCGCAGCGGCGTCTCCGGGCGGCAGGGGATGTCGGTCCATCAGGCTGTCCACGAAGAAGCGGTAGCCGCCGTCCGTCGGAACCCGACCGGCGCTCGTGTGAGGGTGGTCGAGATACCCGAGGTCCTCGAGGTCGGCCATGATGTTCCTGAGCGTGGCTGGAGACAGAGCGCGATTGATTGCTCGAGAGAGGCTCTCCGAGCCAACCGGCTCGCCGGTCTCTATGTGGAGCTGAATCAGTGTCCGGAGGACTTCCCTCCGCCGGTCGTCAAAGGCGCTCGCGAGCATACTTCAGTGTGGAAATTATACGGCGGTAAAGAGAAACGGCAAATGCCGGTCCCTCGTTGGGACCGGCCGGCCCCGCGTCCTCAGGCGCTCCCAGGCCCGCCTCCGCGAGGGGACATGTCGCTGTTGCCCTTGAACCTTGCCCCTTCGACGATGATGACCCGGGGGGCCCGGATGTTCCCGGTGAGCCGACCAGTGGCCTCGATGTGGACGCGCTGTGTGGCCTGGCAATCGCCGATGATCTGGCCGGCCACCACGATCGACTGGGCGCTCACGGCGGCCTTGACGCATCCTCCGAGACCCACCTTCAGATCGCGTCCGATGCGGATCGTGCCCTCCACTGTTCCCTCGACCAGAACGTCCTCCTCGCCGGTGATGTCGCCCTTCAGGACCGTCTTGGTGCCAACGACGCACGGCGAGCCGGTGGAGACCGCGGCCGGTGCGGCAGCCGCAGCCTTTGCCTTGGCGGCAGCCGCAGCCTTTCCCTTGGCGGCCGGAGGTGCCGCGGGATCTGTGGCGCGCGCCGAGGGCGTCGTCTCTTGCCTGCCGAAGATGCCCATCAATTCCTCCCGAGAGACCCGTCCGCTCGGGCCTCTCGCAGCGCAGGCGTTGGAGCGGGCGACGGGGTTCGAACCCGCGACTCCGAGCTTGGGAAGCTCGTACTCTACCAGCTGAGCTACGCCCGCCCCGCTCGACGACTCCTACGATGATAGCGGGGCCCGCCTCGGCCGGTCAAGGCAGGCGGGGTAAATTTCTCAGGAACGGATGAGCGCCAGGACCTCGTCGCGGCGGTCTTCCATGTCCTCCCGGGACCCCGCTTCGAGGTTCAGCCGCAGAAGCGGCTCGGTATTGGAGGGCCGAACGTTGAAGTGCCACGTGTGGTAGTCGACCGAGATGCCGTCGAGGGTCGTGATGCGGCCGTCACCGTAGCGCTCCTCGATGAGGGCGAGAGCGCGCCCGACGTCACTCACCCGGGAGTTGATCTCGCCGGAGATGTGGTAGCGCGCTCGAAGGGGCGCGACGAGCTCGCTGAGCTTGCAGCGATCCCGGCCCAGCCGTTCGAGCACGAGAAGAGCTGGAATCATGCCGTTGTCCACGAACCAGTTGTCCCTGAAGTAGAAGTGGCCAGACACCTCACCCCCGAACACCGCGTTCTCGTCCCGCATGCGTTTCTTGAAGAAGGCGTGGCCGACGCGGTTCATGAGGGGCACCCCGCCGGCAGCGGTGACGCGCTCGGGCACCGAGCGGGAGGCTCGCACGTCGTAGATGATCCGCGCCCCGGGCTCCCTGCGGGCGTAGGCCTCGCCCAGCAGCGCCGTCACGAAGTCGCCGGGGACGTACGCGCCGGTGTCGTCGATGAAGAAGCACCGGTCCGCATCGCCGTCCCACGCGATCCCCAGGTCCGCTTTCTCCCTGACGACGCGCTCGACGATGTCCCGTCGGTTCTCTTCGAGAAGCGGATCGGCCGGGTGATTCGGAAACGTGCCGTCCAGGTCGAAGTACATCCGGACTGCGACGACAGGAAGAGACTCGAAGATGGCGTCTGCGCCCACGGCTCCCATGCCGTTGGCCGTGTCCAGCACCACCTTGAGCGGCGGAATGGTGTCCACGTCCACGAACGAGAGACAGTGCCGGGCGTAGTCGTCCCTGGGAGAGGCCGCCTCCAGAGCTCCTTCTGCCGAAGGACTGTCGGCGAAACGGCCCTCACCCAGCCACTCCCGGATCTCCTTGATGCCGGCATCGCCGGAGAGCGCCAGGGCCCCGCGGCGGACGAGCTTGAGACCGTTCCATTGTGCGGGATTGTGCGAGGCGGTGATGATGGCGCCGCCGTCGAGCTCGTGGCGGGCCACCTGGTAATAGAGCATGTCTGTGCTCGCGACGCCGATGTCGACCACCGCGCAGCCCTGCGAGCGGACGCCCTCGATGAAAGCCGCGGCCAGCTCGGGAGAGGAAAGCCGGCAGTCCCGGCCGACGGCGATCTTTCGGGCTCCCAGGTACTCGACGAGCGCTCGTCCCACCCGTCGGGCCACCTCGGCGTTGAGCTCGTCCGGGTAGAGGCCCCGGATGTCGTACGCCTTGAAGATGCCGGGCTCGATCCGGGTCATGCAGTCTCCATGTCTAGCTCAAGATGATCAGCTCAGATGGAACGGGAGAAGTCGCTGAGGACCGAGCCTTCTCCCAGCACGGCTCGCTCGATCCGCGCGCCGCGTCCGATCCGCACCCCGGGCCCGATCAAGGATTCGTCGACCTCCGCGTCGGACTCGATGGTGGCGCCCCGCCAGACCACACTGGCGCGAATCCTCGCCCCCTTCGCGACGTCGACCTCACCCACGAGAACCGTGTCGGGGCCAATCCGGGCGCCGCCGGCCACATCGCACCCGGGCCCGACATAGAAGGGCGCCTCGGTGATCGCGTCGTCGTCCACGCGAGCCTCGCGATGGATCCACCCCCCGGAGCTCTCCTCGCCGTCGAGAGCCACCGGAAATCGCCGCGCCAGGATGTCGCTGTGGACCTGGAGGTACTTCTCCGGCGTGCCGATGTCGATCCAGTACCCCTCGTGCACCGGCCCGAGGACCAGATCCCCCCGTTCGAGGAGCGAGGGAAAGAAGCCCCGTTCGATCGAGTACTTGACGCCCGGGGGCATGAGATCCAGGACCCGCGTCTCGAGGATGTAGACCCCGGCGTTGATGTTGTTCGTCCGGATGTCTTCGGCCTTCGGCTTCTCGAGGAAGCGGAGGACTCGGCCCTGGTCGTCCGTCTCGACGAGCCCGTAGGCCGACGGGTTGGGAACAGGGGTCAGGACGATGGTGGCGGAGGCTTGCTCGGCGTCGTGGCGAGCCACGACCGAGGCCAGGTCCAGGTCCATCAGGACGTCGCCGTTCAGCACGATCGTCCGCTCGTCCAGCAGGGGCTCGGCGTTCTTGACCGCTCCACCGGTGCCGAGAGGTGTGGATTCCACGGCGTATCGGATCCGGATGCCGAGCCCGGTGCCGTCCCCGAAGACGGCCTCCACCCGCTCCGGCTGGTAGGCGACGGAGAAGACCACCTCCGAGACGCCCGCCCCGGCCAGCAGATCGAGCTGGTGACGGAGGAATGGGCGATCGACGACGGGGACGACGGGTTTGGGCGCCGAGAGAGTGAGGGGACGCAGCCGCGTCCCTTCGCCCCCGGCGAGGATGACTGCTTTCATGATCCGGGGTGAAGCGTCCTGAGTCTCGAGATCTTAGCACCACGCCAGCGGCCGCCGGCCTCGCTGGACGGATGTTGACTCGCCCCGGCTCCATTCACTATCGTCCGCTCCGTGAACCTGCCGAACGCCCTGACGCTGCTCCGGATGTTCCTCGTCCCTCTCCTGGTGGTCGTCCTTCTGACCCGCGTTGAGGGCCACGTCTACCTGGGGGCGGGAATCTTCGGGATCGCGGTGCTCACGGACTACCTCGACGGCTACTTCGCCCGCCGACGAAACGAGGTCACAAAGCTCGGTATCCTGCTCGACCCCCTGGCCGACAAGCTCCTCATCGCTGCTGCGCTGTTGTCCCTGGTGGAGATGGGCCTGGTGCCGGCCTGGATGGTGATGATCATCGTGGCCCGTGAGCTCGCTGTGACGGCGCTTCGGAACGTGGCGGCGGGGAAGGGCGTGCTCATTCGTGCTTCGGTTCTCGGAAAGGCCAAGATGGTCGTTCAGGTGGTCGCGGTGCTGATGTTGATCCTCTCGCCAGCGCACCCGGCGCTGCGACGGCCGGGGATCGTCGTCCTCTGGGCCGTGGTCCTGATCACGGTGGTGTCGGGAGCCGACTACTTCCTGCGCTTCTGGCGTCAGGTCGTTCGAGCGCCCAGAGAGTCCGGTCCCGCCCAGCCCAAACCCGAACAGGAAAGGCCTGCGGCATCCGCCCATCGGGAGTGAATCCCCCGAAAGGCCTGCCCGAAGGCAGGCCTCAGGCAGGCCGCTACGTCTCAGCGCATCTCCACCTGATCGCCAACCATGATCTCCTGTCGGGAGTAGGTGATCTTGGCGGTGGCGGTGGTGTCTCGTGCGGCAACGACGGTCACCTCGCCGATCACGTTTCGGGGGGTGGGGACCGATGGGTAGATGATCCGGTAGATGGAGAACACAGTGCCCGGCGAGACACCGTCGTTCGATCCGGCGTCGATGACGACGAACGAGCCTTCGCCGGCCATGGTGGCGTCGTCCTGGAGATCGACGATGAAGCGATCGACCCTGCCGGTGGGCGGAGTGAGTCGGTCGGAGGGAGGCCGTCGAACGACCATCGGGACGTTCACGCGCTCGAAGGGCTTGAGGTAGTCCGCGGCGTGGATGTCGAGGCAGGACTCCTCCACGACGGCGGTGGCGGTGTCCTCCTGGACCAGGATGACCTTCACCCAGCCGGACGTCTCGCGCTTCATCCCGAGCATCCGTCCGGTGATCGGGTGCTTCACGGCGTACGCCGAGTGGTGCAGCGAGTAGAGGTCGCCCGCTCGCACGCCTGCGTTGCTGCCCTTGCTCAGGTAGACGATGTCGCGCTCGGCCAGGGCGACCTTGTCGCCGCCGAGCTCGGAGCCGAGGAGGTAGAGGCTCTCGTCTTCGCCGTGGGCGGCGACGTACATGGCGCACTGGAGCGCGGTTTCCTCCGTGACGGGCCCAAGCGACGCCCCGATGCCACCGGCGGCGCCGGGCTCTCCTTCGCCGGCGCCCTCCATTCCGAACTCCTCGACGATGCCCTCGGGTCCGCCGAGGGCGAGCTCTTCACCGGCCCCCTCGGAGATCACGGCAACGTCAGGGAGCAGGACCGGGTCGCCGGGGTAGATCCAGTGGGCGTCCGCAATGTGCTTGTTGTTGTCCCAGAGCTGAGGCCAGAGGTACGGGTTGTCGAGGTAGCGCGCGGACAGGTCCCAGAGGGTGTCGCCCCGCTCCACGATGTGGTACGTCGCCCCCTCAGGGATCGTCGTGGGGTAGGAGGTGTTCTTCGTCCAATGGGCGGCCACCGTGGCGGGTCCGCTCTGGATCCCCACGGGCGGGCCGTCCTGTGCCGCGACAATCGTCCCCGCGGCTGCCAGCGCGAAGACGCCACCGAGAATCAGGTTCGGTCTCACTGCCTTCCCTCCCGGATGACAATTGCTCCATCCTCGTGAACCCTATACGGTCCCCGTGAGACTTGGGCTCAGCGGAACCCTATCAGGAGAAAAGGCTTTCGTCAAGCGCTTTTTGGGCGATTCTCCAAAGTGACACTTGAGGTTAGAGTTCCGGCGCCGGCCCGTCCACAGTGGCCGAGGCGGGTGGCGTGGGCTCCGCAGCGGGGGCTGGCACGTCCTCGATGGGAGCGGCCATCTCGGGCATCTCCGCCAAGATCTCGTCGGCCTTTCCCA
Source organism: Vicinamibacteria bacterium (assembly GCA_963578825.1). Classification (GTDB taxonomy): domain Bacteria; phylum Acidobacteriota; class Vicinamibacteria; order Fen-336; family Fen-336; genus JAJDNS01. Next base: position 8,371 of record CAUZDW010000069.1, read on the forward strand.
GCCACCTGCTCTTCGGATACTCCTCTTTGAGCCGGTTGAACGTGGGGCGAGCCTCGGCGAACCGGGCCGCCGCCGCCTGGGCTTCGCCGAGCCGGAAGAGCACCTCGTCGAGGTCGTCGAAGTCGGGATAGTCCCGCAGGATCTTCTCGTACCGCGCGATCGAGGCCCGCCAGGCCTTGCGCGTCTTGGCGTAGAAATAGCCGATTTGGAACTCGGAGCGGGCGAGGGTCTGACGGCACTCTTGAATGCGCACCCGGGCCGGCTCGACGAAGGGCGAGTTGGGATAGACGTCGAGCAGCTGCTGGAACTCCTCGAGCGCCTGCTGGGTCGAGGTCTGATCCCGGTCAGGGGCGTTCTTCTGGCTGAAGTAGGCCTCCGCGCTCTGAAACTGTGCGTAGTCCGCCTTGTCGGCCGAAGGGTACAGGTTGAGGAACTCCCGGAACTGGGACACGGCCAGGATGGAGTTTCCAGGGCCGCCCTGCGCGAGGTACGCGTCCGCCAGGGCGATGCGCGCCTGGGGCTGGTACTGGCTCTGGGGGAACGCGTCGATGATGCGGCGGAAGTACTGCCGGGCCGGTTCCCAGGCCTGTTCTTTCAAAGCCGCCTGACCCGCCTTCCAGACCACCTGGTCCGAGGGGCTCGAGAGCTTCTCGAGATCGACGTCGGAGGTGGCGCAGCCCGCCGCGATCCCAAGGGCGATCAGTCCCGCCAGGAAGCGCTGTCTCAACTTCGTGCTCCCAGCCACTCCCATTCCCGGGCCAGGCCGTCTTCCAGGCGGACGCGGGGCTCGAAGCCGAGATCGCGGCGCGCGGCGGTCGTGTCTGCGAAAGTGTCTCGCATGTCGCCCTTCTGATTCTCCTCGTGCTGGATGTGGAGCGGGCATGCGCTGATCTTCTCGATCAGCTTCAGGACGTGGTTGAGCTCCACGCGCTCCCCGCCCCCCACGTTATACACGGAGCCGGGCTGTCCGGAAACCGCGGCGGCCCGGGTGGCCGCGACGATGTCGGAGACGAAGGTGAAATCCCGGGTCTGCTTTCCGTCGCCGAAAACGTGGATCGGCTCCCCGGCTCGAGCGGCCTTGAAGAAACGGTGGAAGGCCATGTCCGGACGCTGCCGGGGCCCGAAGACCGTGAAGTACCGAAGGCTCACAGTGGGCAGGCCGTAGGTGCGGTGATACAGCACCCCGAGGTGCTCGGCCGCGAGCTTGGTGACCCCGTAGGGTGAGACCGGCCGGCACGGCCCGTCCTCACGGAGGGGGAGCGTGGGTGTCACCCCGTAGACCGACGAGGAGGAGGCGTACACGACCCGCGGGCGACCTGCTGCAAGCGTTGCCTCCAGGAGCCGCTGCGTCGCGAGCACGTTGTGTTCGGCGTAGAGGGAGAACTCGCTCCCCCACGAAGCCCTGACGCCGGCCTGCGCGGCGAGGTGATAGACGTGATCGGCTCCTTCGAGCAGCGGTGCGAGATCGAGATCCTGCAGCGCCCCCTCGACGAACCGAAAACCCGAGTGCTCCCGGGGCCGGGCCAGGTTCTCCTCCTTCACGGAGCGGGCGTAGTAGTCGGTGAAGCAGTCGATCCCGATCACCTCCACGCCGTCGGCGAGCAGGCTCTCGGTGAGGTGCGAGCCGATGAAACCGGCGGCGCCGGTCACGACCGCGGTCACGACAGGAGGCTCCGGAGCTCGAGAGGCAGGCGGCGGGGTCGCCCCGTGGCGTCGATGGCCGCGTGTGTCGTGTGGCCGGTGACGAGGGGCCCTTCGGTGGCCTCCCGGTGGATCTCATAGTCGAACCAGATGCGGGCCCCGGAATGGCGGCGCACCTTCGTCCGGACCTCGATGAGGTTGTCGTAGAGGAGGGGCTGGATGTAGCACGCGCTCGCCTCGATCACGGGCAGCTTCACGTCCCGGGCCTCGAGCTCGCGATAGGTCATGCCCCTCTCGCGCAGCAGGTCGGTGCGGCCGACTTCGAACCAGGCAAAGACGTTGCCGTGCCACGCCACTCCCATCTGGTCGGTCTCGGCGTAGCGGACTCGCATGTGGGAGGAGCAGGTTGTGCTCACCCGCAAGCCTCGATCAGGGCCCGGGCCGCGGTCTCGGGGTCGCCTGCCGCGAAGGAAGCGGACCCGGCCACGACGATCTCGGCGCCGGCCTCGACGACGCTCCGGATGTTCTCCGTGGACACGCCGCCGTCCACCTCGATCCGTGCCCGCAGCCCGCGATCGGCGATGGTCTCCCGAAGCCGCTGGAGCTTGTCCAGTGTCGAGGGGATGAACGCCTGGCCCGAGAAGCCCGGGTTGACCGACATCAACAGGACGTAGTCGACCTCGGGGAGGATCTCCTCGAGGGCTGACAGCGGTGTCGAGGGATTGAGGACGACCCCGGCCTCGACGCCTCTCTTCGAGAGCTGAGCCACGGCCCGCTGGAGGTGGGGCACGGCCTCGATGTGGACGCTCACCCAGCTTGCGCCGGCGTCGACGAACGCGTCCAGGTGTCGGTCCGCCCTTTCCACCATGAGATGGACGTCGATCGGCAGCTCGGTCACCCGCCGCACGGCCTCCACCACGGCGGGACCGAGGGTCAGGTTCGGGACGAACTGGCCGTCCATGACGTCCACGTGGACGGCCCCGGCGCCGCCCCGCTCCACGGCGGCGATCTCTTCGCCCAGCCGAGCGAGATCGGCAGCGAGGATGGAGGGGGCGAGTATCACGAGGCGGCCCTGCTGACGTGGAGGCTCAGCGGGGTCCGGGGATTGATCCGGTGTCCGGCGGCCGGCAGCTGGCGCAGGATGATCCCCGGAGCCACACCCGGGTAGCTCCGGTACCGCACGTCCGCGACCTTGAAGCCCGCAGCCAGCAGCGCCGCCATCACACCCAGGGCCGGGCGGCCGATGAGGTCGGGCATGACGTAGTCGGCGCGGCCCCGGCCTCGGCTCACCAGGAGCGACGCTCCGTCTCCGGGCACGTCGGTCTCACCAAACGCGGGACGCTGAACGAGGATCTGGTCTTCGGGCGCCAGGTGAGCCACCTCGACGACGTGGCTCACCGGCACCCCCGCCTGCTCCAGCGCGATCCGCCCGGTGCGCACCGACTGCCCTTCCACCCGGGGGACGACGATACGCCGGGGTCCCAGGCTCACCCAGACGCGCACGTGGCGGTGGGACTTCAGGGTCCGTCCGGCGGGAGGCTGCTGGGCGAGGACACGTCCTGCAGGAACCTCCCCGTCGTGCCGTCGACCTTCGACCCGAACGGCGAGCCCCCTCCGGGCGGGCGTTGAGCTGGCGTTGGGGAGGGCCTGCCCGACCAGACCCGGCACGGCCACGTCCCGTGCCGAGAGCACGACCCGCATGGTGAGCACCGCGCTGGAGCCGAGGGTGAGAACGAGCGCGGCGCCGAGGACAGCGTTTCGCGCGAGAAAGCGAAGGACAGTTTTGACGGTCAAGGCGTGGGCGTTCCCGTGGATATGAGCGAATCCCAAGTTATCACATGTCTTTGGGCGCGATCAGGCGCTCCGAGTCAGGCAGGCAGCGAAGAAGGCGTCGCCCCGGTGCCGCGCCGGGTTCATCTTCACGAAGGGACCGACGGCGAAGCGGTCGGCCCATGGAGGGAGCGGTGCGGGCGCGAACTCGGGGTGGGCCTGCAGGAACGGTTGGACGACAGCTTCGTTCTCCTCGTCCTCGACGGAGCACGTGGCGTAGACGAGCCTTCCGCCGGGCCGGACGAGGGGGTGCAGAGCCTCGAGGAGGGCTCTCTGCCGTGCGGAGTGACGCTCCAGGTCATCCGGCCGAACGCGCCAGCGGATGTCGGGACGACGCCCCAGCGTCCCGAGACCACTGCAGGGAGCGTCCACCAGGACGGTGTCGAAGGGCTGGCGATACGGGGGCTGGAGGGCATCGGCTCCGATGACGCTGATGTTCGGCGCACCCCATCGGGCGCACAGCTCGGCCAGGGTGTGCAAGCGTCGAGGGGCCGCTTCCGAGGCGAAGACGTGACCGGACGATCCGATCTCGTCGGCGATCAGGAGCGCCTTTCCGCCCGGTGCGGCGCAGGCGTCGAGGACGGCGCCGCCTTGGGCCGCCAGGCGCGCCACCAGCTGCGACCCCACGTCCTGCACGTAGGCGACACCTTCGGCGACGAGGCGCGTGAGTGGCCCCTCGGTCGCCTCCCAGGCCTGCGGCACGACGCTCTCCCGCATGGCGAGACCGGAAGCGGTGGCGCGTGCAACTGCGTCCGCGACCCGCGGGTTGAAGCGGAAACCGCGGGGCGGCGGCTGGAGGAAGGCCCGGGCCCGGGCGATGGCGTCCTCCGCCCCGAGGCGGGCCAGCCAGCGCTTGGCGACCCAGGGGGGAAGCGAACCAGCGGTCTTCAGCCAGAGGAGCGGGTCATCGTCCGGATTCAGCTCCGGAGGAGCTCCCTCCCGCTGGAGTCGACGCAGGACGGCGTTCACGAACCCTGGGGACTTTCCTCGGGGGTCGACCGCCCGAGCGAGAGCCACCGATTCCGACACGGCGGCGTGGTGCGGGACGCGCAGGTAGAGGAGCTGGTAGGCGCCCAGGCGGAGCGCGTTGCTGATCGCAGGGCGTGCTTCGACGAGCGGGCGGTTGGTGAGGGACTCGAGGACGTGGTCGAGCCACCCTCGCCGACGCAGCGTGCCCAGGACCAGCTCGTGGAGGAAAGCCCGCTCCCGGACGTCGAGCCTCTCGATCGCCTCGTCCGCCAGGGCATCGGCGAGGGTGCCCGATTCGCTCGCCACCTTTGCGAGGACGGAGGCCGCGAGTCGCCGCGCCGGGGTCGGGCCTCGGGTCTCAGCCAAGATCGAGACCGGGGCGGAGGCGGGCACCGGCGGCAAACGCGGCCGCGTTCATTGAACGACGGCTCTCGGGTTGCACCTTGGTGACGAGGAGCCGGGAGCCCGCGCCACACGCCACCTCGAGGCCCTCGGCCCCAACGTCGAGGAGGCGGCCTGGTGGGTGGTCGTCGGACGCCTCTCCCTCCAGCGCATGAGCGGCCAGGACCTTGACGGTCCCACGTCCTTCGAGGGGGAAGAAACTGCCGGGCCAGGGTTGGAATCCCCGGACGCGGCAGGCGAGCTCCTGTGCGCGGCAGGACCAGTCCAGGCGCCCGTCTTCCTTCTTCAGGAGGGGCGCCAGGGTGGCGCGCTCATGATCCTGGGGCGTGGGCCGCAGCTCGCCGGCTTCGAGGCCACGGACCGTTTCGAGTAGGACCTCGGCCCCGAGCCGGGCCAGCCGAGGCTCGAGGTCGGCTGCGGTTTCGTCGCGGGCGATGGGCGTGACTCTTTGGAGCAGGACGGGGCCGGTGTCGAGGCCCTCGTCGATCTGCATGGTGCTGGCGCCGGTCTCGGCTTCGCCTCTGGCGATGGCCCATTGGATGGGCGCCGCTCCGCGGAAGCGGGGGAGGAGCGACGCGTGGACGTTCACCGTCCCGAGGCGAGGGATGTCGATGACGATGCGGGGCAGGATCTGTCCGTAGGCCACCACGACCTGCAGGTCGGGGGCGAGGTCGCTCAAGGCGGCCCGGGCGTCGGGCTCCCGGATGCGGTGAGGTTGGAGGAGCGGGATGCGACGCTCCTGGGCCACGAGCTTCACTGGCGGCGAGCCGAGGGACTGGCCGCGCCCCCTCCTGCGGTCGGGTTGGGTGACGACGCACGCGAGCTCGTGGCCGGCGTCGAGGAGGGCTTCGAGGGATGGGACGGCGAAGGCGCCGCTGCCGAGAAAGACGATGCGCAAACGCTCAGGCCTCCCAGCCGTCTCGGGCGCGCTTGCGGAGGCGACGCTTGACGAGGTCGCGCTTCAGGGGGGAGAGGCGGTCGACGAAGAGAAGCCCGTCGACGTGATCGATCTCGTGGCAGAAGGCCCGGGCCAGGAGCTCCGTGGCCTGGTAGGTCCGCTCGGTGCCGTCGGGTGCCAGTCCCATGATCTCGATCCGGGCCGGGCGCGTGGGAGAGCCGCCGTAGCCGGGGACCGAGAGACACCCCTCCTCTTCGCGCTGCTCGCCGTCTTTTGCGACCAGCTCGGGGTTGACGAGCTGGATCAGCTGGGTCGGGTCTTCGCCGACCGAGAGGTCGATGACGATGACGCGAAGCGCCACGCCGATCTGGGTGGCGGCCAGGCCGATGCCGGGGGCGGCGTACATGGTCTCGACCATGTCTTCGAGCAGGGTCTTGATGGAATCGTCGATGGTCTCCACGCGGGCTGCGGGGGCGTGGAGCACGGGCTCGCCATATTTGATGATGGTGCGAATCGACATGCGTTGTTGATTATCTCTCGGGCATTGGGGTTTTCGCGAATGGGGGTTGGTGTTGGCTATCGGCTCTGGCGCTCCGCTCGCGAAGCGCTTGGACGGCGTGAGCGAGCGCTGGTGGGGTCCATCGCCAGGGGGCGAGGCCCGGGAGGGGGTGGGGTGGGCGGGACGGAAGGGGTTATTGGCTATTGGCCGCCGGATATCGTTTTCTGTTGGGCTCGGGTGGTGCGGAGGTGGTCGAGGAGCTCGGGGAGGGAGTCGCCGCCCAGTTTTTCGAGGAGGGCGTCGGCGAGGATCCAGGACACCATGGCTTCGGTGACGACGCCGGCGGCGGGGACGACGCAGGTGTCGCTGCGCTCGACAGAGGCTTTCTGTGGCTCGCGGGTGGTGA
>CAUZDW010000070.1:0-14424 GCA_963578825.1 Vicinamibacteria bacterium
GCGGGGCGCCGGCGAGCCCCGCTTCGCCACGTTCTGGCCCCGGTCAGGAAGGCTCCCACCACCAGCAGGGCGAGGTGGACAGACAGGAAGCCGGCGGGACCCAGGAGCCCCGTGAATCCCAGCCCAAGTGCGGTCAGGGTCACGAGGGCGAGGGCCAGCGTCACGAGAGCGAGAAGGATCCGCGTGGCGCCTCCCGTCCGGCCCGCCAGTCGTGCGCTGAGGGCCGAGGCGAGAGCTAGAACGATGAGGGCGTCGGCCAGCCAGAAGGCGAAGCCGAGCGGATCGAAGCCCAGTGAGGCCAAGCGCTCGCCGAGGCTCATACTAGACAGGTCTTCATTGCCTTCGGAATCCAGCGGGAAGCAGCCATCGTGCTAGCATACCTGCTCCCGCAATGAGACTCGTTGTTCAGATCCCCTGCTACAATGAAGAGGAGTCCCTGCCTCGCACGCTCGCGGATCTGCCTCGCTCCGTTTTCGGCTTCGACGTAGTCGAGTGGATCCTGGTCGACGATGGAAGTACCGATCGGAGTGCCGAAATCGCCCGCACCCACGGCATCGACCACGTCGTGTCGCTCCCGGGGCATCGGGGCCTGGCGAGCGCGTTTCTGGCCGGACTCGAGGTTGCGCTCCTGCGGGGAGCGGATGTCGTGGTGCACACCGACGCCGACAACCAGTACCGGGGGTCCGACATCCCGCGGCTGGTAGAGCCGATCCTCGAGGGGCGAGCGGACATTGTCGTCGGGGAGCGCCCCATCGGCGACATGTCGTTCTCGATTCTCAAGAAGACGCTGCAGCGCGTGGGTAGCTGGGTGGTGCGTCGGGTCTCGGGGACGGCCGTGCCCGACGCGACCAGCGGGTTTCGGGCCTACACGCGCGAGGCCGCCCTTCAGATCAACGTGTTCTCCAGCTTTAGCTACACTCTCGAAACGCTCATTCAGCTCGGCCTTCGGCGTGCGCGCATCGTGTCGGTCCCCATCGGCGTCAACCCCGTGGCGCGCCCGTCGCGCCTGTTCCGCTCGCTCCCCGAGTTCGTCCTCCGCCAGGCGCTGACCATGTTCCAGATCTACGCCATCTACCGACCCTTCGAGCTTTTCGCCTGGCCAGGCACAGTGCTGGTCCTCGTGGGCATGGTGCCGGGCGTCCGCTTCCTCTTCCTGTTCGCCGCGGGCTCGGGACAGGGACACGTTCAGTCGCTGATTCTGGCCTCGATCCTGTTCTCGACGGGAGGGCTTCTTCTCCTGGCGGCGGTGATCGCCAACATCACCGCCGCAAATCGCGTGATCCTCGAGGATCTCAGGGTGAGAACCCGCAGAATGGAGCTGGAGCGACCCCGGGGAAAGGCTGCCACTGGACCCGGCGGCTCGTAGGCTCATACCCTCGGTGAGTCCAGACAGGCCGGTCACGCCCACCGTCGTCGGCAACGTGTACGACAAGTACGGGACCCGCAATCCGGTCGCCCGCCTGCTGATGGGTGGCTTTCTCGCGGCCGTGAGTGAGCTCTATTTGCTCGTGGAGCCCACCACCGTCCTGGAGGTGGGCACGGGTGAGGGTCGGCTGGCGGAGCATCTCCTGCGTTCCGGTGCCCGGCCCAGGCGGTTCGTCGCCACCGATCTCTCCACCGAGCGCGTGGGTCGCGACATCGACCCGCTTATCGAGGTTCGAGAAGCCTCCGCCTACGACCTTCCCTTCGACGACCGGTCCTTCGATCTCGTCGTCTGTTGCGAGGTCCTCGAGCACCTCGACACGCCGTCCCGTGGCCTGGCTGAGGTGGCACGGGTGGCCGACCGTGCCGTGCTCATCTCGACCCCCTGGGAGCCTGCCTGGCGAATCCTGAACCTGGCTCGCGGCGCCTACTGGGGCTCCCTCGGCAACACACCCGGGCACGTGCAGCACTTCTCGCGCCGCGGCCTGGCGCGCCTGGCGGCGCCGCACATCGTGGTCTCGCGCGTGCGCAGGCCTCTCCCCTGGACGGTGATGCTGGGCGGGCCGCGCGGTAGAGATCTTTCGATCAAGGCGCCCTAACCGCGGGAATACCGGGAGATTCCGAGGTTTGGCAACGCGGCCTTGTGGGCCCAGGTGCGTGCCGCCATCCTTCATCTTCGTAATCTTCGCGTCTGGATCCGCCGGGCTCGCCCACTCCTCGCTCGAGCCGCCGTCGTCACCCAGCAGAGCCTCTTGCTGCCGCTTGCGCTTACCCATCGCCATGCACGAACCTTACGACGTGCCCCTGCTCCACAAGGCCCCCCAAACACCCCTCGTGGGGTTCCCTGGTCCTGCCCGCGAGGCACAGACTCCGAATCGACCTCTCCTTGCCTTCGGCCGGCCCGACCGAACCTCGAGGCCACGTCTAGGACCTCCAGGCATCCGAAGCCACGTGTGGAGGGCCCGCTGACCCTCGAGGCCACGGGATTGACGACCACCATCACGGGAGGCAGTGTCGGCTGCTGCTCTGATCGAGTCGAAGCACCACAGACGGTCGAGGGCGAGGCGTCCCTTGGACGCAGCCTGAGCACAGGCAGCACCCGATGAGAGCCTTGGTCACCGGCGCCTCCGGCTTGCTGGGGTACGAGCTCACAAAGCTCCTTCGTCGACACGACATACCAGTGATCGCCTGCCCCGGACCCCGGCCGGGCGACCTCGAAGCCAGGCGGATCGAGGCTCTGCAGGGGCTTTCAGCCCGCGTGCTGCCGTGCGATTTGCGTCGCGAAGAGCCTTTCGCATCGGCGCCGCCCGAGGATTGGGACACTCTGTTCCACCTGGCGGCCTACGTGACCACCGAAACGGCCAGTGACGATGTGCGTGTGAACGACGAGGGTACGCGACGTCTGCTGAATCAGCTCCTGCTGCATGGGAAGCGTGTCCTGTATTCGAGCACTCTCGCGGTTGCCGACAACGAGCCGAGCGGTGAGATCGTCCCGAACACGCACTGTGCCCGCTCACGGCGTATGGACGGACGAAGCTCTCCGCCGAGGAGATCGTCGCTCGAGCGTGCCAGGAGCAGGGAGGCACCTGGACGATCACCCGGTTGCCGACTCTCTACGGCACAGGGTACCGGTCCGGTGGCCTCTTCGATGTGCTGGAGCGGCGACTCGGGGTCCAGGATCCACTCACGCGCCTCGACTGGCCAGGGCGACTGGCTTTGATGGCGGTGGAGGACGCAGCGAACGTGTTCCGCCTTTCGGCCAACTTTCCCGAGACGGCAGGGCAGCGATACCTCGGGTCGAGCAACGAGAACCCGGCGGTCTGGGAGATCGCGCAGGCGATCGCCGGAGCGACAGGTGTTCCCTACCGACCCATCCGCACTCCAGGCTTCGCCAAGACCCTGCTGAGAGGGATCACGGGCCGCTTGTGCCGGTTTCCAGGACTGCCCCATAGCCTTCAAGTCACGGCGTGGCGAACGCAGTTGCTGCTCAACGGCCTTCATTGCGACGGCGGACTCCTGGCGCGCCTGATCGGCATGGAGTTCCAGGACTGGCGTCAAGGTGTGGCCCGCATGTTCGCGGAGGACCCGCCCCATCTCAGGCGCTCGGCCTCGGAGAGGCCATGAGCGACGACGAGTCAGCGCCCTCTGCCCGCGAGGCCGCTCCTCCGGCAAAACCCTGGCTCCTCGTCCTGTGTTGCTCGCGAGACTCCTCTGGCAGGGCGTCCAGTTCTCGAGCCCGCGAGGCTTTCCGTACAGGATCGCCGCTTCGGGCGGTGTGCTGCCCTGGCAAAGGGACTTTGTCTACTTCCTCTACTATCTGAACCTCTACCCGGTTGCGACAGAGAAGGCCCGCGGGCTGAAGATGAGCACCGAGGGTGCGGAGGAGTTCATCGCCACTCGGGGCGACACCCTGGTGATGGACCGCTACTGGACCGTGCGGTACGGCGAGCTCCTCAAGGCCTATCTCTATCTTCCCCATTGCTACCTAGCGGGGACGGCGAAGCCACTCGTCCGCGGGCGACCTCGCCCACCACCGATGTTCTACGCCAACGGCGCCGCATTCGCTCTCGCCTTGATGGCTCTGTACGCTGCCTTCAGGCGAATCCGCGAACCCCTGTTGGGGGTGCTGCTCGTACTCCTTCTCGGTTCAAACCCGTTTCAGCTCTACGAGGTCTACCGCCACAACAACGTCTTCGGATGGAATATCACCACCACTCTGCTCGTCATCGCCCTGGCACTGCCCTTCCTCGGAAGGCGGCCACCCGGGGTGCCCTATTGCCTCATCGCACCGATCGCCACGGGCCTTCTCCTCGCCACCGTTCGTCAGATTCGGACCGAGCCGGTGCTGGTGATCGCCGCGGCAGCGCTTGCCTACCTGGTCGCCTGGCCTCTGCGCTGGCGGACGAGAGTGAGCCTGGTCGCCCTGCTGGCCATCTCCTTCGTTCTCGGCTCGAACGCCTGGAGGGGGTACTTCGAGCGCAAGTTCACCGAGGCCCATCCGGTGGTCGAGCAGGCTGGCGGACACCCCTACGACGGGCCCCGCCAGGCTCATCACTTTTTCTGGCACGCGACCTGGTGCGGGCTCGGGGATTTCGACAAGAAGTATGGCTATACCTGGGACGACGTGACGTCGAAGGAGCGGGCGCTGGAGGTCATGCAGCGCGACTTCGACTACGAGCCCTCCGGCTACCCACCGCTCGAGGACGAAGACAAGAACATCGAGCTGCTGTCGCTACCGCTCTACTGGGACGAGGGCCGCAAGTACCGGCGCACGATCTTCGAGGATCCGCTGTATGTGCAGGTGGTCCGGGACGAGGTGCTTCACGACGTGCGCAACGATCCCTCCTGGTACGCTGCGATCCTCGCTCGGCGGCTTCACCGCGCCCTCGTGACCACGACACCGCCGTCTCTTACGTTCGGGCGCAGGTGGCTCGCGCTCCCGAACTGGCCTGTCTACGGTGCGTTGGTTTTTCCCGCCGCTGTGCTGGCCATCCGCCGGCGCGACCGCCTGCGAGGCATGCTGCTCGTTTCCACCTTGCCTCTGGGCGCCACGGCACTCCTCGTCTATTCCGGCGGCGGGACGCCCTTCTACAACATCTACCATCTCGTGGCCTTCGCCATCCTGGTCGAGGGGGGCCGCCACGGGCTGGCGCCGAGGCTGCGATCTCTCTGGCTGCGGCTCGCGAAGGCCGGGATGAATGGGAGTGCGGGTGCCAGCTCGGCTCTCGGAGACGGCAGCTCCGGCCCGGCTTCGTTTGCGGTGGGGACGCCATATGCCCGGCGCCCCTCGCACAGAACCCAGCGTGCGGTATTACCGCATTGGGCTCCTGCCTCAGGTCCGAAGGCATAGGCGGCGTCCCCGGCTCAGGGCCGGGGGCGCAGCTCGAGGGTCTGCACCGCGAAGCGCGCCTCTTCCCCATCCCTGTCGGAGGCGGGCTCTTCTGCCGAGAAGCTGATCGTGGTTTCGGGTGACCGCAACAGGATACCGACGGGGACCTCGAATCGGTAGTCTTCAAGCTCCCCGCCCGGGTGCCCGGACGCCAGCTCGCCGACGGTCACGCCGTTCACGTCCACCCTTACCCGGGTCCGGGCCGACGACGAGGCGCCGCCCAGCCGTGCTTTGAGCACCAGCACGTAGTCGAGAGTCCGATCGAACCGCGCCGACAACGAAAGGGTCGCCCGCGGGTCGACCATGCGCTGGTGGGTTGCTTGCCGGCGGGCCCAGCCAAAGCCCAGATAGGGCGCGGAGTTTTGCCTTCGCAGGCGGAAATCGATCACCGTTCCCGGCGTGTAGGCCGCCGGTTTGCGCGACCAGCTCTCGACCTTCGACATGTCCCCACGGATCGTGTACTGGGCGAGCTTCGGGATCTGAGGGAGATTCCAGTAGCCGTTCTTCCAGTTGTACCAGAAGACGTCTCGGCTACGCCCGGCGTCGATCTTCTCCAGATCGCGCAAGCCTTCGGCCGGGGAGCACCCTGCGTCACCGCACAGCGCCTGGGCGAGATCGGTCAGCTCGATCGGGGCGTCCGAAATGACCAGGGGACCGCGCTCGTGGGCCGGCTTGACCAGCACCGTCGGGTTCAAGGCGCCGAGCATACGCAGAAACCTCGGATCCCGGCTTTCGGTGTCGGCGGCGCTTCCGAACCCATAGCCGTGGTCGGCAATCAGCAAGATATTCGAGACGTCGTACGCCTTCTCCATTCTGAGACGGCGAAGAAGGGCCACGATCTGCTTGAAGGCACAGCGCGCCTGGGAAATGGCGCCCTTCCGGTCGAACCGGCGCTCGCCCATCGAGCAGTCAGCCCGTAGGACCGTTGGAAGGTGCGTGATCATCGTGTGGATCATCTTGGCAGTGGGGGGAGAATCGCTCGCGGTCGACGACGAGGCGACTCGTGCGAGGGCGGCCACCTCAGCTTCCGTCCGGTCGACGAGGTAGGCTCGGCCGACCGTCGCTGCGAGAAGGCCCTCGCCACGCTCCAGGATGGCCCGGCGCAGCCCGTCGGGCAGGACCCGGTACATCCCGAGGTCGAGCAGGTGAGAGGCATCCCGGGCCGCGATCTCTCCACGGGAGCGCTCCAGCCCGACCGTGGTCACACAGTTCGCGACGGCCTTCGGGCACGGGCCGAGGCTCATGGCGTAGCTGACCCGGTAGCCGGCGTCTGCGAAGCGATTGAGCACCGAACCCTCGTAGATCGATTCGGCGTAGAACCGGCTGGCCGAACGGTCGGGGTCGTACCGCCGTCCAGCGTGAATCGTCGGCAGGCTCAGGTAGGTCGTGGGGCTGTTGCTCGAGGCGGAGGGATAGAAACGGAAGCCGTCCAGCTCCTCCCGCAGCCGGGGCTCGGCCTCGAGCACCTCCTCGAATACGTCTGCCTGCAGCGTGTCCAGGATGACGATCAGAACGTTCCCGTTCCGCGACCACTCCAGGAGCGAAGCGACCACGCCCGCGGAGGCGGGGGGGCTGGCGCGCCAGGCGGAGACGCCCGCGGCGACCGACTGCACGAGCCCTCCCGTCAGCAGCACGGCCAGGACGGTGGTCACGATCCGCGGCTGGCGCTTCCCCAGCCAGGCCAGAAATAGCCCTGCGACAAGAGGGACCGCCAACCCGGCGAGACCGGTGGATAAATCTGCGGTCAATCGACCGCCGTCGAGGTTGACCGAAGGGCCCGGGAAAAACCCTGCCCGAATCCACGCATAGATGGCGAGGCCGACGAGCACGGTGTTGGCGAGACCCCGCAGCCGGGAGGGTAGCCGCACGACGCCAAGAGCGAAGACGAGAAGAAACAGGGCGCCGCCGCTGCAGAGGATGAGCAAGACCTCCCGCGGGGCGCCAGAGAGATCCTGGAGGCTCGCGCTAAGGAGCTCGATCGGCACTCGGACGAGTGCGGTGACGGCGAGCAGGGCTGCGGCCAGGATGGCGTGAGTTGGCCGGGGAGCCTCTCTGTCGGGGTCGCGCGCGCTCATTCCCGGCGATCGTACTGGAAGAGGGCCCGGCCCTCTTCCGAGACTGTTCTGCAGTCCACGATGCGGGCATTCGCCGCAAGGAGGTCTCGGAAGCGGTCCTCAGTGTAGTCGGCGAAAATGTCTTCGCGAAGCGAGAGCATCTTGCGAACGGTAGCGTCGGTCTTTCGCACGAACTCGATCACGCCCCTCGGCGCCAGCCCCACCATCCACCGCACCATCTCGTCCAGAGGGATGTTGCGGCCGATGGCGAGATGGTGCCCGACCGCGAGAGCCATCAGGAAGTCTGCCCCGGCACGCTCGGTGAAGGACAGACGCTCCGCCTCCCGCCAGCCTTGAGAAGGGCTGGGGTTGGCGGCGTCCTGGACGATCGGGAGGAAGCGGAGGTTCTCCTTCTGGGCGCGCCGGAATGCCAGATCAGCGGTGGCGGCGTCGGCCTCGGCGCCGATCACAGAGCCGGCACCGGCGCCCAGCGCGACCGCGGCGTAGTCGCCGGTGTTGCAGCCGAGATCGAGCACGGTGCGAGGCATCGCTGCTCGGACCGCTCGCGCCACGAAATCGCTCTTGGCCGCACGCTCCGCATCGCGGTATGTGTTGTTCGTGGCGTACGACGTCCAGTCCGTGTGTCGGGACGGAGGGCTCAAGCGACCGATCCAGCGCTTCAGCCCAGTCAACATGTTCCGCAGGGACGACCTCGGCAGGGGGCGCCGAGCGGCGACCCCCCTGGCGTCGACGCGTCCGCGCCGCGCCGCGGACTCGAGCCGAGCCGGCAGGACGATGTGCAGGAGAGTCTGCAGCGAGAGCTTGTGGCGCAGGGGCAGCATCCTTGCGAGCTCGGTGGAAGAGATGCCTTCGAGCCGGCCGCGATACGTTGCGTTGTACGGGACACCGAGCTTCGCCGAGAGCAGAAGAGGGCTGAGAAACTGGTCGCAGAACTGGCGGTGGCCATTCCAGTAGGTGCCGTCGACATAGCGCTCAATGGAGAGCACGTCGATGAAAACCGGTTCGTGGCCACGGAACTGGATGTTGTAGGCGGACGCGTCGCTCAGAGTGTAGCCGTGGTCCAACAGCTCCAGGTGAACATCCAGGTGCAAGAGGGCAGCGGCGCGTAGCGCGGCGAATGGCCACTCATAGGGGTAGGAGATGAACCGAACCCGTTCGTGCTCCAGGAGGAGCGTAGGATCCTTCAATCCCAGGGTGGCCGGGTCGTCGCGTGCGATCCCGGTGCCGATGAGCCGCCCGCTGCTCACGAGCTGCTTGAACACCTTCGATTCGATGAGCTCCCGCTGGACTCCAATGGCCCCGCCGACGACGCTGCGGAGGATTCGATCGCCCGAGGTGAAGACGTAGCCCTTCCGGTCCCGATACGAGCCCGCGACCCGCTCAGCCGTCATTGACTGCGCACCGCTACGAGCGGGAGGCGTCCTGGTCGCTTGGATCGGCCGACGGCTTGGGGCTCTGGCGCCACGGGAGGAGGTGTCTGATTCGCGACCAGAAGGCGGTGATGCCCGCGGAGATGACGGCAAGAGCGGCCAGGAACCCCTGGACGAGGATACTTCCGGTTCCAGGGTCCAGATAGGCATACGCGGGGCTGGACGCGAGACAAACGAGAATCGTGAGGGCGATCAGTCTTGGCACCGGAGCTTTCCTCGCAGGGGGCGGGCGAACCGGTCACATGTTAGCTGAATAACCGCTCTCCGAGAATCGCGGATCGGATCGGGGGGCTCCACGCTCCGGCTACGCCGTCTCCCTGCACAAAACGGCGGGCGCGGAGTGTTCGCTCCGTCCGTGCCACTCCCCGGGACTGAGGCGTCCGCATTCCTAGCGCGGCTGCGGGCTCTCTCGCTCGCGCTCCACCAAGACGCGGCGGAGGATCTTGCCCGAGGGTGATTTCGGGATCCTGTCGACGAACTCGACGGCGCGGACCTTCTTGTGGGGGGCGACGCACTCTGCGACGAACTCCATGATCGCTTGCGCCGAGATCTCCTCGCGGACCACGACGAACGCCTTGGGGATCTCTCCGGCCTCGTCATCGGCTTTGGGGACGACCGCCGCATCCGCGATCTTCGGGTGCGTGAGAAGCAGCGCCTCCAGCTCGGCAGGGGCCACCTGCATCCCCTTGTACTTGATGAGCTCCTTCAGGCGATCGACGATGTAGAAATAGCCGTCGTCGTCCGCGTAGCCGATGTCGCCGCTCTTGAACCACGCGTCGGCGTCCAGGCAGGCCGTCGTGGCCTCGGGGTTGTTCAGGTAGCCCGTCATCACCTGGGGCCCGCGAATCCAGATTTCTCCCTGCTCGCCCGGATCGACGTCTTTTCCCGACGAGACGTCCACGATCCTGCACTCCGTGCTCGGTGCGGGAGGGCCGACGGAGCCAGGCTTGATCTTCTCTTCTTTCGCGGCCATCACATGGGACACGGGGCTCGTCTCGGTCAGTCCATAGCCCTGGAGCACCAGGCAGCCGAGCCTCTTGCTGGTCGCGACAGCGAGCTCCCTTCCGAGTGGCGCCGCACCCGACATGATCCAGCGAAGGGACGAGAGGTCGTATTTTTCGACGACAGGGTGCTTCGCAAGGCCTAGGACGATCGGCGGTACGAGGTACGCGATGGTGGCGCGGTGCTCCTGCACGAGCCCCAGAAACTGCTCGAGGTCGAAGCGTGGCATCGAGACAACAGTGGCCCCGGCGCGAAGCGCCAGACTCATGACGACCACCATGCCGTAGATGTGAAAGAACGGCAGGACGCCCATGACGACGTCGGACTCCCGCATTCCCCCATCGAGGGCGCTCAGCGTCTGCTCGACGTTCATGACGAGATTGCGGTGCGAGAGCATGACGCCCTTCTGGAGCCCCGTGGTGCCGCTCGAGTACGGAAGGGCGACGAGATCGGTGCCGGGGTCGATGTCGACCCTGGGCGGGTCGCCGTCGTTGTCCAGGAGGGTGGCAAAGGGCGTGGCGCCTTCCGCTTCTCCCAGGACGAAGATCTCGTCGACGCTCGTGCCCTTCACCCCCTCGCGAACTTTGTCGAGAAAGGGCGGCACGGTGAGGATGAGCTTCGCACCGGCATCGCTCAGCTGGCGATTCAGCTCTTTCGGCGTGTAGAGAGGGTTGATCGTCGTGTTGATGCCGCCCAGGCTGGCGACCCCGTGAAACGCCACGGCGTACTCGGGACAGTTGGGGCAGAAGAGCGCGAACACGTCGCCCTTCCCGAAACCGCGATCGGACAGCCCCCTGGCCGCTTGCCGTACCCTCGCGGACAGCTCTCCGTACGTCAGGACGCGGCCGCTCGGGCCGTCCACGAAGGCGTTCTTGTCCGCCAGGGCCGCGGCGCCGGCAAGGACGTACTCGGTCAGGGACTGATGCGGATCGGAGACGTCCGGGAAGGGGCTACGGTGGATCATGAGGCTTCGCTCCTATCAATGGGCGTCATTCTGAGCGCCTCCTTCGTCGGGGTGGCGCGAAAGAATCTCCCGATAGCGTCGCGGCTATCGGGAGTCGTTCGTCACTGCTCCACATCGAAGCTCCTCGGAGGATGACGAGCGGGGCTCATCATAGGCCTCGTCCACTAGAGCTTGAGGATGTCCACCAGCTCCTTCACAGCCGCGGCCGACTTCTGGAGCGCGGCGTCCTCGTCTTCGGTGAGCTTGATCTCCCA
This sequence comes from Vicinamibacteria bacterium, assembly GCA_963578825.1. Lineage (GTDB taxonomy): Bacteria > Acidobacteriota > Vicinamibacteria > Fen-336 > Fen-336 > JAJDNS01. The sequence continues at coordinate 11,037 of CAUZDW010000070.1, forward strand.
GATCTTCTCGACGCCCTTCGCTCCGAGCTGGGTAGGGACGCCGACGTAGAGCCCCTTGATCCCGAACTCGCCTTCGAGGTAGCAGCAGCAGGGCAGGATCTTGTGCTTGTCCTTGAGGACGGCGTCCACCATCTCGGCGGCGGCTGACGAGGGGGCGTAGTAGGCGCTGCCCGTCTTGAGGAGGCCGACGATCTCCGCCCCGCCTTTCCTCGTCCGCTGGACGATGGCGTCCACCCTCTCCTTCGCCATGAGTTCCGTGATCGGGATCCCGGCCACCGTCGAGTAGCGCGGGAGCGGAACCATCGTGTCACCGTGGCCACCCAGGACGAAGGCGTGGGTGTTCTCCACCGAGACCTCGAGCTCCATGGCGATGAAGGCGCGCATTCGGGCCGAGTCGAGGATTCCGGCCATGCCGAACACCCGATGCTTCGGAAAGCCGGAGACCTTGCGGGCCACCTGGCACATGGCGTCCAACGGGTTCGAGACGATGATCAGGATGCTGTCCGGCGAGTGCTTGGCCGCGTTCTCGGTGCAGGCCTTCACGATCTTGTAATTGGCCTGGAGCAGGTCGTCGCGGCTCATGCCGGGCTTGCGGGCCAGGCCGGCGGTGACGACGACGATGTCGGAGCCGGCGGTATCCTTATAGTCGTTCGTCCCGATGACCCGGGCATCCGACCCCTCCACCGGGGTGGCCTCCATCATGTCGAGGCCCTTGCCCTGGGGCATCCCTTCGAGGATGTCGATGAGCACGACGTCGGCGAGCTCGCGGTCGGCGATGCGCTGGGCCAGCGTGGCTCCCACGTTGCCGGCTCCTACGACGGTGACTTTCCTGTTCATGATTTCTTCCTTCGTTGAATGACGGCTCCGGGGGGAATTCTATACCCGTCTCCGGGCCCCGCCGCCAACCCGGTTGGAATGCCGGACCGCCAACTCTCCCAACCGGTGCTCGGGAAGCGGTAGACTGCCGTGCTCGACCGCAACATGCAGACCGCTTCTTGAGGATGGGTCATGAGCACATCGAGAATCATCTGGACGCAGATCGACGAGGCGCCGGCGCTGGCGAGTCGTTCGCTGCTCCCGATCGTTCAGGCCTACACCAGAGGCACCGGGATCGAGGTCGAAACGCGGGACATCTCGCTCCCCGGCCGGATCATCGCAAACTTCCCCGACAACCTGACCGAGGAGCAGAAGATCCCCGACCATCTCACCGCGCTGGGGGAGCTAGCCAGGACCCCCGAGGCCAACATCGTCAAGCTTCCGAACATCAGCGCCACGGTTCCTCAGCTGCAAAGCGCCATCGAGGAGCTGAAGGGGAAGGGGTATGACATCCCCGGCTTCCCCGAAGAGCCCCGGACCGCTGCCGAGAAGGCCCTTCGGCAGCGGTTTGCGAAGTGTCTCGGCTCCGCCGTGAACCCGGTTCTGCGTGAAGGCAACTCCGACCGCCGGCCGGCGGCGTCGGTCAAGAGGTTCGCCCGGAAGAACCCCCACAAGATGATGAAACCCTGGCCCGAGGCCGGCTCCAAGGCGCGTGTGGCGCACATGCGGGGCCGGGACTTCTACGAGAACGAGCGCTCGACCACCGTCGAGCGGGCAACGGACGTTCGGATCGAGTTCGTCGCCGCCAAGGGAGCCGTCACGGTGCTCAAGGAGCGGGTGGCCCTCCAGGCGAGTGAGGTCATCGACGCGACGGTGATGAACGTCGCGGCCCTGCGTGAGTTCTTCGCCGAGCAGATCGAGGCGGCCCGAAAGGGCGGCGTCCTGCTGTCTCTCCACCTCAAGGCGACCATGATGAAGGTCTCCGACCCGATCATGTTCGGCCACTGTGTCTCGGTCTATTACGCGCCGGCCCTCGAAAAGCACGCCGAGGCTCTTGCCGAGATCGGCGCCAACGTGAACAACGGCCTCGCCGACCTCCTCGAGAAGCTGGACAAGCTCGAGGCGGCGAAGAAGGCGGAGATCAGGGCCGACATCGCCGCCGTGTATGAGACCCGACCGCCCCTGGCCATGGTCGACTCGAGGAAGGGCATCACGAACCTCCACGTCCCCAACAACGTCATCGTCGACGCCTCGATGCCCAACATCATCCGCGACGGTGGCCGGATGTGGAACGCCAAAGACGAGCTCCAGGACTGCATCGCCATGGTGCCGGATCGCTGCTACGCGACGATGTACGCGGCGATCCTCGAAGACGCGAAGAAGAACGGCCAGTTCGATCCTGCGACGATGGGCAGCGTCGCCAATGTCGGCCTGATGGCACAGAAGGCCGAGGAATACGGCTCCCACGACAAGACCTTCGAGGCGCCGGGGGACGGCACGATTCGCGTCGTGGACGCCTCGGGCGCCACGCTCCTCAAGCGGCCGGTCGAAACGGGCGACATCTTCCGCATGTGCCAGGTCAAGGACGCGCCGATCCGGAACTGGGTGAAGCTGGCGGTCACGCGGGCTCGGGCTACCGGATCTCCGGCCATCTTCTGGCTGGACGAGCACCGGGCCCACGACGCCGGGATCATCAAGAAGGTGAACGCGTATCTACCGGAACACGACACCGCCGGCCTCGACATCCGCATCCTGAAGCCCGTCGACGCCATGACGTTCACGCTGGAGAGGGTGCGCCGGGGCGAGGACACGATCTCCGTCACCGGCAACGTTCTCCGTGATTACCTGACCGACCTCTTCCCGATTCTCGAACTCGGCACCAGCGCCCGGATGCTGTCCATCGTGCCCCTCATGAACGGCGGGGGTTTGTTCGAAACCGGGGCGGGGGGCTCCGCTCCCAAGCACGTACAGCAGTTCGTGAAGGAAGGCCATTTGAGATGGGACTCCCTCGGCGAGTACTGCGCCCTGGTGCCGTCCCTGGAGCTGGTGTACGAGAAGACGGGCAACGAGAAGGCGAAGGTCCTCGCCGAAGCCCTCGATGAAGCGATCGCCACCTACCTGGAGAACGGCCGGCTTCCCTCCCGCAAGGTTGGTGAGATCGACAACCGGGGCTCCACGTTCTACCTGGCCCTCTACTGGGCACAGGCGCTGGCGGCGCAGGAGCGGGACGCCGAGCTCGAGGCACGCTTTGCGCCGGTGGCCCGTGCGCTCGAGGAGAACGAGCCGAGGATCTCGGAGGAGCTTCTGGCCGCCCAGGGACAGCCCGTGGATCTCGGAGGCTACTACCTTCCCGACGACGCCCTGGCGGACGGGGCGATGCGGCCCAGCCCGACCTTCAACGCCCTCATCGACGGGATGGGATAGGGCAGACGAGCGTTCAACGAGCGAGGAGTTCGTGGCCCGGGTTCTGCTCCAGATCCCAGACCCCAGAAGGCATCTCGTGCGCTACTACGGCGCCTACTCCAACCGAGCACGGGGCCAGGGCCGCAAGGCCGAGGAGAAGCTCGAGGCC
>CAUZDW010000071.1:0-13856 GCA_963578825.1 Vicinamibacteria bacterium
ACCGGTGGAGTACGAACAGCAGTACTATCGGGCGCAAGAGGCTCCAGCCATGATGGCCGGAATCAACTAACGAGCACTCCGGAGAACCCGGAGCGGTTCAATCGAGCGATGATAACCGGTTTTGGCGACGGGGCAGACCCGGCAGGTCAAGACAAAAAAAGGAGAACCGCAGACCGCTGGGCAGAGCGTTCCTGGCACCGTCCTCGGCAGCCTGTCGCCTATTTCGAAGGGCGCAGACCGGTCTTCGTGATGCGGACTCGGAAGACCTCCGGTCCGTTCTCGAGCGTGATCCACGCGAAGCGACCGGGCCGCAGCTCTTCGAAGTGGGCCAGGAGACCCCGGGGGAGGTGGTCATTGGTGACGACAACGCTCTCCCCGTCCCCAAGCGCATCAAAAGTGCTCAAGACGCGGGCCTTACGGCTGACGCAGTCGCCAAGCAAACGAATGTCGACCTCGTGCGAGGCAACAGCGGATGAGCTCATGGGGTCTCCTTCCAGGCTGGGAGCGGCTTGCCCCCTCCTTGCCTCACGAGCATCCCGCGCAGATCCCTTTGCCGCCATGACCCCGGTCATGATGGGTGCCGAGAGGCCCTTGCCCGCCATCGCGGGCCGGCCCAAGAGTTTGCGCTTCCCCTCGCCCTGTGTTCCTCTCAAGGTTCGGATGGAAGCGATTCGGGTCTGGTGACCTGCGCGGCCTTCAAAGCCGTCCGGCTCCGGGTTGATCCCCGGAGCGGTGGGTTCGATTCCCACCCGCTTCCGCCAACCCCCGCTGACAGGTAAGGACTTGTCGCCGGCCTCGCCCTCGACCAGCTCCAGGACCAAGAAGGGCTTGCCGCCGGCCTCCTCGAGCCCGTGAATGGCGGCGATATTGGGATGGTTGAGGGAGGCGAGGAGATGGGCCGCGCGCTGGAAACGGGCGAGCCGCTCGGAGTCCCCGGTGACCTCGGGCGGAAGCGTCTTGATGGCAACCTGGCGGCCGAGCTTCGTGTCGGTGGCCCGGTAGACCTCACCCATCCCCCCGGCCCCGAGGGGCCAGGATCTCGTAGAGACCGAGGCGTGTTCCCGCCGACAGCGCCATGCAGTCGCCCTCCAGGGAGTCGAGCGATGGGCTGGATACTACAGTATCCTTGAGATGTGAGACAGGATCGCGAGATCGACATGCTGCCTTCCAAGATCGTGGGGCGACGTCGAGAAGGCGTTTCGACTCCCGAGACCGCCGACACCCTGCTCCGAACGGCCTGGGCGCTGCGGGGCACGATGGGTCTGGCTCCCCGCGGGCTTCATCGGTTCAAGACCTTCGAGGAGGCCCAGGAGTGGATGACGAGCCAGCTGTCCCGGAGGTCCGCCCTCCGACGATCGACGACGTCCGGCGCATCTGCCGCGCGCTTGACGAAGCCGGGGCCCGGTACGTCCTGATCGGCGGCTTTGCCGTCATCCTCCATGGTGGCGAGCGGACCACGAAGGACATCGATCTGCTCGTCGATCCCGACCCGGAGAACGTGGAGCGCCTGAAGCGCGCGCTTTCGGTGCTCGAGGACGACGCGGCCCGCGAGATTGATCCTGACGATCTCCAGAAATATCGCGTCGTGCGCGTCGCGGACGAGGTCATGGTCGATTTGCTGGCTGTGGCCTGCGAGGTGACATGGTCCGAAGCGAGCGTATCGGCCCTGCGGATGGATCTGCAGGGCACGCCAGTGATTTACGCCGACGTGGCCACCCTCATTCGAACAAAGCGGACGGTCAGGCCCTCCGACGCAGCCGACAGCGCCTGGCTCGAATCGCTGCGCGATGAGAAAGAATAGCGGCGTCGGGGCGGGGACTGAAAACGTCAATGCGAAGGAGTGACCGCATGAAGCTGCCGGCTCTTGTCGGACGACGTGAGTGGATCGCCGGCATGATCGGCGCCGGCGTTGCCGCCCGAGCCGCCGCCTCGGGCGCCTTCGAGGCGATCGAAGTCAACCACGTTGCGCTCTGCGTGGCCGACCTGGAGGACTCTGAGGAGTTCTATCGCAAGATGTTCGGCGCGCCGGGGATCATCTTCGAGAAGCCCGGCCAGCGCTACATGCGCATGCAGCGCAACTTCGTCGCGCTGTTTGAACGCGACCAGCCGGCAATGGATCACTTCGCCGTCTCGGTCGAGGGCTACGACGCGGACGCCGTCCAGCGCAAGACCGAGACCCTCGGTCTGAATCCGCGCCGCTCGAGCTCGTTCGTCTACGTCCTCGACCCGGATGGCATCGAAGTCCAGATCGCCCACCCCGAGCACGAGGTTGATTCTCCCGTGGTGCGCCAACCCCCGACCACGTCGGTCTTTCGCGGCAACGGCATCAATCACGTCGCTCTGCGCGTCTCGGATCTCGAACGCTCGCGCGAGTTCTACCAGAAGCTGTTCGGGCTGCCGGTGGTCCGGCAAACCTCCCGTAGCTGCTTCCTGGGTCTTCGAGAGAACTTCCTCGCGTTGTTCGCGGGCTCTCCGACGGGGATGGATCACTTCTGCATTTCGGTCGACGGTTACGCACCTGACGAGGCGGTGAAGCTGGCGTCTCGTGAGGGGCTGAACCCTCGGCGCTCCGGAGAGCGAGTCTACTTCGACGACCCGAACGGCCTGGAAGTCCAGGTCGCGTCCGGGTCGCACCAGCCCTAGTCCGCTGAGTTATTCGTCTCCGACGGAGCGGGACAGCGCGTACAGGAAGCGCCGGCCCCGAAGGTAGAGATCGCCCCCGACGATCGCCGGGCTGGCGTCGAAGCCGTCGTCGAGCGTGTTCTCCTGGAGGATCTCCAGGGCGGGGCCCGGGCGCAGCACCATTGCCTTTCCGTCCCGGCCAAACAGATAGATCCGCCCGGCGGCGGCCACCGCAGAGGCGTAGACGTTGCCCAGGTCAAGGCGCTCGGAGAAGTGCGTCTGGCCGGTCGCGGCATCCACGGAGGTCAGGATGCTGCGGACGTGCTTGAAGAAGTAGAGCTGACCGCCGTAAAGGAGTGGGGTGGACACGTAGGGCGTGTCCCGGTCCCGGGCCCAGACGAGGGCGTCGCTGCCGTCGAGGTCGCCGCTGGCCCCGCTCAGGTCGACGACCTGGATCATGTTGCCGTCGCGCTTGCCGCTGGCCAGGTAGAGGATCCCCGAGTCGTAGATCGGCGTCGGGATCACGTTCAGGCCGAGGCCGGAGAGGCTCCACAGCACGTCGCCGTTACGGATGTCGTAGGCACGGGTGCGCCCATGGGCGGCGACGATCACCTGCACCCGACCCTCGTGCTCGTGGATCGCGGGCGTCGACCAGGAGGTCGGTTCTCCCGGCCGCTCCCTGCGCCACAGCTCCTCGCCGGTGTGCTTGTCGAGCGCGACCACGAAGGAGTCCTCTTCGTGGTCCCAGTTGATCACCAGGGTGTCGCCGTGCAGCGCCGGAGAGCTTCCCTCGCCGTAGCCGAGGCGCGTCGTCATGTCGCCGAGGTCGACCTTCCAGACCAACTCGCCCTCGAGCGTGTAGGCATAGGTGCCGCTGGACCCGAAGTGAGCATAGACGCGCTCGCCGTCCGTGATCGGCGATCCACAGGCCCAGCCCGATTGGAGATGGTGCCCCTCGTGGGGGACGCGCTCGTTGGCCACCCGCTGCCAGTCGATGGATCCGTCGCGTCGATCGTAAGCCGTGACCAGGAAGCGCAGCCGCTCGAGCGGGACGCCGGATGGCGGCTCCTGCGACGTCGCGGCTTTCGCGGCGGCCGGCTCGCTGTCCCCGGAGCTGGACCCGCCCACGGCCAGGGCCGAGAGCACGAAGATCTGCTCGCCCCACACGATCGGCGAGGCGAGGCCGTCCCCGTCGATCGGCACCTTGAAGCGGACGTTCTCCCCCTCGCTCCAGCGGATCGGCGGGTCGCCGTCGGGGCTGATTCCGTTGCCGAGGGGTCCTCGCCACTGCGCCCAGCCGGCAGGGGACTGTGCGTCCACCGTGGCCGGGGAGAGCGCCGTGAGGCCGGCGAGGACGAACGCGGCAGCAGGGAGGGGGCTCATCAACCCTGTCCGAACACGACCTTGTCGATGGCGGCCTTCGTCCAGCGGACGGCCTGCCAGTCGTCTCTCATGATGGCGGAAGGTGTGCTGGGACGGGCGTCGCGGTCTCGCTGGATACTCGACTCGATGCCCCAGAATCCGGTGTATCCGGCATCCTTCGAGATCTTCAGCAGCTTTTCCAGGCTGTATCGAGGGTGGCTGCCATCCGGCTGGAAGCCGGCCTTGACCGAGACGCCCTTGGCGTAGGGCATGGCCAGGCGAACCGCTTCGTAGACGTCCGCGCCTTCGGTGAAGTTCCCGTAGTCGGGCAACGTGCCGAAGTTCGGGCTGTCGACCTTCCTCATCAACTCCGGCAGCCAGCGCGGATCCGAGGAGATGCCTCCGTGGTTCTCGATGACGATGTTGATGCCGAAGGGCTTGGCGTACTCGATGAGGGCACCGAAAGCATCCGCGGCTCGGTTGACTGCGTCTGGATCCGCTGCAGGGGTCTCCCCGGCACCCCGGGCATTGCATCGAATGGCATGACAGCCGAGAACGCCGGCCACGTCGACCCACTTGCGGTGATTGATGGCGGCCTGCATGCGGACGCTTCGATCCCGGGAGACCATGTCTCCCTCGCCGTCGACCATGATCAGGACATTTGAGACGCCCTGGTCGGCAGCGGCCTTGTTGAGCGCCTCGAGGTAGCGCTCGACCGGCGCCTCGAAGAAGGCCGTCACGTACTCGATCCCGTCGATTCCGAAGTCCTCGCGACAGATCCGAGCCACGTCGGGCAGCTTCCAGATCCCGGCCCTGAAGCTCCGCACGATGGACCAGGTCGCCAGGGAGACGGCGTCCTTCGTCGGGCGATCGTGGGCGATCGCAGGTGTCGCGGAAGCCAACGAGGAAGTGGCGGCCATCAGGCCGGCTCCGCCTGCCAGTGTGGTCTTCACGAACTCTCTACGGCTTGGACTGTTTGTCATGTCGCTCCTCTCATTGTTCCTTCTCTCGCTCATTCTATTCGGGCTTCGAGCCGCCTGCGGGCGGATGCCCTCGACCGGCCACCGCGGCGCTGTCCGAGCCTCGGGCCGCTTCATTGATCGGATGAAGGCACGAGCCTGGCAGACAGATCCGGATCCTCCATGTCTTTGTCGAGTGGGAAGATTGGCCGATTGATTCGTTGATACCCCAGACGCTCCAGATCTTGATCGACCCCTCCCGGCGTCAGGGCCATGATCCAGTCCGCCCGCATGTCGTACAGCTCGGGCACCAGGTAGCCGATCTTGACCACGAGGATATCCGACTCTCGGGGATTCAGGCCCAATCGTGTGAAGTCCGCTTCGAGGTGATAGGGCTTTCTCTTTTTGGTGACGATCACCCGCACGCTTCCCACCTTCACGACGACCTCGGTCTCGGCGTGGGTGTCGCCATGCTCGATGGCTTCGATGGTGCCCGAGAGCCGTATTGGCGGAGCGTAGCGAGCATCGATGGCAGCACCCGCCAGTGCCGAGACCTCACCGCCGACTCCCGCTGCCACGGCCTCCTCAATGAAGTCCGGGCTGGGAATGGAGGCGTAAATCAAGAACGGTCCGCTCGCCGATTTGAACTCCGGACGCTTCAGGATCTCATTCAGTGTCCACGTCACGTCTCCTGCTCCGCCGGCAGTGGGGTTGTCGCCCATGTCGCTGATGATGAAGGGGTGCTTGTCGCTGGCGAGGGCCTTGGCGAGGCTCTCGTCAAACGAGGCGGTGGGGGCCACGAACGAGAACTTCGATCTCGCGTCCCAGAAGCTCCTGGCTAGATCCTCTGCGGTGCTCGTGACCGCCTCCTCGTCGTCGCCAGTCACCATCACGACCGCATGATTGCGAGGTTCGTCGGCCCAGGCATACCCGATCCAGATTGCGGCGTCCACGACACCGGGCTGCCTGGATGCAGGAGCCACCTTGGCGTACAGGCTCTTTCCCGGCTCGATGCGCGTGCTGGTCTTTTCGCCCGGGAGCAGGATGGGCACGGGGATCCAGGCCTTGTAGGCCGGTTTCCCCTTCCCACTCTCTATCCGGGAAAGCAGGTTCTCGAGAGCCCGTTGCTGCGATTCCAACTCGTCTTCGTGGGGCGCCATTCGGTAGCAGGTGATCAGGTCGGACTGTTGCGCCAGACGCCACGAGACGTTTCCGTGCAGGTCCATGGAGGTCGAGATGAGCGTCTCACTTCCCACCACTTCACGAATCCTCTCGATCAGGTCTCCTTCAGGATCATCGAGGTCTTCGACGCTCATGGCCCCGTGAATGTCGAAAAAGAGCCCGTCGTACGGAGCGTCGTTCCGAAGCATTTCGAGCATCTTTGTCACCAGGGATTCGTATGCTTCTCGGGTCACGGTCCCACCGGGCAATGCCCGGCCCGTCAGCGCCGGGAACCAGCTGGCGCGTTTCCGATCGGCCGAGTCCGGAGCCAGGAAGGGATAGACCTCCAGGGCCTGGTCTCCAGTCCTGGGATGGAACGCCTCCTCGTGTGTTCGAGCGGGTGAGAAGGTGCTGGACTCGATGGCAAGCCCGGCAATCGCGATTCGCGGGAGGTCTTTCTGGTGAACCTCGTCCTGCGTCCCTGAGTCGCAGCCCGTCAGGAGGAAAAGCACCAAGAATCCGTTTAGCGTTCTGCTCATAGGGGATTGTCCCTTCTTGAAGTGACGTCACTGACCGGCGTCTTATTGCTGCCGAAGACGCAAGATATCAGACGCATGGAGGACTTCCCACCATGGGGGTCACACCATGGGGGTCAGGTCTGCCATTTTGCGGTGTTGGCCGGGAACGACCGGGTCGAAGCGGCGTCTAGAGCAGCTCCATGATGTGGGACTTGATCCGCTCCCGCGGCGCGGCATCGGGAGTGGTCGAGAGCACTCGCTGCCAGATCTCGACCGACTTGTGACGCATGCCTGCCTTCTCGTAGAGAGTGGCCAGGCAGACCAGCGCGTCCTCGAACTCGGGGGTGGTCTCGATGGCCTGCTCGTAGTACTCGATCGCGTCCTCCGGGCGATTCTTCCGCTCGTAGGCCTTGGCCAGGTAGTAGTGGAGCAGGTCGCTGCGCGGGTCCTTCTCCAGCCCGCCCTGCAGCGCCTCGATCGCGTCCTCCCGAAGGCAGGTTTCGGTGAACTTGATGGCGTGCTCGTCTCCCGTGGCCGCTGCGCGGTCGATGAGCTCGTCTCGGGCTGGCAGCTCCTCGGGGAGATCGATCTCCCGTGCGGGCCAGGTCGGAGAGAAACAGCGCCGGCTCGGCCGAGGTGTCGACGAGGCCGGCGACGGCCGCAAAATCGTCGAGTGAGCGAGACGCTCCAGCGCTTCGTCGAGGGCGTCCTCGTTCCTTTGCTTTTCTGTCATTCGTGTCGGTGGCCTACCCACCTCGACATGGGCAACCGCGTGCGACGGTCCAATCGCCCTGGGGATTGCTACTTGTCGGTCTGCCCAGCGCCCGGAACCGGGATGTCAGTCCCATACCGCTCGTTGATCTCGGCATAGATCGGTTCTACGACGTCGCGCATCGGCTGAGCTCCGGAACGCACGAAGTCGGACATCGGCACCATCTTGCTCGTGTCCGGAGGCTGCTTCTCTTTCTGGGCTGCACTCGGCCAGATGGCCTCGTCGATCGCGGACATCCTGACGCGAAGATCGTCGCTGGTGATGTTGAAGACCATGTAGTCCTCTGCCAGAGCGAGCGGCCCGTCGTATGTCCTGCGTACTCGGGTGTGAACCTCGGGGGCTGTATCGAAATCGTTCTGGAAGTGGTAGCCCACGGCAAGGCGGGGCTGGGTCAGGGACATCACGCGGCCGAACTGCTCCGGAGATGTATGGGCCTGCGTACCGACGTTGAGCCCTTCAGCCGGAGTGAAGCCCTGCTTTGTCACCAACAAGGCCGACGGCAAGAAGCACTCGTGGATCGAGATGTCCGCGCCCTGCGTGTGCTCCATCCACCATTTGTTGGGATACGTGTCGCTGGAGTAGGCGAATGTCAGATCGTTCCACTCGAGGATGAAGCTGACGGCGCCGTCGATCGCGTGAATCGCCGGGAAGCTCCGGATCACGACGCCGTTCTCGTCGAAGATGACCTCGTTGACTGCGTCGTATGGGAACTCGTGAACCTCCAGGACGCCACCGCGAAAATCGACGAAACCGGCTCGGGTTCCCACGTCCCACGTATACATCTCCTGCATCCGATCCATCGCGTAGGCCGTCCCGTACTCGGGCGCGTGGCCGCTCGGACCCCCAGATGCCAGGTCCTCGGTTCCCGGGTAGTAGATGTCGAGCTGAGGCCCTGCTTTCGTGGATGACCGATCGGCCCTTGCCTCGGCGACAATAGAGTCTCCGCTGACCGCCAGGGCCAAGACTCCCATGGTTGCGACAACTCCTGCAAAGAAGGCTAGCAAGAATCTCAGCTTCATTGAATCGTCCTCCCGGATCGGAACGTCGGGCCGTGCACAACCAACGCCGGCATCGCGGAGTCGACCGCGATGCCCGGTATCGTCAACAGAAGAAGGGTGTCAGTTAGTGCGAGGCCAACACACTGACCGACGCCGTCGTGGCTCAGGGTCGGCGCAGGGGAGACGCGCCGAAGCCTGGCCAGATGCGTGCGACACCGAAGCCCGCACGGACGGTGATCCAGACCCCGGTGATCAGCCAGACCTGCGTGAGGTCGAAGCCGGTGTGGCCCTCGAGGAGCACGAGCAGCAGCGCCCCGGTTGCGGTGGCGAGGCTCATGGCGTTGCGCAGGAAGCGGTAGTCGCTCGTGCCCCAGTGGATGCCGTCGGTGACGAAGGAGAGGGAGTTGAGGGGTTGGAAGAGTGCTGCCGCCCACCAGGCCCCCAGGAAAGCCAGGTGGGCGCTTTCGGGCACGAGCAGCTTCGCGACGAGGTCGGTGCCCAGCAGCATGCCCGCCGCCACCACGACTCCCGTGCCCAGGCCCCACAGGCAGGCGGCCCGGGCCACCCGCCGCGCCGCTGGGCGCTGGCCGGCAGCGAGGAAGAAGCCCACCAGGCTCTGGGCCGCGACGCCATAGGCGTCGAGCACGAACGCGGTGAACACCCAGACCTGACGCACGGCTTGATGGGCCGCACCCGCGTCGAGGCTGATGCGATTGGCCGCCCGCGTGGCCAGAGCCAGGAACAGGAGCAGCGCCCCGGTGCGGAGGAACAGGTCCACGCCGAGAGCGAACAGGCGACCCGCGCCATGCCAGACGTGCTGGCTGGTCAGGCCGATCTTTCGGCCCACGGCCAGGACGGCCAGGGTGGCGCCCAGCCATTGGCTGAAGGTCGAGGCCCACGCCGCGCCCACGAGCTCCAGGCGTGGGAAAGGGCCCAGACCGAAGATCAGCAGGGGGTCGAGGACCAGGTTGAGGGCGTTCACCACGAGGGCGATCACGAGAGGCGTGCGCATGTCCTGGCGACCGCGGAGGGCCCCCGAGGCGGCGACGGCGAGCAGGACGGCGGGTGCGCCGATCAAGCGCACCCTCAGATAACCCGTACCCGCGGCGACGCCTGCCTCGTCCAGCCCCATCAGCCTCACGGCCGCCGGCGCCACGGGCCAGACCAGAACCACCAGGGCCACGCCGATGAGAGCCGACAGAGCCAGCGCGAGGCTGGCCACCTGCCGGCCCTCCTGCTCCCGACCGGACCCGTGGGACCTGGCCAGCTCGGTCTGTGTTCCGATGCTGAGGAAGTTGAAGACCCAGAGGACGCTCGAGAGGAGCGTCGTGGCCACACCCAGGGCGGCCAGGGGCGCCGGGCCGAGGCGCGCGACGAAGCCGGTGTCGACGAGGGCCGTCAGCGGCTCGGCCGCGAGGGACACCATGACCGGCGCCGAGAGCGCCAGCAGCGTTCGATGGGGACGCGTGAGAAAGGGGTGGGTCACGAAGGCGAATCGTACCCTGCTCGGTCCGCCCAACGGCAGAGTGGGTGGGCCCGTCCACTCGACTGGACTGTCCTCGACCCGCTCGTGTAGGGTTCTCGGTGCCGTCCTGAAAGGGGCCCTTGAAGATCCAACGGACCGGGCTTGTTCTCACCACGCTTTGGATCGCAGCGGGGGTTGGGTGTGCCTCCAACCCGCCTCCGTCGTCGTCGGCAGAAGCTGGGTCGCCGCAGGCTCCTGTCGAGCGGGGTCCTCAGCTCGAGGGGCCGAACTTCGACCGGCAAGGCGCCGACTTCACCGAGTGGCTCGACGACTTCGAGAAGAAGACCCACTACAACTGGGAGCCGCCAACGTACTTCGGCTACGGGGGGGGCGTCGAGTTCATGTTCACCGTGGAGCGCAACGGATCGATCTCGACTGTCGAGATGCTGAAGTCGTCGGGGACGGAGGCCATGGAGCGAGCGGCGCGGGAGGCGCTCGCCCGGAGCAAGTTCGAGCCTCTTCCCGAAGACTTCGGCCGGGCTCGAGTGACCATGCGAATCACCTTTCACTACAACCCGCCACCCGGGGACTGATCGATAGGGGGGCGTTATGAGCAAGACCGTCTTCGCGCTTCTGCTCGGGAACAAGGACGGCAAGCCCGCCGACCTCTATCAGCAGCTGCAGTAGAAAGAGGCGCTGGCCCACGCGGACCCGGCGGGCCTGAAAGTCGAAGTGGCCTGCGCGCCCGGATTCGATCAATACTGGGTGCTTCGGAAGCGCCTGGGAGACGCCGCCTCGCCGGTCGACGCCGTGATCACCGAGCCGGCGAACGCGTTGACCATGGGACTCATGCTGAAAGAGCTCAAGGGCAAGACCGGTTGCGTGCTGCTGAACGTCTGGGACTCGGTTGTCGAAGGCCACGTCGATGGATGGGGAAGCGAGGTGCCCATCGGTGTGGTGTCCACGCCCCATGTGACCATTGGCGAGATCCAGGGCCGCCAGGTCTCGGCCGTGGTGCCGCCGGACGGAGCGGTTCTGGTGGTCACCGGCCCCTCCCGGTCTTCCGCCGCGCCCGAGCGGCTTGCGGGGCTGCGCTCGACGATCCGGCCCGACATCACCGTCGCCGACACCGAGGCGGGCCAGTGGACCGAGGCCGACGGCATTCTGGCCTTCAACGCGTGGTACGGCGTCTTCAAGAGCCGGCACGAGGAGATCCACGCGATCGCGGGGCAAAGCGACGACGTGGCAGTGGGCGCTCGGCAGGCGAGCCTCGCCGTTGCGGACGCCGCACACGCCGCCATGTTCGCGAAAGCCAGGCTGTTCGGCGTGGGTGGCTGCCCCGGCTTCGGGAAGGACCATGTGGACGGTGGGACGCTCCACGCGACCATTGCCGTCCCGCCCAACACGGGCATGGCCATCACGCTCTTGGAGCGCTACTGGGCGGGCGAGGGCCCCTTCCCCCGCCGGTCGTTCACCGAGGTGCGGCCCTACCCGGCCTCGAGCGTCGGCGCGTCCTGAGACTTGAGCCGGCCGCCGCTCTGGGCCAGCATTGAGCGCATCGATGAGCGAGAAGAACCTCAGGGTGGCGATGGTCGGGCTGGGCTTCGGCGCCGAGTTCCTGCCCATCTATCAGGATCACCCCCGAGCCGAGATCGGGGCGATCTGCCGCCGAGACGAAGCGGCGCTGAACGAGGTGGGGGATCGCCTCGGCATCGCGAAGCGCTACACCGACTACGACAAGGTGCTGGCGGACCCCGACGTGGACTTCGTCCACATCAACAGTCCCATTCCGGACCACGCCTGGATGTCGCTGGCGGCCCTCGAGGCCGGCAAGCACGTCCTGTGCACCGTGCCGATGGCCACCACCCTCGACGAGTGCCGGAAGATCGTCGAGAAGGTCGAGGAGACCGGCCTCAAATACATGATGGCCGAGACCGTCGTCTATAGCCGCGAGTTCCTCTTCATCAAGGAGCTCTACGAGAAGGGTGCGCTCGGCAAGATCCAGTACATGCAGGCCTCCCATCCCCAGGACATGGAGGGATGGCCCAGCTACTGGAAAAAGATGATTCCGATGCATTACGCCACCCACGTGGTGAGCCCCGTCCTGGGCCTGGTCGACGGATTGGCGGAGTACGTCACCTGCATCGGCTCGGGAACGGTGAACGACGACATCAGGGCGAAGTCGGGGAGCGCCTTTGCCGTGGAGGCGTGCCACATCAAGATCAAGGACTCCGACGTCGGGGCCCACATCTGGCGTTTCCTCCATGACGTGGCACGCCAGTACCGGGAGAGCTTCGACGTTTACGGCACGAAGCAGTCCGTCGAGTGGCCCCTGGTGGAGGGTGGAGCCCACGTGGTCCACACGGCCAAGAAGCCCGAGCCCGAGATTCCCTCGGCGGTGGCGGTGCCGGACTACGCGAGCCGGCTGCCCGAGCCCATTCGCAAGTACACGCAGACGATCGAGGACGCCGACCACCTCAGCTTCGTCCAGGGGGGAGGGCACGGTGGCTCGCACCCGCACCTCGTAAACGAGTTCGTCTCGGCGCTGATCGAGGGCCGGGACCCCCGGCCGAACGCCGTAACGTCGGCGAACTGGACGTGCGTGGGCATCTGTGCGCACGAGTCGGCTAAACAGGGCGGCGCGATCGTGCGGCTGCCCGCCTTCACGCTGCAATAGCTGGGCTCGCCCGCTTCTTCGCCGAGCTGGCCCCAGAGTGGCATATGAGACACACATTCGCCCTGGTGGTCCTTCCCCTCGCCGTCGTCGCCTGCCAGCAGGCTGAGCGGCCTGCCGCAGATCCGGTGACGGCGGCCGCCGAGGAGTTCTTCACGGCAGAAGACTATGACCGCGTCGGCAAGATCGACCTGCACGCCCACATCCACGCCGAAGACGGTGAGTTCGTCGATCTGGCCCGGCAGGACCGGTTCTGGTTCGTCAACATCGCCACGTACAACGCCGACCCCGATGAGATGCGGATGAGGCACGAGACAGTCTTCACCCAGCTCGAGGCCCATCCCGACCGCGTCATCGCCGTGTCGTCCTTCCCCATGGAGGGCTGGGACGACGACGACTGGCAGGAGAAGACGATTCGCTACCTCGACGAGACGTTCGAGCGGGGCGCCGTGGGCGTCAAGCTCTGGAAGAACATCGGCATGGAGTTTCGGGACAAGAACGGCCACATCGTGATGATCGACAACCCGAGGTTCGACCCGATCTTCGAGCACCTCGTCCGGAAGGGCATCCCCGTGATCGGCCACCTTGGCGAGCCGAGGGAGTGCTGGCTGCCCGTCGAGGAGATGGTCATGCACAAGGGGTACTTCTCGACGCACCCCGAGTACCACATGTTCCTTCACCCCGACATGCCCTCGTACGAGGACCAGCTGGCGGCGCGGGACGGCCTTCTGGAGCGGAACCCCGACATCCAGTTCGCCGGAGCGCACCTGGGAAGCCTGGAGTGGAGCGTCGACGAGCTCGCCGCATTCCTCGAGCGTTTCCCGAATGTGATCGTGGAGACCGCGGCCCGGGTCCGTGACCTGCAGTACCAGTCGAGCCTCTACCACGACAAGGTGCGCGACTTCATGATCAAGTACCAGGATCGGGTGGCCTACGGAACGGACCTGGCGATCAAGCCGCCGGACTCGACCGACGAGGCCATCCAGGCGGCCCGCCACCGCTGGCACTCGGACTGGACCTACTTCGCCACCGACGGGTCGGTCGACGTCCGACAGCTGGACGAGCCCGTCAAGGGCCTCCAGCTTCCCCGGACCGTCGTCGAGAAGCTCTACCGCCTGAACGCCGACCGTTTCTTCGGCGACCCGTGGGGATAGCGACGAAGCTACTCTGCATGACTGGGTCTCTACCAGTCGTGGACTCGAGCCCTAGCCCGCATTATTCATCGGGCATGCGGGATTGAGTTCAGGCGTGTACTTGCACCGATCATTTGAGGAGTAGCAGCCGAGTGCACGGTCGAAACGGCTGGTGAGCCGCTGGAGGCGGCG
>CAUZDW010000072.1:0-13762 GCA_963578825.1 Vicinamibacteria bacterium
CTCCGGGCCGAGGGCGCGGCCGATTGATCCGATGGCGAACTCCATGAGCTGGTCGCGATCCATGACGACCGTGCGTTCGGGGGGCTGTGGAGCTTTGTCCAGGACGAGGGGCGGGCCTCCACCCGCCGCAATCGCGCGAACCAACTCTCCCTGTTTGGCGAGCTGGACTCTGGCAAGCTCCTGCGTGCGTTCGGCCGAGCGCAGGAAGGCTTCGTGCACCTGTAGCGTGGTTTCGGCGATCCGCACGGCGGCACTCAGCTCCCGCGGCACCCCCGCCCCTGCGGCTGCCCCGGCTACCGCCGCCGCTCCAGCTACGGACGCCGCCTCAGCCATGGACGGCGCTCCGGTGATAGATGGCACCCCCCCCACCGCTCCGTCGGATTCTCGGAGATCCCCATCCGCCCCGCCGGCCAACGTTCCGAGCTCGAAGCCCCCGCGACCGACTGGCAGACGGATGACCGGGCCGGCCTCGGCCTCGCGTTCTTGAACGGGGGGATAGAGGCGGGCCAAGTCGACGGGCACGCGCTCCGCGATGAGCATCGCGAGGGCTCGCAGGACCGCCGCCGGCTCGTCCTGAGTGGGCGAGGAGATGGACCGCGCGCGGAAGGGCACGCCCTCCAGAATCTTGTGGATCATTCGAGCACACGATCCTCCCGGGCCCATCTCCAGGAAGATCCTCACGCCGTCCTCGTAGGCTTGCCGCACTGTCTTGGGGAAGTCCACGCCGTGGATCGCTTGAGCGAGGACGGAGTCCGCCGCCCGGTCCTGATCGACCTCGTAGGACTCTCCCCAGGCGCCGCTATAGAAGCACACACCCTCCGGGGTACGGGTGTCCAGGACATGAAGCTCGCGGTACTCGCGTTCGACCTCCTTCGCGACTTCACAGTGGACCGTGGTGACTCCCTCCAAGGGATGGAACGTGGATCCGAGGCTGTCGACGGCCGCTTCGAGGGCGGACGCTTCGCCGCCGATGACACACTCATCCGGAGTGTTTGTGATGAGCAGGTAGACGCGTTCGACGTCCTCGAGGACCTCTCGCACCCGCTCCGCCGGGGCATCCACCACACCCACGCGCCACGCGATGGGTGTGTCCTCGGCGAGCCCCCATGCTCTCCGCGCCGCATCACACGTCCCCGTGAGCTCGCTCGCGAACAGGTCGCTGTCGGTCACGCGACGCAGCATCTCGTCCCGTTCGTGCCACGCGCCCATCGAGAACAGACCAGCGGTCTCGCCGAGGGAGTAGCCGATCACCGCGTCCGGGCGGACACCGAGACCGGCCATAACATCGGTCGCGATCGTTCCCAGCGTCACCTGTGAGAGGATCACCGTTCTGGCGTCGCTGGTGGCGAGCCCATCCTGCCAGATCTCATCGGTCTTGAGCTGTGATTTCAGTCGGGCGCTGTTCCGATCCTGCGCCCGGAGGATCTCCGGCCACTGTAGGCAGAGCTCTCGACCCATGCCTGCATATTGGCTTCCGGCGCCCGGGTACACGAACGCCAGCTCTCCCGTCGGTCCGAGGGGCTCTCGTGAGAAGAAAGCCCGCCCGGCACTCCGGTCGGACGGATCTTCGCCTCGCGCGAGTTGATCGGCGGCGGTGTTTGCCAGGCTCACCAATTCGTCGGCATCGCGTGCGACGAGTGCGATCGCGAGCGCGGTGTCGGACCGGAGCGGCCGGGTTTGCGACCAACGCCGTGCGAGAGTGAAGCCCGGAGTAGTTCCGGCGGCAGCCGCGAACTCCACTAGTTCCGCGAGAGCCTCGCCGATCGCACCAGGGTCGTCCCCGTCGGCGGCGAAGAGCCCCTCAGACATCGGTATCGGCGCCCACGGCCCGTCTTCGTCGGAAGCGGCGGCCTCGGGGGACTCCAGGATCACGTGACAGGACGAACCCCCACGGGATATCGCCAGGACTCCGGCCCGGCGAGCGCCGTCATCGCGGTCCCGCACCCAGGGCGTGGGCTGGAGTCGCCGTGTCAGGGGAGCCCCCGACGGCAAGACCTCGTGGCTCAGCGACAGGCTGGCACTCAGGACCGACAGCAGGCCTGCCGCGGCGCCCGAGTGTCCGACAAGCGCCTTGGAACAGCCGAGGACGGTATCCGCCGAGAACATCTCGGAGAGCGCAGTCATCTCGAGGCGGTCCTCACCCGTGGCTCCACTTCCATGAGTCTCGACGTACGGGACGTCGCTCGCGGCGAGGTCTGCGTCCTCGAGACTCCTTCGGATCGCCTCCTCGGGAGAGAGGGCAGATCCTCCGGCGGTGCCCATGCCGCTTACGAGGGCGTAGATGCGACGCCCGCTTTTGCGGGCGTCGTCCTCCCGTTTCAACACGAGCGCCACGGCCCCGTCACTCGAGATGATCCCGTTGCCGCCGCCGAGCCCGTCCGTGCCAGCCAGTGAGATCAGGGAGCGTACGTCACCCGCCAAGTCGACGGCGCCGACCACGGCGCAGTCGATGCGTCCCGCGTCGAGCGCACGCACTGCGGCTTGTAGTGCGGACAACCCCGACGTCTCCTCACTCGCCAGGACGTAGCTCGGTCCGCCGAGCCCGAATTCGCGTGCGATCCGACTCGCCACGATCGAGCCGAGTCCGCCGATCGTGCGGTTGGCGTTGAGCGCGGGCGTGAGGTTATCGCAGAGTTCGCCGACCCACCGCTCGAACTCCTCGCCGGCATCCTCGCGGCCCAGGCGCCTAGCCCAGTCGGCGGCCCGAGATCGCAGCGCCCAGCGCAGATGGTAGTTGGTCGTGTTGAGATCGAGCTCGACGCCGATGAAGACCCCGGTTCGCAGGCGGTCGACGTCGCCCAGATCTGCGTCGGCGATGGCGCGCTCGGCAACCTGGAGCATGAGCATCTGCTGAGAGAGGGCCTCCTCAATCTCCCTGGGTGGGATCTTGAAGCGACCCAGCGGAACCTCCAGCTCTTCGATGAACCAACCCGCGGGTGCGTCCGGGAGGCCCCAATGGTTTTCCTTGGGCCGGAGGGGATGCTCTTCGCCACGGCCCATGAGGCGGAGTCGAAGTTCGGCCAGGCCGTTCCAGGGCCCCACATGGGCGTCCATCCCCACGATGGCTACACGTGCCGTGGACATGCGCCCAGAGGATGCCCGCTCAGGGGATTCGTCGTCGCCAACGCCGCTCGCTACCGTGACGGTAGACCGTCCAAGGGCTGCCTCGCTGAACTCCTCGAGCAGCACGTGGGCGTTGGTGCCGCCGAAGCCGAAGCCGCTGACGGCTGCCCGGCGCGGGTGGTCGGCCGGTGACTGCCAGGGTTCAGCCGAGGACAGCACACGGAATGGGCTTCCGTCGAGGTCGATCTTGTCTCCGGAGCGTTCGAAGTTAGCGGTCGGCGGCAGCACTTCGTTCTCCATTGCTAGCACGGTCTTCAGGAGACCGACCGCCCCCGCCCCCGTGAGCAGATGGCCCGTATTCGACTTGGCCGAGCCGATGACGCAGGGAGTCGCCGGCCGCTCCTCCTCCGACCACAGCGCCTGTAGACTCGCGAACTCGACCGAGTCTCCGACGGGTGTCCCGGTTGCGTGGCACTCGATCAGGTCCACCTGGCCCGGTTGCCAGCCGGCGTCCAGGTAGGCACCCTGCATCGCGCGCATCTGCCCCTCTCGGCTCGGAGCGAGCAGGCTTCCCTCGACATCGTTGGAGAGGCCGACGCTGTGAATGACCGCGCGAATGCGGTCTCCATGGAGCCGCGCGTCGGACAGGCGCTTCAGGACGAGTACACCGGCACCTTCTCCCACGACCAGGCCGTCGCCCTTATGATCGAAGGGCGAACAGCGCCCGGTGGGAGAGACAGCGAGCAACTGTGAAAAGCCCATCTGCGTGTACAGGGAGTCGGGACGTGCGAGCCCTCCAGCGAGGACCGCGTCCAACTGCCCACGGCGTAGGGCATCGACGGCGAGCTCCACGGCGAACAGAGACGAGGCACACGCAGCGTCGAGGCAGAATCGATCTCCGCCGAGTCCGAGCGCCCTCGCCAGCATGGCTGCCGGAAGCCCCGCGACCCACCGGTTGATCGCCGCAACCGGCGCCCGATCCTCGGGGGGCATGGGAGTGCCAGCGGCTCTGAAGAGATCCCGTTCGAAGCGGCGGCCGAGAATCCAGTCCGCCATAGCCAAAGCGGACGAAGTAGGCAGCACGATGTTGCCCAACATCACGCCCACACGAGCGGGATCGACGGGCTCGGTCGCGGCGTCGAGCCAAGCCTGGCGTCCGGCGTGAAGCGCCAGGTGGACCATCGGATCGAGCGTGTCGAGTAGCTCGGGAGGGAGGTTCAGACCGGAGGGGTCCAGTTCGAAGTCGCGTACGAAGCAGGCTCTGCGGGAGTAGACGCGGTCGGGTACCGCCCGGGCCTCCGCGTACGCCTGATCGAGGTCCAGCGTCCATCGGCCTGGGGGTGGCTCGGAGGCGGTGTCGACGCCTCCCTCTACGACGCGCCAAAAGTCGTCGAGTTGGGTGGCTCCCGGCAGCACCCCTCCGAGGCCGACGATCGCGATCGGCTCCGACATGGCGACTATGCCTTCGGTGGCACGCTCTCGGCGAGGCTGTTGTGACGGAAGGCCTCGCTCAGGGAGGCGTCCACCACGGACTCGTATCCCTCCAAGCGGGCCAGGAGGCGCCCATCGTCACCGACCCAGTCGATGTCGGACACGACCTTTCCGTTGGTGCGTCCATGCACGCTGATCACGATGCGCGCGCCGCCCTCCGGAAACTCTTGGACGAACTGACGGTAGCGAGCCCACCGGGACGGCAACGAGGCTTTGCCGACGCGATCAGAGGTCCACACGATCATCGCCTGCAGGCCGCTGTCCACGACGAGCGGGTCGGCGATCCACCGGTTGCGCACTGGTTCGTGCATCCAGTCCTTGGGTGGGGGAGCCACGCGACAACGCGCCACGAGCCCGTCATCCCCACAGCTCTCGACGTCCACGAGTCCCCTCATGGCCGGACCGTGGAAGAGAGTCTCGGCGTAGATCGTCTCGATCGACTGACCCAAGGCCGGAAGGCCTTCGGACACTTCGACCGCCTCGGCGTCGGGCCGGGTAGACGCCAGGACGATGTCGGCACGCGCGTGCAGCACGCGCCCGCCGTTCTTGTCACCACTGCAAAGCTCGGCGGTTATGAGGAACTCGTCGCCTCGCTTGGTCGCCTTGTCCACACACACACGGATACGGCGAGATTCATCGGGCTCGAGAAGAACGCCCTTGAAGACGCGCAGGTCGTCGACGCCGATGAAGCGAAGGCCGGGATTTCTGTGAAGTGCACCGTGGGCGAGCCACTCGAGTGTCATCGCCGCCGGTAGGACTGCCCGTCCGCCGAGCACGTGCGACGCCATGAACTCATGTGTGTCGGTGGAGATGGTGCGCTCGAAGACCGTAGGCAGCTCGTCGAGACCCCCGGCCTTGGCGCCGCTTCCACTGAGCTTCGCCCCGTTCAGGTCCGCTCCGTTTCGGTCGGCCCCGTTGAGGTCGAACGCGCTGATCTCCGTCGTCTTCGATGGGGCTGAGGCGCCGTTCGTGACCGCACCGCTTCCGCTCGCGGCTAGGGTCGCTACTCCCACGACAGCGGGCACGGTCGAGCCACGTCCGAGGACCAAGACCTCAGCGGGCCCGTCCGGAGTGGCGATCTCATCGAGGAGATAGGCCGCTCCGCTGTTCATGCCGATCACCTCGATGCCCTCACCGGAAAACATGCTCTTCAGCGCCGGCGTCACCATGCCGCCGTCCCACGGCCCCCAGTTGATTGACACTACGCGACAGGCGTTTCGTCGCGCAGCCTCCGCCTGGGCCACCTTGTTGAGTACTTCGTTGGCCGCGGCATAATCCGCTTGCCCGCGACGGCCGAAGCGCGCGCTGGAAGACGAGAACAGAACCATGACCTTGAGCGGGCTCTCTTCCAGGGCCGCGAGAACGGACCGGAATCCACCGACCTTCGTGTCGTAGACCCGAGCGAAGTCCTCGTCGCTTTTGTCCTCGATGTTGCGATCCGCGAGTACGCCGGCGCCATGCACGAGCGCGGTGACCGGCCCGTGTTTCTCGACCAACGGAACGAGACAATTCCGCACCGCATCGGTCGCTCGGACGTCCACGGAGCAGTACTCCACATCGGAGCCGGCGGCAGCGATCCGCGCTAGGGTGCGAGTGATCTCCCGGTTGGCCTGGATGCGGTCGTATCCGGTCTGAACCTCTTGGAGAGAGATTTCCGGGCCCGCCTTGGTCAGGATCGCACGTTTGATCTTGGCTTCGCCCTCGAGGTTGATCAGCCAGTCGGGCTCTGCCGTGGACTCCGGACTCCGCCCCATGAGGATGAGTCGCGGTTGGCCGGCTTCGGCCATCGCGACCGCTACTTCGGCGGTCACGCCGCGGGCGCCTCCCGTGATCACTACGACGTCTTCGGGACCGAGGGCTGGGCTCGTCGAGGACTCGACCGGCTGGGGTTCGAGCACCACGGTGCGCGGCCCTGCCGGCCCGAGCCCGATCTCCACGGGTCCTCGGGAGAGGGCATACTGTACGACCTGAGCAGCGAGGCCTTCACTCGTCGGATCGATATCGATCGTACGACAATTGACGTCCGTCCACTCCGCCGCGACCGTCTTCAGCATGCCGCCCCACGCGCCGCCCGTAGGATCGACGTCTTCGGGGGGAGGGGCATCAAGGGCGAACCCTCCACCGAGGGCCGTCACGCTGCAAAGAAGTGCGCCACCCTGTAACGCCGCACGGCGAAGCACGGGAGCCATCGCCCGCACCCGGTTGAATCCGAAGAGGATGTCCTCATCCGTCACTCGGGGAGGCACCACGACGATCAGCCCCGCCAACTCGTCCGGAGGATTGTGTCCATCCTCGGTCAGCTCCACCTCTTCGGCCGAGAATCCCTGGGCGCTCAGCTCGTCGACGATCTGGCCCGACAGAATGTTGCCGCTCTTCGTGACCCAGATCTTGGATCCGGCGGGCAGATCGATCGGCTCACCACTTCCGTCGATGGACTGCAGCGTCGGGACCAACCGCTCCACTCCTTCGAGTACGGGGGACTGATCCTGCTCGACCGTGGCCGTCTGGACAGTAGGCTGGGACGGAGACGGAGCCGACGGGCCCTCCGAGGAAGAGGCCGACGAGTCGGCACCGTTCGAAAGCAAGTCGACGATCTCCTTGAGGGTCCGAAGCTCACCCAAGCGATCCGGCGCTACCACAGGAGCCTCCGGCAGTGCACCCTGAAGCGCCGACAGGATCTCGACCCGCTTGATGGAGTCGATCCCCAAGTCGGCATCCAGGTTCATGGAGAGATCGAGCATGTCGACGGGGTAGCCGGTCTTGTCGGCGACGACGTCGAGCAGCACGCGGGAGATGTCGGACGCGCCGCCGTTCTGGGGAGCGGGGGCATCTCGGGTCTCGGCGTCAGGTGTACCGTTTGGCACATCGTGGCGCGCTGCGTCCGAAGCTCCTCCGAGGAAATCGACGATCTGGCCGAGTGTCTGAATCTCTCCGAGGCGTTCCGGCGATATGGCCGGAGCCTCCGGAAGGCGTTCCTGCAGGGCCGAGAGGATCTCCACCCGTTTGATCGAATCGATCCCGAGGTCTGCATCCAGGCCCATGGAGAGATTCAACATCTCCTCGGGGTAACCGGTCTTCTCCGAAACGACGGAGAGGAGTACAGACGCGACCTCGGAATCCGTTGCCGACTCGGCGGCAAGCGCGGTCGCCGGAGCGGGCGTGGTGACAGGAGCCGGCTCGACGGCCGGAGTCGCTACGGTGGGCGAAACAGGCTCCACGATGGGGATCGATCGGGTGACCGGAACCGACTCGGTGATCTGAGTGGTGGGAGCCAGTGGCTCGAGCCCCTGTTGTTGCCGGATGATCGCCTGGAGTGTCCGTTCCTGAGACTCGAGGAACTGCTGGTGCACCAGAGCGGTCTGCTCCTGGAGTCTCACGATAGCGGCCAAGCTGGCCTCGTTGGCGAGCATGGCGTCCGCCAGGGCACTCGGGTCCTGGGCCGGTGAATGCGTACCCCCGACGGCGTGCGCCGGAGCCAGGGTCTGCGCCGATGCCGCGACCGGCGTCGGCATGGAAACCGATGTCGGCAAGGAGACCGGCGTCGGAGCCGCCACGGGCTCACGAGGCGCCCTCTTAGGCCGCTCGTCGACGTGGTTCGCTCCACTGATCTTAACGGTCATGGCGGGAGCCTTGCGATCGAGCTCCTGGCGCCACGCCTCAAGCGCACCTTCGTCCCAGCGCTCGAGTGCGACCGGATATCCCACCGCCGCCAACTGGGCGAGTGTACGGGCCAGATCGACGAGTCCCGCCCGCTGGCCGGTCGAGGCGTCGATGGCCACCGTGTAGATGTCCTCGTCGGCCAGGATTTCATCGATGAGCCCCACCAGGCGCCGGCCTGGACCGATCTCCACGAACGTCCTCACTCCGTCGGCGAACATCGATCGTACGCAGCCGACGAAATCCACCGAAGAGGTCATCTGACTGGCCAGCAACTCCCGAGCGTCGGCGGAGCGATCCGGGTACGCGGCCGCTGTGGCGTTCGCATAGACCGGCACCGTGCTCTCCGAGATCTCGATGCTCGTGAGACTTTCGGCGAACGGAGCTGCGGCCTGCGCTACCAGACTGCTGTGGAACGCGGCCGCCACCGGCAACCGTTTGATGCGCACTTCCTCCTGAGACAGCAGGTCTTGCGCCCTATCGATCTCGTACATGACGCCGGAGAGCACGGCTTGGCGCGGCGCATTGTGGTTCGCCACCACCAAATCGAGGTCGTGCTCTAGGAGAAACTTCTCGACCCACTCCAGTTCCGCCGCGACGGCCAGCATGGCACCGTGGTCCCCATCCCGTATGGCCATCAACTCGCCCCGGCGGGCGGAAAGTTGATAGAGCTCCATGGGGCGCAGGCGATCGGCCGCGCACAGCGCGACCAACTCACCGTAGCTGTGCCCACAAGTCGCCTCGGCTGTGAGCCCGAAGTGATCCAGCGTGCGAAGCGCAGCGAGGCTGACCGCCCCGATGGCCGGCTGAGCGATCTCGGTCGCCTTCAGCTCGGCTTCCTGCCTCGTCCGCGTGTCGTCGTCGAACCCAGGATGCGGGTAGATCAGGTCCGGCAGTGCCGGTGTCATCTCGGTGGCGGCCGCTAGCGTATCGGCCGCTACAGGGAAGCGCGACACGAGCTCCCGCAGCATTCCGGTGTACTGGGCACCCTGTCCGGGGAAGCAGGCGGCCCACTTGCCGCGTGGCGCACCCGATCCGAAGTAGATCCCCTGGGGGGTATTCCACCCGGGGCCCGTGTCCTTGTTTTTCAACTGCGATGTGGCCATCGCGAACAGATCGGTCAGGGGCGCACCGCCCTTTTCCACGACGAGGAGCAGCCGTGCCTCCTGCTTCGGATCGAATCGGGCGCGACTCTCCGCCGCTAGTCCCCGGAGTTCCCGCCAATCGACCTGCCGGCCGAAGGCCTCCAGGGCGGCCGAAAGAGCCTCCCGGCTTTCCCCGGAAAACGCGAGAATCTGCTCTCTTCCGTCCCAGTCCACCACCACCGCCTGCGACTCGTACTCTTCGACGACGCAGTGGAAGTTGCTCCCCCCGAATCCGAATGCGCTCACGCCCGCTCTTCGAGGGTGACCGCTCGTCGGCAGCCAGGGCCTCTTTTCGGTATTCACGTAGAAGGGCGTATCACCAGGAGCGACGGCTTCACTGGGACGACTGACCTTGATCGTGGGCGGAAGCACCTTGTGGTGAAGGGCCATGACCGCCTTGATCAGCCCGGCCGCGCCCGCCGCCGCCTTCGTGTGCCCGATCATCGACTTGACCGAGCCCAGGGCGCACCACGGGCCCTCGCGGCCGGTCTCACTGTAGACGGTGGCGAGACCCGTCGCCTCGGTCGCGTCTCCGACACGCGTGCCGGTACCGTGGGCCTCGACGAGCTCCACGGTGTCGGGGCGGACACCCGCGCTCTCGTAGGCTGCCCGCAGCGCCCGGGCCTGTCCCTCTGGCGACGGCGCGTACACGGCTTGGCCCTTGCCGTCGCTGGACGTACCCATGCCCTTGATCACCGCATAGATGCGATCGCCGTCGCGCTCGGCGTCGGCCAGCCTCTTTAAGACGAGTACGCCGACCCCCTCACCGAGGATGGTGCCGTCGGCCTCCGCGTCGAATGGGCGTGCGTTCCCCGAGGCCGACAGCGCCGGCGTCTTGGAGAAGCACATGTACATGAAGATGTCGTTGAACGTGTCCAGCCCCCCGGAGAGCGCCATGTCGGTCCGCCCCGCCTCGAGTTCGAGGGCCGCGAGGTGGATCGCACTCAGCGAGGACGCGCAAGCCGCGTCGACGATGCAGTTGGTGCCATGCAGATCCAAACGATTGGCGATGCGTCCGGCCACGACGTTGGCCAGGAGTCCCGGGAAGGAGTTCTCCTGCCATGGCACGTATCCGTCCGCGATGCGGGCGATCACGTCTTCACGAGTGTCGGCGTCCACGCCGGCCTCTTCCAATGCCTTCCGCCAGATCGGGTGACCGAGGCGAGCTCCCAAGGGGATGACCAACGGCAGGGTGCCACTCACGCCGAGGATGACACTCGTGCGATCCCGGTCGAAGTCGCGTCCGTCGGGACCATAGCCTGCGTCCCTGAGCGCCTCCCGAGCGACGTGCATGCCGAGCAACTGCGTGGTGTCGGTGGCCTCGAGGTCCCGTGGCGGGATCCCGAAGGACATGGGATCGAAGTCGACCGGATCGATAAAGCCGCCGCGGCGGCCATAGGTCATATCGGGCGCCTTGGGATCGGCGTCGAAGAAGTCGGAGGTCTTCCAGTGACTGTCCGGAATGTCCGAAATTGCGTCGACGCCATCGCGGACGTTCGCCCAGTAGTCCCTCAACCCCCCGGCACCCGGGAAGAGACACGAGATGCCGACGATGGCTATGGGTGTATGGACGGCGGCCCGATCTTCGTGGCTATCGCTCAACTCAGCAGTTCCTCTAGTTCGTCTGATCCGCGGGGACCGATATCCACGTATTGAGACGGGAGATCCACCCCTTGGCTGCGTATCGCGTTGGCCCGGGTGATGACGGCCGCGGCGTGCAACATGTTGTGCGCGACGTCGACTGCCCGCCGATTTTCCCAAGGCTCGAGGATGCCACCTCGGACCCACTCGTTGAAAGCACCCATCGCGGGACCGCACCAGATCTGATAGTCCATTTCCCGGCCCGGCTCACCACGGTTCGCCCATCGAGAAGACATCCCGAGGTACCACCTGAAGACCAGCGCCATGCGGTGCTTCGGATCGCGCTCGGCCCTCTCGACCTGGTCCTCGTCACGGCCAACCCAAAAACGCCGTGTCTCCTCCCACACTTCATCCAGTGACATACGAAAGATCGTGCTCTCGAGATTCCTCCGATCGTCGCCGGTTATGTCTTCAAGACTCGCGTACGCGTTATATAGATCATACAGACGATGCGCCCTCATGGGAAACATCGTTCCGCGCTTGAGCACCTGCAACCGGACGCCCATTTCGAACATGTCGGCGGCGGGGGCCATTGTAACGTCGGTCTGTTCTGCCTGGGCCAAGACCTTGCGGACCGCGTCGGAGGTTCCGGCCTCCCGGCAAGCCTGGTTGACCGATCCCGTCAGCACGTAGTCGGCACCCATGGCGAAGGCCGCTGCCACGGACTGTGGCGTCGAGATGCCGCCGGCCGCACCGACGCGCAATGCATCGGCGTAGCCGTGCTCCGTCTGAATGCGGTCCCGCAGCGCGATCATCGTGGGCAAGAGCGCGATCGCGGGCCGGTTGTCCGTGTGTCCCCCCGAGTCGGCCTCGACGGTCAGATCCTGAGCCAGCGGAACCGATTCGGCGAGGCGCGCCTGCACCTCAGACAGATCGCCGCGTGCCAGGAGCTCGGCAACCATCTTCGGCGCCGGCGGAGAGAAGAACTTCATCGCAACCTCGATACGGGAGACCTTCGCGATCAGTCGATTCGGAGTCACGATGCGGCCCGAGGCGTCGGCATGGATCCCGTGAAGTCGATAGCGGACAAGCGGCAGCGTCAGGTCCATATAGGCCGAGGCCGATACCCGGTTCACGCCCCGGCGTATATAAAGGTCAGCGACGGCTTCCTCGAGGCGTGGTTCGTAGGGGCTGTGGATCAAGTTGAAGCCCCAGGGTAGATCGCCGAGTCGGGTCGAGACGCGGTCGATGGCGTCCTCCACCACCCCCGGTTCCAGGCCGGCCGCACCGAAGAAGGAGAGCATACGCGCCCGTCCCATGGCCTCCACCAGCTCCGTCGAGGCGATGCCGTTGGCCATGGCCCCGGCCACATAGCAGAAGCGTACACCGTGATCTCCGGCGAACGCGGCCGATCCGAACCGGCTCGGGGGGGAGGCCGGCGCGAGGGCGAGAAGGGGAAGGCCGTCGACCTCAGCGTCTCCACCGATGCGGGCGACTCCGACGTGCGAAAGGGCGAGGCCGTCGTCGTGATCTACGACGAAGAGGGGCCGGCCCACACGCGCCAACGCTGTGGCCATCTCGGCGGCCGTGGTGAGCAGGTCATCCTTCGGCCCGCTCCACGAGCCCACTCGAGTCGTCGATCGTGTCTTTAGTATAGACATCCGGCGCCCTCCAGGCCGAGCGCCTGATGCGAGACCCCTGAGGAGACAATTTGTATCGTGCGCCACCGGATGTCGATGGTTTAGGGGTGCCGACAGGAGCAGAAAGTTTTTGTGGTGGCAGGTCGCTCGTACGTCCTATCTTTTCAGTATAGCCCCCGCGCCGGTACGAATCGGCTCCCTGCTTCTCCTGAGAGACTCCTCCGAGGCACCCTTGACCGAACCCGTCCCAACCACCGTCGACGACACCGGCCCCAGGAAACGGGGCGGTCTCGTGAGCGCGCTCCGGCTCGAGAGCATCAAGAGCAGGATCATCGTCCTCGCTCTGCTCGCGACCTCCATCCCCTATGCGGGGATGGCGTGGTTCACGTACGCCCAGAATAGGACCGCGATCACCATTGCCGGTCTCCGAGGAGGTCCGGACGTTCAGCTCACAGGCGGCACGTGAGGCGGACCTGTGGCTGAAGCAGCGCGTGTATGACTTAGGCGTGTTCGCCAACTCGTCCGCTGTGATCGAGAACATGAGGATCGCCACCGAGCTCGACAACGGAGTCCCGGAAGAAGCGAGGGGGCTCGTGCGGGATTATCTCGAGTCGGTCGAACAGAGGGTTCGGGGCTACGACGGGCTTCGCATTGTCGACACGGAGTCGCTGGTAGTCGCGGCGACCGGCACGACCGACGGCCTCACGTTGGATCCCGACCTGCCGGAGGGTTGGCTGGACGCGTTCCGCGAAGACCGGCCAGCGCTCGGTGAGCCCCGTCGCGGTAGCCATCTTCCGGGAGACGGGAGCTCAGTCGGAGTTCCGATTCGCTCGTCGGGCGGAGATCTCTTCGGGGGCCTGTTCGCCACGCTGAACCTTCAGCCGATGGGCACGGTCCTGGCGGTCTACTCACCTGGCGAGAACGGCTCGGTCTACGTGGTCACGACGGCGAGTGAACGTATCTTGGGAGGCCAGATGACCACCGAGTCCATGGGCACGGTGGCGCGGGAGCAGGTCGTAAGTGAACTCATCGCTCTGGGCGGATCCTCCCGGACCTACGCCGGGGATTCCGGAGAGGAAGTCACCGGAGCGGGGGGTAGACGGCCGCAGGCGCTGTGGGGTCGGACGGTATTGTACACCTGCGTCGGCGCTCGGGGCTCAGAAGGTTCCCTTGGTCGCTTCCTCC
>CAUZDW010000073.1:0-13345 GCA_963578825.1 Vicinamibacteria bacterium
GCCCCAGGAGCGCCGCCTCCAGCGGCTCACCAGCCGTTTCGACCGTGCACTCGGCTGCTACTCCTCAAATGATCGGTGCAAGTACACGCCTGAACTCAATCCCGCATGCCCGATGAATAATGCGGGCCAGAGGCTCGACCGACTAGCGTCCGTCTTCGGGTGGCGGGGACGGCGGGGGAACCGGCTGCGGCGGCCGAATGGGCAGGATGCGGGGAGCGGGGGACTCGGCCGGGGGCGCAGGCGGCGTCCCGCGCGTGGGGCCGATCGCTGTGCTCGCCGGCTTGGGCGGCGCGTCGAACAGGAGCGGCGAGGCGTCCCCTCCGACGAGGAAGCCCCTGAGGTCCGCCTGGGTGATCTCGGGACGGCGGAGGACGTGGGGCGTCAGGGTCATGACGATGTCCGTCTGGGCCGCTTCTTCCTGATTTCGGGCGAACAGGCGCCCGATGAACGGGATGTCGGCGATGCCGGGAATGCCCGTGAGGCCGTAGCGCTCGTTGTCGAGAATGAGCCCGGCCAGCAGGTTGGTCTCGCCGTCCGCCAGGCGGAGTGTGGAGACGACCTGGCGGTTGTTGAACGTGGGCAGGCCCTGGAAGCCGGCGGGGCCGACCGCTGAGATGTCGAGCTTCAGCTCGATCGTCACCTCGCCGTTGTGGTGAACCCGGGGCGTGATGTCGATGTTGACGCCGACGTTCTTGTACTCGAAGGACGTGATCGGCTGCTGGGCGATCCCCCCGGTGGCGATGGACGCGAAGATGGTCACGGGCACCGGGACCTGGTCGCCGAAGCTCGCCTGGGCCGTCTGACCGTCCGAGACCCGAAGCTGGGGGTTGGCCAGGAGCCGGGTCGAGGAGTCGGTCTGAAGCAGTCGCACCACCGCTCCCGGGAGCCCGGTCACCACCAGGTTGGAGGGATCGTAGGGGTTGTCGCTGGGCGAGAAGGTCTCGCTGGGATCGGGGAGGATGCCGGCGGCGATTCCCTCGATGCCCTGGGCGTCGAGACCCGACGTCAGGTAGATCCCGTACTCCTTGAGTCGGCTGCGGTTGATCTCCAGGATCTCGATCTCGACCACGACCTCCGCCCGTCTCTTGTCCACGATATGCACGATCCGCTCGGCCGCCGCGATCTTGTCCGGCGTGTCGTTGATCGTGAGAGCGTTGACGCCCGGCAAAGGAGCGATCCGCCGCGCGCCCAGGACGACGCGGAGGAGGTCGATGGTCTCCTTGAGGTCGGCGTTGGAGAGGAACAGCGTCTTGATCACCTGTTGCTCGTACTCGCGGCGCTTGGCCTGCGTGTCGGGGATGACGGTCAGGATGCGCGAGTCCGTCACCCGGTGAAAGGTGTGCCCCGCGCTGCCCAGCGCGTTGAGCGCCTGCTCGAAGGGTACGTCCTTCAAGTCCAGGTCCAGCGGCCGGTCCTGAAACCCGGGGTCGAAGACCACGTTCACCCCGACGGCCCGGGCGAGGGCCATGTAGGCCTCACGGAGGCTCGCTCCGCGAAAGACGAGCCCCAGCGGCTCGTTCGCCTCGGGTCCGAGGTCGAGCCCCGGAAGCGAGCTCTCACGCGCCCGGATCTTCAGATCCTCGATCGACGCGGCCTGGCGGCGGGCCTCGCGCCTCGCCTCGAGGCTCTCCATCTCCTGCCGGAGGTGAACGGCCTGGGGATTGAGATCGAGGGCGAGCTGGTACTCGCCGAGCGCGTCCTTGTAGAGCCCGCGGCCGGCGAGGCGCCGCCCCATGTTGCCGTGCTCCGTGGAGGCTCGCATACGAGCGCGCCCCAGAGCCGCCAAGCGCTCGGCGTTGCCGGGGCTCTTCTGCAAGGCGCGGGAGTACTCGAGCACCGCCCGGTCCCAGTCCTGCACTCGCTCGGCCTTCTGCCCGGCGCGGAAGGCCGCCGAGGACGCACAGGCGAGCACGGGAACGAGCGCCGCGACCAGGAGGAGGCGTCTCATCCGCGGATCACGTCGACCCCGGGAGGGATCTCGAAGCGGAAGAGCCCATCCGACAGTCCCGTGTTCTCCCGGAGCTCTTCGAAGCGAAACTGCGTCCGGTTGCCCTGGATGTCCTCCAGCAGGATGGCCCGGACGAGGCCGTCGGGCTCGACGTCGATGAAGGCGCGCTCGAGCTCGGCGTTTTCCTTTCGAGGGGTGAGACGCACCCTGAGGACGCCCTCTTCCCAGGGCTCGTCCATCGTGGCCTCGAACTCCTCGAGCAGGCCGCCACGGCCGAAGAGGAGCCGCGCGGCCAGGGACCGCTGCTCGTCCTGTTGCTGAACGATGACCTGCCGGTCCTCGGGGACATAGAAGTAGAACGTCTCCCCGTCCGAGATGAAGAGCTTCTCCTCGGGGTCCTTGTACTCCCAGCGCATCCGGCCCGGGCGCTTGATGGAGACGATCCCGCGCTCCACGAGCTCGCGGCCCAGGAGGCCCGAGCGGTAGGACTGGACGAACCGGCCGACCAGGTCCTCGGTCCTGGCGTGGCGCGTCTCGATCCGCTTGACGAGGCTCTCCGCGAGGCTCGGGTCGGGGGCCACCGATTGAGCGGGGCCCGTGGCCAGGACGGCGGCGAGGAAGACTGCGACGTTCATGTTCCCCCTTCGCCATCATAGCCCAAGTTCGCACGGTGCTTGCCGCAGCGGGTGTGCGCCTGTTAGCATCCGGCGGATGGCTCCTGCGGTGGCGCGCCTCCTGGCGCTTCTGGCCCTGGTGGCGGCCGTGGTCCCCGGGACCGCCAACGCCGCCGACGAGTTGCGCGGCCTCTGGGTCGTGCGGACCGCCCTCGTGTCGCCGGAGTCGGTCGACCGGGTGGTCGACAACGCGGCCGCCGGGGGATTCAATGCCCTCTTCGTCCAGGTCCGCGGCCGAGGGGACGCCTTCTACGCCTCGCGGATCGTGCCCCGGAGCGTCCTCCTCGAGAGACAACCCCGGAGCTTCGACCCCCTGGCACGGCTGCTCGCCCGGGCTCGGGCACGGGATCTCCAGGTCCACGCCTGGGTGAATGTTCTGCTCGTGGCCCACTTCGGACAGGCCCGGCCGCCCGGGCACGTGCTCGACGGACATCCGGACTGGATCATGGTGCCGAAGTCCCAGGCGCGGGCTGCTTTCGATGCGCCGCCCCAGCGGCGGCTGCGTCTCGTGGCGGTGGCCGGGCGCCGGGAAGGGGACGTGGAGGGCTACTATCTGTCGCCCTCGGTGCCGGAGGCGGTCGACCATCTCGAGCAGGTCGTCCGTGAGCTCGTGGCGTTTTATCGCGTCGACGGCCTCCATTTCGACTTCGTCCGATACCCCGGCCCGCAGTGGGACCACTCCAGGCCGGCGCTGGTCGATTTTCGAAAGGTCCACCGCACACAGGCCCTTCTCGGAGGCCCGGCCAACGACCCTGCGGGCTGGGACGCGTATCGCCGGCGGGCGATCACGGCCCTGGCGAGTCGCCTCTCCGACGCCGCGCGGGTGGAGCGTCCGGGCATCGTCGTCTCGGCGGCGGTGGCGGCCGACGAGGTGCAGGCCGTCAACCAGAAGTTCCAGAACTGGCCGGCCTGGCTCTCCAGCGGCATCCTGCGGGCGGTTTGTCCCATGGCCTACACCGCGGACAATCGGGTTTTCTCCAGCCAGGTCCAGGGTGCGCTGGCCCGGGCCGGCGGGAAGCAGTCGGTGTGGGCCGGGATCGGCGCCTACCGCTTGGACCTCGCGGGGATCGTCGAGAAGGTGAAGCTTGCCCGCCAGGCCGGTGCCGGCGGAGTGATCCTCTTCTCCCACGAGTCGCTTTCGTCGGCCGAGTGGCCCCGGCTCCGTCTGCAGGCCTTTCCACAGCTGGTGCAGGCCACCGCGTCCCGGACCGGCACCGCGTCGCCCCACGGCTCGGAATGAAGCGGAACGGGGACAGTCATTCAGACGACCGTGCCCTATTGAAGCTGCGGTCCGAAAAATCTGGCGAGCGCATCCAGGGCGACGCTCGTCATCCTGAGCGAGCCGATCGAGTCGTTGTCGCGAAGGATCTCGCTACCGACAGATGCTTCGTCGCACGCGCACGGTCGAACCTCCTCTGCATGACTGTTTTTGCGGCCACCGTCGCCCTGGTGCTCCCGGTCACGGCTCTTGCCGAACCGGCCTCCGCCGTCGACAGTGGGAGCGCACTGCCCCTCGCCTCGCCCCGGGAGGCGGGCTTTGATCCGGACAAGCTGGCTGAGGCCGATCGGATCGTCGAGGCCGCGGTCCGGAACGGGGCGTTCCCCGGAGCCGTGCTCGCCGTGGGCCGGCGGGGGATGCTGGTCCGGCTCCGGGCCTTCGGGCGCTTCACCTCCGATCCCGCCGCGCCAGAGGTGACGATCGATACGGTCTACGATCTCGCGAGCCTCACCAAGGTCATCGCCACGACGACCGTGGCCATGAGCCTGGTCGATGAGGGGCGGCTGGATCTCGACGCGAAGGTGAGCGACATCGTCCCCGACTTTCGGGGAGGGGCCAGGGACGGGGTCCGGGTGCGCCAGCTCCTCACGCACACCGGCGGGCTCCTGTGGTGGGCGCCGCTCTACGAGGAGCTCCGGGGCCCCGAGGCCTACCTCGAGCGAATCCTCGAGATGCCCCTGGACTACGAACCCGGTACGAAGACGATCTACAGCGACCTGGGTCTCATCCTCCTCGGCAACGTGCTCGAGCGCCTCGCGGGGGCGTCGCTCGACGAGGTCGCTCGCCGGCGTGTCTTCGAGCCCCTGGGGATGAGCGACACGCGCTACCGGCCCCCGGTGGCGCTGCGGCCGCGGATCGCCCCGACGGAGATCGATTCGTGGCGGGGCCGCACCCTCCTGGGCGAGGTCCACGACGAGAACGCCTTCGGTCTCGAAGGCGTGGCCCCCCACGCCGGTCTCTTCGCCAGCGCCGGCGACCTGGCCCGTTTCGCCCAGATGCTCCTGAACCGGGGAGTGCTCGAGGGTCGACGCGTCGTCTCATCCCGCACGGTGGACGCCTTCACGCGCCGCGCCGGCATCGTAGGCTCCTCCCGGGCTCTGGGCTGGGACACGCCCACCGATGGGACGGCGAGCCGCAGCTCCACACCCGGCGAGCCCGGCTATTCTTCGGCGGGGTCGCTCTTCTCGTCCCGGTCGTTCGGACACACCGGCTTCACCGGGACCTCGATGTGGATGGACCCCGAGCGCGAGCTGTTCCTGATCCTGCTGACGAACCGGGTGCATCCCACCCGCGACAACCGGGCGATTCTCAAGGTGCGCGGCCGCCTGGCCGACGCCGTCATCCGGGCCCTGTCCGGCTCATGAGGTCCTGGTCTCGGCGTCGTGTCCTCGCCGCCCTGGCCGTGGGTCTCGCTCCCAGGCCCCGGGTCCGCTCGTCCAATTTGCGCTACAAGGTGCTGGTCGGCCTCGACCGCCTGGAGGCCGAGAATGGCGGCGCTCTTCGGGGTCGCTCCGTGGGTCTCCTGGCCCACGCGCCGTCCGTGACCACGGACGGGCGTCACGCCGTCGACGTTCTCCTCGAGGCCGGCGTGAAGATCGTGCGCCTCTTCGGTCCCGAGCACGGGCTGAGGGGAGAGGCCGCGGCCGGCGAGCGGGTGACGAGCGGTGTGGATTCCGCCACCGGCCTCACGTTCGTCAGCCTCTACGGAAAGCGACAGAAGCCCGATCCCGGCGACCTGAAGGGCCTCGACGCCCTCGTGATCGATCTGCAGGGAGCCGGGGTCCGTTTCTACACCTACGGAGCCACCCTGCTGCTCTGTCTCGAGGTGGCGGCCGAGGTCGGGACCCCGGTCTGGGTCCTGGATCGCCCCAACCCCCTCGGGGGCGACCTCATCGAAGGGCCCGAGCGGGATCCGGCGCAGCCGGTCACCCTGGTCTCCACCACCCCCGGGCCGCTGGTGCACGGGCTGACGGTGGGCGAGATGAGCCGATTCGCCAACGCCCGGCGCTCCCGGCCCGCCCGCCTCGAGGTCGTCCCCCTGACCCACTGGACCCGCAACCTGCCCTGGGAGCTGACCGGCCGGAGGTGGGTCAAGCCGTCCCCCAACCTGCGCACCGCCGAGGCCGCCCTCGTCTACCCCGGGACGTGTCTCCTGGAAGGAACGAACGTCACGGAGGGTCGGGGCACCAGCGATCCGTTCCTGATCTTCGGCGCGCCCTGGCTCCGGACCGAGCCGCTCGTGGCCGCGCTCTCGCCTCCGGGGCTGGCCCTGGAGCCCATGAGCTTCACGCCCGAGTCCTCTCCCGCCGCCCCTCGGCCGAAGCACTTGGGCGTACGGTGCGCCGGCGTGCGCGTGCGTGTGACCGAGTCCTCGGCCGTAAGGCCTTACGCCTTCGGCCTCGAGCTCCTCGCGGCTCTTCGCCGGCAGCCGGAGTTCGAGTGGGCCCGGGACGGGGCGCGGCTGGACACCCTCCTCGGCACGGGGCGGGTCCGTGCCGCGCTCGATCGTGGTGATCCCGTGGCCGACATCCTCGCCGCTGACGCGCCTGCAATCGAGCGATTCCAGCGCGAGCGACGGGACATCTTGATCTACTGAGCCGGCGTCTCCGCTCCCGCCGCCGTATCACTCTCGAGAACAACATCTTTTTCCACGGGCGCTTCTCGGCTTGGGGGCGGGCGTTAGCGCGTCGTGATCTGAAGGAGCTCAGGCGCCAAGGTGAAATGCCCGGCCCCGCAACAAAACTGATTCATGATTACGACCACCGTGACGCCGGTCTCCGGATCGAAGAGCATGAGACTGGTCCCGAGTGATGAGCCCCCGCTGTGGCCCCACTGCGTCCGGCCAGGTACCCATACGTTCGAATGGCCAGACCGGCCCCGGACTCGCCCGGAATGTTTCCGGCCGCGGGCACGATCTGGAGCATCTGCTCGCGCATCTTCTGACCAAAGACTTGATTGGTGAACAAAGCCGGGCCCCAGCGCGCGACGGTGCGTGCGTTCGAGAAGAGGCCGAAGCCCGAGTTTCCGATGGTGATCTGCGACATGTGCTCGAGCGGAGTGACCTCGCCATCGGCCGTGTCGCCGGCCCAAGCGGTTGCGACCGGACCCGCCGGCGTCTCGAACCCTGGCAGAAACACTTCGTTCAATCCGAGTGGCGCCCAAAGACGCTCCTGGTAAAGCTCGGTAATCGCCCGACCGGTTGCCTTCTCGGCAACCATGCCGAGGAGAACGAACGCGGTATTGGTGTATTGAGTGCGCTCACCCCGGTCGAAGACTTTCGGTCCCACGAAGGCGATAAGCTCCTCCGCGGTGAAGACATGAGTGGGATCCCGTTCGATAGCCCGATCCAGCTCCGGGTTGGCGGTGTAATTGGCCAGACCGTTGGTGTGATTCAAAAGCTGGCGCAAGGTGATCTGAGGATCGACGTTGGGAACGTCACCGAGCCAGAGCGAAACGGGGTCGTCGAGGCCCAGCACTCCTTCCTCCGCCAGTCCCATGACCACGGCGCCAGTGACGGTCTTCGTGATGCTCGCGATCCAGATGAGGTGTTCGGGGCGTAGCGCCGAGCCCGTCGCTTCCGTCCCGGCCGCGCTCACCCACTCAGCACCGTTATCGAGGACGACCGCCGCGCTGACGCCTCGGTGGCCGGGTGCAGCCGCCCACGCGTTGATCGCTTCTTCGAGCGCAGCAGCGACGTCGGTCGGAAACGCCTCGGGTGGAGCGCTTTGAGTGATCGGCGTGGGCGTGTGTCTCTGCGACTCACTGCACCCCAGAAAGGCCGAGGCCGCGATGAGTGCAGCGACGATGGTCACTTCACCGAACCCGCTGGCTGAGGATCCAGGCGTGCGAGCTCGCGCCCTGCGAATCCCGGGTAATCGGGAAAGGATGGGAAACTTCAAGGCGTGTCCATGCGCTGCAAAGGGATTTCTCGAGCTTGAACGCTGTGACGCCACGTCCAACATATCGGTGACGATAGCAACCAGCGGCCGTCTTCTTCGCGCTCGAGCTCAACCTTGAACCGCACGTCGTCTCCGTACCACCCGATTCTAGCGCGGCTTTCGTCGAAGGTCCGCAGACTGGTTCGTGTCTTAAAGTTCGGAGGCGGGCGACTTGGACCCGTCGTCCGAAGCAGGCCACACCCGGCTGGAGACGAGACCAAACGCGAACGTCAGGCCCGTGCCCGTCATGGTGTACCAGGGCCAGGCGAGCGAGGTCGCAAACACGACGATCGTCATGGTCAGGAGGCCGAGCACGAAGGCGGCGAGGGCGGCTCTCTGGCTCGTGCGGGGTGCGAAGAGGCCCAGCAGGAAGACGCCGAGCGTGATCCCTGTGGTGAAGCCGGCGATCGTCAGGACGCTCTCGACGACCGTGTTGCTCATAAAGCGTCCGCTCAGCGCCACCGACACCTGGATGACCGCAAAGACGACGGTCAGAGCCCGCGTGACCCGGAGGAGTCGGCCCGGCGTCGCGGCCTCGCCGGCCAGCGGCTTGTAGAAGTCGTTCGCCGCGGCGGTGGCGGAGGAGTTCAGAGAGCTCGACAGCGTGGACATGGCCGCGGCAAAGACGGCGCCCAGGACGAGGCCGAGGACGCCGGTCGGGAGCTCGTCGATGATGAACCGCGCGAACACGCGGTCCGCCCGGACGAAGGGGATGTCCGGAGGGTAGACCTGATAGAAGACGAAGAGCGCCACGCCGATCAGCAGGAAGAACGCGAACTGCGCCACGACCACGACCCCGCTGGTGACGAGGGCGCGGGCCGCATCGCGCTCGCTCCTGGCCGACAGGTAGCGTTGCACCAGAAGCTGGTCGGCCCCGTGGGTGCCGATGCTCAAGAAGGCGCCGCCGATCAGGCCCGCCCAGAGGACGTAGGGCTCCGACAGCGAGAAGCCTAGGTCGATCGCGCGAAGCTTACCTTCGGCCGCCGCGATGGTGAAGAGCTGCTCCCACCCGCCGGGAAGGCGAGACACGAGGAGCGCCAGGGCCACGCCGGCCCCCAGCATGTAGACCGTGAACTGGATGGTGTCCGTCCAGACGACGGCCTTCATCCCGCCGAAGAACGTATAGATGACCGTGGCGACACCTACCACGACGATGGCCCAGGTCAGCGGCAGGCCCGACATCTCCCGGAGCACGAGCGCGGTGAGAAAGAGGCGAAGGCCGTCGGCCAGGCTTCGGGTGACCATGAAGAGCATGGAGGCGGCCTGCGCCGTGGCTCCGCCGAAGCGGCGGTGCAGCACGTCGTAGGCGGTAAAGCACTCCCCGGCGAAGTAGTGGGGGAGGAGAAATGCCACGACGAGGAGCTTTCCGATGAGCATGCCCGCGGCAAGCTGCATCCAGGTGAAGTCCCCGGTGAAGGCAAATCCCGGGATGCTCAGGAACGTGACCGTGCTCGTCTCGGTGGCGACGATGGACAGCAGCAGAGCCCACCACGGAAGGTCACGGCCGCCGAGCATGTAGTCGGCGGCCCCGCGCTGCCCGCGGCCGATCCACAGGCCGAACAAGACGACGCCGATCATGTAGACGGCGATGACCGCGAGATCCGGAAGGCCGATGCTCAAGAGTAGGAGACTCAGTTCCTCAGCGGCGCTTGGTGAGCTGGTTCTGGACGACCTGCAGCGCCGAGGTGAGGCGGCTGAGCCGGTGGTTTCGTGCCTGCTGGGCCAGTGCGTTGTCCTGCGGAGGGACCTCGGCGCGAGTCGAGCGCAGCAGCTTCTCAAGCTCCATCCTGAAAGTCTGCATCTCGGCCGGGTTGAATCCCTTGAGGCTCGCGGAGCTCACCAGGGCGAAGCCGCCCGAGACCTGGCCCGCCATTGCCGGGGCGCTGCCCCCCATCCAGTTGGCCATCCTGGAAGCCTACTTCATGCAGACCGCGCGGAC
The DNA here is from genome assembly GCA_963578825.1 of Vicinamibacteria bacterium. Taxonomy (GTDB): domain Bacteria; phylum Acidobacteriota; class Vicinamibacteria; order Fen-336; family Fen-336; genus JAJDNS01. The sequence goes on from CAUZDW010000073.1 coordinate 9,779, forward strand.
CTGCTTGAAGTCCGTGTGGCCCTGGAGAATCTTCTGGATGCCGTCCTGGAGGAGGGTCGTCATTCCCTCCGCCGTCCCCTGGTTCCGCAGGTCCTCCACGGAGGCGTGTTTCTGGACGAGGCGCTTCACCTCGTCGCTCCCGACGAGGAGCTCGTGGATGGCCATGCGGCCCTTGTAGCCGGAGTCCCCGCACTTGGAGCAGCCCTTCGGACGCGCCAGCTTGAAGCTCGGCGAGTAGCAGACCCCGAGCTTCTGCCAGTCGTCGAGGCCGTACGCCTGCATCAGCTGGGCGAACTCCTCCTGCGTGGGCGTGTACGTCTCCTTGCATTTGCACAGCGTGCGCACCAGGCGCTGGGCCATGATCCCCAGGAGCGCGTCGGCGAAGTTGAAGGGGTCGATGTCCATGTCGAGCAGGCGGATGATCGTCTCGGGAGCCGAGTTCGTGTGGAGCGTGGAGAAGACCAGGTGGCCGGTGAGCGAGGCTTCGATACCGATGGCCGCCGTCTCGTGGTCGCGCATCTCACCGACCATGATCACGTCGGGGTCGGCGCGAAGGAACGAGCGCATGGCCGCGGCGAACGTGAAGTCGATCTTGGGGTGCACCTGGACCTGCCGCAGGCCTGGCTGGGTGATCTCCACCGGGTCCTCCGCGGTCCAGATCTTCCTCTCGATCTTGTTGATGTAACCCAGGGCGGAGTGGAGGGTCGTCGTCTTTCCCGATCCCGTGGGTCCCACGACGAGGCAGATGCCGTAGGGCTTGGCGAGGATCGCCTTGAACTCGGTGATGTTGCGCTCCAGGAAGCCCATTTTCTCCAGCGGGATGGGCTTCGAGGCGGCCAGGATGCGCATCACCACGTCTTCGTTGCCGCCGGACGTGGGGATGGTGGCCACGCGCAGCTCGATGGCCCCCATGGGTCCCCGGAAGCGGATCTTGCCGTCCTGGGGCCGTCGTTTCTCGGCGATGTCCAGATTGGCCATGATCTTGAGGCGCTGGACGAGGGCTTTCCTGTGGGGCGCGGGCACGTCGATGTACTTCTCGCACTCCCCGTCGATTCGGAGCCGGACAATGGTGGGAGAGTGCTTCCCGTACGGCTCGATGTGGATGTCGGAGGCCCCTCGATTGTAGGCATCGATGATGATCTGGTTGCAGAGCCGCACGACGCCCGAGTCGGTCTCGTCGATCTCCGGTTCCTCCTCGGCGGCCTCGAGCTCGTCCTCCTCCCCGGAGCCGAGGTCGAGGATGATCCGTCCCAGGCCCGCCTCCTCGACCGCGGGCCCCGTCTCGCCGTAGCTCTTGCGGACGTAGTCGAGGATGTCGTCGCGCAGGCCCACGAGGAACTCGTAGCCGGGCGCGAGGTTCATGGCCTTGATCGAGTCGAGCCGGGTGAGGTCGTAGGGGTCCTCGACGGCGACGCGGACCGTCGTGCCCTTGCGCCCGAGGGGGGCGCACGCGTTCTTCTTCAGGAATTCGGCGGAGACGCGTCCCTTGAGGTCCTCGGGCATCAGGCTGCCGTCGGACTTCCAGAACCCACAGCTATAGAACTGGGCCATGGCCTTCAGGATCTCGTCGCGAGGGATGTTCAGCTCCTCCTCGAGCACCTTGGCCACGTCGATCTGGTTGACGCGGGCCGAGGAGATGACCTTCTCCATGTCCTTCTCGGAGACGAGGCCCTTGTCCACCAGGCCTCCGAACTTCGACGGCTTGTTCGTGCGGGCCGCGCGGTGCTGGTTGTAGAACGCGATCCCGAGGATCTTTGCCAGCTCCTTCGCTGCGTCCTCGTCCGGGGTGGAGAAGGCACCGCCGCCCTTCTTGTTGATGAGCTGAAGAACGCCGAGCAGATACTTGTCGCACAGGATCGGGATCGACAGCACCTGCTTTGTGCGGAAGCCCGTGGACTTGTCCCAGCGGGCGTCGAAGCGCAGGTTGGCGTCGCAGCGGGCGAGCTCCTTGGGGTCGTAGGCGTCCTTGATGTTCGCGGTCTTGCGGGACATGGCCGTGAACCCGGCAATGGACGCGAAGGTCTTCGAGACGCGAATCTCCTTGACCTCTTGATCGGCCTTACCGGCCTTGAACAGCGAGAAGAGCTCCTGGTTCTTGGTGTCGAGGGCGAAGATCGTCACCCGCTCGGCGTCCACCAGGTCGACCATCGAATCCTTCAGGTCGACGAGGATCTCCGGGATGCCGGCCGCCGAGTTGATGCCGTTGGCGATCTCGACGAGGCGCTTGCGGTACGACAGCTCACGTTGTGTCGTGTCGGCCACGGCCATGCTCGGTGCCTCCCCCGGGGCCGGAGCTGCCCCGCGTCCGGTGGAGGATAAGCGTCGAGTTGCAGGGAATCAAATCGGTTATCGTCTATGCTCGACAGGCGAGGTGGGCATGCGATTGGGTATGGTTCTGGCGATGGTCGGTTTCGGGGCCGGTCTTTGCGCTCCGGCGGGGGCCGACGAGGCCTACCAGGCGGAGATTCAGGAGTGGCGCGACGCCCGCGAGGCGGGTCTGAAGGCGGAGGACGGCTGGCTCACGCTGGTGGGCCTGTTCTGGCTGAAGGACGGCCCCAACCGGTTCGGAAGCGACCCCTCGTCCGACATGGTGCTGCCGAAGGGGTCGAGTCCGGAAAAGGCCGGCGTGTTCACCTTCGAAGATGGACGGACGACGCTACGGCTCGAGGACGGTGTGGCCGGACGCATCGACGGTGAGCCACTCGGCGGGCCGCAGGTCATGCAGCCCGACACCTCGGGACGAACCGTTCTCGAGATGGGCGACCTCAGGATGTACGTGATCGAGCGGGGTGAGCGCTTCGGAATCCGGGTGAAAGACAAGACCAGCCCGGTCCGGACGGGCTTCAAGGGTCTCAAGTGGTACCCCATCGACGAGGGCTATCGCATCGAGGCACGGTGGGTGTCCTACCCATCGCCGCGCCCGCTGAAGGTGCCCAACGTCCTGGGAGAGACCGAGATCAGGCCGAGCCCGGGACACGCGGAGTTCGAGCTGGACGGACAGGTCGTCCGACTCGACGGCGTGCTCCAGGACACGGCGTCGATGGAGCTCTTCTTCATCATGCGCGATCGGACGAGCGGCAAGGAGACGTACGGCTCGGGTCGCTTCCTCTACGCCGACCCGCCGAAGCAGGGGCGGGTCATCCTCGATTTCAACAAGAGCTACAACCCGCCGTGTGCCTTCACGCCCTACGCGACTTGCCCGCTCCCCCCGAAGCAAAACTGGCTGCCGGTCAGAGTCGAGGCCGGCGAGCAGGCCTACGGGGCAGCGCATCACTGAGGGGTCAGGTCTTGTTGCGCCAGGGGAAGCCCTGGGAGGGGGGAAGCATGATGTAGAGCCATCGTGAGTGAAACCCTCCTGATCGGACCCGGCGGGGCGGCGAGAAGCCGCACTGGAGTTGACCCGTTTCCGTAGACAGCCCCGCTATGCTGCCACACCTGCGGCAGCGTGTTGCCTTTCGAAGTCCATCGGACTGAGATAACCGAGGGACGAATGACGCCGGTGCGGATTGAAGAACGCCCCGATGTAGTCGTGGACGGCAGCCTTGGCCTCGGCCTTCGTTGGCCAGG
>CAUZDW010000074.1:0-12898 GCA_963578825.1 Vicinamibacteria bacterium
GAGCGCCGCCTCCAGCGGCTCACCAGCCGTTTCGACCGTGCACTCGGCTGCTACTCCTCAAATGATCGGTGCAAGTACACGCCTGAACTCAATCCCGCATGCCCGATGAATAATGCGGGCTAGGCCGTCTGATGCGTTCGGCCTCGGTGGACGATGGCCACCGCGATCAACCCGAAGAGCATCCCCACCAAGACGGTGAAGCGATCCAGAACGTGCTCTGCGGAAGCAAGCCAATCCAGAACCACTTCGCCAGGGGAGCCATCTGCGGGAACTCGGGGGAGGCCACGTCGTAGTGCGTGCCCCAGTCGCCGAAGATCGCGATGAGCATCACGATCGCCACCGGAATCCGGGCGGCCAGCCCGTAGGCGAAGAGGACCCGTCCCAGCTCGGGCCAGGCCCGCACTGCGACGAAGGCAGCGGCGATCGCGGCCGCCACGATAGCGAGCTGCATGGTTCTGCTGTTCGGGTCCACTCCCGCGGCCCCGGCCGCCATCCCGGTGACGGGCATCACGACCAGCGCCAGGAGGACCAGGCCGAAGGCGCGACCGACCTTGCCGGGCCCCTCGCCCTCGCGCGCGAGCTTGAGCGCGAAATAGATGCCGAAGACCGGGACGACCCACACGATCCCCACGATAGCGCCAACGCCGCCCGGTTCCCGGTTGAAGAGTGCCGACGACCATTGCTGCAGCTCGCCGACCAGCCGCAGCAGCGTGACCGCAAGAGTGATCACCGCGGAGACGAGTATCAAACGACCGTGCCGCGTGACGATCGAATCGCTCATGACACCTCCTTGGACTCTATTGCGCCAGGAGGGGTCCGACCCTCGTCCCGCCTGGCACCCTGCTTGTCTTGAAAGGACGCTAGATCAGAACAAGCGGCGCTTCAAGCGGTCGCTCTGGAACAGGGCGGTGTCGGCCACCGCCATCACGGCCATGACCCCGGCCTGAACCGGGTCCGTGACGACGAAGTCGGCCGCGTCGGGAACGGAGCCCACCATGTTGAGGCTCACGACCAGCAGTCCCTGCCCGCGCACCTCGCGCACCGCCTTTTCGATGTCGCCCCCCATGATCGCCCCGGCGAGCACGACGGCACGGGCCCGTGGCAGCCGGGTCACGGCCCGCACCGCCTCTGCCAGGTTTTGCTCCCCCACCAGGGGAATCGTGTCGACCGAGATGTGCTCTCCACGGATGTTGTGCCGGTCGGCCTCCGAGACGGCGCCGATCGCCACCTGTCCCACCTGAGCGCCTCCACCGATGATGATGATGCGCTTGCCGAAGATGCGCTGGAACGACTCGACGGCGCGGACCGAACGGACGACGCTCGTCTCCTGAAGCTCGTCGACGAGGGGCTCGTGATCGGCGGGCAGATCCAACTCGAGATAGAAGCGGGTCGTGTCGGGGCCGCGCTCGAGGATCTCGACCAGTGCGATGTCACCCTCGTGGCGGGCGATGACGCCGGTGATCTCGTGGAGCACGCCGGGGCCGCTGGCGGCCTCGACGAGAAGCCCGACTGTCTTTCCAGGCATGGTGCGTCTTCCTGCGAGAAGCCCCACGATCATACTGTGTATGATCGCACGACGTTGCCCAGGCGTATCGCGCCGTCCAATCGGTGCAAGTACACGCCTGAACTCAATCCCGCATGCCCGATGAATAATGCGGGCTAGTCGTGGCGTCCAAGTGATGTCAACGGTTCTTCCCGGCCCGTGGGACTATCGGGAGTGCTCGCCCGAGTGCGACTCCTCGACGTGGAGCGCCTCTTTCTTCGTGAAGTAGACCTTCTTCAGCGCCCCGACGGCCGCACGCAGCTTCTCGACGTTGGCCTGGTCTGTCGTCTGCTTCGTCTTCATCGAGTAGAACAAGATCTCGTGGCAGGGCTTGACCTTGGCGGCCCACTGCAGGTCGTCGAGCTTCAGCCGCTGCTGGAGAAAGTACTTCGTCACGATCGATGCCATCTCGTCGGCGTGGTGTTCCTTGTTCACCACCCAGCGAACGAGCTGGTTCGCGTTCATGCCCGGCTCTGCCGACAGCTCCACGACGGTCTTCATCGACTTCTCGATCGTGGTGATGTGCTCCTCGAGCATCTGGAACCGCATCTCGTCGCCGTAGATGCCACACGGGATCTGGCAGTGGGCCTCGACCGGCGCGGGCATCATGGCCATCGTGAGGGCCAACCCCGTCGCCACACCGACCAGCACGCGCACGCTCTTCTGCGTCATTCTCGTCCTCCTCCGGGGCGCTCCCGCCCTCCTGGTCCTGGAATCCGTCGGCGCGATCACCTCTCGTCGACAGACGTCCGTTAACGGCGGGCGAGAAGGATAAGGCTTCTCCGGCATGGTTGTCGACCGCTGCCGTCCCGGCCGCCCCCGGCCGGTCGGCCACCCCTCTTCCGGCGCGGTTTGGCCCGGGCGTGGTCGACCAGGGTCCACTGGGTGGAGAAGTGCCCCGAAATGCGGCTTTCGCCCGGCCGGGCGCGTTGAAGGTTAGGCAAGAATCCACCAGGACAAGTACCTTTGGCCGGAATGCACTTGGACCGAGGAGGACGAGATGTCGATAGCGCGTCGTACTGCCTTGCTGCTCGCCGGGGCCCTGACGGCTGGTGGCTGTACGGGTGGCCCCTCAGCAAACCAAGCCGCCGACACCGTCTACACCAACGGGCGGATCTACACCGTCAACGAGGCGCAGCCCTGGGCCGAGGCGGTGGCGATCAAGGACGGGAAGTTCCTGGTCGTGGGCTCGAACGCCGAGGTGAGGGAGCTGATCGGCGCGGACACCAAGGTCGTGGATCTCGGTGGTGCGTTCGCAATGCCAGGCCTGATCGACATCCACGGGTTCCACGGAATGTCCACCGACAATCGCGTCTACTGTGAGCTCAAGGGGACGTTCTGGGAGCCGACCGAGGACGAGATCCTCGCGGACTTGCGAGCGTGTGCCGAGGACTATCCCGCCGAGCCCGAGTGGTTCATCGCGGAGGGATTCACGCCGGGCCCGATGTCGAAGGAGGCCTTGAGTCTGGCGACGCTCGACGAGATCGTTCCGGACAAGCCCACCTACGTCCAGGACGAGTCCGGACACAACGCCTGGGTGAACTCACGTGCGTTGGAGGTCGCGGGGGTCACAGCCCAAACTCCTGACCCGCCGGCAGGATACTTCGAGCGCGACGAGTCGGGCGCGCTCACCGGCCGCGTGTTCGAGTCCGCAATGAACGCCTTCACCGACCTGCTACCAGTCCAGGACCTCGCCACACAGAAGCTCGGTGCCACCAGGTTCCTGCGGCAAGCGACCGAGAAGGGCGTCACCGCCATCGGCAACGCCTACAACTTCGAGAGACACCTGGTCGCCTGGCAGGCACTGAAGGCAGGGGGCCAGCTGGAGCTCCACGTGGTTCTCTATCAGGACGGCAACTTTGGAACCGGTGAGCTCACGCCGGTGGAGGACCTCGTGGCCCGCTACGAGGACTACGATCTGCCGGGCCGGCCGGGCGTCAAGATAGGGCTGGACGGTGCGGTGGAGTCGGGGACGTCACCGATGGTCGACGGCTACCGAGACCCGTCGATCGAGGCGGTGCTCGTCATCGAGCCCGAGACCCTGAGCGACTACGTGGCCGAGCTCGACAGGCACGGTTTTCAGGTGAAGATCCACGCGATTGGCGACCTGCAACCTGGAGATCGTCCGACCCATGCTCAGCGACGCCCAGTGGGCGCGTGCCTACCCGAACCGCGAGATGCTCGATGCCGGTGTGCACCTGGCGAACCACACCGATGCGCCGCAGGCGAACATGTGGCCCTGGTTCGGGATGGAGGCGAGCGTGACACGGGGGTACCCGGGAAAGCCCGCAGTTCCCGCCATGGGGCCGGATCAGGCCCTGACTCTCGAGAAGACGATCCGCATTCACACGATCAACGGGGCCTGGACGCTCAGGCTGGATGACGTTTCCGGTTCCATCGAGGTCGGAAAGTCGGCCGACATGATCGTCCTCAACCACAACCTCTTCGAGATCCCGGAGACGGAGATCCACAGGACGGAGGTCCAGAAGACCATCTTCAAGGGCGAGGTGGTCTATGCAGGGAGCTAGCGTCAGCGTCCCGATCGCTTTGTGCCTGGTTCGCGGGCGAATGCGTGTGGAGACTCACCGTCACGACTGCGACAGACTCTTTCACTGTCGGGGGAGGCGTCGTGGCGGGGGAGGGAATCGACGCTCGTCGCCGGCCGCCCGCCGTCGTCCGGCGAGCGGGGCCAGAAGCGGCTCGAGGCCCAGGTGCACGTTCCCCAGTCCCAGGTCGCGCGCCGCCCGGCGGGCCTCTTCAACGAAGTACTCGGCGAGCGTCCCTTCCTCCGCCCGGTCGGCCTGCATCTCCAGCACGAGCTCGGCGCGCCGCCCCTGGACCTCGACGAGGAAGCCGGCCAATCGCGCCGCGGCCGGTCCGAGCCCATGGTGGGCAAGCGCATGATCGCGGGCCACGACGCCGATGGCATCACGGAGCCGCTCGCGCTCGAGCAACCGCCTCAGGAGGCCGACCAGCTCCTCGCCCTCCCGCCGGCCGGGGTCGACGGGCACCACTACACCCTCGGGCATCTCCTCGGCGGCCGGCGTGCCAGCGGTCACCAGGACCGGTCGGCCGACTCCGAGGGCACGGACGAGCACGGGGGACATCTCCCCACGCGAGGGGAAGCGCAGCATCGACACCACGTCCGCGGCGACCAGATGGCGCACGAGGTCCTCGGACGAGAGGCGGCCCGTGGTCACGAGCGCGTCGCCGAGACCGGCCTCGGACGCCCAGTCCTCCCAGGGCAGGTCCGGGTCGATCTCGCCGGCCACGACGAGCCTGAGCGAGGGACACTCGCCGCGGAGTCGTCCCACGGCGTGCATCAGGGCCTCGAGTCGCCGGGACGCGGTGGCGGGCCCGGGTGCGATCACGAGGAGTGCGTCGCCGGGGAGGCCCAACGCGTGCCTCGCCTCGGCGCGCGTGGGTAGAGGGGCGAGCGCCAGGTGCTGGGGAAGGTGAAGGTGGGAAGTCCCCGGGTGGCGGCGCTCCAGGCGCGCCCCCGACTCCCGGGTCAGGGTGACGACACCAAGGCTGACCTCGACGAGCCGATCGTTCACCGCGAACAGCTCGGGAAGGATCGTCCCGCCGAGCCCGCGGCTGACCTGATGCCCGACGAAGGTCCCGGCCTCCCCGTGGGAGCGCCGCATCTCGCGCAGGTAGCGGGAGACGTCGCCCTGCTCGACCGCCTCACGCCACACGAGGTCGTGCAGGATCCACTCGTGCAGTGCGACCACGCCCGGACGGGCAAGCGCGCCTCGGTAGGCGAACACGTGGCCCGGCGAGCTGGCGATCTGATAGACATCCAGGTCGGTCTCCGGTACCGATCCGCCCCCGACGACGGGGATGCCAGGCACCGTCGCCGGGTCCACCGCCGACGGGTCCTCGACGACAGCCACCACGTCGTGGTGCTCGGCCAGTGCGGGCAACAGCTCAGACGTGTGGTCGGCCACTTCGGACGGAGCCGGCGGCAGCGGGCTCCAGACGGCGATCCTCAACGAATGGACTCCGTGAGCCGGTCGATGACCCCGTCCCAGGAGATGCCCTGCACGCGGCTGTGCCCTTCCGCGCCCAGCTCCTCGAGGCGTCTTTCGGGCAGGGCCCACAGCCGGTCGATCGCCTCCGCCATCGCATCGGGGTCGGGAGCGACCACCGTGCCGCTCACGCCGTCCTCGACAAACTCGAGCACCCCTCCCGAGTCCGTCGTGGTCACGACCGGCTTCCGCGAGAGGAAGCTCTCGACGGTCACGTAGCCGTAGTCCTCGTTGAGAGGCGCGTACAGCGTGGCTCGGCAGCGCGCGTAGAGGTCGAGAAGGTCCTGGTCAGAGACGAAGCCCAGGAGCTCGACCCGGTCGCCGACGCCCGCCCGCTCGATCTGCCGGCGCAGCTCACCCTCGAGGCTCCCGGCGCCCACGATCTTGAGCCGCGCCCCGCTGCGGACCCGGGCGAGGGCGTCGACGAGCAGGGTGGGGCGCTTCACGCTTTCGAGACGTCCCGCGTAGAGAAGGAAATCGCCGTGCGCCTCGCAGTAGTGGCGGCCCAGGTTGCGGGGCGGAGGGTAGAGCGGGCTGGCGTCGAGATGGTTGTACTGCGAGAGGCGGTTCGCCACGTTGCGGGAGATCGAGTAGATCGTCCGGCACTCGGCGAGCGAGGTGTCGTCGAGGGTCCGAATCGCTTCACGAGTCTGCTGGTCTTCCGGGCTGTCGGTGAGCGAGCACACCTCGGTGCCGAACAGATCGTAGGCCTCGCGGTACTGGTGGAAGAGCCACGCCACCTTGCGCGGATGCTCCACCAGGTAACTCGGGAACTTGGTGGGGATGACGAGGTCCACCTTGTGTCCGCCGCTCTCCTTGACGTCGATGAGCCGCCAGGCGAGGGCCTGGCGGACGAGCTCGGAGGCCGGGTATCCCCTGAACGGCACACTCGCCACGTCCACGCGAAAGCCGCGCCGCGCGAGGTTGTCGCGCAGCTCCTGGACCAGGATCTCCGCCCCCCCGGTGACGAAGGGGGCCTGGGCGGAGCAGATCAAGACGGTCTTCATGCCCGTGCGGTCACGACCCGCTCAGTGAGCTCTGGAGCCTCTCGAGCTGCCGGCGCAGATCCCGCAGCTCGTGCTCGAGCGAGAGATGGCCCCGCTCCGCTCGGTCCAGGACCAGGTCGATCCTGCGGAGGAGGTCCTCCACGTGGGTCACCAGCTCCTTCGAGAGGATCAGGTGGCGCTCGTCGATCTCCTCGAGGTGGCGGCCATAGATCCCGAGGATCCGATCGTAGTGCCGGTGCGTGGCCGCGGAGCGCCCTGCGAGGTGGCTCAGGATGTCGTTGTCCAGCTGCACCTGTTGCGCATTGAACGCCTGCTGCGCCTCGAAGCGGGGTCGCAGCAACCGGTCCAGGACGCGAAACAGGACGCCGGCGATCCCCCGCGGGGCCCGAGGCTCTGCCCGCCAGAACTCGTTCACGCGGAGCGCATCGGGGGGCGTCGGGGCTGGCTCGGGCGCCGGCAGCTCCTCCTTCGGGATGGCCGGCGGCTCCCGCACCTCCGGAGGGGGCGGGAGCTCCATGGCCGGCTCGCCCTCGGGAGAGGCCTTTTGGCGAACCTCGTCCCGAATGCGGCGCAGCTCCTTGGCGACGTCTCTTTCCTCGTCGGTCATCGGCAGGTTCCCGGACGACAGGACATTCTAAGCCCAGGCGTGCTCGCGGGTCGCGGAATGGGTCGCCTTGACAAGCTCGAGAGGCGAATTCGACAATCGGCCGTGGCTAAGGAAGACACGCACACGCATTCGGTGCTCGCAGCCCTTCGCCGGCGGCTCGAGGACGAGGAAGCAGCCTACGCGGAGGCGCTGGCCGCGCTCGACGCTCTGGCAGCCTACCCTCTGCCCGAGGAGACCGGGCCGGAGGTGCGCCAGCTCCTGGGTGAGCTCAACGGCCTGTGGTCGGCGGCCCCCACGACCGGGGAGCCGGGGCTCCGCGGCGCGCTGGCGGCCCGGGTGCGAGGCGTCCTGGCGCCGGTGATCGAACGACAGGGACGCTTCAACGAGGTTCTGGTCCGCCTCCTGAACGCGCAGCTGGAGCATTCGGCCAGACACGATGCCCGCCTGCGTGAGATGGCCGGCGCGCTCGTCCGCTACGCGCAGCGGGTCGAGCCGTTCACGGACGCGCGCGACCACATGCGCGTGGCGCGGACGCCCACCCAGGCCGACCAGGTCCTCGAGGTCTTTGCAGGGCGGCTCGAGAAGATGGGGCAGCGCCTCGAAGGCCTGGCCGCGGTGCGCGACCGGATCGAGGCCCTTTCGGAGGAGGTGCGCGCGGTGCGCCGCGGCCTGGAGGCCGGAGCGCCCCCACCCGAGGTGGCCCGGGCCACGACCCGGGCCGCGGACGACTCGGCCTACACCGCCTTCGAAAACCGCTTCCGCGGCAGCCGGGAGGAGATCCGCGGTCGTCAGCAGGATGATGTGGCGCTGTTCCGGGGACTGGCTCCCGTGGTCGACCTCGGGTGTGGGCGTGGCGAGTTTCTCGAGCTGTTGCGCGACGAGGGAATCGAGGCCTGCGGTGTCGAGGGCAACGCCAACGTCGTCAGGGAGTGCCGGGACAAAGGCCTCGACGCCGTCCAGGGAGATCTCGTGGCGTTCCTGCAGGAGCGCGAGGCGGGCTCGCTCGGCGGCATCTTTGCAGCCCAGGTCGCGGAGCACCTGCCTCCTCCCGTCCTCACGGCACTGCTGGCCGAGGCGCATCGCACTCTGCGCAGCGGCGGCCTTCTCGTCCTCGAGACCCCGAACGTGGCCTCTGCCCTGGCCTTCCATGACGTCTTCATCCGCGACCTGACTCACGAGCGACCGCTCCATCCGGACACATTGCGCTTCCTGGCCGCCGCAGCGGGCTTCAGCGATGTTCGAATCGAGATGCGCAACCCGGTGTCCGAAGACGTGCGTCTGCGGTTCATGCCGGGATCCGCTGGTCTTGCGCCGCCCGCCGTCCAGGTCCTGAACGAGAACGTCGAACGATTGAACGCCCTGCTCTACGCTCCCCTCGACTACGCTCTGATCGCGCGGCGTTGAGCGATGCGGCGCAAGAATGCAGAGGAGCGTCTTTCACGGTAGGCTGAAGCGATGTCGCCTGAAGACGAGTCTCCCGCACTCGTGGCGCTTCGTGCGCGTCTGGACGAGGAGGAGGCCGCGTACGCCGAGGTGCTCGCGGCCCTCGACCGGCTCGCCGGGTTTGCCCTCCCCGCGGAGACGTCCCCGGAGGTCCGCGAGCGGCTGGAACGGCTCAACGCTCTCTGGCCGACCCCGGACCGGCCAACAGGCGGCGGCCTCGGAGGAGCACTGCGGCAGAGAGCATGGGACGCCGTGGCCCCGGCGCTCGAGCGGCAGTCGGAGTTCAACGCCGCTCTCGTCCAGCTCCTGAACGCTCACCTTGCCCCGGTGGAGAGCCTGCACGCCGAGCTGCGCGAGCTCGCGGGCGCTCTCGTGCGGTACGCGCAGCGCGTCCAGCCGCTGGTGGACGCGCGGAGCCGCGTTGCCTCCGCTCTGGCCACCGCACGGTCGGAGCTCGTGCTCGAGTCTTTCGACCGGCGACTCGAGTCGCTGGGACGGCGCCTCGACGACCTTCGTGGGCTACGCGACCAGCTGGCCGCCACGACACGCACACGCGGCGACGAGAGTCCCCGGCCGCAAAGCGACGAGTAGAGACGCTACGGCCTCAGCAGCACCCGCCGCCGTCGTAGAACCACGTTGACGGGGTGACGAAGAGGTCGTCCCGTCCGAGCGCCTCGAGCTGGGCCGCCGTCTTGTCGCAGACCGCGAGCGGCTAGTCGCGGGCCATCACGTGGCCGGCGCCGTCATCGAGCTGCTCGTCCTCTCCGACGTAGATGGCGGCTCGGCCGGTGAAGACGCAGGGACCGTCGTCCGCGATGGGGTCCTTGATCGCCGCCACCTCCACGCTCTCGAGGATGACCGGGCGCTCGACACCGTAGCGCCGGGGATCGAGGACGCGGTAGGGGCGGCGGGCGCGCACCTCGAGCGTCCCGAAGCCGGCGGCGACGAGGCGGTCGACGTAGCTGTCGTAGGTGATGGCCCGGAGAGGCACATGGCCCTCAGCCTGGCGTCCTTCGTCAGGTGCTCGGGCAGCGCGTGGGGAGCGCGACGGGGTCGCTCAGCACGAAGCGACCGTGGGGGCGCAGCACGCGGTAGGTCTCGGCCAGCGCCTGCTCGAGCTCGTCGGCTTCAAAGATGTTGAAGAGGCAGTTCTGGACGGCCACGCCCACCTTTCCGTCCTCGACCGCGATGTCGAGGGCATCGCCCTCGCGGATCTCGACGAACTCCTCACGGAACCACGGGTTCTTGGCGGCAGCCTCGGCCAGGTTCTTCCGGGCCGCCTCGCGCATCTCCGCCACGGGCTCGATGCCGACGACCCCGCCCGGACGCCGGCAGAAGTAGGCGAACTGCAGGAGCTCTAGCCCCCCCCGACGCCGAGGTAGAGGACGCTCGGCTGGTCGACCAGGTCCCTGGGGTGCACGGTGGTGCCACAGCCGTAGTTCATGTCCAGCATGCGGGTGGGCACGGACAGCTCGGGGAGGGCCCAGACGGGGCTCGTGGTGCAGCAGAGGCCCTTGTCGGGCTCGAGCGCCGCCTCTTTGTAGAAGTCTTTCGTGGTCTCGAGATAATTCATCCAGTCAGTCTCTCAGTGGACTCCGCACGGGGTCTCATCAGGCGGGGGATCGTGCGGGAAAACATGATCTTAGAATGGGAAACGTCCCCGCGTCGAGCCAGCTTCCCACGGACATCCGGCCTGATGGGGAGGACGCCTCGTCGCCACGGGGACAGGGACTCTCACTTGCGGACCCCGAGAGCGCCGAGGGAACATGGTGAAGTCATCGTTCAAATCGGAGGCCAGACATGGGAGTCCAGAGGCCCCTGCATCGCTACCTGCGCTGGCTACACCTTCAGTGGCCGGCGGGGACCGTCGAGAAGCTGCCCGAGGTCCGCCCGGACGGATCCACCAGCGTCCCCGGGCTCTACGTCGTCGGCGATCTCACCGGGGTCCCGCTCCTCAAGTTCTCCTCGGACAGCGGGGCTCGGGCGGTGCAGACAATCGCCGCGGATCCCGGCTTCGGGAAGCGGACGCAGAAGGACGACGTCCTCGATCTCGTCGTGGTGGGGGCGGGCGTCTCGGGCATGGCCGCGGCCCTCGAGGCCCAGAAAAGAGGCCTCCGCTTCGAGCTCCTCGAGGCGTCGGAACCATTCTCGACCCTCGTGAACTTCCCGAAGGGAAAACCGATCTTCACCTATCCCACCGACATGACGCCGGCTGGAGAGCTGCAGTTCACCGAGCGCTCGGCGTTCAAGGAAGGACTGCTCGACGAGCTCGAGGAAGAGACGCTCGGGGCGGGCATCAGGCCGCGAGCGGCCCGGGCCGAGCAGGTCTCCCGAAAAGGCGGCCTCCTCGAGGTGGCGGTGGCGGGAGCCGAGCCGCTCCGCACCCATCGCGTGATCGTGGGCATCGGCCGCTCCGGGAACTTTCGCAAGCTGGGTGTCCCCGGCGAGAACCTGGACAAGGTCTACAACCGACTTCACGATCCCAAGGACTTCTGCGGGCAGAACGCCCTCGTCGTCGGAGGGGGCGACTCCGCCCTCGAGACCGCCATCGCCCTGGGCGCCTGCGGCACCCACGTCACCCTCTCCTACCGCAAGCCCGAGCTGAGCCGTCCCAAGCCCGAGAACGTCGCCAAGCTGGAGGCCCTGGCCGCCGACCCGATGGCGGAGGTGGCGATCGAAGAGCCGTCCTCCGAGCGGGTCAACGCCGCCGCGGGAGGCTTCCTGGGAGAGCACCGCAAGGCGGGCTCCATCCGGATGCTGCTCGGCAGCAAGGTCAAGGAGATCCGCGAGACGGAGATTCTGGTCGCAGACGCGGAGGGCCAGACACAGACTCTCCCGAACGATGCGGTCTTCTCGATGATCGGCCGCGAGGCACCCCTGGGCTTCTTTCGCAGGTCGGGGGTCCCCATCACCGGCGAGATCAGCGCCGCTAGCTGGGCCGCGCTCACCACATTCCTCCTCTTCAGCACCTGGCTCTTCCACTGGAAGGGGGGCAAGGCGATCCCCTTCTTCGGGAAGCTGCCCGACTGGCTGAATCCGCAGCCCACCGAGTGGTGGGCGGCGCTGGCGGCGGGGGGGGGGAGTCTCGGCGCAGCGCTCCAGGATCCCGCGACGCTCCTCGGCACCCTCAGGATCTCCGCCTCGGGGCCGTCCTTCTATTACACGCTGGCCTACTCGCTGCTGGTCCTCGTTTTCGGTATCCGCCGCATCCGGCAGAAGAGAACACCCTACGTCAAGGTCCAGACGATCACCCTGACCGCCGTCCAGTGGCTGCCGCTCTTCCTGCTGCCGGAAATCATCCTGCCGATGCTGGGCCACAACGGCTGGCTCAACGGCGGGTGGGCGGGGCGGATCGCGGACTCGCTCTTCCCCATCGTGAGCTACGGCCATGGACGGGAGTACTGGCGGGCCTACGGTCTCATCCTGGCCTGGCCCCTCAACGTCTACAACTGGTTCACCGCCCAGCCCCTCTGGGGCTGGCTCGTGATCGGTGTCCTGCAGACGTTCGTCCTCATCCCGGCGCTCATCTACTTCTGGGGCAAGGGGTCCTACTGCGGTTGGATCTGCTCGTGCGGCGCGCTGGCGGAGACCCTTGGCGACTCTCAACGCCACAAGATGCCCCACGGTCCGCTCTGGAACCGCGTCAACATCCTGGGGCAGATCATCCTGGCGGGCGTGAGCGTCCTCATGCTCGTGCGGATCGCCGGCTGGATCTGGCCGGGCTCGGCCGCCGACCGTCTCTTCACCCTGGGGTTCTCGGGCTACGCCTGGTTCGTCGACCTCTTCCTGGCCGGCATCCTGGGCTACGGCCTCTATTTCTGGTTCTCGGGTCGAATGTGGTGCCGCTTCGCCTGTCCCCTCGCGGCCCTGATGCACGTCTACTCGCGCTTCTCGCGGTTCCGCATCCTCGCCGAAAAGAAGAAGTGCATCTCGTGCAACGTCTGCACCAGCGTCTGCCATCAGGGCATCGACGTCATGGGCTTCGCAAACAAGGGCCTGCCCATGGAGGACCCGGAGTGCGTGCGCTGCTCGGCCTGCGTCCAGAGCTGCCCGACCGGCGTCCTCACCTTCGGCCAGATCGACCCCGGGACCGGAAAGGTCCTCGGCACGGACCCGGCGTGGCTCGCGGCTTCACCCGTGCAGCGCGTGGAGCTGAAGATCCGGCGGGCCTAGCCCGAATAATTCGTCGGTAGGACCCAAAAAGAAAGCCCCTGGGTGGAGAATGGCTTTGGATAAAGGCCGGACCCCACAAACACAGGAGCTTTCA
>CAUZDW010000075.1:0-11405 GCA_963578825.1 Vicinamibacteria bacterium
ATTCTCCGGGTGCGTCGACACGTGCAAGCCGATGAACGTCGTACCAGGAAATGCTTCGATCACGCGATTGCGGGCGGCGTGGAGCTCCGGCTTCGTGGGAAAGTCGCCCCCGTAGAACTTCCGTTCCGGGTGCCGATACAGCTCCTGCCACCGTTCGTTGAAGCGATCGAAGGGCGTAAAGAACGCGTCCGGATCGGAAATGTGGATGAAGACCGGCAGGTTCAGCTCGCCCGCAGCCTTCCACGAGGGGAAGAGCCGCTCGTCGTCGATCTTGATCAGTGGACCCTGCTGTCCCCGCTCCCGTTCGTCACGAGAAAAGCCGCCCTCGCGCAGGTAGAGGCCCAGCGTCTTGGAGACCTTGAAGCCCACCGCTCCTACCTTCTTGGCGTGGCCCAGCTGCTGGGCCTGCCACTCCGGCCAGCCGGGATCCTTGAACTTCGTGTAGTCCGGCGTCGTGCAGGTGACGAATCGGCCCTCGTACGGTTTGACGAGAGTGTTCATTGTGCTCTCGAGGCCCTCCGCCGATCCGCCCGTCAGGTTCACGAGCGTTTGGATGTTCAGCTCATCCATCCACTCCACAATCCGATCCAACCGCTGCTCGGGCGTGCCCTGCAGGGGGTCGTCCGGCTGTGGCGTCCGGCGGAAGACGCCGGTGATGTGCGTGTGCATGTCGATGACCGGGTACCGCGCCCGTGCCACCGGATGCTCCGGCACGACGAGCATGCTCCTCGGCTCGAACTCGGTGAGGCGCAGCTCGTCCTCCCGGTTCTCCGGGTAGGGCGCCGTTACCGTCCTCCGGGGATCGTGAGAGCGTGGAGGAGCTTGGGCAGCCGCCGGTCTGGAGCGTGCGAGCGCCGAGGTGGCCAGCGCGGCACCGAGGAACTGACGTCGATTGGGCTTCATCGGCGCGCCTCCTTTCGACGAGACCCGCCGCTTTCACCCCGGGCTCCCCGGGTTTCCCGGGTTTCCGCGCGGAAGGCGGGGGATCGGGAATGGGCGGGTGTTGGAAAAAAAGACGGGTGCGGGACGATCCCACACTCGCAGCAGCAGTATAGTCCGGTCAGCAGCCGAGTCGCGCCTGAGCCGGCGGGTGGGAGCCAGATTCGACGTACCGGTGAGCGTCGTGAAGGAGGTATCACCATGTCCTCGCATAGAGTCTCTCGCCGCAGCTTTTTCCGGGCCACAGCCGGCGGTCTGGGTGCGGCAGGCCTCGCCGCCCACACCGTCGTCCTGAAACCGCGCCCTGCAGAGGCGGCTTCCAGGGTCGCTCCCCCGAGTGACCGGATCGGGCTGGGCATCGTCGGCGTTGGCATGCAGGGGAGCGGTCTGTTGCGCCGAGCGCTCAGCCTGCCCGGAGTCGAGTGCGTCGGCGCCGCCGAGCTCTACGATGGCCGGGCGCGACTGGCGAAAGAGATCTGCCGCAAGGAGATATTCACCACACGTGACTATCGGGAGCTGCTCGATCGTCCGGGTCTGGATGCGGTGATCGTCGCCACCCCCGATCACTGGCACGCGAAACTGGTGGAGGACTGCTGCGCGGCCGGCAAGGACGTCTACTGCGAGAAGCCCATGAGCCACGTGGCCGAAGAGGGCTCGAGGATGATTGCCGCTGCGAAGAAGCACGAGCGGGTCATTCAGATCGGCAGCGCGGGCATCAGCTCGGTGGTCGCCGAGAAGGCGCGGGAGATCATCGCGTCGGGCGCTCTCGGCCGCTTGACCCTGGTCGAGGCCACCCAGGGGCGCAACAGTCCGAACGGGGCGTGGCAATACCCCGTGCCCCCCGACGCCTCCCCGGAAACGATCGACTGGGAAAGCTGGCTGGGCAAGGCGTCCCCTCGACCTTTCGACGCCCTTCACTGGGCACGATGGCGCTGCTGGATCGACTACGGCACCGGCGTGGCCGGCGACCTGTTCGTTCACATGCTCACGTATATCCACTACGTCACCGGCACCAACGAGCCGCCGGTTCGGGCCCAGTCCACCGGCGGGATCTTCCGCTTCGACGACGGAAGGGACGTGCCGGACACGCTCTCGACGCTCTTCGCGTATCGGGACTTCCCGGTCTACATGCGCGTCACTCAGGCGTCCTCCACCCCGAGAGAGATCCGCTTCATGGGAACCCACGGCGTGCTCGAGCTAGCACGGGGTGGCCTGACCTTCACGCCCCAGGACGGGAAGGACGGCGGTCCGAGCGGCTTTGCACGGGCGTGGCCCTCCGAGCTCCGAAACGCCTACGTCGATCAGTGGCACGAAGAGAACGACCCGGCGCCCGGCCAGGCGGAGGTCGCGATCGACAGCCAGCGCTTCGTCGCCCCCCGGGGCCACAACGCATCGATCGAGCACTTCCGCGACTTCTTCACCGCCATGCGGACGCGTGGCGCCACGATCGAGGATGCGACCTTCGGCAACAACACGGCCCTGGCGTGCCACATGGCCAACCACTCCTATTTCAACGAGACGATCGCGACCTGGGACAGCGAGGCCAGCGAAATCCGAGGATAGGCGCGGCTCGATATCGAGCTTCCCACTGGACCCGGCCTCGGCATCGAGCTGGACGAGGACGCCCTGGCCGACAAGATCGGGCACGACTGGATGAACAAGGAGGAGTACGACGCGTTCGACGGCTCCGTCATGGACTGGTGAGGAGTTGAGCATGAGCCGCCGCGCGCCCGCGAGCCCGGAGGGCAAGGGTCCGCTCGTCTGGCCTCTCGCCGGCCTTCTACTGCTGACCCTGCTCGGCTGTGGGAGCCAGGGCAGCTTCCCCGATCGCCCGGTCTTTCTTCTCTGCCCCTGGGGGGCGGGGGGCGGCACGGACCGGGTGTCCCGGCAGGTCGCCGCCCTCCTCGAGCAGGACCTCGGGGTCAACGTGAACGTCATCAACGCCACGGGCGGGCAGGGTGTCACCGGGCACAGCCGCGGCGCCCTGGCCCGGCCCGACGGCTACACGATGACCATGATGACGGTGGAGCTCAACATGCTCCACTGGCGCGGCCTGACCACCGTCGGTCCCGAGAGCTTCGCTCCGATCGTCCTCCTGAATCGCGACGCCGCGGCGCTCTTCGTCCGGGCCGACGCTCCGTGGACGACCCTCGAGGAGCTCGAGGAGCGCATCAAGACGAGCCCCGAGCCGCTGAAGGCCTCGGGCACCGCGCAGGGCGGGATCTGGCATCTGGCGCTGGCAGGCTGGTACACGGCCATGGGTGAAGACCCGGCTCGCTTGCGCTGGCTTTCGAGTCAGGGCGCGGCCTCGTCGATGACCGAGCTCCTGGCGGGCACCATCGATGTCGTCTGCTGCAGCCTGGCCGAGGCGACGGTCCAGATGTCCAGCGGGAAGGTCCGGTGCCTGGGCGTCATGTCTCCAGAGAGGGTCACACCCCGGTTTCCCGACGTCCCGACGTTCGAGGAGCAGGGGTACGACTGGTCGCTCGAGGGCTGGCGGGGCATTGGTGTGCCGCGGGACACGCCGCAGGAGATCCGGGACGTGCTCGTTCCCGCCCTCGAGCGGGTGGTGCGCTCGGCCGAGTTCCAGGACTTCATGGGCCGCCAGGGCTTCGACTGGCGCTACGAAGGACCGGATCCGTTTCGGGCGTCTCTCGATCGGGCGGACGAGTCGCTCGGAACGCTGATCCGCAGCGACGCGTTCGAGGCGATCCGGACCACGCGGTTCGGGGCCATGGTCTATCCGACGGTTCTCGGAGTGGCCTGCGCCGGGGTCCTCGCCGGCCTCCTTCTGACGGGAACCCTGCGAAGAGAGGGGACGCGCCGTCCCTCGCGGAACGGCTGGATCCATTTCTTGGAAGGCATCGGGTTCATCGTCCTCTTCATCCTGCTCGTGAGGCCGGTCGGCTTCGTCCTCACGGCGGGCATCCTGCTGGGCCTTTTCTTCTGGAGGCTGGGGGTCACGCCCTGGCGGGCAGTGGCAACGACGGCGATCCTCGTCCCGGCGACGTATCTCTTGTTCCACGCGCTCCTCCGTGTCGATCTTCCCCGGGGCCTTCTGGGGTGGTGAAGTGATCGAGGCGCTCCAGACGGTCCTCGATCCCGTGGTGCTGCTCATCGTCGTCCTCTCCGCGCTCTACGGTGTCTTCGTCGGTTCGATCCCGGGCCTCACGGCCACCATGGCCGTGGCGCTCTTCATCCCCATCACGTTCCATCTCGCGCCCATTCACGCCATCGCGGCTGTGGTGACCCTGGTGGCCTGCGCCATCTTCGCAGGCGACATCCCCAACACCCTGCTGCGCATCCCCGGGACGCCGGCGTCCGCCGCCTACACCGACGACGTGCACGACCTGGCGAAGCAGGGCCTCCAGGACCGGGCCCTCGGGGTCTGTCTCGTGTTCAGCGTGGTGGGTGGGTTGCTCGGCTCGCTCGTGCTGATGTTCTTCGCGCAGTCACTGGCCCGGGTGGCCACATTGTTTGGGACCGTGGAGTACTTCTGGCTCTACCTCCTGGGCCTCGGCTGCGCGGTGGTGGCGACCAGGGGGTCCGCCCTCCTGGGGGCGCTCGGGCTGATCCTGGGGCTGGCGCTGTCGACGATCGGCCTGAGCCCGGCGCACGGGAGCGCGCGCTTCACGTTCGGGATCGCCGAGCTCTACCGGGGGATCAACTTCATCCCCGCGATGATCGGCCTTTTCGGCCTCTCGGAGGTCCTGCGCAACCTTCTGGTGATCGACCGTCGCCAGGACGCGCAAGCGCCGGACGTCGCCTCACACGGGGCCGGTTGGTCGCTTCGGCGCTCCGTGGAATCCGTCTTCGGATCCGCCGTGCCCCGGCTCTGGCGGCGGAAAGGACCGACGCTGCGCTCGGCCGGCATCGGCGCGACGGTGGGCATGCTGCCGGGGGCGGGCGCGGACATTGCCGCCTGGGTCTCGCTGGGTGTCTCCCGGAGGCTCTCGAAGCGTGGGCAGGCCGAGCCCCTCGACCACGTTGCCGACGCCACGGCCGCCAACAACAGCGCCCTCGCGGGCGCCTGGGTCCCGGCCCTGGTCTTCGGGATCCCCGGCGACTCCGTGACCGCGCTGGTCATCGGCATCCTGATGATGAAGGACGTGACGCCCGGCCCCGACATCTTCCAGCGCGAGGACGGCGCGCTCGTCTACAGCATCTACTTTCTCTTTCTCGTGGCGAACCTCGTGCTTCTTCCCGTGGGCTTTCTCGCGATCAAGGCCGGCGGGGCGCTCGTTCGCGTCTCGCACCGGACCCTGCTGCCGATCATCATTCTGTTCTGCGTCGTCGGCTCCTATGCCGTGAACAACAGCTACTTCGACGTCGGGGTGATGCTGGCGATGGGTCTCGTGGGCTTCGTCCTGGACCAGTGGCGGGTCCCGCTGGGGCCCGTCGTGCTGGGCATCGTCCTGGGGGGCCCGCTCGAGGAGCGGTTCATCGGGACCCTCAACACGTCCGATGGCTCGCTTCTCGCGTTCTTCGAGCGCCCCCAGTCGCTGGTCCTGGGCCTTCTCAGCCTGGCGCTCTGGCTCTCACCCCTCGTGAGCGCTGTCCGGCGCGGGAAACGCGTCTGAGTTCCGTCGATCCTCTCTGCCCGACATCGTTCCGAACGCGGCTTGGCGCACGCGTTCGTGCTCCCTCGGGAGCGAGGACCCTGTGCTAGCATTCGCCACCATGCGCTCAGCCCTGCTGTTCACGGTTCTTGTGTTCGCCGCGGCGATTGGCGACGAGGCGATCGTCCCCGATCGGATGCTGTCGCTCTTCAACGGCACGGACATCTCCGGCTGGGAGGCCGACGTTCCCGCTCGGGACGCGGACGAGGGGGCTCCAGACAGCTTCATCGTCCGCGAGGGCATGCTCGTTAGCCTCGGCGTGCCAAAGGGTCACCTGGTGACGAAGAAGACATACCGCGACTATCGGCTCGAAGTGGAGTACCGGTTCCCCGGCAAGGGCGGCAACTGCGGGGTGCTCGTCCACGCCTCCACGCCTCGCGCGCTCTACAAGATGTTCCCTCAGTCCATCGAAGTGCAGATGAACAGCGGGGACGCGGGCGACTTCTGGTGCATCCAGGAGGACATCAAGGTTCCCGACATGGAGAGGCGTCGTCCGCGCAAGGACGATCAGCAGTGGGGAGGGGCCGCGGGCGACGCACGTCGCGTCCTCAACCTCACGGACGGCTCCGAGAAGCCGCTGGGGGAGTGGAACACCATGGTGATCGAGGCCCGCGGGCGGTCCGTCACCGTCTGGGTGAACGGCGATCTCGTCAACAACGGCCTCGACTCCACGGCGGATCGCGGCAAGATCGCGATCCAGGCCGAGGGCACCGAGGTCGAGTTCCGCCGCGTCGAGATCGGCCCACTGGGCCCCGCGCCGCAGTAGCTACTGGCGCGCGACGGCGTACTCGATTTGCGCCTGCGTCAGCGCCCGGCGCTCCGGACGGGGATCGAGCTCCGTGGCTTTTCGCATCTCGGCCTCCGCCCCCGCCGCGTCGCCCCTCTCTCGCAGCACCAATGAAAGAAGGTAGTGGGCAGACGCCCGCCTGCGTTCGCTCGACTCTTCCGACACCCCGGTCCGTGCCGCTCGTTCCAGGCCATCGAGGAGGGTCCGGGCCTCGCTCGTTCGGCCCAGCGCCTCCAGCGCCAGCGCCTGGTAGTGGGTGCCGAGCGCCGGCCGTGGATAGCTCTCTTCGAGGATCTTCTCCAGGAGTGCGGCGCGCTCCTCTCCCTCGTGGGCCCGGGCCCGGCTCCAGAGGACGTGCGCTCGCAGGTCCGGCGTTCTCGGGGCCACTTCCAGATTCTTCGGGTACTCGCCCGCCCGCTCGTAGTGTCGGCGAGCCTCGTCGTTCTCTCCTCGGGCAAGGGCGAGATCGCCCAGTCCCTGATGGACCTCGACCCAGGCATGGTGCAGCTCGAAGGCGCCTTCCCAGGACCGGAAGTGCCGTGAGGCGAGGACGCGAGCGACACGCGCCAGGTCATCGAGTGTGCCGCGCTCCAGGAGCAGGTCCACCCAGCGCTTCGTGAGGTCGCCCCTTCGCTCGACGGTCTCGCGATGGCGCTCGAGGAGCGCCAGCCGTTCGGCGGCCGGCACCCCGAGCCGCTCGGCGGTCTGGTCCCGCTCGAGGAGGACCCGGGGGTCGGAGGTGTCGAGAGCGAAGGCCGTGTCGTAGGCGGCGAGCGCGGCGCGGTCGTCCTCCAGGCGGGCCTCGGCGTACGCAATGTTCCGCCAGGTCAGAGGGAGGCGATCGTTCGACGCCACCGCCGCCCGCCAGCGTCGGAGGCCTTCGTCACATCGCCCGAGGCCATAGAGGAGGTTGCCCAGCAGGTGAGACGCGGAGGCGTCGGCCGGGTGGGTCGCAAGGGCCGTCTCGAGGGCCCGCATCTCGACGATCCGATGCGGGTTCGCGTGAGCCAGCGGGCTCTCCGAGCCCGCCCGAAGGTGCCGTTCGGCGGCCTCGTCGTCGCCGAGAGCCCAGTGGAAGAACGCGCGCAGGTAGTGGACCATCGGCCCGGGCTCTGCGGTCGTGGCCAGGCTCGCCAGTACCTCATCCGCGTCTCGAAAGAGCCCGGCCGCGGCGTACGCGTCGGCGAGGGTGATCACGTTCTGAACCGAGCCCCGCATCACGGACCTGCGGATGGCCTCCCATTCCTCGACCGGGCGGTTCAGCGCTCGGAGGGCGAGTGCCTTCTCGCGCATCGCCATGAAGTGCATGGGATCCGCGGCGAGCGCTCTCCCGGCGGCGTCGATGGCCTTCGCGGGCTGGTCGAGTTGCCGTCGGGCCACGGCGGCAAGTGCAGGGACGTCGGCGAAGCGTGCGTTCCGGGCCTCGGCCGCCCGCGCCGAGTCCAGAGCCGCCGCAGGATTTCCGGAGCGCAACTCCAGGCGGGCCAGGTTGAGGTGCGCGCCGGCGAAGAGAGCGTCGCCCGATCCTGCCCTCACGAACCGATCCCGAGCCTCCTCGAAGCGATCGAGCCCGAGCGAAGCGAGAGCCCGGCCGAAGTGAAGGCGCGGGCTGTCCGAGTCCCGCTCGAGCGCCCTGTCCAGGGATCGAAGCGCATCGTCCCACCGCGCTTCCTTCAGCGCCATGAAGCCCATCTCCGCGTTGGCCCGGGAATCGCCGGGATCGCGGCGCAGTATCTCGTCGTAGCACTCGAGCGCCTCTTCCGTCTGCCGGAAGCGGTCGAGCCACTCTCCGCAATGGTAGAGCTCGTCCGTCGTCATGCCCCCTGCGAGCCTCCACTGGCGCGGCGGCGCTGGAAGAGAGACCTCGCGAGGGGGCCGCTGCTGCAGATCGAGCAGGAGCCGTCCTTCGTCGTTGAAAACCGCGAGATGCAGATCGTGAACGGCTGCCGTTCCTGGCGCCGGCTCCTCGATCGTGAACGGTCGGTCCGGGGCGACGCGCGTCACGGTCTCGCTCAGCATGCGGCCGGTCTGCGTGTCTCGAAGGACGACTCTCACGCCCTCGAACACCCCTGTGGCGTAAACGCCGGCGAAGGCACGGCCATCGCGAAGGTCCGTGTTCAAGGCGAAGTCCGCGTCCGCCTCGTGGAAGCCCCGGGTGTCACGGATCGGATACCAGTAGTCGTGAGCCGTCCGCACCTCGCGGGGCTCCATCCAGTGGTAGTCGGGCTGGTTGTCGGAGAACGCCCCGGCCTGAGGCTCGAAGTACGCCCCGCCGCCCTCGGTGAGGATGTCCTCCCAGATTCGCCCGGAGGGTCCGGCCCCCCAGGTCCACAGCTTCTTCCCGGGCATGAGGCGGTGGTCGGCCACGTGCACCGTGCCCCCCCGAGCCCGGTGGTCGTAGATTCCGAACCAGTCGTCCCGGCTCTCGTATGCAAAGAAGCTGGAAGCGTTCTTGACGTTCTTCCACCACGAGAGGTCGACATCGTCGTGGACGGGCCAGCTCCAGAACTCCCTCTTCCCGTGACCCGCTACGATGTCGCCCGGATACTGGGCCTGAGACCACTCGTTCGCGTGCGTGGCCCCGGTGGCCCAGAACTGAAAAGACACCCGGTGGTTCGTGGGGTTGATGAAGACGTAGTCGCACCGGACGCGGCTCCGCCCCGGCTCGAGTGTCATGCCCACCAGCCACCGGGTGTTGTAGATGGGCTCCGTTTCCCCGACCCAGACCGTGGCGCTTCCGTCCTCGTGCCGGACGATGCGGTGGTCGACCGGCATGAAGCCCGAGGGGCGGTGGCCGTGGGGGAAGTTCCACTCGATGCCCCCCGAGATCCACGCCCCGGTCATGCTGATGAGGCCAGGCTTGATGGTGCGCTGCCAGTAGAGCCACACGTAGTCGTTCGTCTTGTCCACAGCGCCGTGGAGGCGGCCGCCGATCTCGGGGAGGATCAGGACCTTCACGTATTCGTTCTCGAGGAAGACCGCGTCGTAGACTCGATCGACCCTGCGGTCGGTGAGCTCGTCGTTGAGCGTGTAGGGGTAGATGCGCCCCTGGGGTCCGGGGTAGACGGGGTGCGGCGAGGGCGGCCCGATCTCCCAGGTGGGGACCCTGAGCTTCTCCTCCCGCACCGAGACCGGGTCGGCTGCGGGCGCCATCGATGCCACGGCGATCAGGGCGACGAAGAGCGCGGCGGTCTTTCTCAATCGAGTTCCCTCCGGGACTCACTCCAAGCTCGGTGCCCAGCGTCGGGCGTCGGCTCGGGTCGACCGGAGCATACCTCTCGTGGGTTGCCGCTGTTGTTCCCGGGCCGGTCGGCCACGTATGCTCGGCCTGCGACGGCCGAGCTGTCGCCGAAAGGGCCACGCTCGCCTCAAAAAAGGGTGATGACGATGGATCAGCAGGAGAAAGACCGGATTCAACCGCCGCTCGCCCTGGCCGTCGACGTTGGCGGAACGAGCACGAAGGCCGGCCTGGTGGACAAGGCCGGAAACGTCTTTGCGTTCAGGCGCTTCGAGACACAGGGTCACGGCGATTCCGCCGAGCCCTTCATGGCGGACCTGCGAGAGTGCGTGAGCAGCCTGCTCGAGGAGGCCCCGGTCGACGTGACGGGCATCGGGCTGTCCGTACACGGCTGGACCGACGACGAGCGCAAGGGGCCAATCCTGTGCCTCAACACGCCGGCGCTCCACGGCGTCGACATGAAGACACCTCTGAGCGACGAGTTCCACCTGCCGGTCGTCGTCAACAACGATCTGACCGCTCACGTCCTCGCCGAGTACGCCTTCGGAGTGGGGAAGGGTGCGGCCCGCTTCCTGTGCCTGGCTCTCGGCACGGGGCTCGGAGCGGGTGTCGTGGTGAACGGGGAGCCTTTGCGCTACGTCGGGGGCTGCGCCGGCGACACGGGCCACGTCATCCTCGAGCCCGGGGGGCCGGCCTGCTCGACCGGTTGCCGCGGCTGCGCCGAGGCCCTCATTGGCGTCGAGGGCATCGAGCGGCTGGCCGAGAAGGCCTACGGACGACCGGCGAGCGCCCGTGACGTCATCACCGCTGCTCGGGAGGGAAACGACGAGAAGGCGGTGGCCGTCATGCGACAGATTGGTCGCTACGTGGGGGAGACGCTGGCGTCGCTCTCCGTGATCTACCTGCCGGACTGCATGGCGATCACCGGGGGCACCGCCGAGGCCGGGCCCGTCCTGCTGGAGGCGTCCCAGGCGCGCTGGGAGGAGCTCGTGGGCGACTACCACCGCACGTTTGCGGGCATGCCCGGCGACTACTACAACGGCACCGAGATCGTCCTCGGCCGCACCCGCGGCGAGACCGGCGTCATCGGGGCCGTCGTCGAGCTGCTGACGGACCGCTGACGGCTGGTCTCATCACCGACCGGGTGTTAGCCGGCGTCCTCGAGCCCGTCCCGATAGACCTCGTCGACGGCCAGGTGGGCCTGGGCCGCGACGCTCACCAGCTCCAGCACTTCGCTCGGGACGAACGGGATCGTCGTCCCCACCCTGTTCCTGTTGGTGATCGTGACGGTCTACACCTCCCAACGCTACTACTTCGAGGTTCCCAATCAGTTCGTCCTCGGGCTGCCCGCGCACCCCCTCGACCGGGCGATCCTCTTCCCGATGGCGATCGTGCCGAATGCCTGGGGCGTCTGGAACATGCTGTACCTGGCCTCGAGATCCCGCTCGAAGCTGCCGCTGGGAGTGCACGGCGCCCTCCTGGTTCTCCTGCTGACCCCGGGGGGGGGGCGCTTGCGCGGCTCTTCGACGTCTTCACAATCCAGATGCAGTTCGCCCTTCCCATGATTCCCATCGGCATGGGTGTCTACTACCTCGTCTGGAAGTACCTGGTCGGGCGACTCAATGAAGAGATGGGGATTGCCTGATCAGGCGGGTAGGTCATCTAGCGCCCCCCGCGGGCGGAGAGTCGCTGTCCGAACCAGAAGCGGAACACGATGGCTCGCCGCTGGACGGCCGCCGGACTTCTCACAGCCCAGAAACGGTTCCGCCGCATCAAGGGCTACCGTGACATGCCCATCCTCGAAAAAGCGCGGCGTGGAAAC
>CAUZDW010000076.1:0-11225 GCA_963578825.1 Vicinamibacteria bacterium
ATCCGGCACAGATACTCCCACCGAGCCTGTCGTCCCAAGTTGTACCCCCTGCCCGGAGGGTTACATCTCAGATGGCTCGACGTACCCCCCTTCGGTTACATCTTGGACGGCGCGATACGGGACGTTGCGCGCATCGGGCGCCTCGCGCTAGACTTGTGAGGTTTTGGCCGCGCTATCGGCCCACTAGACTTCGTTCCATTCCGCAGGAGAGCGAGCATGACAACGCGCCGTACCTTGGGGGTAGCTTTGGCTGCCACCCTCACCGGGGCCCTCGTGCTGCCCGGGTGCAGCCGCAGCAAGCCCGTCGAGGTGAACCCGATCATTCCATCCATCGAGGTGAGCGCCGAGCGCGCGCCTCTCGGCAGCGCGCTCGAGATCACGTACACGTGGACCGTCGAGGATGGCGCGAAGAAGCTGGATCAGGACTACAGAGCCATGGTCCACTTCCTGGACACCCACGAGGTGATGCTGTTCGAGGACGACCACACGCCCGTCCCGCCTCCCTCGGAGTGGGAGCCCGGGGAGACCTACACCTACACCAGGACCCGTTTCATCCCGGTGTACCCCTACGTCGGTGAGGTCGAGGTGCGAATGGGGCTCTACCCGTATCCCGGCCGCGGGGAGAGGCCGGCCCTCAAGGGAGACGACCGCGGCTTCCGCGAGTACAACGTGGCGACCATGGAGCTCCTGCCCCAGACCGAGAACATCTTTCTCGTCTACAAGGAAGGCTGGCACAACCCCGAGACCCATCCCGAGAACCCGGGAATCGAGCGGACGTGGACGAAGGGCGAAGCTCTCGTCGCCTTCAAGAATCCCAGAAAGGACGTCGTCGTCTACCTCGAGGCCGACACCTGCGTGGAGTGCTTCTCCTCCGCCCCCGAGCTGACGGTGTCGGTGGCGGACAACGTGGGCCTGGTCGTCCCTGTCGAAGAGCCCAGCATCTTCCTGAAGAAGATCCGGGTCAGCGCAGAGGACCTGGGCGACGAGGAGTGGGTGGACCTGCGGCTGACGATGAACGAGTCGTTCATCCCGAACCAGCTCGACCCGCCCCTCAACAACGACGACCGTGAGCTCGGCCTCAACGTCTACCATCTCTACGTGGGGGACGCGGACGCCTTCGGATCGGCCGAGGGCATTGTGGACGCGGAGCCCCTCGGGCCGGCGTCGCCCTCGGCTCGGCCCTAGGCGGCCGTCGGGACGGGCAGAAGAGGGAGGCGGCAAAGCCGTCTCCCTTTTCATTTTGGAGGACCGCAGAGGACGGGAGCGCGACATGGACGAGTGGACGGGGAGCGACGGGCGCGTCGACGTGGCTGCCATCATGGCCCGGATCCGCGAGAAGATCCGTGGACGCCGGGACCGCGGCCTCTACACCGACGAGGAGGTCGAGGAGCTGAGCGCGCTCAGGCTGCAGGCGTTCGCCGACGAAGCGGGCATCGACCCGGACCTTCTGTCCCGCCTGATGGCGCCCAACCACAACTGGAACATCTCCACCGACTACCGGGTCGAAACCCACCGTGCGGGCCTCGGCGCGCGCTTCGTGGTGCTCCTCAAGAAGCTGGTGCGACCCTGGGTGCGCCTCTACACCGACCACCCCCTCTCTCGCCAGGCGCAGATCAACCTCTACCTCCACTACCTCTGCCACAACCTGGTGAGGGAGCTCGTCCGGCTGCAGATCGAGCACACGGCTCTCAGGAATCGTGTGGATCAGCTGACGGGCGAAGAGGCCCCTGGCGAGAAGAAGGCGGGTGAGGCGGAGGGGTGAGGGTCGCCTTCGTCGTCCAGCGCTACGGCACCGAGATCGTCGGAGGAGCGGAGCTGCACTGCCGCTGGGTGGCGGAGCACCTGGCCGAGCGTCACCAGGTGGACGTTCTCACGACCACCGCCACCGACTACCTCACCTGGAGAAGCGCCCTCGAAAGCGGGACGTCGGAGCTGAACGGCGTCAACGTGCGGCGCTTTCCGGTCGCTCGCGAGCGGGACATCCGGCGCTTCGATCCCGTGGCCAACAAGGTGTGCTTCTTCGAGCACACCGACGAGGAGGAGCGGACCTGGATCGAGGAGCACGGCCCGGTGTGCCCGGCTCTGCTCGACTACCTTCGGGGGCACGAGGGGGAGTACGACGCGCTCATCTTCTTCTCGTATCGCTACTGGACGAGCTACTTCGGGCTGCAGGTGGCGCCCCACAAGAGCATTCTCGTCCCGACGGCCGAGCACGACCGGGTGCTCTACCTGCGGCTGTTTCGTTCGTTCTATCGGCTTCCGGTCGCCATCGCCTTCAACAGCCCCGAGGAGCGCATCCTCATCGAGAGGATCACTGGCAACGAGGACCTTCCGGGCGAGGTGGTGGGCACGGGGATCAACCGCCCGTCGTCCGTCCCCGTCGGGGAGGTGGAGGCACGCCTCGACCTGCTGGGGGACTATCTCGTCTACGTCGGACGCATCGAGCCCGAGAAGGGCTGCGCGGTCATGATCGACCACTTCCTCCGGTGGCAGCGCGAGACACGGGCGAACGTCACCCTGGCTCTGTTCGGCCGGGCCACCATGAGCTTCTCCGAAAACGCCCACGTGCGCCTCATGGGCGTCGTGCCGGACCCGGAGAAGCTCGCCGCCATCGCCCGCGGGCGGGCGCTCGTCATGCCGTCGCGCCACGAGAGCCTCTCCATGGTGGTGCTCGAGTCCTGGATGATGGAGCGGCCGGTTCTCGTCAACGGCGACTGCGAGGTGCTGCGCGGCCAGGTCCTCCGGGCCGACGGGGGGCTCTACTACCGCCGGTACGAGGAGTTTGCGACCGCTCTGGACCTGCTCATGGGGGAGCCCGCCCTGGCCGACACACTCGGGCGCCAGGGGCACCGGTACTTCGAAGACAACTACTCCTGGGACCGAATCGTCGAGAAATACGAGAGGCTTCTCCAGATGGCGACCCGAGGGGGTGGGCGCGGGTGAGGCTCGCCTTCGTCATCCAGCGCTACGGGCTGGAGGTCGCGGGAGGGGCGGAGCTGCACTGCCGCTGGTTGGCGGAGCGACTGGCGCGCCGTCACCACGTCGAGGTCTTCGCCACCCGGGCGCTCGACTACCTCGAGTGGCGGAACCACTACCCGAAGGGCACCGAGGTCGTGGGCGGGATCCCCGTGCACCGCCACACCGTCCGGCGGACCAGGAACGCCCGCAAGTTCGCGTCGCTCTCGAACCTCTGCTTCCACGAGTCCCACACGCGGGACGAGGAGGTGGCCTGGGTGCGTGAGAACGGGCCGTACTCGCCGAGCCTCGTCAAGGCGGTGGCTCGCTCGCGGGAGCGGTTCGACCGCTTCATCTTCTACTGCTACCGCTACTACCAGAGCTACCACGGTCTGCCCGCCGTGCGCGACCGGGCCATCCTGGTGCCCACGGCAGAGGAAGACCCGGCCATCGGGCTTGGAGTCTTCAAGGACCTCTTCCACGCTCCGCGGGGCCTGCTGTACCTGACCCCGGAAGAGCAGGCCCTCATCGAGGAGGCGAGCGGCAACCATGGCGTCCCCAGCGCGGTGATCGGGAGCGGGCTCAACCTTCCCCCGACGGACCCCGGCTTGGACTTCGCTGCGCGGCATGGGATCACCCGGCCGTTCGTGCTCTACGTGGGCCGCATCGACAAGAACAAGGGATGCGTGACGCTGTTCGCCTACTTCCGGAAGTTCGTCGAGGAAACGGGCGCCGACGTCGATCTCGTGCTCGCCGGCTCGGCCGTGATCCCGGTTCCGGACCACCCCCGGATCCGCCACGTCGGTCGGGTGAGCGAGGAAGAAAAGGTCGCGGCGCTCAGACAGTGTCGGCTGCTGGTCATGCCGTCGCCGTACGAGAGCCTCTCGATCGTCACCCTCGAGGCGTGGAAGCTTGGCGCCCCGGTGCTGGCCAACGCCCGATGCCGGGTGCTGATGGGACAGTGTATGCGTTCGGGCGGGGGCCTCTTCTACCACGGCTACGCGGAGTTCGCCGAGGGCCTGCGCCTCCTGCTCGACCGGCCGGCGCTGGCGACGACCCTCGGGCAGCAGGGCCAGGCCTGGGTCGAGAACGAGTGCGCGTGGGAGACCGTCGAGAGCCGGGTGGACGACCTGCTGGCACGCACGGGGTAGGCGGGTCAGGTTCCCGGGGACCGCGCCGACGGGGTGGGAGCGTCGTCAGTCCTTGCTGGTGAGGTCGAGGTCGAGGCGGACCTTCAGGTCCTCGAGCTTTCGCGTCCCGACGAGGGTCAGCCGGACCGCGTCGCGTTGTAGAAGACCTGACCCGGCACCGTGTACAGCTGAAGCCGCAACTTCATTCCGCCGATGACGCCGACGTCCAGGGGCAGCAGGTCGAAGAAGAGCGTGCGGTCCGTGTCGGTCTCGAGGCTCACCATCTCGCCGCGGGAGCGCGGTGCGGTCTTGGCGTGGATCCACTGGAGGTTGGTGGTCTTTCCGCACAGACCAGGGCCGTAGTACACGATCTTGGCCGTCATCTGCATCGTCGTGTAGTTCACGAACATCATGGTCGAGGCCGAAGTTTAGCACTCTCCCAGCCGCCGCCGGCGCTCAGAAGCTCAGGCCAAGCCCCAGGATGTAGCGGCGGTCCAGGTCGACCGGAGCCGGCATGGGCAGGTTCACCCACTGGTACTCCCCGCGGATGACCAGCCCGAGCGGAAACTTGAGCTTCAGGCCCACAAAACGCAGGCCCAGCGTGCCGGTATCGCCGTCGTTCAGGACCGACTCGCGGTACACCCCCACGCCGATGCCGCCGTAGGGCACGAACCGCCCGAATTGCGGCGCTATGTAGGCCTTGGCCGAGAGGCTGAAGAGGCTCGTCGAGGGCAGATCGCTGCCCTGCCAGGCCCCCTCCAGGTCGCCGCTGAGGATGTTGAAGAGGGTGATCGTAAACATCCCGCCGTAGCCGGTGCTCCAGATCTCACCCGGGCCGGCCCCGGAAAGGAACACGGTGAGCTCCGCCGGAGAGGCCGTCCGGACCGAGCCCAGGAGGAGACCGGCGAGCAGTAGGCCTGCGAGCAGCCCCTGGCGAGACCGACTCCGAGAGGGAGCGTGGGCGTGCATGGGCTCATGGTCGCGCCCTCTCGAGCGCCCCGTCAACCGGAGAGCGGGGGACGGGCTCTCCCGAACGACGCCCGCGGTTCTCACGGAGCGGTGCTATAGAATGGCCAAACCATGACCGAGTCGTCTGCCCTCCAGAGCGCCCCGGTGGCGGCCCCCACCACGCAGAAGGTCGTGATCGTCATGCCTGCCTACAACGCGGCACGCACGCTCGAGGACACCGTCCGAGCCGTCCCCGAGGGCTTCTACGACGAGATCGTCGTCGTCGACGACCACAGCCGGGACGACACCCAGGAGAAGGCCCAGGCGCTCAACCTCAAGGTCATCCGCCACCCCCACAACGTGGGCTACGGCGGGAACCAGAAGACGTGCTACATGGAAGCGCTCCGCACCGGCGCCACCATCGTGGTGATGCTCCACCCCGACGGCCAGTACGATCCCGCGATCATCCCGGAGATGATCCGCCCCATTCAGGAGGGCCGGGCGGACATGGTCCTCGGCTCGCGCATGCTGACGCCCGGAGCGGCCCGCCGAGGCGGGATGCCGCTTTGGAAGCGGATCGCCAACCGCTTCCTGACGACCCTCGAGAACCTCGCCATGGGGCGGAGCTTCGCCGAGTGCCACACCGGCTACCGGGCCTACAGCCGCCACTTCCTCGAAACGGTCCCCTTCCTGCGCAACGCCAACGGGTTCGTCTTCGACACCGAGGTGATCTTCCAGGCCGTCCAGTTCCAGCTTCCCGTGGCCGAGGTCCCGGTGGAGAGCCGGTACTTCGAAGACGCCTCGTCCGTGGGATTCCGCCAGGGCGTCGTCTACGGCCTCGGCACCCTCTGGACGGCGCTCCGCTTCGTCCTCCATCGCGCGGGCCTGGCCAAGAGCGACAAGTTCCGCCGTTGAGTGACCTGAGGAGACGTCGGATGAAGAGACTGATTGCCGTGACCCTGCTTCTGGGTCTGACGATGACGCCTGCAGTGATGGCGAACCACCACGTGGGCGGGAAGTGGGAGGGAACCGCGGAGACGCCCCGCGGCGCCGTGGAGATCACCTTCGACTTCATGGAAGCAGATGGACACCTCACCGGCACCATCACGACCCGAAGAGGCGAGTCGGAGATCGAAGAAGGCACGGTGGACGGAAACAGCCTCTCCTTCAAGCAGACCTTGAGCTTCCAGGGACGGGAGATCGTCTTGTCCTACACCGGGACGGTCGATGGCGACGAGATCGCCTTCACCCGCGAAGTGGAGGGCCGAGGCCGCTCCTCGAAGTTCACCGCCAGGCGCGTCAAGTAGAGAAAATCATGCAGGGTCCGGCAACCGGCCCTGGCCGGTTGCCGGAGCATGACCCGTCATTCTGAGGGCTTCCATTCGTTGGGCGGGCCCGAAGGATCTCCCAATACCGCAATCGGGAGATCCTTCGTCGCACGCGCAGGGTCGAAGCTCCTCAGCATGACGGATATGTCGTTGGACGGGAGCTTCGTCCTCGGGCGCGTCGTCTTTCCCGCGTCCCGCATCGTCGGTCGACGAATCGAAACGGCTACCGCCGACTGACGCACCGTGCTAGCATTTCCGTTCGCCGCTGCGCCCGTAGCTCAACTGGATAGAGCGTCGGCCTCCGGAGCCGAAGGCTGTAGGTTCGAACCCTACCGGGCGTACCATAGAATCAACGACCTACGACGATTCCTTCGTTGGGGGAGCCGCAAAGGTTCCCCATAGGTTCCCTCACCCCGACTCCCTTACTCGAAGACCAGGAAGTACTGGTAGGGCAAGATGTCGTGCTCGGCGGCGAGGTGAAAGCCGCCCTCTTCCATTTGCTGGACGAGGTCGTCACGGGCGATCTTCATCGCGAGGGGCGGGCCGACGGGGAGCTCCCGCTTCTGGAAGTCGATGTGCACGACCTGGCCGCCGGGGCGGAGCATGCGTTTCATCTTCGCCATGTAGCCGGACTGGTCCTCGATGTGGTGCCACGTATTCACGATGACGAAGCGGTCCACCGAGGCGTCGGGCAGGAGGGGGTCGTCGGGATCGGCGAGTCTGGTCACGACGTTGCGTATTCCGGCGTCGCGGAGGCGTCGGTTGAGGTGGCGCACCATGTCCGGGCTGACGTCGACGGCGTAGACGATGCCGTCCTCGCCCACGGCCTCGGCGAAGCGCACCGAGAAGTACCCGGAGCCGGATCCGATGTCGGCCACCACCTCGCCCTCCCGAAGGGCCAGCGCAGCGATAACCTCGGAGGGCTTCTGGTACTCGTCGCGAGCGGGGTCCTCGAGCGAGGCGATGAAGGCCTGGGGATCGCCATGGCGGCGATGCATCTCATGGGGCGTCGCCGATTCCTGGGCAGCGGCGAGCCCAGAGGCCACGGTGCAGCCGGCGAAAAGCAGGAGCGCTTGTTTCATGGATCCAGTCCTTTGTTTCAGTGGCCCAGCGCGGCCACGCCTTCGATGAGCCGGTCGACCTCGGCGGTCGTGGTGTAGCAGGCGCATCCGGCCCGCACCAGGCCGTCCTCGGATGCCCCGAGGCGGCGAGCGACCGTGGTCGCGTAGAAGTCCCCGTTGGACACATAGACGCCCCTCCCGGCCAGCTCACGGGCGACGTCCTCCGAGGGCCGAGCGTCCACGACAAAGGAGACGGTCGGTGTGCGGCGTGCCGTCGGCGGCGGGCCGAAGACTGTGACGCCGGGAAGGTCCGAGAGGCCCGAGCAGAGCCGCTCGACCAGGTCTTGTCCTCGTGCGTGAAGGCTCCTCTGGACATGGCCGAGGCGCGTTCTCCTGTCCCCTCTCTGGACGAGGACGAGAGAGGCGAGAAAGTCCACCGCCGCCGCGGCGCCCACGATGCCTTCGTGGTTCTGCGTCCCGGTTTCCATGCGCTCCGGGGCCTCCTCCGCAGCGGG
The DNA here is from genome assembly GCA_963578825.1 of Vicinamibacteria bacterium. Classification (GTDB taxonomy): domain Bacteria; phylum Acidobacteriota; class Vicinamibacteria; order Fen-336; family Fen-336; genus JAJDNS01. The sequence goes on from CAUZDW010000076.1 coordinate 7,938, forward strand.
CTCCAGCCGAGGCACGTCGAGGCTTTCGAGAAGAGGCTGACGTCCCCAGAGCACCCCGATGTGGGGACCGTAGAACTTGTAGGCGGAGCAGATCAAGAAATCACACCCCAGGGCCCCCACGTCCACGAGCTCATGAGGTGCGGAGTGCACGGCGTCGACGAAGACGAGGGCCCCGACGCCCCGGGCGAGCTCGACCGCCTTTGCGACGTCGTTGATGGTGCCGAGGGCGTTCGAGGCGGCGCCGATGGCCAGGAGACGCGACTTCGAGGTGAGCGCGGTGGCCAGCCCCTCCATGTCGAGCTGGCCGTCTTCCACACGGAAGGGCACGGAGCGGACCAAGAGGCCCCTCTCCCGGGCCAGGGCACGCCAGGGATCGATGTTAGCGTGATGGTCGAGCTCGGTGACCACGATCTCGTCGCCCGGGCCCCAGGCCCGGCCCAGCGCTCGGCCCAGGTGGAACGTGAGGGTCGTCATGTTGGCGCCGAAGGCGATTTCGTCCGGGTGTCCTCCCACGAAGTCGGCGAGGGCCTCCCGCGCGCTCATCAAGGCGATTTCCGTTTCGACGCTGGTGGGGAAGGCCCAGTGGGTGTTGGCGTTGTGGTGGAGGAGGTAGTCGGACATGGCGCGCACGACGGACCGTGGGACCTGTGTGCCTCCGGGGCCGTCGAAGAGGGCGACCGTGCCGTCTCCGTGGCGGCGCTCGAGAGCGGGAAAGTGGCTGCGGATCTCCTCGACGGCGGCCACCTCGCTGTCCTGGGTTGTCGATGGGCCCATTGGGAACTCTCCTCTTCAGGGGGAGAGCAGGATACTCCAGCCAGACTTCGAGCAGCCATGCGGGCGCCCGGCGAGCGTGGGGTCAGGCCGTGCGCGGCCCGGCGAACACCCGCGACGGCAGGAGAATGAGCGAGCGGAGCAGCTCGAAGACGCCCTCCACGGCGATCCCGACGAGGCGGAAGGGCAGGAGGAGCAGCCAGACGAGCGGATAGAGCACCAGGCCCAGCAGGGCCAGCGGCCAGCACAGGACCAGGAGGATCAGCCACAGAAGGAACTTCGCCACCAGAACACCTCCACTCGATCATACGCCTGGGAGGCGCAGGACGTTCCCCGCCGGCCGAGAAACGCCAGCGGCGTGGCTTAGGAGCCGGCGGCTTGAATGACGGTGTCGATGGCCGGTCGGACGTCGGCTTTCATGGGCGCGTCGGCCATGAAGACCACCGTGAGGTAGCCGTCGGTCGCGGGCACCCTCCATGCGGTGAGATGCTGCCCGGCCAGGGGTGCGGACACCGAACGCGTGGGCGGGGCGCGGAGCTTCTTCTCCATCATCGAGACCAGACGTCCTGCAATGGCCTCGGGCCCCGGCTCCGGCCAGTCGCCGCGAGAGGTCAGGACCTGTCCCGCCGGATCGACGAGCATCGCTCCATTCGCCGGGGCCAACGCCAGGCACGAGTCCGCGACCTGGTCCCAGGGAGACTTCGCCTGGACCTCGGCCTGAGGTTCCTCTTCGCCCCCGACCATCTCGGCCTCGAGTGCTGCCGGGTCGGACCACTCGGCCGCCGCTGCAGGCTCTTCCGAGAGGAGGTCTTCCGGCAACACGCCGAATTCAGGCGCCCCCTGGTCGTCGAGCTCCGAAGTCGAAGGAGGCGCTTCAAGCTCCGCAAGCGCGTCGTCCTCGTCGTCGGCGCCCTCTTCGCCCGGGGCCGGCGCGTCGTTCGACCCGGCCTCGAAAGATCCGGTCGCGGGGCCGTAGCCGCCCGGCAGGAGCTGCTCGAACATGTCCTCGTCCGACTCGTCGGGCTCCGGTGCGAACTTTCCCGTGTCGGCCGCATGGGCCTCGGCGGGCGCGGGAGGGGAGGGCTCATCTTCGAGCATCGGGACCTCCGGCTCGAAGAGCGGCTCGGGCGGCGGCTCCGGTTCGGAGGAATCCAGCTCGAGGCCGGGCAGCTCGGCGGGCTCGGAGGCGTCGATCGCCGGGGGCTCGGGCTCGGGCGCAGCCAGCTCCGGCACCGCAGGCTGGAGCTCGGAGGGTTTCAGCTCCGGCGGCTCGGGCTCCAACTCGGGCGCGTCGAGCTCCGGGGGTGCAGGCGACGCAACGGGCTCCGGCGGGGGCGGCGTCGGGACCAGTGCGGGAGGCGCCGGCGCCACAGGTGTCGGGCTCAGGGCGACCTCGGTGCCCCGAGCGCGATGGTGGAGACGCTGGGCGAGGCCCGTGCAACCTCGAGATCAGAGGAGCTGGCGGGCGGGTTGAGCTTCATGCACCTTCTCCTTGCCGAGGAGGCGGTTCATCCGAGCCTCCAGCTCGTCGGCCAGCATCTCGAAGCGGCGTCCTTCCGGGCCGCCGGCCCCGTCGCCCAGGAATCCCACCGGGGTGCCGAGGGCGCTCGCCCGTGCGAAGGCCTCGGTGCGGGGGATCACGGTCTCGAGCGTGTCGGGAAAGCCGTTCCACATCTCGCTCAACACGGCATGGGCGCCGTGTCGCTCCCGCTCGACGAGGTTGGGCAGGATGCCGAGGAGCCGGAGCCGCGGGTTGGCCTCCGACTGGATGTGCTCCAGCAACCGCAGGCTCTGCTCGAGTGAACGCAGTGCCAGGCTCTTGGTCTGGAACACGAGGAGCGCGAAGTCGGCCGCACACAGCGCCGCGGTCGTGACACGACCGAGTCCGGACGGCGTGTCCATGAGGACGATGTCGCTGGATCCCTCGGTGCTCTCGAGGGCCTCTTTCAGTGCCCCGGGGCGCGCGAACTCCTCTTCGAACGACGAGACGTCGGTGGCATCGAGTCGCCCGCGGGGCAGCAGCCGGAGCCCGTCGAGCCGCGTGGTGAGGATCGCCTCCTTGGGTGTGGCCTGGCCCATGAGAAGCTCCGCGAGCCCGGCCAGCTCCGTATCGGATCTTGCAAGCGAGAGACCAACGGCTCCCTGGGGATCCAGGTCGACCAGGAGCGTTCGGCGTCCCCTTTCGGCCAGCGCGACGGCGAGGTTCAGCGCCACCGTCGTCTTGCCGACGCCACCTTTCTGGCTTGCAATGACGATGCGTCTAGCCATGGTGTCCCCGGCGACCGGCTTCGGGCGAAGCGGCACCGAACGGCCCCTGGAGTCGACCACAGGGGTCGGCGACCGTGAACCTTCGTCCTTGGGTTTCTCGGGCCATCAGCGCGCTCCGGGGGGATCCCATCCGGCCGAATAATAGCATGAAAAGCTCTATTCTATGCGCTTTTGAGTGCTCGATCCTCACCTTCTCCATTACCTTGGAGCACGGCCAATCTGCGGATGATCGTGTCCCGGCACTCCTCG
>CAUZDW010000077.1:0-10781 GCA_963578825.1 Vicinamibacteria bacterium
CGGCCCTATCGACGTAGATCTCTGCGGCCTCCTCGAGCCGGTCGGCGCGGTGGAGTCGGTTGGCGCGTGACTCGCTCGCACGCTCCGCCCTGACCGTGAGCGCGATGCCGACGACGGAGAGGCCGACCAGGAGCAGCGCCCGCCACCCGCTTCCGAAGATCGAGTCGGTCATGCGGCCCGGGCCTTTTCGCTGTGGCCGCCGACAGCATCCGGCCCGTCGTCTAGCCTTTGGTTGGTGCTGGCCCCGATGATTCCTCGACGGGCGTCGACGAGGCCCTCCAACAGCAGGAGCGGGATCGCCAAGATCGCGAAGAGCGCGGTTGTGTCGAACGGCTCGGCCGGACCCTCCCGTGAGTCGCCGCTCAGGTCGCGCAGGTCGTCGACGAGGGCGTCGAGCCCCTCGTCCTCCGTGATGTCCTCGTAGCGACCCTGGCCGGCCTCGGCCATCGCGCTGAGGACGTCCGCGTTCTGGCTCGTGCCCACGGCTCTGCCGACTGCGTCGAGAACGGGCTCTCCTGCGATCGCGATCGCAGATTCCTCCTCAGAGCCCAGCCCGGCCATCCAGACCTCGAAGCCACGGGCGGCTGCGTCTGCGGCCCCGCGCACGAGCACGTCCTCGTCCTCGTACACGTCGCCGTCGGAGATGACCAGGATGGCTTGACGCCCATCCTCTGACGGCCGGGTCTCCAGGGTGCTGCCGGCGAGCTCCAGGGTGCTCCCCAGCGAGTTGCCCCAGTCCTCCTCCTGGACCGCCTCGGGCTGGAGAGAGTCCACGAAGTATCGGATCACGTCCGGATCGTCGGTGGGAGGCACGAGCACGTACGGCCACCCGGCGAAGACGACGAGGGAGAAGCGGACGGAAGGCAGCTCCTCCGTGAGGCGGTATATCGCCTCTCTTGCCCGCTCGATCCGACTTCCCGTTTCACCCTCAGCGTTCATCGAAAGCGACAGATCGACCGCGATGGCGACGTCGAGCGGAGGCACCGGCTCGGGGGGCTCCGGGTCCCAAAGTACCGGGCCGGCGGCGGCCAAGCCGAGGAGCGCCCCCGCGCCGACGAGACTCAGGAACCGCTGGGTGGGGAAGCGTCCGGTGCTGGTCGGCAACAGGCGGCGAAGGGCGGGCAGCTCGTAGGCCGACACCAACCCCCTGAGCCGACGCCAGTGTGCCCCGACCGTGAACGCGAAGAGGATCGCCGCGAGGGGAGCCACCGCGAGGAGCTCGGGGCGCTCGAAGATCACGGGAGCACCCCCCAGCGCGAGCCGCGCAGCGCCGCCCCCGAAAGGAGTATGGGCAGCGACGCCAGCAGGACCCAGAGGCCTATCGGGGTGGCCTCCGTCCGCTCGACGATCTCCTCCGAGGGGGCGGCCAGGCGGTCGATCTCCTCGTAGACCTCCTCCAGGGCGTCGAGGTCGGTCGCGCGGAAGTAGCGGCCGTCCGTAATGGAGGCGGCCTGTATGAGGACCGTTTCCATCTCAGCGAGCCGGTCCCTCAGCATGTAATCGGTGCCGATAGCGATCGCGTAGATGCGGACGCCGAACGCCGCCGCGGCCCGCGCAGCACGCGACGGCTCGAGACCCTCGCCGTTGTGGGCGCCGTCGGTCACCAGGATCAGTATCTTCGAGCTGTGGGGCGCGTCGCGCAGGAGCCCCGCCCCTGCCGCGATGGCACCCGCGATGTCGGTTCCGTCGAGAAGTAGCCGGGAATCCAGGTCCTCGATCGCGGCGCGCACGACGTAGTGATCGTGCGTCAGGGGCACGCGGGTGAGCGCCTCTCCGCCGAAGGAGATGACGCCGACGTCGTCGGTGCGGCCCTCGAGGAAGTCGAGGATGGTCTGCTTAGCGGCCTGCATCCTCGATGCGCGCCGCGACAAGTCGCGGGCGCCCATCGAGGTGGACAGGTCGATCGCGACGGCGATGCCCACGCCCTCGACTACCGGTTCCTCGAACGTCTCGACGATCCGTGGCTGGGCGAGCGCGAGAATGACCGCCGTGACGCCGAGCCCACGCAGGACAAGGGGCGCGAGCTCGAGGCCTCGCCCGATCCATGCTCGCAGCGAGACAGCTCTCGCCTCGGTCCCGCGCGCGACGAGCATGGCCCCACTCCCTTTCGGGATGATCCACCACACCCAGATCGGGACGGCCGCGAGGAGGATCAGCCAACCGGGTTGGGCGAACGCGAAGCTCACGAACGGACCTCCCGTCTGCCGGCCAGCCAAGCCCGGAGCACCGTCAGGTGTTCGGCCGTGGGCTCAGCGTGGGGCCTCAGCCGCCCGAACTTCACGGCCTCGGCGGTCCGCAACTCAGCTGCGAGCACCCCGCCCTCGGGCGAGCGGCCCTTCAGCCTGTCCATGAGCTCTGTGCTGGTGAGCTCAGGCCCCCACTCGGGATCGAGCCGCTCGACGTATCCGCGAACGATGCCGCTGCTCTCCTCGTACAGCTCGTGGGCGTGCTCGGCCGGGTACGGGCCGGTCGCCAACAGCCGATCGAGCTCAGTGAGCGCCTGCTTCCGGGCCTCTTCCAGAGGGGTGGGGCCGGGCGGCGGTAGCGGTGCCGGCTCAGCGCGGTGGGCGAGCCACTCCCGCGTCGTGGTGACGACGGCGCTGGCGGTGACCGTCGAGAAGAGGAGAAGGAGCGCCATGGAGGGCCAGCTCCAACTGAAGCCGAACACATCCTCAGGCCCCCTCGGCGACATACCCGCAACGACGTCGTCCGACGAATAGACCGGCTCCACCCAGATCGTCGGAGGCGTGATGCTACGCGTATACCGGATTGTCTGCTGGCGCTCCTCCCACACGCCGACGATCGATCCTCCCGGGATGTCCTCCCCATCGGTTTCGTCCTCCAGCGGCATCGTGATCACGTCCACCCGGGGAAGGGCGATGTTCCCCATTCCGAACGGAATCAGCGCGTACCTTAGCTCGATCGTCGCGCCGCTGTTCGGTCCGCGACGGGCCCGCCAGTCGACCGGGGTGAAGCTCTCGACGTCACTGGTGGAGGGCACGTTGGGGGGGAAGTAGACCATGCTTCCACCTGGGACCGGCACCTCCACGCGGAGCTCGAAGACCTCAGCCATCTCCACTGAGTCGGCGGACAGGACTGCGACCGGTTCTGGGCTCTGCGCCGCTGTCGAGAGTGGTTGGAGTGCCCACACCAGCGCGACGCACCACACGAGCCTCACCGCGACACCCGCTCCCGCTGACGGAAAAAGCGGATGAGGGTGGGCACGTAGTCCTCAGTGGTGCTCACTTCGACGGTATCCATCCGGAGCTCGCGGAAGAGCGCGGTCATCCGGTCCTGCTGTGCCGCCTTTCCTTCGGCGTAGCCCCGCCGCTTGGCGGCCGATCCGGTATCGACGATGAGCCGCTCGCCCGTCTCCGGATCGACGAGCGCCAGGAGCCCCACGTTCGGAAGCACCGCGCCCCCCGGGTCTGCGAGTCGGATGGGCACCAGGTCGTGATCGCGCTTCACTAGTCGGGTCGCGCGCGCGAATTCGGGGTCGGTGTCGTCGTCGAGCAGAAAATCGCTCACGAGGAAGATTGCCGAGCGCCGGTGCAGCACTTGAGAAGCGTACTCCAGCGCAGTCGATAGGCGGGTGCCGCGACCGCTCGGGCGGAAGGAGAGCAGCTCCAGGACGAGTCGCATCACGTGGCGGCGACCTGAGTCGGGCGGCACGAACAACTCCACGTGGTCGGTGACCAACAGGAGACCAACGCGGTCGTTGTTCCCCGCCGCTGCGAAGGCGAGGATCGCCGCGATCTCCGACGCGATTGTTGCGTTCGACTTCTCTCCGGTGCCGAACTCCTTGGATGCAGAGAGGTCGACGATCAGCAGAGCGGTGAGCTCGCGCTCCTCGACGTACTCCTTCAGGAAGAGGTGACCGCGGCGTGCCGTCACGTTCCAGTCGATCGCGCGCACGTCGTCGCCGGGTTGGTACTCCCGCACGTCTGAGAACTCGAGACCGCGGCCCTTGAAGACTGAGCGGTACTCGCCGCTGAAGAGCGACTCCGCCAGGCCCTTCGTACGCAACTCGATGCGGCGCACCTGGGCGGCGATCTCCCTCGAGAAGACGTGTGTCGCGTCGCGGTGCTGTCCGCCGACCGGCAGCTTTTGCCTCATCAGGCCTACGGGGCCGGCACCGCGTCCAGGACCCGCCGCACGATCTCGCCTGAGTCGATTCCGCGGGCGTCGGCCTCGTACGTCGTGCGCAGCCGGTGGCAGAGTACGGCCGGCGCCATCGCCTTCGCGTCGTCGGGCATGACGTAGTCGCGGCCCTGCAGGTATGCCCTCGCGCGGGAGACGCGGGTCAGGAAGATCGTCGCGCGCGGCGACGTACCGAACTCGATCAGGTCCTCCAGGTCTGCCAGGCCGACCCCACTGGGCTCACGCGTCGCGAAGATCAGCTCCACGATGTAGTCGAGCACCTTCTCCTCCAGATGGACGTTCGCGACAGCCGCGCGCGCGCTGGCCAGCTCCTCCACCGTGGCGACTGCTTCGATCGGCTTCTGGCCCGCGGCTGCGACGCGGCGCACGATGGTCTTCTCTTCGTCCTTCGTCGGATACCCGATCTCGAGCTTCAGCGCGAAGCGATCGAGCTGCGCCTCTGCGAGCGGATACGTCCCGTGCAGCTCGACCGGGTTCTGCGTGGCCAGCACCATGAAGGGCGCGTCGAGCGGATACGTGTCCCCCGCGATCGTGACCTGGCCCTCCTCCATCGCCTCGAGGAGTGCTGCCTGCACCTTGGGCGGCGCCCGGTTGATCTCGTCTGCAAGGATGATGTTTGAGAAGATGGGCCCCTTCTGGACCCGGAACTGACCGCTCGACTGGTCGAAGATCGGCGTCCCGATGATGTCGGTGGGGAGCAGGTCAGGCGTGAACTGAATCCTGCGGAAGCCCGTATGGATCGACTGCGCGAGCGTGCGCACCATCAGTGTCTTCGCGAGGCCGGGCAAACCCTCGAGGAGGATGTGCCCTCCGGTCAGGAGCGCGACGAGCAGCCCCTCCACCGCCTCGTTCTGGCCCACGACCCGGTCGTGCACCACGTCGTTGACCTTCTCCAGCAGTGTGGATCCTGCGGTCACCGTAGCCTGCTCCATGCGCGTTTCCTCAAGCCTCGCGTTTGTGCGTCTCCCGGGCCTGCCCCGGAAGGCGGGATATCATCGGGGGTACGGCAGGATGGCGCTAGAGCAACCGCTTCCTCGAGCGCCATTCGACAACGAAGAGCGCCAGCCGGGATATCCCGGCCGGCGCTCTGTCCTGATGGCCTTCTCTGGGCCTAAGTCCTCCTAATTGCCGCTTCTGTAGCTCGCAACTGGAGGCAACTGTGCGCCAGACAGATCGCCCGGAAGGTCGCCCTCAGCGACGACGGTGTGCAGTAGCGTCCCGATGCCCTCAATGGAGGCGGCGATCGACTCACCAGCCTGCAGATACCCCGAGCCGGTTGCGCGCTCGACGCGACCAGCGCCCGTTCCGCCCGACGTCCCGCTTTGCATAACGTCACCAGGATATACGGTGATGAGCGACGACGCGTACTCGATTAGCTCCGGGATATTGTGGATCATGTCCCCCGCCCTGGCCTCCTGAACGGTCACGCCGTCGATGACCAGACTCTGGTGCAGTTGCTCCATCGGATCGCCGTAGAACTCCTTTGGAACAATCCAGGGCCCCTGGGGCGCGAAAGTGTCGTGGCCCTTACCGACGAACCAGTCAGAACCGGAGCCGTAGCCACCCGGAGGACGCCCGCCACGATCGGATATATCCAAGGCGACCATGTAGCCGAACACGTGGTCGTACGCGCGGCTCGCAGAGATGTACTTGCCCGCCCGTCCGAATACGACAGCCAACTCGACTTCCCATTCGATCCGGTCACGACCATAAGGCATTACGATGTCATCGCCGCTGCCAATGACCGCGCCGCGGGTCGGCTTGAGGAACAGGTACGGCACCCCCCGATTCGCCTCCCGCTCCTGGGTGTTCGCCGCCAGCTCCTCCGGGGTGCAGCCTTCACACGCGTGCGTGTAGAAGTTGACGGCCGCGTTCATGATCTTGCTGGGATACAGGATCGGAGCAAGGATGTCCACGTCCTGGACACGGTGAACATAGTTTGCTCCAGTCAGGTTGTTGCCCACTACGTTGTTGACGATCTCGTAGATCCGGTACTTCAGACCGTACTCGTACTGCCCGATCAGCTCGAGCATGTCCGCCGGCGCGCTGACGTGCGGGTACATGGGATCGATCTCGAGCGCCGTATTCGCTGCCGCGAGGTCGATGATCAGAGCGTCCCTGAGCACGACCCCTACCGTCGGTGCGCCGTCGATCTCGAAGGTCCCGACCTTGAATGGCTCAGCCGAGGACATCGCCTGGGCATTGACAAGGGCGGGGCTCGCAAGAGCTACAACCGTCGAGAGAGCCAAAGTTAGTCTTGTGATGCTTTGCATTGCTTGCTCCGGTGAAGACACGGGAATCCAACGACTGGCGCATGAAAGTATGGCCGAGAATGAAACTTGTCACGCGGGCGACACCCAGACAACCCGCCTCGCTGACGGTAAATCTGCGAGCGCACGATTAGCAGTTGTTTATGGTCGGGCCGCTTCCTCCGGCACCGCGAGTCCCATGATCTCCATGAGCCGAAGCGCGTTCGTCGAGGTCGCGAGCCCGGGGCGGAGTCGGTAATCAAACGCGATGGGCGGGCCACTTGGTCGGGCTTCCACGGACTCACGGAAGTGCACCAGCACGGCCCGCTCTTTGAGATCCTCCGCGTCGGCCAACGTGAGGTCATGGGTTGTCACCGCCCCGATGGCGTGTTGATCCAGGAGGTGATGTAGGATGCGGCGGGCCGCGATCTGCCGCTCGGCGGTGTTCGTGCCCTGGAGCAGTTCGTCGAGGAGGTAGAGGACGGGCCTTTCGCTGGCCGAACTCGCCGCATCACACACCGCCTTGAGGCGCTTGAGCTCAGCCATGAAGTACGAGATGCCTTCCTCCAATGAGTCGCGGATACGCATACTCGTCCGGAGATCCGCGACGGGGAGGGTCATCGCTTCGGCGCACACGGGCCCACCCGCACCCGCCAGAATGACGTTCGCGCCGATGGCCCGAAGCAGCGTGCTCTTGCCGGACATGTTGGATCCGGTGACGAGTAGCAGGCTGCCCGGGGGTCCGAGGCTGACGTCATTCCGTACGGCACTCTCGGGGGAGAGAAGTGGATGGCCGAGCGCCCGTGCCTCCAGTCGAGGTGGTTCGCCTCCCTGGCGATCGGCGATCTCCGGAAAGGCCCAGTCGGGGTGAGCGTGCGCGAGGCCGGCGAGAACCGAGAGAGCGTCGGTCCGACCCAGGGCCGTCATCCAGCCGCGAAGCGCCCGGCCATGCCGTTCCTTCCAGCGCTCCAGCCTCACGAGCACGTGGATGTCCCATAGCGTCAGGATGTTGAGGGGATAGTGCATCTGGCTGTTGTATCTGACCTCGGACAACTCGACGAGCCGAAACAATCGCTCGAGAGACTCGGCCGGGGCGTCAGACTCAGATGGCGCTCCGGATTCAGCTGGTGCTCCGGACTCAACGGGGGCCTCGGACTCGCCTTTGGCCTCAGCCTCGGCGGGGGCTCTACCGCTTCCGACGAGGCTGGCACGAAGCTCGGCAAGAAGGGGATCTTCGAACTTTCCCTCCGCGATGTGTGCCACCATGGTGTGATACCGCCGGAGGCCCGAGTCCCCACTGGAGGTGCGGGCGAAGTCGTCGTGGATGCGTTGGGTGTAGCGCCTGGCGACATCCACTGCGAGGATGACGGGAATGATCCACAGGTAAGGGACAACAGCGAGGATGTGGAGGACCGCCGTCGCGATCGTGAACATCGGCAACGCGATGGCCAGCCGCTTCAGGCCTCGCTTGGGTAGCAGCCACCCAGGGCTCTCGGCCCATTCCAAGAGAAGCCGGAGCTGCTCAGGCTCAACCTGCCCCGCGATGCGGCCCATGGCCTGAAGGTCGTCGCGGAACTCGATCGCCGCCGTCAACTCCCGCACGGCCTTCTGGCGCTGCTGGACGACTGCGGGAGGGGCAGGGGCCAAGAGCCAGTCGGTGAGCATGTCGGCTCCCGGGCGGGTGCTCGTGGTCCCCAACAGCACGTGTAGGGATGCGTAACCGAACACGTCGAGATCGTCCGCGTAAGGATGGTCGGTCGGGGGCTCTGGGTAGGGATTCGAAAACTCCTCCCACCGGCGTAGCCGCCGATGCCCAGCCTCGAGGGCCACCTGGGCCAACTTCCGGTACCAGGTCTCCCGTCGGCGGACGCGCGCATGCTTCACGACCAACACCATGAAGATTACGAAGAGCGGAAGTGCGGCTGCGACGAGAATCATCCGCGCGCCGGGGATCGCGAGATACACGACGCCCACGGTGACCAGAGCCAGGGCCACACCCATCCTCGAGTTGGCCAGGGCGTCGAAGCGGGCCCGCAACGCGTCGGCCGACCGCGACGCCTCAGCCTCGCGCTGCGCGTAGGCCTCGAGCGGGTCGGTCTCAGGGTCGGTCAACCGACGGGGAGCAGGTCGAAAGGATCGTCCACACCGTCCACGCCTTCCTTGAGGTACTGGACGGCCCGGCGCAAGTCACCCTCCCGCTCCATGAGGGTCTGGAAGTCCTGTAAGCGATGGTGGTAGCGGATGCGCGTCAGCAAAGTGGCGTTGTTGAGCGGAACGAGCAGAAAGCTCTGGTACGTGCTCGCTTCGAAGGTGGGCTGCACCTCCGTCGCGAACGTCTCGAGGCTCGCGTCGAAGATCCGCTCCCGCTCAGCCAGCTTGGTGTCGTATGCGAGCGCAGTATCCTGGTATACGACCTGTAGCTCCTCGACCAGACCCTCGATGAACGCCTCGAACCGTTGGTGGTCGCGCCAGCGGGCCTGGGCGCGAAGGCACTTGACCGTATCGGAGCCGCCGCCCTCGCGATTGCAGAAGAACTCGATGGCGCCCGCTCTCCCGACGAAGGTGGCGAAGCTCTCGTTGAAGCGGACCTGTCCCTTCACGAAGAGGTGGTTGTGGGACAGCTCGTGAAGCACCGTCTCGACCAGATCGACCTCATCGAGCCGGATGAGCGTGGACATAAGCGGATCCGCGAACCATCCGAGCGTGCTGAACGCGGCGGTGGGCCGAAGAAAAGTATCGAAGCCGTCCTCTTCGAGCTTCTCCTGCTCACGCATCGCCGCGTCATCATTGAAGTAGCCCTTGTAGGGGACCGTCCCGACGATCGGAAACCACCACGTCTTCGGCGTGAGCTGGTCCTTCTGGGCCGCGGACAGGACCATGGCGAGTGTGTCGGACTCCAGTTGCGAAAAGGACGTGTAGGAGCGCCCCACGTCGAGCTCGAACACGTCGATCGCGTAGTTCCGCGCCTCCACCACGAAAGTGAGCTTGGTCTTAGTACGATCATCGGTCGCGGGGTCGAGAATCACATCAGGGATGGGGCGACGGGCACGCAGGATATTCGCCTCGGCGATGCCTGCCCGGATCACATACATGGGCGAGCACGCCGAGGCGAGCGAGATGATCAGGACGACCACGCCGGCTCCCAGTGACCAGCGCCACCACGTTGGTCGCTTCATGGACTCAGGCATCTCCGGTTTTCCTTCTCTTCCATCGACTGCTGTCCTCGCATTACGTCAGTTGCTCCGGATGTTGCGCATGAGGGGGATGCTGCCCTCCGTCGGCACGTAGACTACCGAGCCAGCTGGAAGATCGCCGAGTTTCTCGATGTAGTGGAAACATCAGGTACTCGGGCTTGAGGCCCACAGAAATGATCTGCTGGGCTTCGGCGAGTCCCTTAGCAGCCGCGATCTCCTGGAGTGCCTGCTCCTCGATGATATCGGTCTGGAACTTCTCAGCTGCCACCTGCTGCTCACGCTGGAGCTTCTCGTCGATCGCTTGGCGCACGTTCGCGGGCGCCTGCACGTCGCGCAGGAAAACTTCCACTACCTGGATGCGATCACCCGCCTTGAGCTGGATCGCCTCCTTCATGTCTTCGGCGACCACGCGCCGGTCGGGCGAAAAAATATCCTTGATCGACTTGGTGGCCACGGCGTCCCGGACACCGTTTCGGATGGCGTTCAGGACGATGCTCTGCTTGATCTGATCGATGCCGCGGCTCGCCGGGAAGCTTTGCTCACGGACCGACATCTTCTCGACCGACGCGAGCGGGTTGATTACGTGCACGCCCTGACCCAGGACTCGCGTGTCGACGGTGCCCGGGAAGTGCTTCACGCCGACCTCACTGACGTCGATCACGACCACCGTATTCATTGCGGCGGTCGCGAGGCCTCCGCCTCCTACGGATGGACCGATCACACGGACGGCGGCTCCTCCAGCGATGAGCAAAATGGCCATTAACGCGGGTCCCATGACGACCTCCTTATGATGAGGAGCTTCGGCTCCCTATGTAAGTAAGATATGCTTCTCCACAACTCCACTAGAGAGTACGGGCGGCGAAGGTCGCTTCTTTACCGGAATCTAGGCACAAGGCCTTGTGCGAGCAGCCTTCATGCGTAGGGCCGACGGGCGGACCTCATGAGTAAGGCCCTGGCGAGCAGTCTTGTGGAGCGACCCGTAGAAGGGGCATCGTCCGTTCCATGGCACTTCCCCAGGCGTTGTACCGAACCGCGTTGCGGGCCCTTCGCGCTCTGTCTCCGGTGCTGATGCGCGGGGAGTCCAAGCTCGCCCGAGGGCTGCGGGGCAGGCGTGATGCCCACGAGCGGTTGGTTGCATGGGGAGGTGGGGTCCGTTCCGACCAGCCGGTTATCTGGG
>CAUZDW010000078.1:0-10393 GCA_963578825.1 Vicinamibacteria bacterium
CGCGCTCGCCGAATCGGTGATCGGGTTGTACAAGACCGAAGTGATTCGTCGACGCGGCCCGTGGCGCCAGCTCGAGGCCGTCGAGTTCGCCACGCTTGAATGGGTGGAGTGGTTCAACAACCGGCGGTTGCTCACGTCGATCGGAGATGTGCCACCGGTGGAGTACGAACAGCAGTACTATCGGGCGCAAGAGGCTCCAGCCATGATGGCCGGAATCAACTAACGAGCACTCCGGAGAACCCGGAGCGGTTCAGGCCTACAACGGGATGATCTTCTGCCTGAACGAAGAGGGCGACACATTCGTGGTCAAGGCAGGAGAGAAGTTCGAGCTGCTCGGCATCAACTCACTGGACGAGTTCGCGATGGCGACACCGGTTCTTGCAGGGAGGCGCCTCTTGATTCGCACCCAGAGCAAGCTCTACTCCATCCGGGGAGAGGCCAAGGCCGCAGACTGACATGTGCCCATGCCCATGAGCTGCCTTCGTCTTCTCACTCTCGCCATCCTGGCCTGTGGCCTCTCGGAGGCGGTCGCCGCAGAAGGGCTCCGCTCCCGGGTGGAGAGCTACGTCGCCGCGAATCAGAAGGAGATCCTGAATGAGCTCTGGCAGGCACTCCACATCCCCGCGGTGGCTGGGGACGAGGTCCGTAGCCGCGAAAAGGCCGTCTTCCTGCTGGAACGCTTGCGGCAGCGGGGCTTCGAAGCAGAGCTGCTCGAAACCGACGGCAACCCCCTCGTCTACGGTGAGCGCCGGCAGGAGGGCGCGAGTCGAACGCTCCTGCTCTACGCCCACTACGACGGCCAGCCCGTGGACCCAGCGAAGTGGAGCCAGGACGACCCCTTTCGCCCCGTGCTGCGAGACGGGAAGCTCGACGAGGGCGGCGAGGTCATCGACTTCGCCGCCACCAGCCACTTCGAGCCCGACTGGCGCCTCTACGGGCGCTCCGTCTCCGACGACACAGGCCCCATCATCGCCCTCCTGGTCGCCCTGGATGCACTGGACTCCCTGGGCCTCGCCCCGACCAGCAACCTGCGTGTCGTTCTCGATGGCGAAGAGGAGGCAGGCTCGCCCAACCTCGTGCCCGCCATCGAGCGCTACCGTGACAAGCTCACCGCGGACTTGATGCTCATCCTGGACGGGCCACTTCACCAGACGGGACGACCCACGCTCGTCTACGGCGCCCGCGGCAACGTGACGATGGAGCTCACGGTGTTTGGCCCCAGGGTCCCTCTCCACAGCGGCCACTACGGCAACTGGGTCCCCAATCCGGCCATGCGCCTGGCGCAGCTGCTGGCCTCGATGAAAGACGACGAGGGACGGGTCGTGGTGGAGGGCTTCTACGACGGCATCGAGCTCAGCGAGTCGGACGAGAGAGTGCTCGCTTCCGTCCCCGACGACCTGGAGGGATTGGAGCGCCGGTACGGGTTCTCGGAGACCGATCGGGTGGGAAGCTCGCTCCAGGAGGCCCTCCAGTACCCTTCGCTCAACGTGCGCGGCCTGCGGAGCGGCTGGGTTGGCTCGGAGGCCCGCACGATCATTCCCGATCGCGCGATCGCGGCCGTGGACGTGCGACTCGTCGCCGAGACCGACGCCGATGCGATGTACGAGAAAGTGATGGCGCACATTCGCGAGCAGGGCTATCACGTGGTCCTCGAGGAGCCCGACGACGAGACCCGTGCCCGCCACGGGCGCATCGTTCAGGTCCGGCGGTCCAAGGGCACCAACGCCTTTCGGACGAGCCTCGAGGAGCCGCGCACCACATCCCTCGTGGACGCCCTCACCGAAACCTGGAACGAGCCGCCGATCCGCGTGCGGTCCATGGGGGGCACGGTCCCCATTGCCCCCTTCATCGAGACCCTGGGCTTCGCCGCGATCGCCGTGCCCACCGTGAACTTCGACAACAACCAGCACAGCCCCAACGAGAACCTGCGCCTGGGGCACCTCTTCGACAGCATCGTGAGCTTCGCGGCGATCTTTTCTCAGGCCCAGGCGGCGCCCCTCGGCCTGTTCGAGGAGCACGGGGCGTGGGCTCGCCCGCACTCCCGGGCTCAACCACCTGGAACGCCGCCTCGTAGGAGTACGGGCTGGCCGGCGCCGGCGTGAACATGTGGAGCCCGCGAGACGAGATGCAGTTCGCGTGGACGCGCTTGAAAGGCGACTTCACCCTCAGTGCCCATGTCGAGCTTCTCGGTGAGAGCGTTGACCGGCACCGCAAGGCGGGCGTCATCGCGAGGACGAGCCTCGAGGCCGACTCGCCGTACGCCGACGCCGTCATCCACGGCGATGGGCTCACGTCGCTCCAGTTCCGCCGGACGAAGGGGGCGGAGACGGAAGAGGTCGTCTCGGAGGTCACCGGGGCGCACGTCCTCCAGATCGAGCGCAAGGGCACCACCCTCACCATCTCGGTGGCCCGGTCGGGCGAGCCCCCTCCCAGGAGAGCCAGGTGTCCGATCTCGACCTCGGGGAAGACGTCTACGTTGGCCTTTTCGTCTGCTCCCACAACCCGGAAGTGGTCGAGGAGGCCGTGTTCCGAAACGTCCACCTCGTTGGTCCCGCCTCGGAGTGAACGGCCGTCACTTCGTCAGCTTGTCTGGCGAGCTTCCGGTCTTCTCCTCGACGAGCTGCTTGAGGCGGGTCGGGCTCACGCACTCGTCGCCCTGGACTTCGATGACACGCGGGTAGTCGTAGCACCAGCAGTGGCCCTCTCCCCCTGAGCACTCGAACTCCTCGCCGGTCACCGGGTCGGTCTTCACCCTGGGTCCGGGCCTGGTCGGAGTATCGCCCTTCGGTTCGCGTGTCATAGGCCAGGCTCCGGGTTCGAGACCTCCTTGTCTCCTTCGGACGCCAGGCCGGCCCGCTGCAACTCGGGGAGGACGGCACCCACGTCGTAACGGCGCACCGGGAGGGGCATCTGGGAGTCGGCGCCGTGCACCGATTTCCAGATGATCTCGTTGAGCTCGAACATCGGGGCCCGGTCGAAGTCCTCGAAGTCCATCTCGAGAGAGGCCTGAGCCCCGGGGCTGGCCGGGGTGTTGCGCGCCGACAGATCGACCTCAGCCGGCAGGGCCTCGTATCCCGCCAGGTTCTTTTCGACCCCGAGAGCCTTGTAAAGAGGTGTCGCCCCGGCGTCGAACTGGCTCATCGGCGGAAGCCCCAGCAGCAGCTCGATGGTGCGCAGGATCGAGCTCGTGGTGTAGTGCGTGTGGTCGACCAGGCCCCGCTTCGTGTAGGGGCTGATCGCCAGCAGGATGGAGCGGTGGCAGTCCACGTGGTCGGAGCCGTCCTGTGCATCGTCTTCGGTGACGAAGATGGCCGTCTCCGGCCAGTAGCGACTCCTGGTCACCCGCTCGACGATGCGACCGAGCGCCACGTCGTTGGCGGCGACGCACGCGATCGGCGTCGGCCGTCCGGGACGGGTTCCGTAGGTGTGATCGTTCGGCAACGAGACGATGGTGAACGCCGGCAGAGGCTTCTCGGGATCGGAATGGTCGTAGCTGCGCTCGAATTCGTCGAACTCGGAAATGAAGACATCGGCGTTCTCGAGGTCCAGGTCGGCGCCCCAGCCCTTGTAGGCCTTCGAGACGTGGCCGCTCAACGACGGATGGCTGGTCCGCTCGCCATAGCTGCGGTACGTGAGCCCGGCTCGGCGAGCCAGATCCCAGATATACCCGGAGGGCGGCTCGGCGGCCTCCGTGAACGGCGGTCGGGCGACCTTGCGACCGTAGTCGGCAGGCCAGGTCTTCTCGATGAAGTCGGTGGCGTAGGCGGCGTCGGACCAGGAGTGGCCGTCGATGCTGACCTCGGCGTCGACGAAGTAGTTGTCGAAGAGCGTGAACTGCTCGGCCAGGGCGTGATGATTCGGAGTCACCTGCCGACCGAAGATGGCAATCCGCGGATCGCCTCGTCCCCTGGGGATGTCCCCGAACAGCTGATCGTAGGTGCGGTTCTCCTTGAGGATGTAGATGACGTGCTTGATCGCCGAGGTCTGGCCCACGACGCTCGGCACCACGGAGGGAGTCTCGGGCGGCAGCGCCTCTGCCAGCAGGCGCTCGTGATAGGGGCTGTTGCGGTAGACTTGGGCCGTGAGCTCTCGCAGTTCGGTGCCGCTCGCCGGCAGGTCGAAGACGTGAATTGACCCGGCCATCAGATTCTTGATCGTGCCGGCGGTGCCCTCGTCTGCCGGCACGAGGCCGCCGCCGGTGGCGCCCACGTACGGCCCGCGCAGGTTGGAGGCCGAGGCCACGCCCTTGCTCGAGCCCACCGCCATCGATCGACCGTCGGCCGAGAGCGCGATCGCCGAAGGGTAGGCCGCCGTCGGCAGGAAGCCGAGGACCCGTGAGTCGGCCCCATCGCTCACGTCGATCACCGCCACGTTGTTGTTGTCGGCGTTGGCGACGTAGAGAGTGTGGCGCTCGTCGTCGAGGAGGAGCGCGTTGGGGGTCGAGCCGGCAGGATCGCGCTCCCACATTGAGGTCACGATGCGCCCCACGGCCCTCTCCGTCTTCGTGTCGACGATGGTGACCGAGTTGTCGTTGGCGCAGGCGACGAAGAGCAGCCCGTCGCTTCCAATGACCATGTCGTTCGGGCTGTCACCGACCGGGATCACCCTCCGCACGCGGTGGGTCTTGGTGTCGATGACGGACACCGAGTCGCTGCCCCAGTTCGAGACGAATAGCGTTTCGCCGTCGGCGCTCGTCACGAGAGCGTAGGGGTTGACGCCGGTCGGCACTCGGGCGACGACCGCTCCGCTCCGGGAGTCGAAGACGACGACAATCCCCGCGGTGCGATTGGCCGCGTATAGCAAGTCACGCTGCGGGTGGTGGTGGAGACCGGACCAGAAGACGCTGCTGCCCAGGGTCGGCTCGCCTTCGTCGACGGGAAAGACGCGCACCCCCTGGGGATCGGTGCCCCGCATGCCCTGGAACGTCTCCCGGAACACCGGCGAGGGCCGGCGGCGCAGGAAGGGTGGGCCGTCGGGGTCGTAGTCGAAGACGCTGAGCGGCGCCGACCCACCCTGGCGATCGTTGCCCCCGGAGACGTAGAGCCTTTTGCCGTCAGGACTCCACGCCATGCCCAGCCAGGAGCTCGGGAGCGGCACGCGCTGGACGACGCGAGCCGGATCGAGCTCGAAGACGGTCAGCGCGTGCTCGTTGTAGCCGCTGTTGAGAGCGATCATGCGGCGACCGTCCGGGGTTCTCACGATGTTCAGGACGAGATCTCCGACGGTGAAGCCGTCCCCCAGGGGGCTGATCGACCACCCGTTGGGCAACCGCACGGTGCGCTGAGCGGCCTGATCGGCGAGGGACGGTGCGGCGGTCTGGGCGTGGGCCGCGGCGACACCCAAGACAAGAACGGCGAAGCCGAGAAGCACCGTGCGCGTGCTGAGACCGGCACCGAATCTTGTCTTCACACGACCCCCTTGCCTGAACGTCCTCGCATGGCCGAATAGTAGCGCAGCGCCGATCCGAACGCTGCAGCGACGTGCCGCTCCGATAGCCGAAAGACGCGCGCCGCGGCACCGTCGTCACCGGTGGCTAGAAGAGCAGCGCGAGGCCGATGGTCGCAAGCGTGGCGATCAAAGGCACCACGACGGTGACGACGCCGAGGTCCTTGTACGCCTCCCGGTGCTTGACACCCATGATCATGAACAGCGCCACCACGGTCCCACAGTGGGGAAGCGAATCGAGCCCGCCGCTGGCCATCGCGCCGATGCGGTGGACGACCTGCGCGTCGAGGCCCATCTCGACGAAGTTTGGTGCCAGCGTGCTCATGAAGATCTGCAGCCCGCCCGAGGCCGAGCCGACGAGTCCGGAGAGCACGTTCACCGTGGCGAAGAGCGACAGCAGAGGCGGCAGGTCGAGCGTGAGCATGAGTTGCGCGAAGAGCGTGAAGGCCGCGGTCTTCGTCACCACGCTGCCGAATCCGATCACCGCCGCGGTGTTGATCAAGGGCAGCAGCCCGTCGTCGACACCACGGCCGAAGGTGACGAGCGGCGATACGCGCAGCCTGGCAAACAGGACTAGGCAAACGAGCGTGCCCGCGATCAGCGCGAAGCTCGGCCACGCGACGGGCTCGGCGCGGCCCAGCTCCGCGATCCTGCCGGCAAGCGATCCGTCGCTGGCGTCTGCGGCGAGGCTGAGCAGGCGCGGCAGCAGGATGATGCCGAGTACGACGAAGATCGGGACGATCGCGAGGCCCCAGGCCGGCAGGTCCTCGGGGGCCACGGGGCTGTCCGTGGGCACGTCGGGAGCGACGAACGACGCCTGAGCACGCACGCGCTGCCACTCGAGGTACCACATGCCGAGTCCGAACATGAGTGCGCCGCCGGTGATGCCGAGCCAGGCACCGGCATACAGGTCCGTGCCGAGGGCCGTGGCCGGAATGACGTTGTGGATCGAGGGCGTGCCCGGCAGAGCGGTCATGGTGAACGTGGCGGCACCCAGGCCGATGGCCGCCCCGAGCAGGCGCTTGGGGATACGGGCCTCCTCGATGAGTTTCTGGCCGAGCGGGTACACCGCAAACAGGACCACAAAAACCAAGACTCCGCCGTAGGTGAGCAGAGCGCAGGCCAGCACCACGATCCACAGCGCCCGGTGCGCGCCCAGCGCCCGGGCGAGCGCCAGCGCGATGCTCGCTGCGGCATGGCTCTCGGCCATGGCACGCCCGAAGATGGCGCCCGTGACGAACAGGGCGAAGAAACGGCCGGCAAAGGTGAAGCCGCCGACCGGGCCCGAGGTGAAGTCGTCCGTGATCGCATCGAACAGGTTCAGGCCGTTCGTGGCCGCAACCACCAGCGCGGAGAGGATCGACGCCAGGATGATGTTCGTGCCGCGCAGCGCCAGGACGATGAGCAGGCCCAGGCCGAGGATCAGTCCGATGTATTGCAGCACCCGGGGGTTGTGTCACGGTTTCCGGGGACTGGCAAGCGACGGACTCACATCTATGCGGTTCCTTCGCCTCACTCAGCGGTCTGGAGGCGCAGGCACCCGAACGAAGACGGGATGTGGAAGTCGGGCTCCTCGGCGTCGGGACGGACCCAGCTGATCCAGCTTTCGTCGATGGCGCCGCTGCCGCCATGGCTGAACTCGCCTCGAAACACGCCGGCCAGCAGTGGCTCGTCCGGCGAGAGGGCCAGCCCCATGCTCTCGAGGGCGCCGAAGGGGAGGCGCCCCTCGACGTCGTAGCCGTCGGGACGCCGTCGGGCGGCCACCTCCAGCCCGGGGCAGTCCCACCCCCTGTCGAAGCGCCGATAGAAGCTCGCCTGGTAGTCCAGCACCCGGGCCCTCGGATCGATCTCGAGGCTGTAGTACTCGTTCAGCTCCCCGTCCCGAGCGAAGAACAGCTCGACCCGATCCCCGCGGGCCACCAGCGACTCGTCGTCCGGCGAGCCCTCGATGATGACGGCGTCTTCGTCGACGACCCGGAACGCAAAGTAGAGAGCCTCGTCGTCGGCCTGCAGACTGAACGCCGTGGCGGGAGCGGCCTTCTCCCTCCAAGGGAACGTCATCTCCGCGTCCCAGCTCTCCGCCGGCCATTCGCGCTCCTCGAGGACGCCGTCGATCCGAGGCGCCGGCGCTTTGGCGGGCCTCACGAGGTACGTTTTCACACATTGCGCCGTGCCGGCTCGAGCGTCGGCGAGAGACAAGGCGGCGCTACAGGCGACGAGCCCGACGAGGGTGCTCCAGCGCTTCATGGCGCCAAGGCTAACCCGTCCGTCCGTCCGGCGTCATCCCGAGTCTATCCCTCCCTATTTCTTCTCCACGTGGCCGCCGAAGCCGAAGCGCATCGCGGAGAGCACGCGGTTCTGGAAGTCGTCCTCGTCACGAGAGGCGAAACGCTCATAGAGCGCTGAGGTCAGCACGTGGGCCGGCACGGCCTCGTCCTTGGCCGCGGCCAGTGTCCAGCGCCCCTCACCCGAATCGGAAACCCTGCCGGCGAAGTTGTCGAGAGCCGGGGTGCCGGCAAGCGCCCCGGCCGTGAGATCCAGCAGCCAGGACGCGACGACGCTCCCGCGCCGCCAAAGCTCCGTCACGTCGGCGAGGTTGAAGTCGTACTGGTAGTGCTCGGGCTGCCGGAGCGGTGTCGTCTCGGCGTCGACGTCTCTGTCCGCCTTGCCGATGTTGGCCTTCTTCAGGATGTTCAGGCCCTCGGCATAGGCGGCCATCAGGCCGTACTCGATCCCGTTGTGGATCATCTTGACGAAGTGGCCGGCGCCACTGGGGCCGCAGTGGAGATAGCCGTTCTCCGCGGTGCCGCCCATCGTCTCGCGACCGGGCGTGCGCGGGATGTCGCCGCGCCCCGGGGCCAGTGTCGAGAAGATCGGGTCGAGGCGCTTCACGACCTCGTCCTCACCGCCGATCATCAGGCAGTAGCCGCGCTCGAGGCCCCAGACGCCGCCGCTCGTGCCCATGTCGACGTAGTGCACGCCCTTGGGGGCCAGGGCCTTTGCACGGACGATGTCGTCGTGATAATGCGAGTTTCCACCATCGATGATCGTGTCGCCTTCGTGGAGCAGCGGCAGCAGATCGTCGATCGCGGAGTCCACGTACGCCGCGGGCACCATCAGGCACGCCGTGCGAGGCCTGTCGAGCATCTTCACGAACTCGGCCGGCGACGCCGAACCCCTTGCGCCGTCCTCGACCACCGCTTCGACGGCCTGCGGCGAGCGGTCGTAGACGACACAGCTGTGCCCCCCTCGCATCAGGCGCCTCACCATGTTTGCGCCCATCCGCCCCAGGCCGACCATCCCAAGCTGCATCTGGTGTTCCTCTTTTCTCCCTAGCCGAGCGCCTTCTCGATGGCCCGGTTCAGCGTTTCGAGTCCCGCCGCCACGTCCGGGCCCAGGTGCGCTCGCAGGGCCCGGCGCTCGCGTTCGACGAGCACCTGGAAGTCGCCTCGGGCCTGGGCGGCTTTGACCACTCCGAACGTGAACTTCTGGCCGGGCACGGCAAGGTCCTTCGCATCGTCGCACGTGATTTGCAGGAAGACGCCGCTGTTCGGGCCGCCCTTGTAAATCTGCCCGGTGGAGTGGAGAAAGCGCGGACCAAAGCCCAGGCACGTCGCCACGCGCTTCTTGTCCCTGAGGCGGTGCCGGGCCGTCTGCAGCGCCTGCTCGTGGGCCGCGTTCATCTCCACGTAGGCGAGCAGCGCCAGGTAGTCGCCCGTGCCCAGCCGGTCGAGGTGCGCCTTCAGATAGGCGGCGAGCGTCGGCGCCCCACCGGCGGCCTGCTTCAGTGCTTCGGCGTTCCCGGGATCGGCGAACAGCTTCACGCCGTCGCCCTCGAAGAACGGCGACTCGGACGGCAGCCGCCCGCTCTTCTCGTACTCCGACGTCAGCGCCTTTGTGGCGATCTTGCTGGCCTCGACGTCGGGTTGGTTGAAGGGATGGATGCCCATCACGGATCCCGCGACGGCGGTCGCCACCTCCCAGCGCACGAACTCCTCGGCCAGGTCGTTCTTCGTGGCGACGCCGATGCGCACCACCGGCTTGTGGGCCTTCTCGAGGGCGAGGACCGCTGCATCCTCGGCGGCATCGGGCGCCTCCTCGAGGCGCAGATAGGCGAACAGTCGATCGTCGCCGTAGGACGTGGGCCGGGCGAGACGCTCCCGATCCACCGGAATGACCCCCTTGCCCTCCTTGCCGGTGGATTCGGCGATCAGCTGCTCGAGCCACGCGCCCAGGTCGTGGAGGCCCGGCGAGGCGACGAGGGTCAGCTTGTCGATGCCCGCGTTCGCGGCCAGGCCCAGAATCGTGCCGAGCACGAGCCCGGGGTTCTCCTCGGCGGGAACGCCGGGGGCGCAGGCGTGCAGCATCCGCTCCGCCTCGTCCAGCAGATGCTCGACGTCGAGCCCCATCACGGCGGCCGGCACCAACCCGAAGTTGGAGAGGGCGGAATAGCGGCCGCCGATGCTCTTGACGCCGTGGAAGATGTGGCGGAAGCCGTCGAGTCTCGCCTCCTTCTCGAGGTTCGAGCCGGGATCGGTCACCGCGATGAACCGCTTGCCGGCCGCCTCGGCTCCCAGGGCCTGCGTCACGCGGTCGAAGAAGCAGGCTTTGAAGATGTTGGACTCGAGGGTCGATCCCGACTTGCTGGACACGATGAAGAGGGTCTTCGTCAGCTCGATCCGGTCGAGCATCGACTGCACCTGCGCGGGGTCGGTGGAATCGAGGACGTAGAGCTCGGGGGAGCCCGGGATCCGGCCGAAGGTCTCCTTCCAGACTTCGGGGCAGAGACTCGAGCCGTCCATGCCCAGGAGCAGCACGTGGGGCCGGGTGGCCCTGGGTGGTTTCCCACCCAGGGCTCCCACAGATCCGGACGTGCGCGACTAGCGCATCCGGCTCCTCGAGAATACGGTTTTGCTACGCGAGCTCGACGACCGGGTACAGCCTCGGT
>CAUZDW010000079.1:0-9632 GCA_963578825.1 Vicinamibacteria bacterium
AGGCAGCAGCTCCCGAGGCAGCAGCTCCCGAGGCAGCAGCTCCCGAGGCAGCAGCTCCCGAGGCAGCAGCTCCCGAGGCAGCAGCTCCCGAGGCAGCAGCTCCCGAGGCAGCAGCTCCCGAGGCAGCAGCTCCCGAGGCAGCGGCTCCCGAGGCAGCGGCTCCCGAGGCAGCAGCTCCCGAGGCAGCAGCTCCCGAGGCAGCAGCTCCCGAGGCAGCAGCTCCCGAGGCAGCAGCTCCGGCAGCGGCCGCACCCGAGCCACCCCCGGCGGAGGGGGAGGCCACAGGCAAGGAGGGCTCGGAGGGGTAGCGCTACCCCACGCGTTGGGGCGTGGCCAAGTGGTTAAGGCGCGGGGCTTTGGACCCCGTATCGAAGGTTCGAATCCTTCCGCCCCAGCCACCCGGCACCTGCAAGCCATCTGGATATGCGGCGAGAGCTCAAGATCTTCACCGGCACCGCTCACCCTGAGCTCGGAGCGGCCATCGGCCGTTATCTCGGCTTCCCGGTCGGGCGTGCGCATCTCGCCCGCTTCTCAGACGGGGAGGTCTGGTACCAGATCCACGACAACGTTCGCGGAGCGGACGTCTTCGTGATCCAGCCCACGAGCCCGCCGGTGAACGAGAATCTCATGGAGCTGCTGTTGATGCTCGACGCGTTCAAACGATCGAGCGCTTCGCGGCTCACGGCGGTGATTCCGTACTACGGCTACGGTCGACAGGACCGGAAGGACAAGCCGCGAGTGCCGATATCGGCGAAGCTCGTGGCGGATCTGCTCTCCACAGCCGGCACCGACCGGGTCCTCACCATGGACCTCCACGCCGCCCAGATCCAGGGCTTTTTCGACGTCCCGGTGGACCATCTCTTCGCGGCACCCGTGATCATCGACCACGTGTCCAAGCTGGATCTTCCCGATCTCACGGTGGTCTCGCCCGACGCCGGGGGCGTGGAGAGAGCCCGGGCGTACGCGAAGCGCCTCGACGCCGCACTGGCCATCGTCGACAAGCGGCGGGACCAGCCCAACGTGGCGGAGGTTCACCACGTCATCGGCGAGGTGGAGGGTCGGACCGCACTGATCGTCGACGACATCGTCGACACCGCCGGCACCCTCGCCAAGGTCGCCGAAGCCATCAAGATCGCAGGCGCGCGAGAGATCATCGCGTCCTGCTCGCACGGCGTCCTCTCGGGCCACGCCCTCGAACGCATCGAGAAGAGCCCGCTGTCCAAACTCATCATCACCGACTCCATGCCGCTCTCCGTAGAGAAAAGAGAGAGCGACAAGATCGTGGTGCTCACCATCGCCGAGCTTCTCGCCCGCGCGATCAAGAATATCCACGACGAGACCTCGGTGACCAGTCTTTTCGTCTGACGCATCGTTTCGTGGGAGTAGCACATGAGTGAGATTGTGGTCGCGGCGGAGAGCCGGACCGAAACAGGAAAAGGCCCCAACGGTCGGCTCCGGAGTCGCGGCATGATTCCGGGCATCGTCTACGGCGCGGGCAAGAAAGCCGTGTCCGTGGCGGTCTCGCCTCGCGAGATCGGCGAGATCCTCCGCAGTGCTTCCGGCGAGAACACGCTGTTCGACATCGAAGTCGAGGGCCAGCGCCGCAGGGTCATTCTGAAGCAGTTCCAGCGCGAGCCCATGAAGGGGCAGCTCATTCACGCCGACTTCTTCGAGGTGGCGCTGGACAAGCGGATCGAGGTCAAGGTCCACATCGAGCTGGTGGGTACGCCGGTGGGTGTCAAGACCGAGGGCGGGCTTCTCGAGTTCATCACTCGCGAGCTCGACGTCGAGTGTCTCCCCACCGACATCCCCGACAAGTTCTCGCTCGACGTGTCCGAGCTGGAGCTGGGCCGGCACCTGCGCGTGTCGGAGGTGGTGCTGCCCAGCGACAGGATCACCCTCCTCACCGACCCCGAAGTCGTGATCGCCCACGTGGTGACGCCGCGGGCCGAGGTCGCAGCCACCGAGGCGGAAGAGGCCGAGGCTGCTGCCGAAGGCGAAGGCGAAGGCGCGGAGGGTGCGGAGCCCGAGGTTGCGAAGAAGGGCAAGGCGGAGGACGACGCGGCCGAGGGCAAGCCCCAGAAGAAGGAGAAGTAGCACCCCGCCCCCCGGGCGGGCGACATGCGCTTCGTGGTCGGCCTCGGCAATCCCGGCGAGCGGTATCGCCGGACCCGGCACAACATCGGCTTCAGGGTCGTGGATGCGCTCGCCGACCGGGCGGGCAGTGCCGAGTCGCGGGTGCTCGCAGGGGTCTGGGTGGCGGACTCCCGACTGGGGTCCGAGCCGGTGCTCCTCGTCAAGCCTCTCTCCTACATGAACCTGAGCGGCGTGCCGGTCGCCCGGCTGCTGGCCGACCACGCGGCGACGGCGTCCGACCTCATCGTCGTGGTGGACGACGCGGCGCTGGAGCTGGGGACGATCCGGGTCCGGGAGCGGGGGAGCCACGGGGGGCACAACGGGCTCCGGTCCCTCGTCGAGGAGCTGGAGACCGAGGAGTTTGCCCGTGTCCGCGTGGGCGTTGGAGACGGGGAGGTGCCGGACGACCTCGCCGCCTTCGTCCTCGGCGAGTTTGCCGGCGAGGACCTGGACCGGGTCGAGCAGGTCGTCGCTCGGGCCGCCGCCGCCACCGTGGTCCTGGCCGCCGACGGGGCGGCGGCGGCCATGAACCAGTTCAACGGAACCATTCAACGCCCCGGCTCGACAGAGCCCTGACTGGGGTATAATCTCCGTCTGGCGTGAGCGGCAAGGGCCGCTCCGAGAGCCCACAACCCCTTGCTCCCGGTAGGGCCCAGCGGGCCCGCAAAGGAGCTCCCCGGTCCCGAAAGTCGGGTGCCGGAGAACCGAAAGGAGGATCAAGAACGTGAGCAAACGGATCTACGAGATCTTGTTCATCGCCGACCCCAGCCTCGGGGAGACGGAGGTGGACGCCCTCGCCGAGCAGGTGCAGGGGTTCGTCGGGAAAGACGGCGGCACCGTCGAAAGGGTCGAGAAGTGGGGGAAGAAACGGCTGGCCTACGAGGTGCGCCGCCACCGTGAGGGCTACTACGTGCTGGTCGTGGCCGAGAGTACGGGGCCTCTCCTCAAGGAAGTGGAGCGCCGCCTCAAGGTCACCGACGGCGTCATCCGCTACCTCACGATTCGCGTCGACGAGGCACTGCGGAAGGCCGAGCGGCGCAAGGCGCGTCGGACCCTGACCGAAGAGAAGCGTCGTTCCCGGACGAGCTCCGGGACCTCGCCCAGGCCCGAGGGGGTGCAGCCATGAGCTCCGATCCTTCCAGCACCAGCAGCACCAGCAGCACCAGAAGCTCCAGCGGCAGCGGCAGCAGCGGCGGCGGCGGCGGCGGCGGCGGCGGCGGATCACGCGGCCCCGGGGGACCCCCCAGGCGGTCGTTCGGCGGCGGTCGACCGGGGGCCGGAGGCCGTGGCGACAAAGCCGGCGGTCGCGACGGCAAACGGTACTTCTTTCGCCGGCGCAAGGTCTGCAAGTTCTGCGCGGACAAGATCGACTACATCGACTACAAGGACATCAAGCTCCTCTCCCAGTTCGTGCCCGAGCGTGGCAAGGTTCTCCCCCGCCGCATGTTCGGCACCTGCGCGGAGCATCAGCGCAAGCTCACGGTCGCGATCAAGCGCGCCCGTCACATTGCTCTGCTCCCCTTCATGGGGGACTGACGTTCTGGGGGGTGCGACGAGCGCGATGAGCGAGCAGGGATCCGTGTCGGCACCGGCCACCGCCAGCGAGCGGCCGGAGTCGGGCCTCGGATCGCTTCTCGGTGCGGGTGTGCTGGCCGCAGGCCTGTACCTCTTGCCCCGCCTCGCGCCGGCTCTGTTCCCCCTCGCGCTTGTGTCCCCGCTGCCCCTGGCGGTTCTGCGCTTGCGCAGCGGCGGCGGAGGCACCGTGCTGGCCACGGTGCTGGCCGCCGCCCTCATCGCGGCGGTGCTGACCCCCGGGCCGGCCGCCTGGTATCTCGTCGTGTTGGCTGCGCCCGCCCTTCTCATGGCTGAGTCGCTCGCCCGCGGGCGGGGACTCCTTCGCGGCTGCGGGTGGGCCTTCGCTCTCTTGGTTGCCGAGACGGCGGTGGGCCTTCTGCTCGCCGGCGCCTCCCTGGCCGAGCGAATGCTGGCCCCACTCGAGCACCTGCGCTCCGAAGCGTTCCTGAACGAGCTGAAGGCCGGAGCTGTTCCGCCGGAGCGACTGGCCGCCTGGACCGAGCAGGTGGGCACGCTCTACGACGCGCTGGCCGTGGTCTTCCCGGCAGCCTACGTGATCGGGGGCGCGCTGCTGGTGCTGGCGAACGCCGCACTCCTGCGGCTCTACCTGGTGCGCCGCGACCCGGGGTGGCTGGAGGACGGCGAGTTCGAGCGCGTGCGCTGGTCCCTCGGCCTCGTCGGTGTCTTCGTCGTGTCCGGGGCGGCGGTGGCCCTCGAGGCGGCGCGCCCGGTGGCCTACAACGTGCTCCTGGTGGTGGCGTTCTTCTTCGCACTCCAGGGGCTGGCCGTCGTCGGTTTCTACGCCCGTCGCCTGGCGGGGCCGCCGCTCCTGCGAGTCGCGGTGGTGGTGCTGGTGCTCGCCAACCCGTGGGCGCCGCAGATCCTGGCCCTCCTGGGCCTTTCGGACAATTGGTTCGACTTCCGGCGGTGGGCCGAGCCCTCCGAGAGCGGGGATGGGACCCGCCCCGGAGGGCAGTCGTGATCGAATTCTTTCGAGGAGTGTCATGGAGCTGATCCTGAGGGACGATATCGAGAAGCTGGGTCGCCGCGGCGAAGTCGTGAACGTCGCAGCCGGCTATGGGCGCAACTATCTTCTGCCGCATGGCCTGGCCATCGCCGTGACCGATGCCAACAAGGCCATGATCGAGAAAGAGCAGAAGAGCTTGGAAACCCGGATGGCCAGAGACAAGGAGGAGTGCGAGACGCTTGCCGCGCGCATCGCCGAGCTCCGCTTCGTGGCTCCCCGCAAGGTGGGCGAGAACGAGATGCTGTACGGCTCGGTGACCTCCGGCGACATCGGGGAGTTCCTCGAGGCCAAGGGGATCGAGATCGACAAGCGTCGGGTGCTTCTCGACGAGCCGATCAAGGCCCTGGGAGAGCACGAGGTGAAGATCCGACTCCACCCGGATGTCCAGGCCAGCCTCAAGCTCCTGGTGACCAAGGAGGGTTAGCCCGTCCCCATGTCCACCGATGCGCCGGCCCGGGAGCGCACCCTCCCGAGCAACCTCGAGGCGGAGCGGACAGTCCTGGGGGCCATCCTCGTCGACAACGCCGCCTTCAACTCGGCGGCGGAGATCCTCAGCCGGGAGGATTTCTACCGCGACGCCCACCGGCGCATCTACGAGGCGATGGCGGTGCTCGCCGAGCGCAGCCAGCCCATCGACCTCGTCACGCTGAAGGACGAGCTCGGTCGCCGGAGCGCCCTCGAGGCGGTGGGTGGCGCTGCGTTTCTCGCAGGGCTCGTAGACGGTGTCCCGCGAATCACCAGCGTCGAGCACTGGAGCCGCCTGATCAAGGAGAAGGCGGTCCTCCGAAATCTCATCCACGCCGGAAACCGCATCGTTCAGTCCTGCTTCGAGGGTGAGGACGAGCCGGCGGCCCTTCTCGATCAGGCGGAGAAGGCGATCTTCGACATTGCCGAGCGCCGCATTCGCCATGGCTTCGTCGACATGGGGGAGATCGTCAAGGAGAGCTTCCGGACGATCGACCAGCTGTCCCAGTCGAAGGACGTGGTCACCGGACTGGCGACAGGCTTTGTCGACATCGACGAGATGACCAGCGGTCTGCAGAAGGGCGAGCTCGTAATCATCGCCGGCCGACCCGCCATGGGGAAGACCTCGTTCTGTCTCAACATTGCCCAGCACGCAGCCCAGCGTGGGGGCGAGACGGTCGGGCTCTTCTCCCTCGAGATGTCCCGGGCCCAGCTCGCGCTGCGGCTGCTCTGCGCCGACGCGAGAATCGACGCCCATCGGCTGCGCACGGGCAAGTTGACCGAGAAGGACTGGGCGCGCCTCGCCAAGGCCTACACCGACCTTTCACAGGCGCCCATCTTCATCGACGACTCCGCCACCATCACGCCCCTGGAGATGCGCGCGAAATGTCGCCGCCTGAAGGCGGAGCACGGTCTCGGCCTGGTCATCGTGGACTATCTGCAGCTGGTCACCTCCGGCGGCCGGAACGAGAACCGTCAGCAGGAGCTCTCGGCGATCAGCCGCTCGATGAAGGGGCTGGCCAAGGAGCTCGAGGTCCCGGTCGTCGCTCTCTCCCAGCTCTCCCGCGCCCCCGAGGCGCGCACGGATCGGCGCCCGGTGCTCTCGGACCTGAGGGAATCGGGAGCAATCGAACAGGATGCGGACATCGTGATGTTCATCTTCCGTGAGGAGGAGTACAAGGCCACCGACGAGAACCGGGGCGTCGCGGAGATCATCATCGGCAAGCAGCGCAACGGGCCTACCGGAAACCGTCGCCTGGCGTTCATCAAGGAGTTCACCCGCTTCGAGAACCTGGAGTGGCACCCGAGCTGATGCCGGGCCGCCACAGTCTCCGGACATGACCAGGGCACGGACCGTATTTGCCTGTCAGGCGTGCGGCTTCGAGAGCTCCAAGTGGCTCGGGCGCTGCCCCGACTGCGGAGAGTGGAACAGCCTGGTCGAGGAGCGCCAGGAGGTGGCCCCACCGCCCGGGAGGGGTCGGCCCGACCAGATGACGCTGCCGGGCGGCGCATCGAAGCCCAGGGCCTTCGATTCGGTCGACGCCGGCGCTGAGCCGCGGGTGGCTTCTGGAATCGGCGAGTTCGACCGGGTCCTCGGCGGGGGAATCGTGCCCGGCTCCCTGGTGTTGATCGGGGGCGAGCCCGGGATCGGCAAGAGCACGCTGATCCTCCAGGTGGCCCATCTGCTCGGGCGTACACACGGCAGCGTCCTGTATGTCTCCGGCGAGGAGTCGGAGAGGCAGATCCGACTCCGGGGCGACCGGCTGGGCATCTCCGGAGGCGGGCTCTTTCTCATGGCCGAGACGGCCCTCGAGCGCATCCTCGAGGAAGTCGATTCGTTGAAGCCCGCAGCGCTGGTCATCGACTCGGTCCAGACGATCTTCTCCTCGCGGTTCCCGTCCGCCCCTGGCAGCATCAGCCAGGTCCGCGAGGTCGCGACGCAGCTTCTCTTTCTCGCCAAGCGGCGGGGGATCACGACGTTCCTCATCGGCCATGTGACGAAGGACGGTAGTCTGGCCGGTCCAAAGTCGCTCGAGCACATCGTGGACACCGTGCTCTACTTCGAGGGCGAAAAGCACCAGAACCATCGGATCGTCCGCGCGGTGAAAAACCGCTTCGGCGCGGTGTCCGAGCTCGGGGTCTTCGAGATGACCGGCGCCGGGCTGGTGGCGATCCCGAACCCCTCGGCGCTCTTTCTTGCGGAGCGGAAGGAGGGCGCGCCGGGCTCGGCGGTGGTGGCCACGATCGAGGGCTCGCGCCCCATGCTCGTCGAGGTTCAGGCCCTCGTGTCGCCGACGTCGTTCGGCACGCCGCGGCGGATGTCGCTCGGGATCGATCCCAACAGGACGAATCTCCTCCTCGCCGTCCTCGAGAAACGCGTTGGGCTCGAGCTTCTTGGCGACGACGTGTTCGTGAGCGTGGCGGGCGGCCTCGACGTGGACGAGCCCGCGGCCGATCTCGGGGTGGCGGCTGCGGTCGCCTCCTCGGTCCGTGGCCGACCGATTCCAGCGAACACCGTCGTTTTCGGAGAGGTGGGGCTGGGTGGCGAAGTCCGGGGCGCCGGCCAGTCGCTTCTCCGCATCCGCGAGGCCGCGCAGATGGGCTTCACCCGCTGTGTCCTGCCCGCGCGCAATGTCCCCGAAGACTCGGATCCCGGCATTCGCGTGGTGGGAGTGTCGACGCTGGACGAAGCCCTCGACGCCCTCCGGGAGGACTAGTCTTAGGGCGAACCGTTGGAGCGCGGCGGCCTGCGCCGGGGCAGCAGGTACTGCCACCCAAGCGTCCGGTAGACAAGAACCGATCATGTTCTATCCGAACGATATCGCCTCGCCTGAAAAGTGTAGGGGTGCAATGGGAGTCTTGAGGCACTTGGAGCGGCCGGTTTCGCGTTCGGAACGGAGTGCATTCTTGAGTGCGCGGGCGCAGTAGTTGGCCGGCCGGGTGGGACCTACGGCGTTCGGAGCGCACCTCTCCCTATCACCGACCGGGCGTGACGGACGACGGACTCAGGCGGCTTTCGGGACGAGGACGGGGAACGCCCTGTGCTCGGGATCGAGGAACACAAACTCGAAGGGGACCTCGGACTCCGGCTCGCCCGGTCTTCCTCTTGGCGGGGACACTGGGTGTGGCAAGTGCCCCCGGATGCCGTAGTAGACCCCGATGGGGGTGAAGCCGTCGAGCGAGGCATGAGGCCGGACGTAGGAGTAGTGGATGAGAGCGAGAGTGAGCCTGCGCTTGAAGTCTCGGAGGTTCCAGGGGCGGAGCGATCGCAGGCTCAGACTGTCCTTGAGGGTCCTGAAGAAACGATCGATGAGCCCGAGAGAACGTGTCTGTCCGACGGCCCCGTCGCGCTTCCGGATGCCCTTGCGGTCCACGAAGTCGCGGAAGCTCTCGGCGGTGAACTGGCTCCCCTGGTCCACGACGAGATGTCGGGGCCGGCCGTGGGTTTGGATGGCTCGATCCATCAGCGCGACGGCAACCGCTGCCGAGGGCTCGAGGAGCCGGAGCGTGGCCCCGAGCGGCAGCCGGGAGCAGGCGTCGAGAACCACCATCAGGTGGAGCGAGAGGAAGGGAAACAGGGTCGGGATGCGGGTGATGTCCACGAGCCAGAGGTGGTTCGGGCGATCCCCGCGGACAGTGGTGGGCCGGGTCCTGTCTTCGCTGGGTTCGGGAGGCGGAGGCTTCTCCTTGCAGATGCGTCCGACCGTGCGAGCGGAGATCTTCCAGGACTCCCGGAGAAGCGTCTCGGCGATCTTCTTCTTGCCTCCGAAGCCGGCCTCCTTCATCTGGCGAACGAGCCTTCGGACCCCCATGGAGAAGCGGCGGACGGGCGGAATGGCGACGACCAGGGAGCCGACGGTGGAAAGGTCGGGGTGGCTCCGCATCTCGTCGAGCCAGTTGTAGATGGTCTGTGGCGTGACGAGGAAGCGCCTCGCCGTCTCCTCGACGGAGAGCAAATACGTCTTCATGTGCTCGAGGATCTGGAACCTCAGCGGCGGTGTGTAGCGACGTCGTCGCCTGGGATCGACCCTCTCGAGGCGGGCGGCGAGGATCTCGTTGCGCTCGCGAGCCTCGCGGAGGAGGAAGCGGTTGTGCTGCAGCTCGATGAAGAGCGTCTCGGCGGTGGTGCCTTCGTTTCGTTGCCGCTCCCAGGCAGCCATGGAGCACAGCGTCAGATCCTGGGTGGCTTGGAGGAAGGCGCGCTCGGCGTGACGCTCATCGGTGCGGCGTTCTGGCATTGGCCAGGACGGCACGGAGGGCGAGGTCGTCTTCAGGCTCGAGGCAAGGGCGGGTGGATGCGTCGAAATGACCCGCCCCGGGTTTCCTGGAGGCTCCATTGTTTGGGCGGATGGGGTCCATGGGAAGACCGAGGAGATACTCACTGGAGGTCCGGGAGCGAGCCGTCCGGTTGGTTTTCGATCACGATCAC
>CAUZDW010000080.1:0-9563 GCA_963578825.1 Vicinamibacteria bacterium
CTTTCGAGGGTTTCACGCTCCTCCCGACTCAGCACCAGTTCAGCCTTCGGGCGTCCTGATCTCATGCCCGTTATTGGGCCACACGTCACTCTATTTATCAGGCGAATTTCGGTAACAGGACACTAGCAGACGGGGTCCCGTTGCCGCAAGCTCATGGCGCGCGGAGCCAAGCGTCAGCTGGGCGAGCCTACTTGGCGGGGCCGATCAGGCCCGCCTTCTGGAGCTCGTTACCGACCGCCTGGAGCAAGTCCCTCATGAAGCTCTCGGCCGTCGAGGGGTTCAT
Source organism: Vicinamibacteria bacterium (assembly GCA_963578825.1). Lineage (GTDB taxonomy): Bacteria > Acidobacteriota > Vicinamibacteria > Fen-336 > Fen-336 > JAJDNS01. The sequence goes on from CAUZDW010000080.1 coordinate 284, forward strand.
GGTCTCGCTCTGGCCCGCCCACACCAGTTCGTTCTTCGAGAGATCGTAGAGAAGCGTCTGCACGCCGACGATCGTGTCCGTGCGGATGTCGGTGCCGCCGCCGCCCCAGCCATAGTCCCCCCGGCCGCCAAAACCGCCGCCGTAGAAGCCGCCGGGAGCGCCCCACATGCCCGCGCCCATCATGCTGGGGGTGCCGGTGATCTCCTTGCTCTTGCCGGTGATCTGCACGACCACCGCGTAGGCGGCGCCGGACTTCTTGACGTAGGGTGCGGCTGCTTTCGCATCCTGGGCATCGCTGGGAACCACGCTGTAGGCGGCGATGCCGTCGATGCCGTGCTCCTTCAGCTCCGATACAAGAGCGGCCTGCATCCCGCGCCGCTTCGCCTCGTTGGGGCTGACGACCATGGCCAGGATCTTGGTGCCCTCCTCGATCTTGAGTTGCCCGGCGTCGGGCGCCGACCACGTGCTCTTGAACGACGTCGAGCCGCAGGCCGCAATGGCCACGGCCCCGGCCGCGACGAGCGCGGTTGCTACTGTGCGAGACATGCGAGTCCTCCTTGGTCGTGCCACGACGGGCCCTGGACCGGCCCCCCGAGGGACACGTGTTCGTTTCGGTGCGCTCTCGGCCGGCTGCCCGTTCATGCCCAACCGCCAGCGTGCGAAACTATCACACCCGAGCCCTCGGCAGCCCTCGCTGCCCCTGTCCCGGCCCGGTTCACTTGTTTTTTGCTCCTCCGCAGCCCCCGGACTCGCCGAGCGTCAGGTCCTGTATCGTAGCGTCGGAGGCGCCGCGTCACCCACGACGCTTCCTGGACACCTCAAATGAGAAAGATGCCTCTCGTGACGAGACAAGGCGATGTCGTCGACGACTACTTCGGGACGAAGATCCCCGATCCCTACCGGTGGCTCGAGGATGACAACAGCCCCGAGACCGAAGCCTGGGTGGCGGCTCAGAATCGGGTCACCTTCGCCTTCCTCGCGTCCATCGCCGAACGGGACGCGATCAAGAGGCGCCTGACCGGGCTCTGGGACCATGAACGCTACGGGCTGCCGTCGAGGGAGGGGCCCTGGTACGTCTACGGTCGCAACGATGGCCTGCAGAACCAGCCGGTCATCTACAGAGCCACGAGCCTCGAGGCCGAGCCCGAGGTGCTGTTGGACGCCAACAGCCTCTCCGAAGACGGGACCGTGGCCCTGGCGGAGGGTGGCACCGCATTCACCGACGATGGACGGCTCCTCGCCTGGGCCGCGGCGTCTGCGGGGTCGGACTGGCGAACCTGGAGAATCCGCGACGTCGCCACGGGCGTGGATGCTCCAGACATCGTCCGATGGTCCAAGTTCAGCACCGCTGCCTGGAAGAAGGACGGCTCCGGTTTCTACTACAGCCGCTACGCCGAGCCCGAGGAGGGTGACGCTTTCAAGGGCGTGAACAAGAACCAGAAGGTCTACTGCCATCGCGTCGGCACCGGCCAGGACCACGACGAGCTCGTGTACCAGCGCCCGGACCATCCGGACTGGAGCCTTGGTGCGGTGGTGGCCGACGACGGGCGCTTCCTCCTGGTCTACCAGCACGAGGGCACCGATCCGAAGAACCGCATCTTTCTGAGGGATCTGGGGGAGGCAGAAGGTTCCATCGCTCCCTTTCTGGACGCCTTCGACGCCGACTACGAGGTCGTCGGTAACGATGGCGACGTCTTCTACGTCCGGACGGACAACGAAGCGCCCCGATACCGCCTGGTGGCCATCGATCGTCGGGCGCCCGAGCCCGGGCGCTGGCGCGAGATCCTTCCGGAGGACCCGAAGACCGTCCTCTCGAGCGTCTCCATGGTCGGCGATCGATTCATCGTGACCCGGGAAGTGGACGCGCGTCACGCCCTGAGCATCCACGGCAAGGGCGGCGCCCTGGAACGGGAGATCGAGCTGCCCGGTCTCGGCAACGTGGTGGTTTCCGGGAAGCGCCGTGACACGGAGTTCTTCTACTCCTACACGTCCTTCGCCTACCCGACGACGATCTACCGCTGTGATCCGAGCTCCGGCGCCGGCGTCGTCTTTCGCAAGCCGGATGTGGCCTTCGACGCTTCTCTCTTCGAGACGACCCAGGTCTTCTACACCTCGAAGGATGGGACGAAGGTGCCGATGTTCCTCGTTCACCGCAAGGGGCTGGAGAGAAACGGACAGAATCCGACGGTCCTCTACGGCTACGGGGGATTCAACATCTCGCTGACCCCGGGCTTCTCCGTGTCGATTGCGACCTGGCTGGAGATGGGGGGCGTCTGGGCCGTCGCGAACCTGCGCGGAGGAGGGGAGTACGGCAAGGAGTGGCACGACGCAGGGCGTCTCGAGAACAAGCAGAACACTTTCGACGACTTCATCGCTGCCGCCGAATACCTGATCGAAGAGGGCTACACCTCGACGTCCAAGCTGGCGGTCTACGGGGGCAGCAACGGTGGGTTGCTGGTGGGGGCCGTGGTCAACCAGCGTCCCGAGCTCTTCGCCGCGGCGATTCCCGCGGTGGGCGTCATGGACATGCTCCGCTTTCACGAGTTCACCATCGGCTGGGCGTGGAAGTCGGACTACGGCAGCTCGGAGACGAAGGACGGCTTCGAGAGGCTCATCGCGTACTCGCCGCTCCACAACATCGAGACGGGGACCCACTACCCGGCGGTGCTCATCACCACCGCCGACCACGACGACCGCGTGGTGCCCGCACACAGCTTCAAGTACGCCGCCAGACTCCAGATGGCTCAGGCCGGCGACGCTCCGATTCTCATCCGCATCCAGGCCCGCGCGGGCCACGGCGCCGGGACACCCACGAGCAAGCTGATCGAGGAGGCCACGGACAAATGGGCCTTCCTGGTGGAGGTGCTGGGTGTGACGCTGCCCGAGAGCTGGTCGAAGAGCGTAGGTGACGCTGGCGGTCGCACCCCTGGCCCGAGCAGTGCCACTCGACCCGACCCTTGACCCGCGGTGCGGCTCCGGGACACGATCGGCGCCGTCGGCGCGCCGCGCCGCCCTTTTCCCGAGGAGGATGCCCCATGGATCGACGCGATCTTCTGAAGACGACCCTGGCCGCGGGGGCAGCCCTCGGTTTCGGCGCGGTGCCGGCGCGCCGGGCTTCGGCCGCGCCCGTGCGCTCCTTCAAGCTCAAATACGCCCCGCACTTCGGGATGTTCAAGGGCTCTGCCGGGGAAGACCTCATCGACCAGATCAAGTTCATGGCCGACCAGGGGTTTACGGCGTTCGAAGACAACGGCATGGGGCGCCGACCGATCGATGCCCAGAATCGGATTGCCCAGGCGATGACGCGTCTCGGGATGACGATGGGTGTCTTCGTGGCCGAGGGCGACTTCGAGAGGGTGACGTTCGCCTCGAACGCCCCTGAGATGCGTGAGGAGCTGGTCGAGAAGGCCAAAGCCGCGGTCGAGGTCGCCAAGCGGGTTCACGCGAAGTGGACGACGGTGGTTCCAGGTCGCTTCGACCCCGGCCTCGAGTGGGACTATCAGACGGCCAACGTCGTCGAGAACCTCAAATTCTTCGCCGAGGTGCTCGAGCCCGCGGGCCTCATCATGGTGCTCGAGCCGCTCAACCCCTGGCGGGACCACCCCGGGCTCTTCCTCACGAAGATCCCGCAGGCCTTCATGATCTGCCAGGCGGTGGGAAGCCCCTCCTGCAAGATCCTGTTCGACATGTACCACCAGCAGATCACCGAGGGCAACATCATCCCCAACATCGACCGGGCCTGGGACGAGGTGGCCTACTTCCAGATCGGCGACAACCCCGGGCGCAAGGAGCCCACCACCGGCGAGATGAACTACCGGAACATCTTCGGGCACATCCACGCCAGGGGGTTCACGGGCGTCCTCGGCATGGAGCACGGCAACTCGAAGCCCGGCCAGGCTGGAGAGCAGGCGGTCATCGACGCCTACGTCGCGAGCGACTCGTTCTGAGCCTCGTCACGGTGCGGAGCTGCTGTCCACAGAGGGAATGGATGGTCGCCTGGAGGGATGAACGGTCCACAGAGGGCACGACGTGTCGGGCGGGGTGCCGGCAGGATCACCGTCCCTGCAGGGTGCGGTAGAAGCGGCCGACGGCCTCGATCTTGGGGGGGTGCTTTCGGAGGCTTCCCCAGGCGAAGATCATCACCCCTGTGGCCGGGGTGCGAGTGCCATGGTCGAGCACGGTCGGCACCTGCTCGAGGGGCACCGCTTCTCCCCAGTCCGAGATCTGAACGATCGGCCAGATGCGATTCTTTTCCCCCGGGACGCCGTCGATCCCGAGGTAGCTTCCGAGCCACTCGACTTGCCGGGAGATCCACTCGGGGTCCGCAGCGTGTCCGAAGCGCGCGTGATAGGGCATGGGGCTGAAGACGTCCACGTAGGCAGCCTGGGCCCAGAGGTCGATGCCCAGCTTGTCGATCCGGGCGCCGCCCTGATCGTCGTCGGTCCAGGGGTTGTGGAAGGTGCCGAGGAGCGCAGACGGGCGCGTCGAATCCAGGATCTGCCGGAACTGATGGACCCAGCCCGTCAGGACGTCGGCGCGCCAGCGGGTCCAGGCCTTCCGATGGGTCGACAAGAGGGCCGCGGAGTTCTCGACCGGCGTTTCCCCGTTCAGCTCCGTGCCGGTGTCCTCCTCGAACCGACCGAGGCAGCGGCTGCAGAAGCAGGTGTCGGGGAGCTTGGGGTCCGCCCGCTCCCAGCTTGCGTGGGCGTGGTGGTAGTCGAGCCAGACCCCGTCGACCGCGTATGTCTCCAGGAGCTCACGAAACGCGGTCATGCGGCTCGAGCGATAGGCCGCGTGAGTGGGGCAGATCCCCTGCCAGCCTTCGGGAGGAGGGGAGACCTTCCCGTCCGGACCGATGGGTGCGGCGTCCGGATACTCCTCCAGCGCCGCGGCGACGTGCAGCGTGTTGAACTCCGCGAAGATCTTGACGCCCTGGGCCTCGAGGACGGCCATCCGCTCGGGGGTGATGCTCCCGGACCCGAGCCAGACAGCGTTGACTCCGAAGTCTTTCAGGGTGCGGCCCGAGTCGAGAATCTCCTGGGGCACGCCGCCGTAGATCCCGCGGATCGTGACGTGGGGCCGGGGCTCCGTCGCGCCGAGGGTCGCCGCCAGAACCACCAGCGATGCGAGAATCGCGAGCCTCATTCTCCCGGCTCCAGCAGCCGGTAGCTCACGAACGCGAACCGGGTGGAATCAGGGGACCACGAGGGAACGTTGATCGTGCCCTGGCCGCCGAAGAGACGAGCGACGATCCTGGGCTCGCCCCCGGAGGACGGCATCATTCGAAGAACCACCTCCTTGTTGGCCGGGTGACCCTCGACCGAGCGGTCGTAGGAGAGAAACACCACCTGCTGGCCGTCCGGAGAGGGATGGGGAAACCAGTCGGCCCACTCCTCGTTCGAGGTCATCTGCCTCTGGGCCGAGCCGTCGGGGTTCATCTTCCAGATCTTCATCACGCCGGTTCGGACGGAGTTGAACCAGATCGAGCCGTCGGGGGCGTAGTCCGGCCCATCGTCCAGACCCCTGGCGTCGGTGAGCCGCGTCTCCTCGCCTCCTTCGACCGGGATCCTGTATATGTCGTAGTTGTCGGCCCGTCTCGCGCAGTAGGCGAGTGTCCCACCGTCCGGCGACCAGCCGTGCCAGTAGGATGGCCCCTTCGGCGTGACCAGCCGGGGCCTGCCGCCCTCTGCGGGCAGGACATACACGAGCGATTGCCCCTCGTGGCGATGGCTGATGGCCAGCAGGCGGCCGTCCGGCGAGAGCCCGTGATCGTTGTTGCACTGCGTGGCGAAGCCGGTGTCGAGGAGCCGCGGCGTGCGATCGTCCAGGGGCAGGACGTACAGCCGGCCCTCCTGATTGAAGACGAGGTGGCGTCCGTCCCGTGACCAGTTCGGGGCCTCGAAGTGGCCGCGGGTGGAGTGGACGACCTCTCGCTCGTCCGTGGCGACGGTCAGGATCTCGAGGCGACTCTCGATCACGGGTGGCTCCTCCTGGGCCGGCGAGGGGGCGACGGCGAAAGCGCCGGCGGCGAACACGGCCGTGACGAAGGGGAGAGGCGGCACGCTCGGTCTCCCTCGGGGCATCAAGTCCTCCCGCAGCACCCGACCTCCCTGGGCCAGCCCTGCTCGGCGGGATTCTACACGGCCCTGAGTTTCTCATCCGCCCGGGCTCGCCTGTAGAATTCCCTTCGGCACCGACGCACGGGCCCGGGTTATTCGTCAGACTTCGCGCGTCGCAGCAGAAGTCTGGTGAATAGTACGGGCCAGGGTCGTCGACCCGAAAGGAGACATTCGAATACCCCCCCCGCCGCCGAGTGCTGCCGGCACGAAGACATCGCGGCCGACTACGGGATCATCTGGACGGGTCACGATCCAAGGTTGACCATCGAGCGCCTCGCGGCCTACGCCGCGCCGGTACTCTGGTTCTCGCCCGACGAGCCGCTCCTCAAGGAGGGCGGTCGCAGGCTGAAGGGTCGGTCCTCCGAGCCCCCCAGAGGAACACGTGGTAGAGACCGATGACGACGAAGCTGCCGATGAGAAAGAGGGTGAGCGCGACGTTGTCCTCCCGCAGCCTCCGGATCCCGGCGGGATCCCCCAGCCAGATCGGCTCCCAGGCCCCGCCCTTGGCGTAGTGGAAGTTGGAGACTTGGAGGATGAGGTCGAGGGATCCGTCCTCACGAGCCGCCAGCTCGACGATGACGGGCTCGTAGTCCGGGGTCCCGGAAGCGGCGTCCTCTGCGACCTGGCCCCGCTCGGCGATCAGATCGCCATCGGCGTAGAGCCGGTAGGCCGTCGAGACCGTGAGAAGCCTCAGCGCCAGGCGTGAGGACTCCGGCGGCAGCAACACCCCCAGCCGATAGGTGGCAAAGCCTGCCATGCCCGGCCACGACGGCGAACGTGTCCGCCGCGTCGAGGGCGCTCGTGTCGTTCGGGTCGACGAGCCGCCTCCGAGAAACGTCCACTCTCCGTCGAGCCGAACGGGCCCCTCGAGCGCGGGGTTCCAGGCCGTGAGGTCTATCGTGCCAGCCACGGCCCGCGGTCCGGGCCAGGCCGTCGTGCAGCCGGCGAGCAGCGCGACCAGCAGAAGCACGGCGAGGCCCGTCGAGCGCGCGCACGTGGTGGACCTGGTCGGGATCGAACCGACGACCTCGTGAATGCCATTCACGCGCGCTCCCAACTGCGCCACAGGCCCACAGGGCAAGATGAAAGACTAGCAGCTAGTGCCCTGGCCCGCAATTGTGAGCCCTGCGTTGACGAGGCGGCGGTCGTCGGTGGAGAATCCTCGCAACCGCGCATGAAGTACCTCACGACACTCCAGGTGGCGAACGATCTGAAGATCAGCAAGCAGACGCTGCTGAACTGGCTCTACGCGAAAAAGGTGCCGGAGCCACCCAGGAACCGCAACGGCTACCGCCTCTGGAGCTCGGCGCGGGTCAGCCTCATCCGGAAGATGATCGTGGACGGACGCATCCACCGGCGGACTGTCATTCACCGTGAGCCCTCGAAGGGGCCGGAGATCGTCGCCGAGCTCGCCCGCGAGGTGAGCCAGTTCCTGCGCGATGCGGAGATTCCGCTGCGTCGGTTCCAGCAGGAGCTGAGCCGGATTCACGGTCGGGGCGCCGCTCGCCGCAGCACTCGCGCTGCGGCGCGCCCCGCGGGTCGGCGCCCACCCCGTCGTCCGCGCCGCTAAACGCGAGACCCCCCCGTCCCGAGACGAACGGGCCGGCGCTTTACTCCCAGGGGATGTCGGGCATGGAGAGTCGCTCCACGGGCTCTCCCTTCTCGAGATGCGAGCTGCAGATCTCGGCCAGGTCGTCCGCGGTCACCTTCGCATACCAGACGTTGTCGGGCTGAACGGCCACGACCCGGCCCTGGCTGCAGTGCTTCAGGCACATGGTCCGGTTGACCATGATCCGATCCTGCAACCCCTTCTCGTGAACGATGTCGCGGAGCGCGTCGTAGAGCGTCTGGGCGTCCTTCTGTCCGCACGAGCCCTTGGGATTCCCCGGAGGGCGGGAGTTGACGCAGACAAGAACCTGACGCTCGGGCGTGGACACGATGCTCCCCCTGGTCACGAGAAAATCGAAAATGACGGCTTTTCGGCAGTATAGCCTCCCGTGCCAGCCCGCACTATTCACGAGGGGTCGCCTCGCAGCGGGAAGATGGTGAATAATGCGGGCCAGGCTCGCTACGAGTCACGTGGCAAAAACATGATCAAGGAGGCTGGGCCTTGATGAAGATCCTGGGTCGGATTGTTTGGACTGCCGTCGGCGTCGCGGTGTTCGCCGGGCCAGTATTTGCCGAGGACGTGGTCGTCATCTTCAAGACCGACGGCCCCGGAGGGGCGGGAACCTCGACGCAGTACTACTCCAAGGAGTGGATGAGAACGAACGAGGGGCAGAAGGACACCGTCCTCGAGTACGGCACCGGGACGATCACGAACATCGACCACAAGAAGAAGGAGTACTCCCAGATCACGCTTGCCGAGATCGAGGAGGCGATGGCGGCCATGAACGCCCAGATGGAGGCGGCCAGGGCGCAGATGGAGGCGATGCCCGCCGCGATGCGCGAACGCATGGCCAAGATGATGGGTGGCTTCGGGGGCGACGTCACCCTCACGAAGGGCGGGACTCGGCAGGTGGCCGGGTATGAGACGCAGGAGTACACGGTGACCATGGGTGAGGGGCTCACGATGAGACTCTGGAACACCACCGAGATCGCTCTTCCGGTTCCTCCGGCGGAGCTCAAAGAGCTCGCGTCTTTCACGGGCCCCATGGCCGCCATGGCCAACAACCCGATGTTCGAGGGCTTCGGCCAGCTCGCCGAGAAAATGAAAGAGATCGAAGGACTCACCCTCGCCGAGGAGACCTCGACGAACATGATGGGTCGGGGATCGCAGAGCTCGCGAGAGGCAAAAGAAGTCCGGGTGGGGCCGATCTCTTCGTCCGAGTTCGACGTGGGCACCCTGGCGAACGGCTACAAGAAGGTCAAGTCTCCGCTCGGCGAGCTCGGAAAGTGGTAGAGGACGTAGCGCGGCCTCGGGCGACCCTTCTCCTTGACGGTGAGGAGGACCCTGCTCGAAGTCTCTCCAGGACGACGACTTACGAGGATCCGCGGCGCCGGCGGGACCGTTGGAGGCATCGCGGAGGCAACCTCCGTAGACCGTTCGGCCTGTGGCGCGCCGGGTGCCCGTCTACCTCATCGTGAATGACGGCGTCTGGAGGGTGCGTCATTTCGTCGACTTGCTCTACCGGGTCTATTTGATCGACGCCCAGACGGAG
>CAUZDW010000081.1:0-9504 GCA_963578825.1 Vicinamibacteria bacterium
CGTCGAGGCATTCCGGGAAGGCGCTGCCGAGCTTCTGCGAGAGGGCTTCCTTCTCCAGGAGGACTACGACCGGTTGGTCGCCGAAGCCGAGCAGAAGGACCTGGGTCTGCCCCGCTGAGAGGGGCAGGCCCAGCACGCTATGGGCCGCTACGACGTCGTCGCAGGCTGGCAGCGCGAGGGCAGCGGCAGTGACATCGGAGAAGAAGCCCACCGGTACGGGCACGCGACCGCATCTCTCGATGTGGCCAGCAATGAAGTGCTCATGCTGACGTTCTGACGAGAGCGGGACGCGTCTCCACGATCACCCTGGCGAGCGCCAACAGCGCCGCCAGCCCGCGGCCGTCGTCGGAGATGCCCGGCCCGACCAGCCTGCGCCCCTCCTCCCGAACGCGTACGTCTGTCCCCTGTGGGAAGATGGTGTCGAGATGAGCGGACAGGATCAGGGGAGCCTCGCCGCCGCCCCACCACCCGAGCACGTTGCCCTCGCGGTCGGTTTCGATGCGGGTGAGGCCGGCTTCTGCCATCAGCTCGGCCATGCGCGTGGCCCGAGACTCCTCGCAGAAGGGAGGGGCGGCGATCTCGGTGAGGGCTCGCTGCTCGGAGATCGTGCGCGCGTCGTCCTCGAAGATCCGGCGGCGCGCCCGGCTCACCTCGGCGCGGCCGAGCAGCTCCCTCAAGCGCTCCTCCAGGGCCTCTGCAATGAGGCCGAAGCTCTGGCGCCGACCGGGCGCCGTCAATTCCCGCGGCCACGACCCTGGCTCCAAGCGCCCCGTCAGGGCCTTCACGATACACGTTACACGACGGTGATCATCGCCTCTTCCTCACAGATCGCATTGCCAGGCAGGCCCTGGGCCGACGCGAGAACGATGCGCACTCGCTCCACCACGCGGTGCGGCGTCGTGCGCGTGCGCTAGGTGGGATGCGGCGCTTGAAGCCGCCCACCCTTGCGGCCAGCTTGCACCCACCGGAGCCCTGCCAGGTGAGCCGTGACCGGCGCGTCCCGACGCCTTGCGCCGGCGTGCCCGAACCGGTCGAATAGGGCGGTCCTCCCGCGCTGCGCGACGAGGCCTGACGACCCGATCCCTGCGCTAGCCGAGCCATGACCCTTCCCCTCTTTGCACGGGCCGAGACCCACGGTGACCGCATCGCCATCGTCGCGCCGGAGGGCGTGTTCACTTATGCAGACCTCCAGCACACCTCCGGTGCGGTCGCGACCCGTCTCCTCCGCGGCCGGGACGATATGGGAGGCGGGCACGTCTGCTTCCTGGTGCCGCCGGGGTGGGACTACGTCGCCGTCCAGTGGGGGATCTGGCGGGCGGGCGGCTTCGCGGTCCCCCTGGCGGTCTCCCACCCGCCGGCGGAGCTGGCCTACGTGCTGGACGACGCCGACCCCGAGGCGGTCGTTGTGCACCCGGAGCTGGCCGAGCGGGTCGAGGGGGTGGCCACCGAACGAGGGCTGACGCTCGCGCGGATCCCGGAGCTCCTCGAGCCGGGCCCCGTGGCGGAGCTTCCCGAGGTGGACGGAGGGCGCCCCGCGATGATGCTCTACACGTCCGGCACCACGGGGCGGCCGAAGGGCGTCGTGATCACCCACGCGAACATCGAGGCGCAGGTGCGCTCCCTGGTCGACGCGTGGGGGTGGTCGCGGGACGACCACATCCTGCTTCACCTCCCCCTACATCACATCCACGGCATCGTGAACGTGCTCACCTGTGCGCTCTGGTCAGGGGCCGCCTGCCAGATTCTCCCGGGCTTCGACGCCCGCGAGGTCTGGGAGCGGATCGTGCGAGGGGACCTCACCCTCTACATGGCCGTGCCCACGATCTACCGCCGCCTGATCGACGCCTGGGAGGCGGCGGACGAGCCCACCCGCGCCCGGTGGAGCGAGGGCGCGAGGGGGCTCCGGCTCCTGGTGTCCGGATCGGCGGCACTCCCGGTCCCTACCCTCGAGCGGTGGGAGTCCATCACGGGTCACCGGCTCCTGGAGCGCTACGGGATGACCGAGATCGGAATGGGGCTCTCCAATCCGCTGCGGGGCGAGCGCCGTCCGGGCCACGTCGGCCGGCCGCTGCCTGGGGTGGAGATCCGGCTGGTCGACGAGGCCGAGCGGGTGGTTGCCGACGGCACCCCGGGGCAGATCCAGGTCCGCGGTCCGGGCGTGTTCGGGGAGTACTGGCGCAGGCCGGAGGCGACCGCCGAGGCCTTCACCCCGGAGGGGTGGTTCCGGACCGGCGATCAGGCCGTGGTGCAGGACGGCGCCTATCGGATCCTCGGCCGCGAGTCCGTGGACATCCTCAAGACGGGCGGGGAGAAGGTCTCCGCGCTGGAGATCGAGGGCGTCTTCCGCTCCCACCCGGCCGTTTCGGACGTGGCGGTGGTGGGCGTGCCCGACCCCGAGTGGGGAGACCGGGTGTGCGCCGCGGTCACGCTCCGCCCGGACGGCGCGGTCCCTTCTCCGGAGGAGCTCCGCCGCTTCGCCAAGGAGAGTCTGGCTCCCTACAAGGTGCCCAAGGACATCCTGGTGGTGCCGGACCTGCCCCGTAACGCCATGGGCAAGGTGACCAAGCCTGCGGTGAAGGAGCTCTTCGGCTGACCGCGCGGGGCGGGCCCGCCTAGCCGAAGACGGCCCGGACCGCGAAGTAGAAGACGGAAGGGCCGAGCAGGGCACCCAGCCCGGTGTAGAAGGTAGCGGTCATCGCGCCGTACGGAACGAGCCGCGGATCGGTCGCGGCCAGCCCCCCGGCCACCCCGCTCGTGGTGCCCATGAGGCCGCCGAAGATCATCGCGGAGCGGGGGTTGTCCAGGTGGATGGCCCGGGCCACGAACGGCGTCCCGATCATCACCAGCATGGACTTGACGAGACCCGCGGCGATCGAAAGCGCTATGACGTCGGAGGAGGCCCCGATGGCGGTGCCGGTCACCGGCCCCACGATGTAGGTCGCCGCGCCCGCGCCGATCGTGGTTATGCTCACTGCGTCGGTGTAGCCGAAGGCGTACGCCACCGCCCCGCCCACGGCGAACGAGCCGAAGACGCCGACCAGCAGCGACAGCACCGCTCCGATCCCCGCCCGGCGGATCTCGTCGAAGTTCACCCCGAAGGCGGTCGCGACGATGGCGAAGTCGCGAATCATGGCTCCGCCCAGGATTCCGACGCCGGCCAGGATCTCGATGTCCGCGAGCCCGCGTGTTCCGCCGGTCACGACCCCTCCCACCCAGGCCAGCACGAGCCCCACCAGGATCGCGATCGCCGAGCCGTGGATCCGACCGTCCGTGAGCCGGTTCGCGACGAGGTAGGAGAGCCAGACCACGAGGCCCACGAAGGCGAAGGCCGTGATCAGCCCGTTGTCGGCCAGAACCTCGGCCACCGTCTCCAGGACAGGCATCAGTCGTCCTCGCCCGTGCCCGACCCCGGTAGCGGCGCCGGGGGGCCGCCGATCCGGCTGAGCGCCGGGACCAGCGGCAGGCAGACGACCACCGCCAATGCGCCCGCGAGGAAGGCGGCCAGCCCGCCCTCCAGCGCCGCTACCACGTTCTGGCCCGCGGCCATCGCCACCACCACGGGGATGTAGATCGAGCTCCAGAAGAGCACGCCCTGCTCCGTTACCGGCTTGAGCCGTCCCTTCCGCTTCAGCCAGTCGCTCGCGAAGATGAGGAGGAGCATGGCGATGCCCACCCCGCCCACGTTGGCGGACACTCCGAGGAGCTGGCCCAGGAGCTCGCCCAGGAAGACACCGGCGAGCAGGCACCCGGCCAGTAGCGCCACTCCGTAGATGACCACGGCCGTTCTCCAGTCGATGTGAGGGGAGATCTGCCACCTGCGGCGGCGGAGGCACTGTAGGGGGGGGGCCGGCGGGCGGCAAGCGGGCGGGGGGACCCCGGAGCCGGGCGGACCGCCGGAAGGAGGATTGTGTCGTGCAAGGGCCGGGGCATCTGCTCGCCACGGAGGCCGTTTAACGGAAGATCCGACGCCTCCCTACTATCGGAGTATTCACTATCGGAGTCTTCCCGGAGGCGGTCGGAGGTCCTCGCTCCCCCGCCTTGGGCCGACCCGGCCGTCACCGGAACCGAATCCCGTACGGGGACGGGTACAGACCATGAACGACCTCAGAACGCTTCCGACCTCGCTCGCCGCGCTCCCGGCGCTCCTCCTCTTGACCATTCTTGGCGCCTGCGGCGCTCCCTCCGACGGCGGGGGAGACGGCGCCTTCGACGTCCTCATCCGGGGCGGTCGGGTCGTGGACGGCACCGGTAACCCGTGGTTCCGCGCCGACGTGGGAATCCGGGACGACCAGATCGTCGCCGTGGGTCGGCTCGAGGTGGCGAGCGCCGAGCGGGTCGTGGACGCCGAGGGGCTGATCGTGGCCCCGGGCTTCATCGACCTGCACACCCACTCGGACATGCCTCTCCTGGCCGACGGCGATGCCCAAAGCAAGGTGCGGGAGGTGGTGACCCTCGATGTCATCGGCGAGAGCTCGACGGTGGCGCCCCGGGACAGCCTCCCTCCTCGGCTGGGAGACGTAGTGGTCGACTGGACGACGTTCACTGAGTACTTCCGACGTCTGGAGGAGGGTGGGATCTCCATGAACGTCATCTCCCAGGTGTCGGCCATGCAGGTCCAGGACATCGTCAAGGGATACGAGAGCCGCCCTGCCACCGATGAGGAGCTGGAGCGGATGCGCGAGCTCACGGCCTGCTCCATGTAAGAGGGGGCGTGGGGGCTGGTGACCCGCTTCGAGAGTGGAGGGCCCGACTTCCCCGAGGAAATCCTGGCCATGGCCGAGGTCGTCGCATCGTACGGCGGTGACACTTCAAGATCCGGGGGCGGGAGAACTGGGGCACCGTCGGTCGCTACATCGACCAGATCGACGAGGCTCGCGCTCGGGGCCTCGACATCACCGCCAACCAGTACCCCTATCCGGCCATGTACCACGGCTGGTCGGCTTTCTTCCCCCTCTGGGCCCGGGAGGGCGAGCGGGGCGCGTTCGGCGAGCGCCTCCGGGACCCGGAGGTGCGGCGACGGATCCGCAGCGACTCGACCTACACCCCAGACCCCATCGTCCGCCTGAACGCAGCCCTCTCCGGCCGCTACCGCATCGAGCGTGAGATCGGTGAGGGCGGGATGGCGACGGTCCTATCTGGCCGATGACCTCAGACATGAGTGGAAGGTAGCGCTGAAGCTCCTAACGCTCTCCTTCTCTCTCTTGCTCGCAGGATCGGCCGCTGCACAGACCCCCCAACCCTGCCGAACTCGGCGGCTTGAATGCCCGCGCCGGGCTGCCACCGACGACAATCCTACATCGGGCTGGACGATGGCCAACGCCAGAGTGTCCCGTCATTGCCGCCGAAGGTGCGACAATGGACCCGAGGACTCAGCGATACCTCTCGGGCGGCAAGAGGGCCAGACAGCGGCCGACAGACAGAGCGTCACTAAGTACCGAGTCCTAGGTCTTGTTGGTGGTTTCTTAATCGGCTTCGCCGGGTTCGAGTGGTTAACTCAGTATCAGGACTACAGGAATGAACTAAGCCACCCGCGTGCGGATGCGAAATGCGACGGATGTGGTTTCTTTTCACGGCCGCTGTAGTGGGGGCCGGATTTATTGTGGTGCCGGCGCTGCCTTGGCAGGCTCAGCCGGACGCTGCGGTCATGCAGGAAGCCGCCGCGTACGGGCCAGAATACAGCCGGGCCTTCTCGGAGGCATATTCGAGCCGGATGCAGTCGCGCCACCGTCGAAATGTGCTTGTGAGCGGGCTAATAGGTGTTCCGATTGGCGTACTGGCTTTGGCGGTCCTCTGCGCTGGGTGCGATTAGGGGTCGTGATGCTATCATAGGTCGCCCAACCGCTCTCCATCCCCTCGGAGTTCCTCAATGGCAAAGGTCCGGGTTAGGTCCGCGATCGCTCCTGCGCTCTGGGTCTCCGCTGCCCTGCTCCTGTCGGCAGCCGACGCCCAGGCGCAGATCCGCGAGCCCGGGAGCCCGCAATCGGCGCAGGCCACCCCGACCCCCACGACGTCGCAGCCCAGGGCCCCGTTCCATGCCAATCACGAGGACAAGCCGACGGCCCGGGCCGTACGCACGGACGCGACGATCAACATCGACGGGCGGCTGGACGAGCCGGCCTGGATGACGGCCCCACCGGCCAGCGGCTTCTGGCAGGTCGACCCCGACGAGGGAGCGCCTGCTTCGGAGCCGACCGAGGTGCGCTTCCTCTACGACGACGACGCACTCTATGCGGGCGCGTGGCTCTGGGACAACGACGGACAGATCCCGCAGCGGCTCGGGCGCCGGGATTCCCTGACCGGCGACGTCGATCTCTTCGCGGTGCACCTCGACAGCTACCACAGCCACCGCTCATCGAATCGTTTCACTGTGGTCGCCTCGGGTGCGATACGCGACATCGCCGCGGGGGCGAACGAAGGCTCCCTCGGCGGCGGCGACACGTCCTGGGATCCGGTGTGGGAGGTGCGGACCACCGTCACCGACCACGGCTGGTTCGTGGAGATGCGGATCCCCTTCAGTCAGCTCCGCTTCAGCCCGGAAGAGGAACAGGTCTGGGGCCTCCAGATAGAGCGCAAGATCAGGCCGCAGCAGGAAAACACGGTGTGGGTCTGGATCCCCAAGACCGAGCCGCAGGGACAGATCACCTTCGGGCACCTGGTCGGGCTCAGTGGCATCAAGCCCGGCAACCGGCTCGAGCTGCTCCCCTACGCCGGCGGCAGCGCCGAGTACGTGGCCGTACCGCGGAACGAGGACGTCGACTTCGACAACCCCTTCCGGAGCGGCTCGGACTACTTCGGCAACGTCGGCCTCGACCTCAAGTACAGGCTCACCTCCAACCTCACCCTGGACGGCACGGTCAACCCGGACTTCGGGCAGGTGGAGGTGGATCCGGCCGTGATCAACCTGACCGCCTTCGAGACGCGCTACGAGGAACGTCGCCCGTTCTTCGTGGAGGGAGCCGAGATCTTCGACTTCGGTGAGGGCGGCTCACACGGCCGCCGCGGACCGCCCCGACAGACTCCGCAGATCCTGTACTCCCGCAGGATCGGGCGGCCGCCGCAGGGATCGGTACCCGGCGAGGCAGCCTACGACCTGATGCCGGGGGTCACCACGATCCTCGGCGCGGCGAAGCTCAGCGGAAAGACAGCCAGCGGCTGGTCGTTGGCCGCGCTCGACGCGGTTACGAGCCGCGAGATAGCCTCGTGGCGGGATGAACAGAACGTCGAGGACGAGATCGAGGTCGAGCCCATGACCAACTACTTCGCCGGGCGGGTCCGCCGCGAGCTGCGCGCTGGACAGACGAGTCTCGGAGCGCTGATCACGGCGGTGCACCGCGATCTCTCGGGGTCTCCACTCGAGGGGGAGCTCCACGCCACGGCATACAGCGGAGGGGTCGACTTCAGCCACGATTTTGCGGACCGAGCCTGGCAGGTGAGGGGCTTGTTCTCTCCCAGCTACGTCACCGGCAGCAGCGACGCGCTGATCGCGACCCAGCGCAGGTCGAGCCGCTACTACCAGCGGCCGGACGCCGACTATCTCGGGATCGACTCGGCCTCCACGTCGCTCTACGGCTACTCCGCTCGGGCGGCGATCTCGAAGCAGTCCGGCAAGTGGCGCTTCGGGACGTCTGCCTCGGCCACGAGCCCGGGCTACGAGGTGAACGACCTCGGCTTCTCCACGCTTGCCGATCGCATCGATCTGAAGACGGAGCTCGGGTACCAGCAGACCAGGCCGGGACCCGTCTTCCGCAGTTGGGACGTGCGCGTCTCGCAGGACCTGGCATGGAACTTCGGACGCGACTTGATCGACAACTCGGCCCGGATCTCGGGACGGGTCCAGCTTCCGAACTTCTCGTCGTTCGACGCGAACCTGAGCTATAACCCCGCGAAGCTGAACCAGCGCCTCACCCGCGGCGGCCCGCTCGCCCGCGACCCCGCCGGCTATTCGGTGGGCCTCGGCTTCGGCACGGCAGGCCAGGCCAGGGTTTTTGTCCGGACCGGAATCAACTACGGCGAGGACGATTCGGGAGCATGGGAGAGGAACGTCAACTTCGACCTGAGGCTCCGGGCAGGCGAGCACTTCGAGACGGAGATCGGATCCTCGTTCTCGCAGAGCTACGCGACGGCCCAGTACGTCACCAGCGTGGCGGACCCGACTGCGACCGGCACGTTCGGCCGACGCTACGTGTTCGCGGACCTGAGACAGAACACGCTCGAGATCGACGCCCGGTTCAACATCACGCTCACGCCGCGGCTCACGATCGAGATCTTCGCGCAGCCGCTACTGGGGAGCGGGAACTACGAGAACCTGAAGGAGCTCCGCGCGCCCAGGAGCTTAGACTTCACCCGGTATGGCGTCGACGCCGGGACCCTCACGCCGGTGGATGCAGAACGGAGCTACGAGATCGACCCCGACGGCGCGGGTGCGGCAACTCCGTTCCGCCTGGACAACGAGGACTTCAATATTCGGTCTTTGCGGTCCAACGCGGTCTTCAGGTGGGAGTGGTGGCCGGGCTCCACGCTGTTCCTGGTGTGGCAACAGACGCGTTCGGGCAGACTCGACGCGTACGATCCGGACTCACCGTTCCACCGGGTGGGCAATTTCCGGCTCGGTCGGGACGCAGGGGACCTCTTCGAGCTGCGCCCCGACAACGTCTTCATGGTCAAGCTGAGCTACTGGCTGAACCCTTGAGGGTCTGATCCCGAGGGCGCACCGCCCTGGGCCGTGACGCAGCCGAGGGCGGCCAGCAGCTTGTCGTGGATTGCGCCGAACGAACCGTTGGACATGACCAAATAGAGGTTCTCCCCATCAATGGTTTTGAATTCGGATCGTCTCGGACGGTTTGGCCGCGTCCCGCGAATGCGCGTCCATCCACTCCTGGGACAGCCTCTGGGCCTCGGCGACCTCCTGGCTGCAAAGCAGGCTCGAAAGTACCCGATTCCGGTGATTTTCGGGCAGAATATGGCTTTTTTGCCCGTTCTTACCCAGTCAGAAGGTGTTCCATAACCGTTCTTAACCGCTCTGCGAGATGCAATCGGGATGCAAAACGGGTGGGCCTACGATGCGAAGCCATCCTCTCTAATTCCCGAGCCGCTCGCGCTTCTCCTCTTTGGTCAACCCGATGTCGCCCTAACCCCAGGGGCTAAAGCGCCGGCTACCGTATAGCAAGAGCTTGGACGTAGGCGTGAGACCTCGCCCGAGCACCGACAGCGGAGAGACGAGCGAATGATTTCGCACGTATTTGGAGTTCATGACGACAAGACTATAGAGCAATTCAACGATGTTGCCTCAAGAGCAGAGCGGGCGGCGTTGATGGCCGACGGGCACTTGGGGTACGTCATGCCGATCGGAGGCGTAGCTGCCTATCGGAACAAGGTCTCACCGATCGGCGTGGGGGTGGACATCGGCTGCGGGAACGCGGCTATCCGCACCGATGTGATGGCCGAAACTCTAGTGGACGACTTGCCCGACCTGGCTAACGAAATTTTCGATACGATCGCGTTCGG
>CAUZDW010000082.1:0-8838 GCA_963578825.1 Vicinamibacteria bacterium
TGTACCCGGTCGTCGAGCTCGCGTAGCAAAACCGTATTCTCGAGGGGCCGGATGCGCTAGTCGCGCACGTCCGGATCTGTGGGAGCCCTGGGTGGGAAACCACCCAGGGCCACCCGGCAAATAGAGCATCCGGAGCGCCTCTGACGGCCGGATGCGCGAATTCAAGACCTGACCCCCTCCTCCGTGTCCAGGGCGACCTCGTGGATCTCGAGCTCGCCGTGGCCCTTGAACATCTCTTTGGGCGGGACGCGGCTGTGGGCCTCTTTGAAGGCGTCGCTCTCGGTCCAGGCCTTGAACTGCTCTTCGGTCTCCCAGAAGGTGAGCACGATGAAGGACTGGCCCTTGATCGGGCGAAGCACCATGTTGCGGATGAAGCCGGGGTGGCCGTCGACGAGCCCGCGACGCGTTCGAAAGCGCTCGAGGAAGTCGTCTTCGTAGCCCTCGTTCACCGGTACACGGTTCTGCACAACGATCATTGCGGTCCTCCGTTCGTGTCTTTCGTCTTCGGTCGAGCCGTCGGAGTGGGGTTCGAAGCCCGCTCGTGACAGGTGTGGCGCCGCAATCAGATCAAGCGGGCAAGAACGTCCTGCGGCACACGGCCGCGCAGATCGGGATGGGCCTCCAGAAGGCGCGCGATGTCAGCGAGATCCTTTTGCCGCTTGCCGGTCGACACTTCGAGTCCTGTGCCGCCTACACCTTTCCCTGGAGCACGTCCTCGACGGCAGCCACGGGCAGCCGCAGGCCCAGAACCTCACGTACCGAGGCCCGTTCGACGAAGGGGGCGTACCGAGGGTCCGTCTGAAGCTGCACTCGGAGATCCGAGCCGGACAGCGAGACGTTCACACTATGGGCGAAGCGAACCACCTTGAACCGTTCGCGCAGGAGGGACTCGGCGTCGGCGAGGTCCTCCGTTGCTACGGCGATGTCGAGATCCAGACTGACCACGGGCTCGACGTAGGCGTTGACGCCCTGACCGCCGATGACGCAATACCTCACGCCCGACTCCGACAGCAGGGCGACGATGCTGTCGAGGAAGCCGGCGTGATCTGTCGTCACTGTCTTCCAGTACTCCAGTGCCTGCATGGCCGCATCCGCTTCCGAGAGTGTAGCACCCGCCCTGCTCCGCACTCTGCGGACGTGACGAGCGCATGAGGGCCTCCTACTGCCGCGCCCCGCCCGCGACCTCGAGGACCTGGCCCGTGATGAAATCGGCCGCCGGGGATGCGAAGAAGAGAACGGCCCGCACCACGTCGGCGGAGCGGCCGGCGTGTCCCACGGGAACCCGGTCGCCCAGCATCTCGTCGGCGGCCTTGGCGTCCTTGTTGCCGGTCTCGTCGCGCAGAAGGCCGGGGGAGACCACGTTCACCGTGATGCCGCAGCGGGCCTCTTCGAGGGCGAGGGCCTTGGACAGCGCGACGACCCCGGCCTTCGCCGCGGAGTAAGCCGCCATCTGTGGCTCGCCCAGGGTCGACTCGGCGCCGACCGCGGCGAAGTTGACGATGCGGCCGAAGCGTTTCTCCCGCATGTGGGGGAGGACGAGGCGGCAGGTGTGGAAGACGGAGTCGAGGTTCGACGCGATGACGCGGCGATACTCCGCGGGCTCCAGCTCGGAGAAGCCCTTCCAGTTGAGGCTGCCGACGGTGTTGAGCAGGATGTCGACCTGGCCCCACGCCTTGATCGTGTGCTCGACTAGACCGCTGGCCTGCTCGAAGTCGGTGACGTCGGCGCGATAGGCGATGGCCTCGCCGCCGGCCTTGCGTACGGCCCCGGCGACGGCCTCGGCCGCCTTGAGGTCCTGCTGGCAGTTCACCACCACCCGGGCCTTCTCGGCCCCCGCCGCCTTCGCGAAGGCGGCCCCGAGCCCACGCCCGCTGCCGGTGACCAGGACGACCCTGCCGCGAAGCCCGTTCTCGGTCATTTGCCGGTCACCCTCACCATCTCGGTGGTCGTGGTGCCGCCGCGGAACACCTTCTCGATGGCGGCTTCCTTGAGGGTGCGCAGTCCCTCTTCCCGCGCGGCCTTGTAGATGTCCAGAGAACCGGCCTGGTGCGCGACGAGCCGCCGGAGCTTCTCGGTCATGGGGAGCATCTCGTAGATGCCCGTGCGACCCATGTAGCCGGTCTCCCGGCAATGGAGGCAGCCCTTGCCTCGGCGGAACTTGTAGGGCTCGAGCTTCTCGAAGGGGATCTTCATGGCCACCGCCTCGTCGTCCGTGGGCGCGTACTCCTCGACGCAGTGCGTGCAGATCTCCCGGACGAGCCGCTGGGCGATGATGCCGATGAGTGTCGACGTGATGAGGAAATGAGGGACTCCGAGATCGAGCAGACGGGTGATCGACGAGGAAGCGTCGTTGGTGTGGAGCGTCGAGAGGACGAGGTGGCCGGTGAGCGCGGCCTGTACGGCGTTGTCGGCGGTCTCGGCGTCGCGGATCTCCCCCACCATGATGATGTCGGGGTCCTGCCGGAGCACGGTGCGCAGCGCCGCCGGGAAGGTGACGCCGATCTGGGCGCGGATCTGCACCTGGTTGAAGTCCTCGAAGACCATCTCCACGGGGTCCTCGATGGTCACTATGTTGACCTCGGGTCGAGAGAGGTGCTTGAGGACCGAGTAGAGCGTCGTCGTCTTGCCGCTGCCCGTGGGGCCCGTCACGAGGATAATCCCGGTCGTGCGCCCGATGAAATCGTAGAACTTCGGCAAGTCGTGCGGGGAGAAGCCGAGCTGGTCGATGCCCTTGAGCAGCACATCGGGATCGAAGATCCGCAGGACCGCTTTCTCTCCAAAAGCGGTGGGCATCGTGCTGACGCGCAACTCGACCTCCCGCCCGCCCTGGTCCCGCTTGATCCGGCCGTCCTGCGGGCGTCGTTTCTCGGCGAGGTTGCAGCCGGAGAGCAGCTTGATCCGGGAGACGACAGCGTCGTAGACGATCCGAGGGATCATGTGCACGTCGTGCAGGACGCCGTCGATTCGAAGGCGCACCAGGGTGAGCTCGCGCTTGGGCTCGAAGTGGATGTCGGAGGCGCGTTGCTCGAAAGCGTTGGCGAGGATCGTGTCGAGCGCCTTCACGACCGGCGCCGCGGCTGGATCGAGGTCGCTGTCGGCCTTGGAGAGGAACTCCTGGTTCGCGAGGTCGATGGTTGCGACGCGGCTCTCGGCGAGCTGTTTCTCCGCGTGCTTCAGGCTCGACTTGAGATCGTAGAAGCCCTTGTTGATGCTTTCCACGTCGCTGCGGGTGGCCACGACACGATCGGCGTCGAGGCCGGTGACACGCTTGATGTCCTCGGCGGGGAAGGGGGCGAAGGGGTTGTGGACGGCCATCGTGATGCGATCTTCCGTCTTGGCTATGACCACCATCCCATGCCGTCGGGCGAAGGGGCCGGCGACGCCCTTCGTGACCACGTCGAGGTCGAGATCGAGGGGGTTGATCTTGACGTACGGCAGATCGGCCTCGGCAGCGAGGGCCTGAGCGATCTGCACCTCGTTCACGAGCCCGAGCTGCACGATCGCCTGCTCGACCGAGAATTTGTTGATCTTCTGGGCGCGGCGGACCTTCTCGACCTGCTCCTCGTTCATCACTCCGTGCCGCTGAAGGATCCCCAGAAGGTCCGGGGCTTCCGGAGTGGCCGTCGTCGGTGCGCCCTTGCGCGACGTGGATCGAGGCATTTGAACCGCCAGGGAATTATCGGAGCCCATCCCGGGGCCGTCAACCGACCGACGGAGCGAGGCACGGAAACGGGTGTGCGCGCTCACCCATTGAACGGTCGCCGGCATGCTAGCGTCGTGTTGTGCCATGACGAGCCGCCATGTGACGCTGATCGGCGTGCCGCTCGATCTGGGTGCCGGGCGTCGGGGAGTGGACATGGGGCCCTCGGCTCTCCGCGTCGCTGGCGTGGAGGAGCGCCTCCTCCAGCTCGGACACGAGGTCGAGGACCGGGGCGATCTTCCGGTCAAGATCCCGGAGACGCAAAGCCCGGGCGATCCCCGCCTGAAGTACCTCGGCGAGATCATGGAGGTGGTGTCAGGCCTGCGTGACGCCGTCGACCGTGCCCTCGAGGACGGTGCGACACCGGTGATTCTCGGCGGCGACCACTCCGTCGCGATGGGAACGATCGCCGGCCTCGCCCGGCACTTTCAGCGCCGGAAGGAGAAGATCGGCCTCGTGTGGTTCGACGCCCACGCCGATGCCAACACAGCCGAGACCTCACCGAGCGGAAACATCCACGGCATGCCGCTGGCTGCCGTCCTGGGCCTCGGCGCGCCGAGCCTCGTCAACCTCGCCGGGTTCTCGCCGATGGTGGACGGCGCCCGGGCGGCGCTCGTCGGCATCCGGGACGTCGATCAGGCGGAGCGGGCCAACGTCAAGGCCTCCGGGATCGGGGCCTTCACGATGCGCGACATCGACGAGCGGGGCATGCGGACGGTGATGGAGCAGGCCATCAAGCGGGCCACGGCCGGCACCGCTGGTTTCCATGTGAGCTTCGACCTGGACGGCATGGATCCCGAGCACGCCCCAGGGGTTGGGACACCGGCTCCGGGTGGGCTGTCCTATCGGGAGGCCCATCTGGCCATGGAGATGCTGGCCGACACGGGGAAGGTCCTTTCTGCCGAGCTCGTCGAGGTGAACCCCGTGCTGGACCACCAGAATGTGACGGCCCGGCTGGGGGTGGAGCTGCTCACGTCGCTGCTGGGCAAGAAGATCCTCTGATTGCCGGGCAGGTGGCCGGCGGGGGATCTGCCGAGGCCGAGAGCCCCCCGGGGCCGTTCAAGCGGGGCCTCGGGCCCTCGGGCCCTCGGGCGTAACCCCCTCCAGGGACACAGTTTTACTTGCAGGAGCCCCCTTCCGGGGCTATCCTTACCCCGTTTTATATGCCGGTCCCAATTTGGGAGGACTCGTATGATTTGTCGCAAGAATTGGCCCGCGGTGCCGCTGACGGCGGCCGTTGGGGCGTGCGCGCTGCTGGCGTCGTCGTGCGGGAGCGACTCCAACCCGGTCACCGCGCCGCCGGCGGTGTCGCCGGTTCCCCCGCCACCCTCTGCCCCTCCGCCCCCGATGGGCGGGCCCGGGGCGTCGAGCTGTCCTCTGGGTGAGGGGACGCTCGCCACCTCCTGCGACCGCACGTCCACCTCGATGATCCACTACGTCGAGTCGGCCATCGACGCCGTCGTCGTCGAGCGGCCGGAGCTGTTCGACCTGAACATCGAATCGGGCCCTCAGACTCGCCAGTTCCGCGTCTTGGACAAGGACGGCTACATCGACGCCGTCGTCGACAAGCTGCGCCAGATGGGTCTGTGCGCCCAGCGCAGCGAAGAGATCTACGAGCAGGTTCAGATCAAGGAGGACAACGGCCTCTCCGAGGACTTCGACATCTATCTCGGCGATGGCTTCATCCGTCGTGGCAACGGGTCCTACCGTCTGAGCTGCACTCCGGCGTCGTTCCCGATTGCTCGCGGTCCGAACGACCCGCCGTCGGGCTCGGGCTGCAACCGGCCCTTCCCGCTCCCCATCAGCCGGGTCAAGGTCAAGGTCCACTTCAAGGGTGGCGCGGACGCGTTCTGGACCCTCAACGGGACGCCGCTCGTCGGGCATGACGTCCTTTACTGTAGGTCGATTGGCTTCACGGACGGCCGAAGCCTCTGTCCGGTCCGACCGGAGGGGCACCCCGAGCGGATTGCCTGCGAGAGGTGGGCGGTGGGCGAGGCGCTGGACACCGGCCGTCTGGGCCCCACGTGGTACTACGAGGACCACTTCTGCACTGGCGAGGAGAGCGGGTGTGAGAACAACCCGGACAATCAGTACCTCCTCTGGGTGTGGCCATCGGGCAACTACAAGGCGTGCGCGTCGAACGGAGCCTGCGGCTCTGTCAACGTAGACCGCATCAACTACTGAGACCATCACACACGGTCGACGTCGGGGTCCGCCCCGGAAGGACTCCCAGGCGAGAGCAGGGGAGAGGTCGCCGGGGCGTCGCATTTGCGCCCCCGAGCTCGACCGTCGCCGGGTCTCTCGGACCGTTGACACTTCCCGTATCTCTCTGTTACTTTCGGGTTCCGGCCGCCAGGCGCGTGGCTCAGTGGTAGAGCGCTTCCTTGACACGGAAGAGGTCGGTGGTTCAATTCCACCCGCGCCTACCAGCCTGCGCGAGAGGATGGTGCAGCCGGAACGGAGGAGCCGAGGCGAGACCGAACATGGTGCTTTCTAACTAGATGTCGTCGCCGACTGCGGTCGAGTCCTTCGATCAGACAGGCCCTTCGGGAGAATCGAAGCCGGCCGATTCCCCCATCGAGATCTACCGGCACTCGTCCGCGCACCTGCTGGCCGCGGCGGTGATGGAGCTCTTTCCCGACACGCAGTGCGGAATCGGTCCGCCCACCGACGACGGGTTCTTCTACGACTTCCTCGTGAGCTGCCCCTTCACTCCCGAGGACTTGAAGGCCATCGAGAAGAAGATGGCCCACATCGTGAAGCAGAACAGGCCGATCGAGAAGAAGCTGATCCCGAAGGCCGAGGCTCTCGAGCTCTTCGGGAAGAGGGGCCAGGCCCTGAAGTGCGAGCTCATTCGTGAGAAGGCGGGCGACGTCGTCCAGTGCTACGCCATGGGCGACTTCGTCGACTTCTGCCTCGGACCGCACCTGGCGTCGACGAAGGAGATCAAGGCCTTCAAGCTCAACCCCTCGCCTGCGGCGGCGTACTGGAAAGGCAAGGAGGGCAACCCGTCGATGCAGCGCATCTACGGGTACGGCTTCTTCACGAAAGAGGAGCTGAAAGAGCACCTCCACCGCCTCGAGGAAGCCAAGCGGCGCGACCACAGGAAGCTGGGGCGCGAGCTGGACCTCTTCTCGATCATCGATGAGGTCGGCTCCGGACTCGTCCTGTGGCACCCCAGGGGCGGCTTCATCCGAAAGCAGATCGAAGACTTCTGGCGAGACGAGCACCTGGCGGGCGGATACGACATCGTCTACTCGCCCCACATCGCCAAGCTGGACCTCTGGAACACCAGCGGGCACACCGAGTACTACAAGGCGAACATGTACTCGCCCATCGACATCGACAACGTCGAGTACCAGCTCAAGCCGATGAACTGCCCGTTCCACCTGACGATCTACGGATCGCGGCTGCGGAGCTATCGGGAGCTGCCCTTCCGCTGGGCGGAGCTCGGGACTGTTTACCGCTACGAACGCTCCGGGGTGCTGCACGGCCTCATGCGGGTGCGGGGCTTCACCCAGGACGACGCCCACATCTTCTGCCGGCCCGACCAGCTCGAGGACGAGACCCTCAGGGTCCTGGACTTCACCACCAGCATCCTTCGGGCCTTCGGCTTCGACCGATACGACATCTATCTCTCGACGAAGCCTGAGAAAGCCAGCGGGACCGACGAGCAGTGGGAGGTGGCCACGGCGGCCCTCAGGAAGGCGCTCGAGGCGCGGAGCTTGCCCTACGAGGTCGATCCCGGCGAAGGGGTCTTCTACGGCCCCAAGATCGACATCAAGATCAAGGACTCGCTCGAGCGGTCCTGGCAGTGCTCCACCATCCAGGTCGACTTTCACAATCCCGAGAGATTCGGCCTCGAGTACATCGCAGAGGACGGCAAGGCCCACCGACCGGTGATGATCCACCGAGCGCTCCTCGGCAGCCTCGAGCGGTTCTTCGGCGTGCTGATCGAACACTATGCAGGGGCGTTTCCGTTGTGGCTTGCGCCGGTCCAGGCGGTCGTGCTGCCCATCGCCGAGCGACACACGGAGTACGCGCACAAGGTGGCCGGGGAGCTCAAGGGCCTGGGAATTCGGGTGCAGGTGGACGATCGCAGCAAGTCGACCCGATACAAGATCCGTGAGGCCCAGATGCAGAAGGTCCCGTACATGCTCGTCGTCGGGGACAAGGAGGTGGAGGCGGGCACGGTTGCCGTTCGCCACCGCCACGCAGGGGACCTCGGCCCACAGGACGTCGCGGCGTTCGGAGAGCGCGCGGCTCGGATGGCTCGGGAGCGTGAGCTCCAGGAGGAGACTTCGACGGAAAACACAGGAGGTGTCTCATAGACAGCAGGACGGTCAGGATCAACGCCCGCATCCGGGCGAGGGAGGTCCGCGTCATCGACGAGGACGGCTCCCAGCTCGGGATCATGCCGCCGTCGCAGGCCATCATGCTCGCTGAGGAGAAGGGCCTCGACCTCGTGGAGATCGCCGCAACCGCGGCTCCGCCCGTGTGCCGGATCATGAACTCGGGCAAGTTCTTCTACCAGCAGTCGAAACGGGAGGCGGAGGCACGGAAGCACCAGCGGCACATCCAGGTCAAGGAAGTGAAGTTCCGCCCGAAGATCGACGAGCACGACTTCCAGTTCAAGCTGCGCAACGTCGAGCGGTTTCTGGACGGCGGGAACAAGGTGAAATCGGTCGTGATCTTTCGGGGGCGCGAGGTCGTCCACATGGAGGTCGGCCGCCGTCACCTGGAGAGGCTCGCTCAGGAGCTGAGTCATCTGTGCAACGTGGAGTCGCCTCCCAAGAGGGAAGGCAACACCATGGTGCAGATCCTGTCGCCGAAGAAGGACGCTGCCACGAAGAAGGCCGTGGCCCAGAAGAGGGCGAAGGCGAGCCAGAAGGCCGAAGCCAAGAGGGCGGACGCCAGGAAGGGCGACGCCAGGAAGACCGAGCCGGAGGCAGAGGTCAAGAAGGCGGAGGTCAAGACGAGCGACGCCGAGACGCCTGAGGCCGAGACGCCTGAGGCCAAGAAGTCTCAAGCCAAGAAGCCTCAAGCCAAGAAGCCTCAAGCCGAGAAGCCTCAAGCCGAGAAGCCTCAAGCCGAGAAGCCTCAAGCCGAGAAGCCTCAAGCCGAGAAGCCTCAAGCCG
>CAUZDW010000083.1:0-7084 GCA_963578825.1 Vicinamibacteria bacterium
CAGGGCGCGGGCGAGATCACCAGGCCCACGGCGCGGAACGACTCGACCTGCTGCATGGCGTCCTGCTTGAACTCCATCATTCCCCGATCCTGCTCGATCCTGACTTGGACCGGGGCCTCAGGGGA
Organism: Vicinamibacteria bacterium; assembly: GCA_963578825.1. Taxonomy (GTDB): domain Bacteria; phylum Acidobacteriota; class Vicinamibacteria; order Fen-336; family Fen-336; genus JAJDNS01. Next base: position 126 of record CAUZDW010000083.1, read on the forward strand.
GAGCTCCACTCGTGCCTCGGCTCGAACCACGTCCCGCCAGTCGGGGTCCGCGGACGTGGCGTCGTTTAGCTGATAGGCCACGCCGAGCCGTCTCGATCCCGCCAGCCCGGCAGGCACCTCGAGAGCCAGGCGGATCTGTCCGCCGGCCGGTTCCGGTGGCATGGCAAGGACACCGCCGGACGAGGTCACGAAGAGACGCTCGGGCGCGAAGACGAAGGAGTTCACCAGGGCCCCGGGCAGGTCCTGCGGGTCCAGGTTGACGTCGGTGTATGTCGCCACCTCCTGCCCGTCCAGGGTCACCGACAGGCGGAGGCTGGGATCGGCGGGTGCGAGGCCTGGATCCCACGCCTGCCAGAAGGTGTGGCCTCTCAGGCTGAGCACGATGTCGGAGGTCGTCCTGGGCGCGGGTGGGGCAGGGGGAGCGTTGAGGATCTCCTCCCGACCGTCGTCCCAGACCAGCCGCTCGATCTCGGTGCGAGGTATCTCGAGTCGCCCGTACGCCGTCTTGATCTTGATGCGCTTCGTGCCCTTCGCCACGATCTTGCCGCTGATCCGATCTCCGTTCGTGAAGACGACGGCGTCTGCGGAGAGCACCGCTGTGGTGAGAACGAGCGCGAGAGCGAGCACGGTGGGGCTCCTCACCGACGGAAGATCTTCTTGAGGAAGCCGCCACCGCCGTCCTCGGGAGGCGGCTCCTCCTTCTTCGTGTCCAGCTCCGCGAGTGCCTCGGCCGCCTCCTTGTCCTCGGGCTTCAGCTCGAGGATCTTGCGGTACATGCGCGCTGCCCGTGTCTTCAGGCCCTGCTGCTTGTAGAGGCCGGCGAGGAGCGCGTACGCGGCTGGTGCCTTTGGGTTCTCCCGGACCGCCGTCTCCAGGGTCTCCTTCGCCGTCTTCACCCACTTCGGGTTCTGGAGGTAGCAGCGGGCGAGGATGAGCTGCGTCCGCAGCCGGTTCGTGCCGGTCAGGCGCTCCATGATTGGCTCGAGCTTCTGGATCGCGTCCCAGTACTTCTCTTCCTTGAGGAAGGCGCCGGCCTGGACGACCGTCGCCTCCCCATGCCGCGTCTCCGCCTCGGGATCGGGCTCGTCGGCTCCCTCCCCCGGGTCCTCACTCGGGTCCGGCTTCGGGCGACCGAGCCACCCCTCGTAGTCTCGCCGCTTGTCGGTGTTCCGGAGGACCGCGTAGGCCTCTCCGAGGCGGATGAAGACGGCTTCGAGCTTGTCCCGAAGGTCGCCCAGGTTCGCGCCATGGTGCACATCCGGGTGAAACCGCTTGGCCAGCTTGAAGTAGGCCTCCTTCACGTCGGCATCGGTGGCGGTGCGGCCGAGGCCGAGCACCTCGAAGTGGGTCCGGGTCTTTCGCCCGTCCCAGGCCTCACCGATCTCGCGGCGCCGTTCGGCGGCCGCCTCGTCGACCGGGGCGGCCGCTTCATCCGCTGGAGCGGCCGCTGCCTGAGGAGCAGGCGGTTCGGACGGCGAGCTCGGTTGTGCCGTTGGCGGCTGTGGCGGCGGCGCGGGAGCCCTTTCAGGGGGGGGCGGGACGTGGCTCTGGAGCCGGCGATTCTGCGTCTGGCCTTTCGGGCGTTGGCTTCTCCGCGGGCGGCGCTTTGACCCGTGGCTTCCCCGCGCGAGGCGGTGCGGCGCTCTTCCTATCCTCCCGAGTCTTCCTTGCGTCGTCGTCGAACTCGACGATGCCCGTCGACAGGAGACCGAGAAGGCTTTTCTGAACATCCTTCTCCGGCAGCGGGATCATCCCTTCGATCTCACGGGCGCTCAGCGTTCCATCGACGCGGGACAGGACGAAGCCGTCGGTAGGCGAGAGCTTGAGCTGCTGGAACCGGAGGAGCGGATCGCTCGAGAGCGCGAGCACGCCGTCTCTGTCTCCCAGCAGATAGACGACCACGTCGGGGTCGGTGATCGCCCGGACGGCCTCGAGAATCAGGTCGGCCGTCGAGAGCTTGAGAGTGAGCTCACCGGGAGTCTCCTCTTCCTCCTCGAAGGCGTACGTGCCCTCGTCCCACGTGAAGACCTTGGCGAGCAGCGTGTGGACGTGGAGCGCAACTGCGTCCTCGAGGCCGCTCTCGTCCATGATCCCCAGCTCGAGGAACGCCTGGCCGAGGCGCTTGTTGTCCTGCAGCGCGACCTCGGTGGCCCGGGCGAAATCGTCCTCGGTGAGGAGGCCGCGCCGGACGAGGGTCTCCCCAAGACGTTCGGTCTTCACCGTCGTGTGGGGTTGACGATGTGACCCCTTCGAACGCGGAGGCTCTGCTTGTCGTCTGTCTTGACCAGGGTAAGCGTGCCGGTTCGGCGTCCCACGTAGAGCTGCCGAAGCAGGTTGGGCACGACTCCCTCGGCCAGCTCCCCCTTCATGGCGTTGCCTGTTGCCATGGCGCCATCGGTCTCGTCACCGCTTGCGCGGAGACGACGCGGCCGCCATGTCGTGAGAGTTCAGCGCGTGAGGCAGCGGCAGGTCTTTGACCGTGAACAGGCCCGGCGTCGCGGCCAGGAGCCGGGGGAGTGCGTTCACGAAGACGGCGGCGGTCGCGACTTCGCCGGCGATCCCGCCGGAGATCGTTGCCTCGACAGGTGGGTCGGCGTCGATGAGGATGTGGTCGCGGGGAGCCTCGGCCCCGACGTACACCTGCAGATCGAGCTTCACCGCGAGCTCGCCGTTGCGGTATCCGCGCACCGACTGGCGAATTCCCGCGGCCGCGCCTGCTCCGATGCGGAGGTACTCGGTGTCGAGGTCCCGCGGCGCTAGGGCGGGCTCGAGCGTCTCGTCCACCTTGTCGAGCTTCCAGCCGAGGCAGCTCGCGATCATGTACGCGGACTCGACGAGACCGACGTGTTGCACCGTCCCCTCGGTGACGGCGCGGCGGAACTGGGCCGAGTTCAGCCCGGCCCCCACGCGGCGCTGAAGGGGGAGCCGGCGGGTGCCTGCGTCCTCCACCCGGGTCACCGAGACCCGCCGAACCCCGGTGCACGTGGCGGTCAGCATCAGGGCGAGGGCATCCATGGCGAAGCCGGGGTTGAGCCCCGCCGCCAGCACCGACACCTTGCGCTTCCGGGCCTCCCGGTCGATCTCGCGGGCGGCGGTCGCTCGTCGGGGGGCCGGAAAAGCCAGTTCCTCGCAACTCGTCAGGACGTTGATGCGCCTGGCCACGAGCCCGAGGATCTGTGGCTTCACCTCCTTCAGGATCGAGGACGTGCAGACCACGGCAGCGTCGGCGCGGAGCTTCTTGATGAAGCGCTCCGGTGTGCCGTCCACCTTTGTCCGGAGCCGGCGCGGGAGCCCCAGCACCTTTCCCAGGTCCTTGCCGGCCGAGGCCGGGGCCGAGTCCGCCGCCCCGATCACCTTGACGAACGGCGTCTGGAGGAGAAGGCGGGTAACGGCCTGCCCGGTCGAGCCAAGCCCCACGACGGCGACCTTCACCGTCCGCGTCATGCCGAGCCTCCCGAGAGGCGCGTTCCCCGCCTCAGCGTTCGACCTCCATCGCCGGGAGGTTGACCTCCGGTTGGGCCGCCATGATGACGGTCGCCGCGATAGGGAGAAGCGTCGTGTAGCTCCCCCCTTGCGTCGCCAGGGTGACCTCGTAGTAGCCGTCCTTGGAGACGCGGACGAGCTTGCCGTTTGCGACCTTGGCCCCCAGCAGTGTGGCCAGTGTCTCACTGTAGATTCGTATCGCCGCCTCGCTCTCGATCATTCCCTAAAGCTCCTTGAGGCTCTTGCGGAGGATCTCCAACGCCGTGTCCGCCTCGGCCGCGGTCAGGTTGAGCGGCGGCCGAAAGCGGATGGACCTCTTCCCGCTGGTCAAGAGCAGCAGCCCGTTCGCGAACAGCCGCTCGTGCATCTTTCGACGAAGCTCCGGCGTCGGCAGATCGAACGCGATCATGAGGCCGAGCCCTCGAGCACCCGACACCGCAGGGCTCGTTTCCCTCTCGATGGCTCGCAGGCCATCGAGGAGGTGGTCGCCGACGCGGCGGGCGTTCTCTACGAGACCATCCTCGTGGATGATCTCGAGAAAGTGCCCGAAGCGCACCATGTCGGTCAGCCCGCCGCCCCACGTCGAGTTGATCCGTGACGACACCTTGAAGACGTTCTCCGGCTCCTCGTCGACCCTGGGCCCGACCATGCAGCCGCAGACCTGCGTCTTCTTGCCGAAGGCGATGGCGTCCGGCTCGAGGCCGAAGTGCTCGTGGGCCCACATTCGGCCGGTGAGGCCCACACCCGTCTGAACCTCGTCCAGGATGAAGAAGGCCTCGTTCGCTCGGGCCTTCGCCTGGAGCGCCTGCAAGAACTCGCCGCGGAAGTGGTTGTCGCCGCCCTCCCCCTGGATGGGCTCGATGATGATTGCCGCGATGTCATCCGGGTGGTCGGCGAACGCCTGGTCGATCTGTTCGAGAGAGAGCTCCTCGGCCGCCATGACGTCTCGTTCGACCTCGGGCGTGAGGGGAAACCGCAGCTTGGGATTGTCCACCTGTGGCCACCCGAACCTGGGGAAGCGAGCCGTCTTGGCTGGATCGGTGTTGGTCAGGGAGAGCGTGTAACCCGTCCGCCCGTGGAATGCCTCCCGAAAGTGAAGAACCTGCTGTCCCTTCTCGCCGGGGATGCCCTTCGCCTGATTGCGTCGTACCTTCCAGTCGAAAGCGGTCTTCAGGGCGTTTTCCACCCCGAGCGCACCCCCTTCAATGAAGAAGACGTACCGCATGCAGCTCGGCATGGCGAGCCGGGCAAAGACGTCGACGAAGGCGGCGAAGTCGACGTTGTAGATGTCCGAGAGGGCTGGCTTGAGCTGGGACGCACGGTGCAGGACCTCGAGGAACCCGGGCTCCCGCATGCGAGGGTGGTTGTAGCCGATGGGGCTCGAAGCAAAGAAGGTGCAAAAGTCCAGATACTCCTCGCCGGAGAGGGAGTCGCTGATCCAGGCGCCGTGGCTCTTCTCCAAGTCGAACACGATCCCATAGCCGTCGGCGAGGAGGTGCCTGGCGAGGACGGCGTGGACGTCGGCGGGCGTGATGGCTGGCAGGGTCGAGGCCGTCATTTCGGGAGCTCCGTCGTGAGAAAATTGCGCACCGGGGTTGAGGGGGAAGAGGCTCCCCTAGGTCATCCCCCGCTCGTATTCTGACAACAGCTCTCTTTTCAACGGGTTAGCCACTCTTCTGCCTCATGCCGAAGCCGCCCGTCCCACCTTGCGGCGGGGATGGTAGCACAGCTCTTGGGCAGAATGGCCCTTCGAGGCTCGAGCGCTATAATCGTCTGCCCTCATGGCCGAATCAATCGACCCCGACTTTCTGCGCAACTCCGAGTTGTTCGAGAGCCAGCCGGCGGAGGTGATCCGCGCTGTCCTCGCCCAGGGCCAGCTCGTCGAGTTCGGGCCCGGTGAGGTGGTGTTTCATCAGGGGGACCAGGGAGACCGGCTCTTCGTGGTCAAGAGCGGTGTGCTCGAGGTGCTCGCGACGCCCTCCGACGCCACCGACGCGGTTCCCGTCGCCTACCTCGGAACCGGAGAGGTCCTCGGGGAGCTTGCGTTGCTCACCGGCTCGACACGCAGTGCCACGGTGCGCTCTCCCCAGCATGCCGAGCTGTTCGCCGTCGAGCGGGCGGTGTTCATCGACCTGATGGACTCGCTGCCTGCTTTCTCGCGCAACCTCTGTGTGGTTCTCGCTCGCCGGCTCGAGACCACGACCTTGAAGGTGTCCCGCGCGTCGGGCAAGCAGCTCCAGGGGAGCCTGCGCTATTTCGACCTCGCGACCGTCATCCAGACCCTCATCGGCTCCCGTCAAACCGGCAACCTGACGGTGACGCGCCAGAAGAAGAAGCTCGCCGAGCTCTCCTTCTTCAGGGGCAACATCTATCGGGCGCGGTACGGCCACCTGGCCGGTGACGACGCCGTCTACCAGCTCTTTCAGAGCACGGTGGAAGGAGATTTCTCCTTCACCGGCCGGGAGATGGAAGAGGACGAGGTCCAGAGCGAGGTCAGTCTGCCGGCGATATCGCTCCTCATGGAGTCCGTCCGCCTGCAGGACGAGCTGCCGCTCCTCAAGCAGAGGGTCCCGGACCCCCAACGTGTGTTTCGCCAAAAGGGAGGTCAGCTGTCCTGGGAGGATACCGACAGCGTCGAGCTGGCGGCGGCGGTGTGGTCGCGTCTCAAGAAGGGCGCGTCGTTGGAGGACCTGGAGCGGGACATTGCCCGCTGCTCCTATTTCGTCTATCGCACCCTCGTCAGGCTCCTCGACTCGGGTCAGATCGAGTAGGCTACCGGCGCCCGGGTGCGCCACGCCTCGCCCGTCCGGGCAGAGTTCGCTAGAGGCGGGTCGCGTCGCGGATCTTCTGTCGAAGCTGCCGGGCCTCGCCGTTGGCCTCGTCGAGCTCCGCCAACAGCCGGGTGATCGTGTGTCGCTTTGCCAGAAAGGCCCAGTTGGCGGCCTCGAGCAACGCACCACACAGGATCGCGATGCCGATGGCGTTCCACAGGAGGTTCATGCTCAGCGGCTCTCCCTTCCATCCCACCTGATAGATGGCGAAGGCCACACCGATCCCCAGGCCGTTGGCGCCGATGCCGTAGCTGGCCCGCGCCTGGGCGAGATCGGCCTTCATCCGCTTGATTGTCTTCTGATTCTGGTCGAGCGCGTCCCGGAGCGGGGTCGCGTCGGCAATGACGACCCTGAGGCGCTCCCCGCGCACCACCTTGTGTTTCGTCCCACAGGCGCCGCAGCCGATGTGGTCCCCGTGGGCGTACTGCTCGGGGATCGAGATCTCCTCCCGGCAACTCACGCAGCGGACCTTCGAACCGGCGGCCCCTTCGACCATGGACAGACCTCCCGTCCCGAAGTCTAGCAAAACAGGCCAGTTGCAGGCAAGATCCCGTATCCCGCCGTCCAAGATGTAACCGAAGGGGGGTACGTCGAGCCATCTGAGATGTAACCCTCCGGGCAGGGGGTACAACTTGGGACGACAGG
>CAUZDW010000084.1:0-6246 GCA_963578825.1 Vicinamibacteria bacterium
CGCAGGCGGACCATCCGCCTACGCGGGCCGAGTCTGGATCGGTGGGGTGCCCGGCGGGGTCCGAAGGCTGGGGCCGGCCGGCCCTCCTCAGCCCTGTGACGAGCGGTGCGCTCGCTGGCCGCTCGTCTGCCCTATCCCATCCCGTCGATGAGGGCGTTGAAGGTCGGGCTGGGCCGCATCGCCCCGTCCGCCAGGGCGTCGTCGGGAAGGTAGTAGCCCCCGAGATCCACGGGCTGTCCCTGGGCGGCCAGAAGCTCTTCCGAGATAGTCGCACACTTTCTTCGCCCCGGTGAGGTCCATGTGATTGCGCAGGGCGTCGAGCAGGGTCAACCGGGGTTCCAAGGCGGCCGTGTGCGCCTTCCCGTTGATCCGGAAGGACATGGGCAACGCGTCCGGGCCGACCAGAGCGCCAGCGGCCGCGTCGGCGGCCTCCGCTTCCGGCGCCAGGCCGTGGGTTACGAGGCCGGTGGTCAGCGCGCTTGCGGCGCTGCCCTGAAGGAAATCGCGACGAGACCAGTCGCGCGCTTCGACTTCTTGTCACTCGCCATGGCCGCTCCTTGGGATTCGAGGATCGGCCTGACTGTGTTCCGGAAGGCCCGGAGCGGTCAAGAGCCATCTGGCAGCCGAAGAGGCGGGGCGCCTGGGTCGGGGCAGGCGCCCCGAAAACAGCCTATTTCATCGCCGGCTGGGGAGCCTCCTCGGTGCGCCCGCCGTTGATCCATTCCAGGATGGCGTTGTACTGGGAGCTCTCTTCTCTGGAGGGCCAGCGCACGGCCCCGCCGTGGGACAAAGAGGCAGCGTCGACGATCCCTTCGGTGGCGGAGGTGGAGACCGGCTTGGCGAGTATCAGACTGCGCTCGGGCTGCTGAAGGTCCACCACCTTGAGGGCCGAGCGGTAGTTGGCCCGAGAAAGCTCCTCTACCAGCGGCCCCTCCTCCGGGGCGGTCAGCTTCAGGATGCCGTGATTGTGGTGGCATTCGACGCAGGCCTTGCCGTCCGGACCCACCTGGAAGAACACGGGCTGTACCCGTTCTTTGAAGAACTCGTAGTTCAAGAGCTCGGAGATGTCGACCCGAGACTGGACCGTTTCACCCGTGTAGATGGACTCGGCGATCTGGCGAGTCCTGAAGTTCGGGTCGTCGAGCAGGGGAGCCAATGCGTCCCGAACGGCGGCGTTGGCCTGGAGCGCCGAGTTGCGGCGCACCAGGTCCAGTGCGGCGCTCCGAAGGGAACCCTGCTTGCTCCCCAGAGCCTCAGCGGCCAACGAGGCGATTCTCGCGTTTCGGGCCAGAAGAGGATCCGTCGCCGCCAGCTTTAGAAGAGCCTGGCGAATCTCCACATCCTGGCGAGTGAAGAGTGCGTCCAGGCGCCGCTGGATCAAGCGCAGAGAGTTGAGGGCATTCACTCTGAGCACTGTGTAGAGCGCCGCTCGCTGACGATCCCAGTCCACGTCCGCTTTCAACTCGCCCGCGACCATTCGGACCACGGACGGATTCCTCCACGTCGAAGGCAGCCCGATCAGGGCCTTCAGGGCATGGGGACGGATGTCGGGATCGCCGGCGAGAAGGAGCAGCTCGACCTTTGCCGCGAGGCTCTCGGCGGCCTCAGGGGCGAGGCCAAGGTCGCCCACCAGATCGAGTCCCACGCCCTGGACCTCCGGATCCGGGTTGTCCAGAAGAGCGATGAGCGTCTCGAGCAGACCGGGAGTGTCGGCGTCCGGCAGGAACTCCCGGTAGAACTCCCGGGCGACCTGGCGACTCCGCTCGTCGGAGTCACCCAGGGCTCTCAGGTACGCCAGGCCCAGGGCCTCCTCGCTGCCCGTCTTCCGCAGCGTAAAGCCCGCCAGCAATATCTGGCGGCGCAGCTCGGCGTCTCCCTGCTCGAGCGATCTCTCGAACAATCTCTCGAACGATCGGCTCAGAATGCGGGCCCCCTCCCCGTAGAACTGGATCGTCTCCACGTCGTTGCCGATGCGGTGGTAGGAATCTTGGCGCTCGTACGTGCCGGTGCGGAGGTGGAAGCGACCCAGCGCGTCCAGGAGTACGGCGACCTGGTCCTGGCTGCCGGACTTCAGGACCTCGGCGATCTTCTCCGCCTGCCGACGGCTCGAGTCGTGATGGCCAGCGGTGGCCCGTTCCCGGTCTGCCTCGCGGCCGAGTAGAGCCACCCAGTTGTTGTAGAGGTATCGGGTGTTCTCGTCGCAGATGTTGTAGAAGCCCTGCTTCAGGTTGGTGAGAACCCAGGGGTGGTCCTCCACCCCCATGCGCTGCAGGAAGACATCCTCGATCCGGGACTTGGCGAGATCGCGCTTCTCGAAATACCACCACTGCCAGAGCACACGGCTGGCCATGAGTCGGACGTAGGGATCGGGGTCCGCCATCCGCTCTCGAATCAGGACCTCGAGAAGCTCCTCTTTCGGAACCCAGTACCGATGATGCTGGGCCAGCACCTGCAGCGCCGCTCGACGCTGGCGAGAGGAATCACCGCGAAGAGCTCGGGCCACCGCGTCCTGGCCGAGGTTGCGGTCGCCGAGCTGGCGAAGCGCCCACGCCGAGGCCCGCTGGACCAGTTTGCTCGGGTCCTCGAGGGCCGAGACGAGAGGGGCGACCGCGGACTCGTCGCCCACCCGTCCCAGACTCGCGGCGGCCCGCTGGCGCACGAGCACGCTCGGGTCGCCCAGGGCGGAAACGATCTCTTCCATGGGAACCGCGGCGTCCCAGACCTGGTCCAGGGACTCCAGGGTATGCAGAGGGCTTCGAGAGTCCAGGTGGGCGACAAAAGGGTTCTCTCGAGCGCTGCCCCCGTCTCCAGGAAACAACTGAGAGAGAGCCATGATGGCGAACTGGGTCTCTCGAAACGGGGTGCCGAAGTTCTCGTAGGGGTGGGGCTCGTTCGGATCGTCGTCGTCGTACCAGCCGCCGAAGGGGTACTGGCGGGAAAGAAGGTAGCGGACCCCACGCTCGACTCGCGGATCCTGGGACGAGACGCCGGCCAGTGCCAGCGTGTAGAGGGCGTGGGCCGTTTGAAACTCCGCCGGCGGATCCTCCTTGCCGAACCCCATGGGCCACTGCCCGTCCGGCCGCTGGTAGGAGAAGATCCGCTGGACGTTTGTGGCGATCCGCTCCTCGTACCCCGCCGGGTCCATCCGCGAGAAAGCGATGGTCTGGTAGCAGAGGTCGAGCATGTCCTGGATCTTCGATTCGGGGGCCGTAGCGATCAGTGCTCGAACCCGCTCGCGCCACCGTAGGTAGTCGTCGTCTCCCGTACGGCGGTAGAGCTCGTCGAAGACCGCCCAGCTGTGAAAGGCCACCTCGAAGCCGGAGACCAGCGGAAGGTTGCCATTGGACTCGTCCGGCGGCAGCTCGTCGCGCCCCCCGTAGTAGAGCTTCAAATACTCGGCCACGTCCCGGTGGAGGCTGGTGCGCTCCGTGGACGAGACGTTGTGCTCGTAGAGATTCAAGATGAAGGACAGGCGGCTCAGAACGTTGGCCGAGGCGCTGATCATCCTGGACCAGACAGCCTGAGGGTGGCCGTAAAGCGGCCGGGGATTGCTGTAGAGCCGCTCGGTCAAGAACCGAAGAGAGGCTCTTTGCCGGACCGGGTATCCGTTGCCCGCCGCGAGGAGCCCGCTGCGGGTGCTGAAGTGAGTGGGATGACACGCCAGGCACTGAGCGGTCTCGGCGTGCACGTTGAGAATGCGGTCGTCCACACCCCCGACTCGGGGTGTGTTGGCGTGCCAGCTGTCTCCTTTCAGAAGGATGTAGTCCGTCGCCACCTTCACCGCGTTCCGAGCGGCGGGCTCCAGGCCTCCCTCTCCTTCCGGATCGAAGGGCGGGAGCGGGTACACTTCGCTCCGAAGCTGGTAGGCAGGATGGTTGCCGCGCACCTGGAGGTGATAGACGCCAGGGTCCAGACGCCGGGCGATGAACTTGTTCATCCCCACGAAGCGGGTGGAGTTCTCCGGCTCGAACCGCTCGAAGCCCTCTCCCAGGGCGACCGGTTTCCCCTCCTGCAGTTGGAAGAGGTCCACGTCCACCGGCACCTCGCGATCCAAAAGCTCCACCCAGAGGAACACCAGCCGGGGGCTCTCGGCGTCGAGACGAAACGTGAACCAGTCCACGCCAGGCTCCAGGGCCTCGGCGTGGGACTGGGCGGGAGCACGGATGAACGGTCGATCGTCCGCGGAAGCGAAGACGCTGGAACCCAGACGAAACGGTGTGGCTTCTTCGGGCCGGTCGTTGGGTTCGGCTTCCAGGAAAACCGGCGCGTCGGGAGCCACCTCGAGGGGCGTGACGGCCACCTCGAAACCCGGGGTCGGGGCGTCTACCTCACCGACACTCAATCGGTATTGAGCCTCGGGCGAAGGCTTCAGCACCACGAAGACGTCAGGGTCGGCGTTGTGAAGCGCCTTCGCGACGACCGTGCGGTCTCCCAGCGTGATTCGGACGGGGAGCGCGCCCGCCGCACCCGCCCGTTCCGGAGACCGCAACCAGACCGTCACCTCCTGGAGCTGGCCCGGCAGCCCGGGCAGCAGCATCTCCGCGCCCCGATCGGAGTGCAGGCTGATGTCACCGGTGGGGAGCGCCTGGACGAGTGGGGACCGGGCAAGGGAGGACCACCCCGCGGCCAGACCGAGCGCCACCACGAGGATGGCGACTCGGCCGGCCCGGCGCCCAGACCAACCATCGGCTGACCCGACAGGATGCCCGGTCACGAGGAGAGGCGCCCGCTGGTCATCGATGTCCGCCCTCTACCTCGCCGTAGATCTCGGAGACCTGCTGCCGGAGAAACGCCAGCCCCTCGGTGGCCAACTGCTCCGGCGAATCGGCGAAATGCCGCCAGATGCCCACGAGCGGCGCGATGCTCTTGTCGGGGTGAAACGACTCGATGGTGATGCAGTCGCGATACCCGGTATCGCGCACGGCCTCGAGCGCGGTCCGCCAGGGCACGAGATCGCGGCCCGGGATGCCGCGCTGGCTCCCGCACGCGTGGAAGTAGCCTAAGCGGTCGCCGCAGGCACGAATCGCAGCGCCCATGTCGTCCTCTTCACGGATCATGTGGAAGGTGTCGAGGTGCACCTTCACGTTGGGCAGCCCGACGTCGTCGATGAACCGCAGCGCGTCGGCGGCCGTGTTGAGAAAGTACGACTCGAACCGGTTGAGCGTCTCGACAGCCAGCACCAGGTTCGAGGCCGCCTGCGCGTGTTCGGCGATCTCCCGGAAGCACTCCACGGCCCACGCCCACTCGACGTCGGTCCGTGGCTTGTTCGTGAAGTACTTCCAAGCGCAGTAGTTCGCGCCGCAGTAGATCTCGGCTCCAGCTTTGACGCAGAGATCGACCACCTGCTTCGACAGCTCGACGGCCCGCCGGCGCACGGCGGAATCGGGCGAGACCGGATTCGAATCCTCGCGCAGGGCGAAGTTCATGTTGACGGCCACGCCCGCATCGCGGGCCGCCTGCCGTACCTTGCGCGCGGGAAACCGGTCGGGATCGATCGGCGTGATCTCGAGCACGTCGAAGCCCAGAGCGCGACACCGATCCAGGAGCGGCAAATCCTGCTCCAGGAACGTGTCGGTGAACAGCAGCGTGTTGACCCCGAATCGCAGGCGAAGGCCTCCGTTGCTAGAGTCGCAGCAGGACCAGGCCAGTCTTGGCGTCGAGCTGGCGCTTGAGGTGCGTGGGGGTCTCTTCGATGATGGCCTCGAGCGTGGGGCGCACCACCGCCTCGATCAGATGGCCGCCGCGCGTCGTGGCGTCCGAGCAGCCGAGCACGACGTGCGCGTGGAGCTTGGGCGTGCCCTCGGCGGAATCGGCGATGTTTCCCACTATCGAGAGGAGCTCCACCTGCTCATTATAGTCGTGGCCCGCGAAAAAGTAGCGGCCCTCGAACAACACGCGGGGGCTGCCGGCCGTGAAGGAAGGCTTCATCTCGATCGGGACGACCATCATCTTGTCGCCGTTGCGATAGAACAACTCGCGCCCGTTGGCAGCCCAGACGGCATTCACGCCGCCATCCGTCGATACTTGCACCCTGCCGCCTGGACGGGGGTAGGGCTGGACGCAGATTTCATAGCGGCCCGATTCGTTGATTCATAGGGGGTTGCTTTTCGGCCCCCCCGCCCCTCGGCGGGGCCCTTCGATGGGAACGAGAGGCCCTAATCGCGGTCTCCGGCGGCTCTGACGACTCCTGCGAGCGGTCAAGCGACACGGCGGGACGGCGTGAGATCCGTGTGTGACGTCCCGGCC
>CAUZDW010000085.1:0-5891 GCA_963578825.1 Vicinamibacteria bacterium
AGTTCCGGGACGCCCTGGTCGAGAAGTGCGGGGCCACGCTGCACCTGGCCTACGTGCAGGACTCGATCGACGCGGGAAAGGTGAAAGAGGAGGAGGGACCAGGCGCGAGCCGGAACGCGCTCCAGACGGTAACCCTGCTCGACGCCCTGGCCGACCTGCGCGTGGACGCGGCGCTCGGCGGGGGTCGGCGCGACGAGGAGAAGGCGCGTGCCAAAGAGCGCTTCTTCAGCCACCGCGACCGCTTCGGGCAGTGGGACCCCCGGAACCAGCGGCCCGAGCTGTGGAGCCTCTACAACGGGCGCAAGAAGCCCGGCGAGCACTTCCGCATCTTCCCGCTCTCGAACTGGACCGAGATGGACGTCTGGCAGTACATCGCGCGCGAGAAGATCGAGATCCCCTCGCTCTACTTCGCGCACCGGCGACAGGTGTTCGAGCGGCTCGGGATGCTGCTCGCCCGGACCGAGTTCCTCGAGCCGCTCCCGCACGAGCCCGCGGCCGAGCGGCTGGTCCGTTTCCGAACGATCGGGGACGTCACTTGCACGGGCGCTGTGGTTTCGACCGCGTCGACCCTCGAGGAGATCATCGCGGAGGTCGCCGCAGCTCGCGTCACCGAGCGGGGCGGCCGGAGCGACGACAAGCGCTCCGAGGCCGCGATGGAGGACCGGAAGAAGCAGGGATATTTCTGATGGGCGGACTACGACCGGAACAGCTCATCCAGTCGGATGTCGAAGTCATGCCTGCTCTCCCCGTCGACGATCTCGTAGTGACGAGACGTATCCTCGGGGATGGCGAGGTAGTCCTGATAGGTGTAACGGATCTGGGAGCGCATCGACCTCTCCCTGAGTCTGAGCCAGGAGGCCGCCCAGGAGACGGCATTGTAGCTCGTGTTCGACCGGCAGCGGGAGCCCCCCTCCGGAGGTATCTCTGATGACCGGGGGCAACGGCGGCAACCCCTACGCCACCATGGACCTGCTCCGGTTCACCACCGCGGGCAGCGTGGACGATGGGAAGAGCACGCTCATCGGACGGCTCCTCTACGACACGAAGTCAATCTTCGAGGACCAGCTCGAGCAGATCGACCAGGCGAGCCGGAGCAGCGGTGAGGTTGGGATCAATCTCGCGCTCCTCACCGACGGGCTCCGGGCCGAGCGCGAACAGAAGATCACGATCGACGTCGCGTACCGGTACTTCGCGACGCCCCGCCGCAAGTTCATCATCGCCGACACGCCCGGCCACGAGCAGTACACGCGCAACATGGTGACCGGCGCGTCCACGGCCGATCTCGCGATCGTGCTGCTCGACGCGAGCCGTGGCATCACCACGCAGTCCAAGCGGCACGGATTCATCACGTCGCTGCTCCGGCTACCGCACGTGGTGCTCGCGGTCAACAAGATGGACCTGGTCGGGTGGAGCCGCGACGTCTACGACCGGCTCGTTGCCGACTACATGGAGTTCGCCGAGAAGCTCGAGCTCAACATGAAGGCGATTCCCATCTCGGCGTTGCACGGCGACAACATCGTGCACCCGAGCGAGCACACCGCTTGGTACGAGGGCGGCTCGCTACTCCACCACCTCGAGACCGTGACGGTGGGCGGCACGCGCAACATGCTCGACTTCCGCTTCCCCGTGCAGTACGTGATCCGGCCGGACCGGACCTTCCGCGGCTACGCCGGGCGGATCGCGTCCGGCACCGTCTCACCGGGCGAGGACGTCGTGGTCCTCCGCGGTGGGCGCGAGTCGCGGATCAGGTCCATCGAGACCTTCGACGGGCCGCTCCAGGAAGCGGTCGCCTCGGACTCAGTCGTCCTCATCCTAGAGCACGAGATCGACGTGGGCCGCGGCGACATGATCGTCCGGCGGCAGAACCTCCCGTCGATGGGGACGCGGCTGGACGCCAGCGTGTGCTGGATGGCCGAAGAGCCGCTCGATCCCTCGCGCCAGTACCTGCTCCGGCACACCAGCGCCGAGGCCAAGGCGGTCGTCACCGAGGTGCTCTACCGCATCGACGTGAACACGCTCCACCGGGAGTCGGCTGAGACGCTTCATCTGAACGAGATCGGCCGCGTCCGTCTGGAGACCGCGAGCCCGCTTTTCTTCGACTCGTACCGGGACAACCGGCAGACCGGGAGCTTCATCCTGATCGACCCGCATACCAACGCGACGGTCGCCGCCGGGATGATCCGCGGGGAGGAGAAGACGCTCGATGCGCTGATCCCGCAGGTGGACCGGGAGGAGGCGCCCACGGCCGTCTCGCCAGACGTCGTCTGGCAGGGGTGGAACATCCCACGCGCGGAGCGCGAGGCGCGGACCGGACACAAGGCGGTGGTCGTGTGGCTGACGGGGCTCCCGGGATCGGGCAAGACCACGATCGGCAAGCTCGTCGAGCGGAGGCTGTTCGAGGAGGGGGTCCAGACGATGCTCCTCGACGGCGACAACGTGCGCCACGGGCTGAACGGGGACCTGGGCTTCTCCGAGCGCGACCGGACCGAGAACATCCGGCGGGTGGGCGAGGTGGCGAAGCTCTTCTTCGAGCAGGGCGCGATCGTGATCTGCACGTTCGTGTCGCCCTTCCGGCGGGACCGCGACCGCGTGCGGGCCCTCTTCCCCGAGGGCAGCTTCGTCGAGGTGTTCGTGGACTGCCCGCCCGAGGTCTGCGCCGAGCGCGACCCGAAGGGGCTCTACAGGAAGGCGAAGGAAGGAGCGGTGGCTTCGTTCACTGGCGTGTCGGATGCCTACGAGGCGCCGGTGAGGCCGGAGATCGTGGTGAAGACGGGTGAGGGGGAGGAGCCGGAGGAATCGGCGGGAGCCATTCTCAGTGTGGTCGGGAGGCAGCTCGGCCGAGCCGAGCCTTGATCATGATCCTTCGCTAGATACTCACGGCGATGGCCCTACAACCGGAACACTTCGTCAAAGTTCCACTATAGCCGACGGGTTCATGGTCCGACCGATGATCCTTCAGCCTGATGCCCAGCCTTAGAAGAATGTCCAGATGCATCAGAGTCGGGTACGTATGCCGGGCTGGAGGAGGGGTTGGCCTCGGGCACGTCAGCCGCGGCCGAGCGCTGCTCAGCGCCGCGGGCGGCGGGGAGTTGATCCTCTCCCAAGGCATCGAGGAAGTGCTGCCGTTGTTGGATGCGTCCGAGCGTGCGGTGCGTCTCGATCACCGTGGGTGCGACTACGACGTCCTTGTGATTGACGACTATGGGTTTACCGAGACGGATATCGAGAAGCTCGGGAGAACCCGTCCTGTCGTGATCGTCGATGACTGGGTACGGCCGGACGCGCGGTGTGACCTGCTCGTCAACCCCAACGTTGGAGCAGTGGCAGGCGACTACGCGAGGGCTGTCACACGGCAGGCGCTTCTGGGGCCGGCTTTCGCATTGATGAGAGACGATGTGCGTGCCCGGCGGGGTGCGTGGCGAGGTGACGGAAGGCAGGTCCTCGTGACGTTCGGCGGGAGCGACCCCGGGGGACACACCGGGACTGTTCTTCGGCGGTTGACCACCGCGTTCGCCGGCGGTCCTAGCTCCCGCCCGAGCATCGTCGGCATCGTGGGGCCGAGCGCCAAAGGAGATTTCCAGCCCTATCCGGGGATCGAGTTGGTGCGGAACCCGACGGACTTTCTCGATCGCTGTCTCGGTTCCCTGCTGGTCGTCTGCTCGGCCAGCACGACGAGTCATGAGATGGCGGCCATGGGAGTCCCATTCGTACCTCTGGCCACGAATGAACACCAGGAACGGGTTCTCACCGGTTGGCGCAACCTGGGCTATTCCAGCGGTGCGACCGTGCAGCAGGAGGGATGGCTCGAAACGCTCTTCGACGAGATCGTGGTCGCCGCGAGCGACGCGAAGGAACCGAGGAGACGTGCGGATCTCGGCACGACCATTGTGGACTGCGAAGGCCCGGCGCGCGTGGTGGACGTGATGCGAGGGCTGCTGAAGAGCTGATGGGACCACCCTACTACCTTTTCGCCAATGGACGGGCGGCGCTCCGATTCCTGGAGGAGACGCCGCACCCACCCCGTCGCCTGGTGCTGAACGCGCCTGACCGCCAGCGGCTCGGCTGTGAGCTTCGCGATGTGGCCGAGAAGCGGCAGGTACCCACGGACGAGTGGTCTGAGGGGACGGCCCGCCGTCTGGTGGACGCCCCTCCATCAGACTGTTGGATCCTGTCCGTGTATTTCGGCCACGTTCTTTCTCGGGAGTTACTGGCAGCGTTCGACGGGAAGGCCGTCAACCTGCACGCAGCCCTGCTGCCGTGGAACCGTGGCGTGCACACCAACGTGTGGCCGCTGGTGGAGGGATCTCCCGCTGGCGTCACGGCGCATCGTATGGTCGCGGAGGTGGACGCCGGCAGCTTGCTGCTTCAGAGGGAGGTGGTAGTCCGTGCCTGGGACACGGCGGGTACGCTCCATCGGCGGCTCGAGGATGCCACCACGGAGATGCTCATGGGGGCCTGGCCCGGGATGTTGGCGGCCTGGCCGGGTGTGCAGCAGCCGGACGGTGGATCGATCCATCGGCTGGCTGACTTCGCGAAGCTCGACAGGTTTTCCCTTGACGAGCTCCCCGAGGCGAGACGTTTCTTCAATGTTCTCCGGGCGCGCACCTTCCCGCCACACCGCGGACTGCGTGTGATCGTTGACGGTCAGGAGGTCGAAGCTCGCATCGAACTGTTCGAGCCGAGCAAGTGATGATGAGCGCGAGGCCTGCTGTCCTCATTGGTGACCGCGTGCTCGGTCCCGGCCATTCGGCCTACATCGTGGCCGAACTCTCCGGCAACCACAACGGGGACCTGGATCGTGCCATCCGCACGATCCAGGCGGCTGCCGAAGCGGGGGCGGATGCGGTCAAGCTCCAGACCTACACGGCCGACACGCTCACCATCGATGCCGAAGGTCCGGACTTTCGCGTTTCCGGCGCCGGTCCATGGAGCGGCCGCACGCTATACGACCTCTATCAGGAAGCGCATACTCCCTGGGAGTGGCACGCAGCCCTGTTCGAGGCTGGGCGGAGCGCGGGAGTCGAGGTCTTCTCGACCCCTTTTGACGACACAGCCGTGGAGCTACTTGAGGGTCTGGGCGCTCCCGCGTACAAGATCGCGTCCTTTGAGCTTCCGGACGACGCTCTTCTCCGGCGCGTCGCTGCCACGGGAAAGCCGGTGATCCTCTCCACCGGCATGGCCAGGCTCGAGGAGATCATCCATGCCGTGGACGTGCTCCGGCAAGCCGGGGCGGAGGAGCTGATCCTCCTCTGGTGTACCAGCAGCTATCCGGCTCCGGACTCTGCGATGGGGCTCGGCTCGATTCCGGTCTTGCGGGAGGTCTCCGGTTGTCTGACCGGTCTGTCGGATCACAGCTTGGGTACCACCGCCGCGCTCGTGGGCGTCACATTGGGCGCCTGTATGATCGAGAAGCACCTCACGCTGAGCCGCGCGGACGGCGGCGTGGACAGCCACTTCTCGTTGGAGCCGCAAGAGCTGCAACAGCTCGTCCAGGAAGTCAGGCGGGCAGAGGCAATGGTGGGGCAGCCTTCGTTCCGACGCCCTCCAGCGGAGGAGGGGAGCAGGGTGTTCAGGCGCTCGCTCTATGTCGTCGAGGACATTGTGAAGGGCGAGCCGTTCACGCCCCGGAATCTACGGTCCATTCGTCCGGGCTATGGCCTTCCGCCTAAACACCTGGACGTCTTCCTCGAGAGCCGGGCTTCCCGTGATATACCCCGGGGCACCCCCCTCACCTGGGATATGTTGTGTGGCTCTTGAGCAGCCCCGTCGGTGTGCTCGGCCGGGAAACGGCCCGGTTCGGAGGGCGCGAAGGCCGGGGAGAGTAGGCGGGCGCCGTGTCTGCCAAATCCGAGGTGCTGTCGAGTTGCTGTAGTTCGAGCTCGCCCGGGACG
>CAUZDW010000086.1:0-5722 GCA_963578825.1 Vicinamibacteria bacterium
CTGCCCTTGAGCTGAGCTGCAATAAGGAAGGGAGATCGTCAGCTCTCGTCGTCTTCTGGGCCGGCGACGATCACCCGGGACTGGCTAGCCCCTACTCCACTCTCGACTTGAAGAAGTCGCGCGTGGGGCGATCCATGAAGTAGACGTAGCAGCCCTTGAGGCCGCGCGTCAGGAGCACACGGTAGGTCTGCTTCACAAGTGACACGAACTCCTCCGGCTAAGACCCGCTCAGACCGGGTGAAGTGGTAGCAGAGCGGTAGCAGAAACGTCGCTGGTCGGGAGTGCCGTTGATGGGCCGGGACCTCCCGCCTCACCTGATCGGCGGGGGATTCAGCTCACCGCTCGGCGGCCGCCACGCAATCGACGTCAGCTCGGGAGCGGGAGGTCGAACGCCGCGGCCAGGCCGTCGGCGACGGCAAGCCCGGACCGCGTCGGCACGAGACGCCGGCCGCCTTTCGGGCCGCTCCTCACGACGAGTCGACCCTCGGCCACGAGGCGGGCGACGAGAGCGTCGTTGGCGGCCAGCAGGTCGATCCCGTGGCGCGCCATGAAGCCGTCGAGGTCGATCCCGGCCGTGGTGCGCAGGCCCAGCAGCAGCGCTTCGGTGGCCACGGCCTTCGGACCGAGGCGCTCCTCTCCCTCCACGGGGCGCTCGCCCGCCACCACGCGACGCTCCCAGCCTGGGGTGCTCCGCTCATTCCACCAGCGGTGGGCCAGGAGCGTCCCACCCGGGTCGGCCGTGGCGAGGGAGTGAGCCGAGGGACCGAGCCCGAGGTAGGGCGTGTGATCCCAGTACTTGCGATTGTGGCGCGACTCGTGCTCGTGGCTGCGCGCGAAGCTGGAGACCTCGTACGCCGGAAGGCCCCCGTCGGCGAAAACGCGGTGCGTGAGGTCGAAGAGGAGGGCCTGCTCGTCCTCCGGCATCTCGGAGAGCTGGCCCCGTCGGGCACTGACCCCGAACGGGGTGCGCGGGTGGATCGTGAGCTGATAGCAGGACACGTGCCCTGGCGCCAGGTCCACCACAGCCTCCAGGTCGCGCCGCCAGGCCTCCTCGGTCTGTCCGGGCAGGCCGAAGATGAGGTCGACCGAGACGGTGTCGAAACCCGCGTCCAGGGCGGTCTCGGTGGCCGCCCTGGCCCGTCTTCCGTCGTGGCGTCGACCGAGAAGGCGGAGGGCGTCGTCAGAGAAGGACTGCACCCCCAGCGACACGGTCCGCACTCCCAGGGCCCTCCAGGCCGCGCAGGTCTCCGGCGTCGCATCCTCGGGGTTGGCCTCCAGGAAGACCCAGGGCGCAGGGGCGAGCGGCAGATGCTCTCGGCAGGCGTCGAGCACCCGGGCGAGGTCCACGGAGGGCAGGAGCGAGGGCGTCCCCCCGCCGAAGTAGACGGTGTCGAAGGGGGTGGGGTCCGTCCACTCGGACGCGGCGAGGGGCACCTCAGCCACCAGGTGGTCGACGAAGCGCTTCCGCGCGGGCACTCCGGCGCGCCGGACCGAGAAGTCGCAGTACGGGCAGATGGACGAGCAGAAGGGAAGGTGGAGATAGAGCCCGGGAGCCCTCGGTCGAGTCTCCCGCGGCAGGGCGGCCGGCATTCCTGTTCCGACCATGGCACCGGCCCGGCTACTTGCCGTCCTCGCCCTCGGTCCGGAGCACCGACACGAAGGCCTCCTGTGGGACCTCCACCGCCCCCACCATCTTCATCTTCTTCTTGCCTTTCTTCTGCTTCTCGAGGAGCTTCCGCTTGCGGGAGATGTCGCCCCCGTAGCACTTGGCCGTCACATCCTTGCGGTAGGCGTTGATGGTGGTGCGGGCGATGATCTTGCCTCCGATCGCACCCTGGATCGCGATCTTGAACTGCTGGCGCGGGATCGTCTTGGCCAGCCGCTCGCAGTAGCGCAGCGCCCGGGGACGGGAGAACTCGCGGTGGACGAGCTGCGAGAGGGCGTCGACCTTCTCGCTGTTGACGAGGATGTCCACCTTGACCATGTCGCCGAGGCGGAAGTCCAGGAGCTCGTAATCGAACGACCCGTAGCCCTGGGTGATGGACTTCAGCCGGTCGTAGAAATCGAAGAGGACCTCGGCCAGCGGGAGCTGGCTCACCACCTCCATCCGGCCAGCGGCGAGGTAGTTGAAGGTGGTGTCCACCCCGCGCCGCTCGCGGCACAGCTCCATCACGATGCCGAGGTAGCGCTCCGGGGTCAGGATCGTGGCCTTGATGTACGGCTCGTAGGCCTCCTTGATCGACGCCGGGTCCGGGTAGAAGGTGGGGTTGTCGATCCAGACCTCGGAGTCGTCGTTCATCACGATGCGGTAGCGCACCGAGGGCGCGGAGAGCATGAGGGAGAGGTCGTGCTCGCGCTCGAGCCGCTCCTGCACCACGTCGAGGTGAAGGAGCCCGAGGAAGCCGCAGCGGAAGCCGGAGCCGAGGGCCGCCGAGGAGTCCTTCTCGTAGATCAGCGACGCGTCGTTGAGCTTCAGCTTCTCGAGAGCCTTCGTCAGGTCCTCGTAGTCGTCGGTGGCCATGGGGTAGATCGAGGAGAACACAACCGGCTTCGCCTTGCGGTAGCCGGGTACCGGCTCGGTGGCCGGGCGCTCGGCCTCGGTCAGCGTGTCGCCGATGGCGAGACCCGAGAGACTCTTCACGCCGGCCAGGACGTAGCCCACCTCGCCGGCGGACAGCTCGGGGGTCGGGACGTTCTTCAAGCGCTGGTAGCCGACCTCCTCGACTTTGTGCTCCTGCCCCGAGTGAATGAATCGCACTCGGGTACCGGCTTGCAGGGCGCCGTCGAAGAGGCGCACCTGCAGAACCGCACCGCGGTAGGCGTCGTACTGGGCGTCGACGAGGAGCGCCCGCAAGGGCGCCGCCGGGTCACCCTTCGGCGGGGGTAGCTGCTGGACGATCGCCTCCAGCAAGTCGTCGATACCGGTGCCCAGCTTGGCCGAGACCTGGATCGAGGCGAACGGGTCGAGGCCGAGGTCGCGGTCGATCTCCTCCATCACCCGGTCGACGTCGGCGGAGGGGAGATCGATCTTGTTGATGACCGGGACCACCTCGAGATCGAACTCCATGGCGAGGTAGAGGTTCGCTACCGTCTGTGCCTCGACGCCCTGGGAGGCGTCGACCACCAGGAGGGCGCCCTCGCAGCTCATCAGAGAGCGACGCACCTCGTGGGAGAAATCGACGTGCCCGGGGGTGTCGATCAGGTTGAGCTCGTAGGTCCGCCCGTCCTTCGCTGTGTAGGGCAGGCTGACGGTGTTGGCCTTGATCGTGATCCCGCGCTCGCGCTCGAGGTCCATGGAGTCCAGGATCTGGTCGCGGAAGTCCCTGGTCTCCACCGCCCCGCAGCGCTGGATGAGGCGGTCGGCAAGGGTCGACTTGCCGTGGTCGATGTGGGCGATGATGCAGAAGTTCCGGATGTGATCCATGAGTCGGTAGAGACTGTATCGGCTTCGCGGTCCCGGGCCAAGCAGTGTGCGCGTGGGGGCGGGAGGCGGCGTCATTCGTCCCTCGGCTATCTCAGCCCGATGGACTTCGAAAGGCAACACGCTGCCGCAGGTGTGGCAGCATAGCGGGGCTGTCTACGGAAACGGGGTAACTCCACTTTTTGCCTGAGGGAGGCTCCATCCCAAAGATCCTTCCGGGGGGAACAAAGCCTCCAGGGCCACTGGAGGTGGTTCCAAACCGTTGACTGGGACGGGCGTAGGTACCGCCGCTTTCCTGCGGGCTAGCGGTAGCCGCGGTTTCTCAAATCTCGAATGGGCACTTCTGGGGCCTGTAGCAGACCGACGACGCGACGGCGTCTCACGCTCGACACCTCACCAGTCCACCACGGAGCCGTCGAAAGCGTCGTACTCCTCCCTGTTCATCCAGTCGTGTCCGATCTTGTCGGCCATGGCGTCCTCGTCCAGCTCGATGCCGAGGCCGGGTCCTCTGGGAAGGTCGAGATAGCCGTCCTTCACCACGAACGGCTCTTTGAGATAGCCCCCGCCCAGGCTCACCTGCTCCTGGCAGAGGAAGTTCGGGATGGACGCCGCGAGCTGAACCCCGGCGGCGAGGGAGATGGGGCCCAGGGGATTGTGCGGCGCGATGGAGGCGTAGTAGGCCTCGGCCATCCCCGCGATGATCCGTCCTTCGGTGATCCCGCCGGCGTGGGACAGGTCGGGCTGAAGGATCACGGCCGCGTGTTTCTCGAGGATCTCCCGGAAACCCCACTTCGTGAAGATCCGTTCGCCGGTCGCGATGGGGAGATGTGTCCCCCGGGCGATCTCCGCCATCACGTCCACGTTCTGGGCAGCGACCGGCTCCTCCACGAACATGGGCTGGTGCGGCTCCAGCACCTTGATGAGGAGCTTCGCCGTGGCCGGGCTGATGGCCCCGTGGAAATCGATCCCTATGTCAGCATCGGGCCCGACGGCGTCGCGAAGCTCCGCGAACTTGTCGCCCACCAGCTTCACGAAACCCGGTGGCTCGACGAACCGCGCGGGGCGCCGCTTGAACGGTCCCGTCTTGAACGCCGTAAACCCCTGGGCTTTCTTCTCCCGCACGGCCTCCGGCGTTCGCGCGTGGGCGTAGACACGAACCCGGTCACGGGTGGGCCCGCCCAGAAGCTCGTAGACCGGCACACCGAGCGCCTTGCCCTTGATGTCCCAGAGCGCCTGGTCGATCCCGCTCAGGGCGCTGGTCAGGATGGGCCCGCCCCGATAGAACGCGTGGCGGTAGATTGCCTGCCAGTGGTGCACCACTCTCCGGGGGTCCTTGCCGACCAGGTAGGGAGCGATCTCTTCGACGGCGGCGGCGCACGTCTTCGCCCGCCCCTCGGTGATCGGCTCGCCGAGTCCGACGATCCCGGCGTCGGTGTGGACCTTCAGGAAGAGCCATCGCGGCTTCACGAGGAAGGTCTCGAGCCGCGTGATTCGGATGCGACCTTCGAGGGACTTTTCGTCCGCCTCGTCGGGTGGGAGGGCATGCGCTTCTGCCCGATGCGGGAACGCCGCGAGGGCGCCGGCGCCCAACGCCCCAAAGGCCCCCCGCAGCCAGACGCGCCGGTTCACGTCGTTGTGTGAGTCGCTCATGCTTCCTCCTCCGATTGCTCTCTCGTGGCCCCCAGCCTACCCGCGGATTTCGCCTGTGTCACTGTCCCAGGTCGCGATCGTCTCGTTGAAGTAGGAGTGGTTGGCCATGTGGCACGCCAGGGCCGTGTTGTTGCCGAATGTGGCGTCCTCGATGGTGTCGCCGCGCTTTCGCATGGCGGTGAAGAAATCGCGGAAGTGCTCGATGGAGGCGTTGTGGCCCCGGGGGGCGACGAAGCGCTGGTTGGCGACCGCGACCTCCGCATGGCCGGGCGCCGGGTCGTTCTCTTCATGCCACTGATCTATGTAGGCGTTTCGGGGCTTGGTGGACCACGCCGGGATCGAACCGGCGACCTCCTGATTGCGAATCAGGCCCCCCCCTGCCGGCCGCCCGGTGGGGGAGAGGCCTTCGGCCAGATGTACTTCCGGAGTCTCTGGACGCCCTTGGATCCCACGGCCTCGGCGAAGCCGACCAAGCGGTTGCAGTTGCCGTGCAGGATCGCGCGCACCTCGCCAGCAGCGTGATCGTGGTCGATCGAATCCCAGAGGTCGACGTCGTGGGCTCTGGATCACCCGGTATGGGGGACGTGTCCCTGAGACCTATGGGGCAGATGTCGGAAACCAGATTCACCCCACACCCAAGGCTCGTATCGG
>CAUZDW010000087.1:0-5611 GCA_963578825.1 Vicinamibacteria bacterium
GCTAGGGCATCTGCTTGGCCAGCAGGCGGGTTCCCGACATGACGCTCCAAGACCGTCTGCAGCATGGCCTCGTCGCTTAGTCGTCGGAGGCACGCCTCAGGGCAGCATACCCCTTCCCTGTCCCAGGATGGGCCCGCTCAGGGTCAGTAGCGCCTAGAGTCGGAGTAGGTCGGTGCGAAACCGGCGCTGACAAACACGTGGCCGCTCCTACCGCAGGAAGATGCTCTTCGGTATGAACCCGGTGACCACTTGAGTCAGATCGACAACCTCGCTGACGCGGAAGTCGACAGCGACGCTGGCAAGCGAGAGTGCCTTTGCCGGGGAGAGCCCCTTCTCGGTCACCAGAAAGTCGACGACCTCCCACGTAGCGTGTCGCATTGCGCGGTCAAGATCGAGGTCGATTCCCATGATGAGGTAGTGGGTGTCGTTCTCGGCGCGCGGTCCCGAGATGCTCACATCCTTGTGGACGACGAAGCGGAACGTGGCTGTCAGCGACTGCTCGATCGCGGTGCCGCTCACCTCCCCGTCCCCCTGTGCTCCGTGCGGATCGCCCACGTAGAAAAGCGCGCCCGGATGAAAGACCGGCAGGTAGACTGTCGTTCCGGCGGTGAGGTCCTTGACGTCGAGATTGCCGCCGAAGGCTCCCGGCGGACGGGAGCTCTGCACACCCGGGACGGACACGCCGGGCTCGCCCACAACAGGATCAGGCGCGACCGCGACGATCCCCATGAACGGCGCGAGCGGCACCTGGATATCCGGCGAGAAGAACGCGACCTCCCGCCCATCGACCTCGCCGGTCCGAATCACGTGTCGTCTCTGGGCGATGTCGAGCTCCGGGTCGTCGTCGTCGAAGCCGGGATAGCCCTGCGAGAACACGCCACCCCTGGCACTCGTGTTGTTGATGCCCCAGGGCACGCGCGTCTGGATGTCCAGAATCTGCACTTCCAGCATGTCGCCGGGCTCGGCGCCCTCGACGTAAACGGGGCCCGTGATGACGTGGCCGCTACGGCCCTCTCGCGGACGCCCGTCTCTCGAGGCCCAGAAGTCCAAGACGTCCTGCAGGATCTCATCACGTGGGATGCCGAGTCCGGTGAGGTAGGCGCTGGGCTCCTCACGCTGGGTCGCCCCCGCGTGCGTCAGCGTGTTGATGCGAACCGTCTCGCCGGACTGGATGGTCACAACGGGTTCTTTGTCGATCGGATACCAGCCCCAACTCACGGTCTCCGGCCGCGAGGGCACGAAGTGGTCGGCCTCGACTGCTTGGTCCTGCTGCGCAGCCTCTCTGGGAGCGACGCACGCCGCGGTCGCGAGCGCGAGCACACACGAGAAAAAGGCGCGAACCCACGTCGTCGATACGGTCTCGGCTCCGATGCAGTAGCGGCTTTCAAGGGCTGCGTTCAGGCGGGTAATGGGATCGCTCATGGGCTTAAGATGCGCCGCAGGTCAGCGCAGCGCGAGATCCTACGACAACACCAACGGGAACCCCATCGGGAGCGGATGGTCGCACCTGATGCCGATCGCCACCACCGCCTCTGGCGGCAACCGGAGGCGTCGGCACACTATTGCCTTCCCTTCGCCTAACCGCCCGGAGGTTGAGTATGAAATCGATGGCCCCGCTCCTCGTGAGCTTCGCCCTCGTCGCGGCGCCCGCGTCGGCGCAGCAGCGGGAGTATCCGAGCTCGTTTCCCGGAGGATATCCCTCGATGAACAGCGGGGGCGGGGCGGGCAAGATGTACATGGAGGCCTACTTCCCCCCGCCCGTGACGGCCTCGCCGACCTATCCGGCCTGGGCGCCGGACGGTGCGTCGATCGCGTTCGCGTACCAGGGCCGCATTTGGCTGGTGGCGGTCGAGGGGGGCGTGGCGCGCCAGCTGACCTCCGGGCCGGGGTACCACTCGCAGCCGAGCTGGTCGCCCGACGGTCGATCGATCGCATTCGCCGCCGACGTGGACCTGAATTTCGACATCTACCTCCTCGATCTCGAGAGTGGTGTCGAGCGCCGTCTGACGGAGAATCTGCACCTCGACCTCAGGCCGCGGTTCTCGCCGGATGGGGCACGTATCCTGTTCACGACCGGTCGCGACGGCACCTTCGACCTGTGGGCGTACGACCTCGGGCGCGGATCCGCGGAGGCGGTGATCGCCGACCCCCGCGCACAGGACATGGTGGGCGACTGGATTGGCGACACGGGCGACATCGTCTTCGTCTCCAAGCGCGGCGAGGCGGCCTTGGGATCGGGGTCCCTGTGGCGCTGGAGCGCGGCCACGGGAGAGGCGAGCCTTCTGATCCGGATCGAGACCAACTATCAGGCCTCGCCGGTCGTCGCTCCCCACGGAGGATCGGTCGCCTACATCACTGACGCTTCGGGCACCAACGATATCTATCAGGTCCCGACCGCTCAGGCGCGGGCGGCGCAGGACCGCTCCAGCCCCGGCATCCAGCAGGTGCGGCTCACGCATTCGCCGACCGACGAGTACTTCCCCTCCTGGTCCCCAGACGGCGAGCGGCTCGTGTACTCGCGAAACGGTGGACGACCCGGAGAGGAGCGAACCACCGACCAGGGAATGGGCTTCGAGCTGTACACCGTGGGGCGCGGGGGGGGCGTGCCCCGCCGCATTCGGATCGAGGAGTACGCATGGTCCGAGCCGGTGGGGCAGGTGCGGGTTCGGGTCAGCGGCGCGGACGGGCGTCTGCTTCCGTCGCGCATCTACCTCATCGCCGCCGACGGGCGCAGCTACTTCCCGCGCGGGAGCTTCCCGCGCGTCCTGAGCGCGGCCGGTGACGACTACTACTTCCACACCGACGGCAGCTTCGCGGTCACGCTCCCCGTGGGCGACGCCGAGCTCGAAGTGTGGCGCGGATTCGAGTACGAGCCCGAGACGCATCAGGTCGACGTGCGGGCCGGCGAGTGGACGACGGTCGAGGTCCAGCTCGATCGCTGGATCGACATGGCCGCGAACGGCTGGTACTCCGGCGACAACCACATCCACCCCAACTACGGAGGTCACGAGCGCATCACGCCGCTCGATCTCCGGAACAAGGCCCTGGCCGAAGACCTCAACGTCGCCAACGGGATGATCGCGAACTACTGGGCCAACAGTCGGGTCGAGGATCTCGAGCACTTCCTCGGCCACCCGCACCCCCACGGAGACGAGCGGACGATCGTCTACTACAACGAGGAGTACCGGCCAAACTTCTTCGCGCACATGGCGCTGCTGAACCTCGTCTCGCTGGTGACGCCGTTCTACGTCGGCTACGAAGGGACGGCTTATCGCGAGCTGTACCCGACGAACGCCGCGGTGCTCGAGCACGTGCACGAGCAGGGCGGGATCGGTGGCTACGTCCACCCATTCGGGCTGAGCCACCGCGCGCCCGACCCCGCACGACCGAGCGGAGCACGCGAGCTGCCCGTCGACGCTATCCTCGGTCTGGCGGACTTCGTCGACGTCGCCTGCATCTGGAGCGACGAGCTCGGGACAGCCGAGATCTGGTACCGGCTCCTCAACACCGGCTCGAGGATCCCGGCTACGGCAGGCACCGATGCCATGAGCGACATCTGGAGGCACCCGGCGGTCGGGACGACGCGCTCATACGTCTACACCGGCAGCGAGACGCTCGACTACGATGAGTGGGCCGACGCGATGGCGGCCGGGCGGGCGTTCGTGACCAGCGGACCAATCCTCACTCTCGACGTCGAGGGGCGGGGGATGGGCGAAGAGCTGCCGGTCTCGGGAGGCGAGACGGTCTCCGTCGCCGTCACGGCCCGGTCACTGTTCGAGATGCACACGCTCGAGATCATCCAGAACGGGGAGATCACGCACACGTTCGAAGCCACCGGAGACGGCAAGTCGTTCGACGTGGAGGTCGAGGTCCCTATCGACAGCAGCGTGTGGATCGCGGCGCGCACGCTCGGCCCGCCGCAGCACGGCGCCATGGACAGCTACCTGTTCGCGCACACGAACCCGGTGTTCGTGATCGCCGACGGCGAGCCGATCCGCTCGAGCGAGGACGCGGCGTTCTTCGTGGCCTGGATCGAGGAGACGCTGAGCGATCTCCGGAGGATGGATCGCTGGGACGACCCGGCCCACAGGGACGAAGTCCTCGCCACGTTCGAGGAAGCGCTCCGGCTCTACCAGGATCAGGCCGGGGGGGGTCGATAGCCCTACCGCTCCGGAGGAGGCCCGAAGCCGGAGCGCAAAGCGCCTCAATCCAAGAAACTCATATCAGACAAAGGCTCCCGACTCGACTCAACTGTCAGCACGAAGTCTCGGATGCCAAATACGGACACCTCGATATTTACGACTCCCTTCAGGACCCCGTGTTGAGCGAGGCGAGCCCCGAACTCGAAGATCTCCGTCGTGGTACCCGGACGGGGATCGGCGGCATAGCTGGCGTCAGGACACTGCCGCCCGCACAACGACCATGACCTCGACGTCCGAAAATAATCCTCCATCGTCCGCCCGACCCCGGAGCACATAAGTCCCCGGCTGAGTAAACGTGACCTCACTCACCCACCGTCCGTTTTCCGGCGCCTCAGGAGCGGCCCACGCGACCGCCCACGGCGAGTTGGCGAAGGGCCGCGTGTCTTCCCATGGCTTGATCTGGGGCGGATCGAACTCGACGCCCTGCTCGGGGCCCCGGTACACGAACCATGTGAAGTGCAGCCCAGACCTCTTGCTCACCGTTACGGTCGCCGTCGAGCGGCTGAGGGCCCGCGCCAAGAGCTCCCTGGGTGTGGGCCCCGCGTCCTCCTCCTCTTCTTCTTCTGGCGCTGCTGCTTCGTCTTCTTCCTGAGCGTCCTCTTCGTCCTCTTCGTCGTCCGAACTGCCCCCCCCGGAGAGCACGAGCGACGATCGATTCGGCTGGCCGTCGTCGATGACGATCGCCTCGAGCCTGAGCGTCTCGCCCGCGCGCACGCTCCGCTCCATCCCCCCTTGCAACTCGACTGCAGGCGGCACGTTCGCCCGGATCTCCGGGTTGCTGCTTCCCGCCCCCAATGCGCCGGTCTCGGACATGATCACGACGTTGTCGACGAAGAGATCTTTACGGAGTGAGCCATACGCTTTGAACTCATGACCGTTCGCCCGCAGCGTCCACACGAGCTCGTCGTCATCCTCGAAGTCGGACGGAATCCGCACCTTGAAGACGAAGCGGTTCCGTCGCGGAAGGAAATGCGTGGGCTGACCCTGGTCCGCGGTACCCGGCGAGAACTGGTTGTCGGCTCCGACTGGAACGTCGAGCGGCTGCTCCCAGTTCTGGTTCATGTAGCCGAAGAGCATATCGATCGAGCCGTCCTCGTTCTGCTCCCAGCCCTCGTAGGCGGGGTAGAGCGGCTGGCCCTTCGTATACGTGTGTCTCTGAGCATCGGCCCCGTCAGGGATCGAGATCGAGACCGCCGCGAGCAGCAGGACCACGAACCGCCCCATCATCCACCCTCCCTGGTCGCCGTTCCAGAAAGGGAGAACCCGGCCAGGTCCACTACTGCGTTCATGGTGTCAGCCTCGTCCGCTGATGTCAGCGTGACGGTGGCAGGTATGGACGAGCCAAACGCGGTCAGCGTGAATTCCAGAACGAGGCCATCATCGGACCGGCGAATGCTCGACGCGTCTTC
>CAUZDW010000088.1:0-4941 GCA_963578825.1 Vicinamibacteria bacterium
CCCGGTCGTCGAGCTCGCGTAGCAAAACCGTATTCTCGAGGGGCCGGATGCGCTAGTCGCGCACGTCCGGATCTGTGGGAGCCCTGGGTGGGAAACCACCCAGGGCCACCCGGCAAATAGAGCGTCGTGCCAGCCCATGAGGCTCACGATGCTCTAATTCAAGACCTGGCAACACTTCGCTATGATGAAGTAAGTGCCCAGGAAGTCTGCCCCTCTCGCGCTCGCGCTCTTGACCAGTGTGCTTGCCGCGGCCCAAACGCTGCCTCCGCTGCCGGAGCTGCCGCTGGAGACGTACGAACCGGCGATCCGCGTGGCGATCGCCGAGGCTCACCAACGGGCCCTCACGAAGCCGGACGACGCGGCCCGCAACGGAATCTTGGGGATGGTGCTGTACGCCCACGAGCAGTACGAGTACGCCGATCCCTGCTTTCAGCGGGCCCACGCCCTCGACCCGGGTGAGGGGCGTTGGTCCTACTACCTTGGGCGGGCGCAGCTCTTTCTCGCTCGCTACGACCAGGCGGCCGCCTCGTTCCGGGAAACGCTGCGCCTCCGGCCCGACTACCTGCCCGCGGAGATGAGGCTGGCGCAGACGCTCATGGATGCCAATCGGCAGGACGAGGCGCTGGCCCTGTATCGGGAGCTCGAGCGGCGGTACCCCGACACGGCCGAGATCCATTACGGGCTGGGACGGATTCACGCGCTCGGGGCGAGACCGGCCCCGCAGTGATCCATCTCAGCCGGGCCTGCGAGCTTGCGCCCACTTTCGGAGGTGCCCATTTCGCCCTGGCCCGAATCTACCGGGGCATTGGGAAGAAGGAGAAGGCGCAGCAGCACCTAGCCCTCTATCAGAAGGACAAGCTCGGCTGGCCGACCCTTCCCGATCCCCTGCTTGCCGACATCCTTGCCTTGCGCAACAGCTCGACAGATTACCTTCGGCGAGGAATCGAGCTCGCCGAGCAGGGGCAGCTGAAGGAGGCAGCCGAGGAGCACGAGGCCGCGGTCGAGATCGACCCGACGTTGGTCCAGGCCCACGTCAATCTCATCCGGCTCTATGGGCAGCTCGGCGAGCCGTCCCGCGCCGAAGAGCACTATCGGGCGGCTCTCGAGATGGCC
This sequence comes from Vicinamibacteria bacterium, assembly GCA_963578825.1. GTDB lineage: Bacteria > Acidobacteriota > Vicinamibacteria > Fen-336 > Fen-336 > JAJDNS01. The sequence goes on from CAUZDW010000088.1 coordinate 1,114, forward strand.
CCGCACCTCGCGGAGCTCCACTACAACTACGGGGTGCTACTGAACGACCGGGATCCGGCGGGTGGGGCGGAGGCATTCCGACGGGCCCTCGAGCTCAAGCCGAACTACGCCGAAGCCCACAACAACTACGCGCTCTTTCTGATGCTCTCTGGCAAGCTGGACGATGCCGTCCGCCACTATCGCATGGCCCTGGAGGAGCGGCCTGACTACCGGGCGGCCCGCTTCAACCTCGGGCGGATTCTCGTCCTCCAGGGCCAGTTCGACGAGGCCATCTCCCACCTGCGGCAGACCCTGCTCCCGAAAGACGACGAGACACCGCAATTCGCCTACGCTCTGGGCGCCGCGTACGCCCGCTCCGGGAACCGAGCGGAGGCCCTGAGATACATGCGGGAGGCCCGGAAAAAGGCCACGGCTCTGGGCCAGTCGGCCCTGCTGGCCTCCATCGAGCGGGACCTGCAGAACCTCGAGAACGCACCGAGCCCGCAGTGAGACCAACCACGGCGTCGGTCCTCGCGGTTTCGTGTTTGCTCGCATCGGGGGCCCGGGCCTCCGACCCGCCTCTGCCGGTGTTCGTCGACATCACCCAGGAGGCGGGGATCCGCTTCGAGCACGTGAGCGGAAGTGCCGAGAAGAACTACATCTTCGAGGCCAAAGGGGGCGGGGTCTGCCTTCTGGACTACGACCAGGATGGCCTCCTCGACATCTTCTTCGTGAACGGCAGCACCCTCGAAGACGTGCAGAAGGGCGCGGATCACAAGAACGCGCGCTACCACGCGAAGGGGGACGGCACCTACTCGGACATGACCGAGGAGGCCGGCCTCGCCCAATCGGGATGGGGAATGGGCTGCGCGGTCGGAGACTACGACAACGACGGCCGGCCGGACCTCTACATTCTCGGCGTCAATCGCAATATCCTGTTTCGGAGCCTCCCCGAGGGTCGTTTCGCCGACGTCACGACGGAGGCCGGCCTCGAGGGTGGGCGATGGAGCACGAGCGCGGCCTTCGTCGACCACGACCTCGACGGAAACCTGGATCTCTACGTGGCCAACAACATCGAGGTCGACATCTACCGGTCGCCCTTGTCCTTCCGGGGTCCGGACTGCAACTACCGGGGGGCCCGGGTCATGTGCGGTCCCCGGGGCCTCCCCGGCGCCCGCGACGCCTTCTACCGCAACGATGGCGACGGGACCTTCACCGACGTCACCCGGGCCGCTGGGCTCCTCGAGGCGGAACCCTACTACGTTTGGGGGTTGCAGTGGGGGACTACGACAACGACGGCTGGAAGGACATCGTGGTGGCCAACGGTCACGTCTACCCTCACCTGATTCCGAGCTCGGTCGAAGGGGAGCGATACCACCAGCCCCGTCTCCTCCTCCGGAACCTCGGTGACGGGCGCTTTGCAGATGTGTCCGCGCAGTCGGGGCCTGGGATGCGAGACGAGATCTCGAGCCGCGGCCTCGCCGTCGGCGACCTCGACAACGACGGTGACGTCGACGTGATCATCGTCAACATCGAAGGCGCCCCTTCGGTGCTGCGAAACGACGGAGGAAACGCCCGCAACTGGCTGAGCGTGAGCCTCCGCGGCACGACAAGCACTCGGATGGGGCAGGGAGCCCGCCTCGGCCCACACGGACGCCCTCGAGCAGATCGCCGACGCGACCACGGCCGGTAGCGTCTTCTGTGCCAGCGACCCCCGAGTGCACTTCGGCCTGGGGGACGCCACCCGAGTCGACCTCGAGATCCGTTGGCCGAGCGGGACGCTCCAGATCCTGAAGGGCGTCGCGGCCAATCAGGTCATCGAGGTGGACGAAGACCGTGGCATCGTCGACGGACGCCACGCTCATCCGGTCGAAGTGAAGAAGGGGCCGTGACGGTGGCGTGGAGAAGCATTCGGTGTCTGCTCGCGACGGCGATCGCGCTGGCGGCAGCGCCCGGCCCGGGCCAGGCCGAGGTGGATCTCACCGTCATCCCACCGTCGTCTCGGTGGCCGAACGCGACCGAGGAAGGCGCGCTCAGGCTGGCCTGCGCCGAGACCGTCGAGGAACTGGGCGAGCTCTTCGTCCACGAGGACCTGCCGTTCCGGAGACACCTCGTGCGCAACGAAGGCGGGCGCGTGTGCCACGTTCTCTATCGCCCCACGGTGCCCGGCTTCCGTGCGTCGCCGGACGAGGATCCCCTCAGGGAGATCCTGTTCGACGCCGATGCCCTGCTCTACCTGGCGACCGCGCGTGAAAACCGTGGCGACGTCCTGGGCGCGATGACGGAGGTTCTCGCGAGAATCCCGCGTCGCCTCGACGTCGGCGTCTTCACTCATCGCGTCCACGAAGAGTTGGCCTACGAGAGGGCAACGAAGAGGAGCTTCGGGGACACTCCGCACGGTGTCACCTTGCTCGACCGGGGGGTTGATCGCAGCTTCTGGTGGGTCCAGGACTACATGAAGGGCGGAACCTCGAGCCGCGGGGAGACGATCCTCATTCCGCACCGGATCTTCGAGAGCGAGCCGAAGTATGGAAAACTCTATGATCCGCTCCTGGAGCATCTTTCTGTCCAGGACAGAGTGACGCGCTCGCGCCTGTTCTGGGAAGGCGGTGATCTCCAGTTCACCCGGGACCCGCGGGATGCAACCCAGCTCGTCCTCTACTACGGCAGCTTCGTGAAGCCCTACTGGGGGGAGTCGCTCACGCAGGCCGAGTTCGAGTATGTCCTCTCTCTGGAGTTCGGCGCCGATCGCGCGGTCGACCTGGGCGGGTTGGCGCCCCACGTCGACTACTTCGTGTGCTTCCTGACCCGTGAGAAGGTGGCGCTCGTGAGCGTGGCCCGCTCGGGCGATCTCGACGTCGCGCGAGCGGGCCTGGGGAGGCTGCTGGCGCGTCTCGCTGGTGGTGAGCCGCAGACCCTGCGCGAGCTGAAGGAGGCACTCTCGTCCCCCAACCCGGATCCGCGCGAGGTGGCGCGCCTGATCGCGCAGAGTCGACAGCGACAGGGAACCTGGAGCTTCGACCTCGACGAGGGGCTGTTCGACCGGACGGAGGCTCTGGTTGCCGAGGTGTGCCCGGGGCGAGAGGACTGCTTCGGCGTGTCGGACCAGGTGCGCCTGGCCGAGGCGGACCCCGCTCTCTTCGAGGAGTGGATCCATGCGGTGCAGCACGCGAGGGATGAGGAGTCGATCGTCACCGCGCACCTCGACCTGCTCGAGAGCCAGATCGAGCCGATACCCGAGGACTTCACCGCCCGGACCCTCGAGAAGATCGCCGAGCTGGAAGGAATGGGCTTCCGTGTCGTCCGCATCCCCGCGTTCCGGGTCAACCTGAGAAAGGAACGCGACTGGCCCGGGATCAGCTATGTCAACGGCCTGGTCGTGGACCGGCAGGTCTTCCTTCCCCAGTTCCGGCTGGGGGAGGTCGAGGACGGCATCTTCAGGCTCGTGGACGTGCAGCTCCCGAGCGGATACTCGATCGTCCCCATCTACGCCGAGAGAGTCCTGATCCGAAACGGGGGACTCCACTGCCTCACCGGCCACATCCGCTCGCGCACGCAGTGACAGTCGGGGCTGCGCGGCCTTTCCGCGCTAAAATCGGCTCATCTTCTATCCTGACCAGGCGGGTACTCCATGCTCTCGGCGGGGGTCTTGATTCATAGGAGTTTCCTTTTCGGGCGCCGCCCCGCGCGCCCATACGGCGTCACCGAAAGGCCCTGTCGGGGCCTCCGGAGGGTTCTGGCGGCCGTGTGAGCGGGCGCGCAGCACGGCGAGACGAGGTGACAGCCCTCTGGGACGTCCCGGGCCGACAACTCCCCCTTCCCCCATGGCACTCGTCCACGGACGGGATG
>CAUZDW010000089.1:0-4766 GCA_963578825.1 Vicinamibacteria bacterium
CAAGGGCGGACACGACACACCGCGGAGGCAGCTGGGAGCGGGAAGATCGACGCCGAGGAGTTCGTGGCCCGGGTTCTGCTCCAGATCCCAGACCCCAGAAGGCATCTCGTGCGCTACTACGGCGCCTGTCACGTTGCCCACGATGCTGCCGTATTGAACCTGCGCCCACGCCGTCCCGGCGAACGGAAGGATCACCATGACGAGGATCGCCAGCAGCCGCAGGGCGACGAAAAGCACCGCGAGCAGAGGCCCTCAACGGGCGGAGTGCTCAGTGACCCGCTGCGGTCGAGTCGATGGCGGAGTCGAAGAAGTCCAGGACGCGTCCCCAGAACTCGTCCTGGGGCGGGTAGTTGTCAAAGCCGTGCTCGCCGCCGGGCAGGACCCAGCGTTCGGAAGGCACTCCCGCGCCGAGGCGGGCGTCGTGCATGCTCTCCGAGTGGTGCGGCTGGACCTCCGTGTCCGCGTCGCCGTGGATGAACAGGACCGGAACGCGGATCTCGCGGATCACGTCGATGGGCCGCACGTCCCGCACGTCGAAACCCGCACGGCGCTCGACGGCCCAGGACAGGGGCCAGGCGAGAATCGTCGGGAGCCCGCGGTCCTCCAGGGTCCTCGCGGGAGATCGTCCACAGGTCGCTGTAGGGGGCGTCGAGGGCCAACGCAGCGATCTCGGGATCCATTACGGCGGCGTAGATCGCGCTGGCGGCCCCGTTGGACGTGCCGAACACCGCCAGCTTGTGGGCCGGGACCCCTCGCTCGCGGAGCCACCGGGTCATGGCCGCCACGTCGTGCCGCTCGTTCACCGTGTAAGTGATGTGGTCGCCACCGCTGGACCCGCGACCGCTGAGGTCCACGATGAGCATGCCGTACTCCCGAGCGTGCCAGTGCTCTGCCATTCGCAGACCCTGGAAGCGGGAGGACCGTGCTCCGTGGACGAAGACGCCGCTGCGACCGTCGCTGTCCGCGGGTGGGGGAACATACCACCCTCGGAGGGTGAAGCCGCTCTCTGAGGGGATCTCGATCTCCTCGTACTCGAGACCCAGGTCTCCGGGGTGGCGCAGGAAGGGATCGAGTGTCAGCTCCAGCTCCTCCTCCCGGCGGCCCTCCTGCTTCCAGACCCGCACGGTGACCTGCTCGCCGGCCAGGCGCTCTCGTATCAGGCCGCGAGAGATCTCGCGGGTATTGCCGTAGATCTGGCCATCGACGGTCAGGATCACGTCGCCCGGGACCAGCCCCGTGTGCCGCACCTCGTCCGACACCCGGACCAGGCGAAGACCGGGCGGCTCCTCTGACGGACGCGCCCGGCCGAAGAAGATCGTTCCCGGTGTGGGTCCATCCGCGGGCACCTCCGCTCTCCACCCGTCGCGCCCGGCTGCGCGCCGGGTATCCGTCAGGTAGCGCGCGGCCATGCCATCGGCCGTCCACCACCCGAGGGCGGCCAGGCCGAGCGTGAGCATCGACGCCAGAGCGAAGGCGATCCGCCCAGCGCCCAGCGCGAGCCTTCAAACGAGCCTCCGGGCGCTGCTCGGGAGCGAGCAGGGCTGACCCCGGCTCAGGTCGATCCGCAGCATCCGCTCCCCCATCCGTTGACGATGATTCGCCAGAGCTGAGACTCCCGGGCTAGGTCCCGATCAGAGCGTGAGCTCCCAGCCCTCGCGGTAGGTGGGCTTGATCCACTTGTTGGCTTCGGGGACGTTGGTGATCTCGCCCTTCTCGCCGTCCCACAGGAGCTTCCCGTCGTGGTGGACGGCCGCCACGCCCGCCAACAGCCACTCTGTGTATCTCCCGGCGACGCCGAAGTGCGAGCTCGCCGGCACTCCGCCCTTGCAGGCCCGCACCCAGTCGTTGCAGTGGGCGACGTGGTTGCTGTCCTGGGGGCCGCTCGGCGCCCGGGGCAGGGTGGCGCGGGGGAGCTCGTACTCGGCCCAGCGGGAGCCGGGCAGGAGCCCCACGTCCTCGCCACGGCGTGAGGTCCCCATGTAGCCCTTCGATCCCACGAAGATGCAGTTGTAGCCGGTGCCTCTCTGCATGAACGACCGTCGCCTCGAGCTGCTCGCGCCGGACGAGGGTCGTCCCCGTCTGAGGTTCGTTCCGCCGACTCGAAGGTCGGGCCCTGCGCCGGCGATCTTCTTGGCGTCGTCGACCGTCATCCCGTCCGGAAGGTAGGCGTCGCTCTCCGCCGTCTGGTACCAGTACACGGTGACCGGCGGCATCCCCCCACGAGCGGCGAACTCGTACTTGATCGTCAGCTCTCTCGGGAACGTGAAGGACGGAAGGGAGTCCTTCTTGATGCACTCGACGCTCAGGAGGGACTCGGGGCCGAGCCCCAGGCCCCAGTTCGCCGGGCCCAGGATGTGCACGGCCCAGTCTCCGATGAGGCTGCTGCCGAAGTCGTAGAACCCGCGCCAGTTGAAGGGCAGGTAGAAGCCGTAGCTGTCGCCGCCGCCGAAGGAGGGCCGGTCTCCGCGCTGCTCCTCGGCGAAATTGCGGTACTCGTCGTCGCCGTTCGTGAACGGGCGAGAGGCCGCCGTGCCGAGCCAGAGGTCCCAGTCCAGCGTGTCGGGGACAGCGGTCGGGCCGGGAATCTTCGTCATGCCCTGGGGCCAGACGGGCAGCCGCGCCCACGCGTGGACCTCTCTCACGCCGCCGATCTCGCCCGACCACAGGATCTCGGATGCCACGCGGGTGGCGTCGTGCGAGTACCCCTGGTTGCCCATCTGGGTGGCCACGTTGTAGAGCTCGCCGGCCCGGGTCAGGAAGCGGGCCTCCCACGCCGTTCGGGTCAGGGGCTTCTCCAGGTAGACGTGCTTTCCGAGCTGCATGCATGCAAGTGCGGCGTGGGCATGGTTGTGGTCGGGGATGGCGATGACCACCGCGTCGATGTCCTTGCCCGACTTGTCGAGCATCTCGCGATAGTCCTTGTACTTCGTGGCCTTGGGCCACTCCTTGAAGCCCTCCTCGCCTCGCACCCAGTCGACGTCGGCCAGGGCCACCATGTTCTCGGTCCCCCCATGGGCGTTCTTGAGGTCCCTGAAGGACTGGCCGCCGGCGCCGATGCCGGCGATGTTCAGCTTTTCGTTGGGCGATTTGTACCCCATGGCCTTGAGGGAGGGCATCTTGCCCAGGCCGGCCACGGCGGCGGCGTAGGCCGTCGAACGGATGAAACCGCGTCGAGAGACGTGCTTGCGCTTGGAAGAGCTCATGATCCGACCTCCATCGCGGAGCATACAAGACCGTGGGTCTGAAGGCAGCTTCTTGACCCAGCATTGACACTTCTTTAACAGCGCCAGGCTTCGCGCCCGGGCCACGGCCTCCAGGTACGAGAGCGCCCCCAGGCGGTCCAGCCGGGACCGGCGGGAGCACGAATGGCCGCGGGATATACTCCGGCGTGTGCAGCGGACGCGGTGGCTCTCGGGGGCGGTGTTCCTCCTGGCGATCCTGGTGGGAGCGGCCCTCCGTCGGCCCGCGGCACATCCACCCGGGGCCCGGGACTCGAGGCCTGGCCGCGGGCGAGGTGCCGGGCACGGATGAGCCCGGGGTTGACCTTGTCCGGGTGGCCCCGGACCGGACCCTGGCTGGGATGCGACAGACAGGGCCCCATGAATCAGACGACTCTCTCGTTGGAGGGGAAACGAAAAGATGCTGAGGCCCATGACACGAAACACCAGACCTGCTCGGCGGGCCGGGTCCTTCTCCCGGCGCGCGGCGGGTCTCGCCCTCGGGGCGATCGCCTGCGCCCTCCTCTACCCAGGCGCCGGACTCGCCCAGGGAGGCAAGATGGCGCCACTCCCCATCGAGCTGCCCAAGCCCATGTTCCAAGGGACTCCCCAGAACCTCAACGTGCCCAACGTGGAGCGGCCCCTCGGCCGACCCCGGGACCCCTTCCTGGCCCCCGCGGGCGTCACGAACGTCGCCCTGGACAAGGCGGTGGACAGCAGCGACCGCGAGCCGATCATCGGCGATCTCGAGCAGGTCACCGACGGCGACAAGATGGGAGCCGAGGGCAGCTATGTCGAGCTGGGACCCGGGCTGCACCACGTCACAATCGACTTGGGAGAGCCTCATGAGATCTACGCCGTTCTGTTCTGGCACTTCCACAAGACCGCCCGGATCTATCTGGACGTCGTCGTCCAGGTGGCCGACGACGCCGCCTTCACAAAGAACGTCCGAACGATCTTCAACAACGACCACGACGAGACCGCGGGGCTGGGAACGGGCCAGGCCATGAACTACGTCGAGACGTCGGAGGGGAAGCTCGTGGACGGAAAGGGGTCGGTGGCGCGATTCGTCCGGCTCTACAGCGACGGCAGCAACGCCAACGAACTCAACCACTACGTCGAGGTCGAGGTCTTCGGTCGCCCGGCGAAGTAGGAGAACAAGATGGCCAGCGAAGAGGACAAGGACAAGAAAGGCGGCACCAGCGAGACACCCGGGCAGAAGCTCGTCTCCGTGCCGGGCTCCTCGGCCGCATCGTCACCGTCAACGGCCAATGGAACCGGGCCGCGGCGCCGGCGCTCATCGCCAACCTGGAGAACCGGATAGTCGACTGGGATCCGAAGGCGATGAGCTTCGAGCCCCGTGGCTGAGACCGCTTCGCCTCCTGGGCGATCGACCGGATCTCTCCGAGTCCTTGGGATGTGTGTCCTCCTTCCCCTGTGGTCTTCCGTCGCCGCTGACGGAGGCCAGGCCGCGCCAGCGCCCTCGGTTCGCATTCCGCGGCTCGAGACGGCCCCGACCCTCGAAGACTTCACCTCAATGGAGCCCTC
>CAUZDW010000090.1:0-4633 GCA_963578825.1 Vicinamibacteria bacterium
CTGCGTGGAAACGATGTGGACCTCACCGAGAAGGTCGCGTAGGTACAATGTCAACCGTCGTCGCTACGTCATTCTCAACAGTGAGCGGGACATCCCCGCTCCACGGGTTCACGCTTACGCGGAGCGGTTGCGGGACGTCACCGCCGACCTCCTTCGGCAGAGGCTGAAGAAGAGGGCCCGGACCCCCGGGCTGAACCAGGATCGCCGAGACTCGGTGGTGGGCGGCGGTCTCGTGGTCGAGGCCCTGATGGACGTCCTGGGTGCCGGCGAGGTGCTCGTCTCCGGCCAGGGAGTGCGCGAGGGCCTGGCCATGAGCCTCACCTCCGAGCGGTTGGGAAGTCCGCAAGCGGTGCGACAGGCCTCGCTCGACGCCCTCGCCAGCCGCTTCGCGGGCTGGTCTCCGGACCGGGCCCGCCGGCGCGAAGCGGTGGCCGCGAAGCTCCACGACGCCCTCGAACGCTGGCCCTCGCCGGAGCTCGGGGAGGCGCTGCGCCAGGCGGCGTGGATTATCGACATCGGCCGGACGATCGACTTCTTCGACCGCCACGACCACGTGGCGGACCTGGTCCTGGAGACCGACCTCGGTGGCTTCACCCATCGCCAGGTGGCGGTCCTGTCCGCGATCCTTCGGCGTGCCGGGGACGAGGACGCCAAGCCGAAGTCGTACGCGCCGCTTCTGGAGCGCGCAGACCGCGCCGGGCTCGAGCGAGCGGCGGTCGTGCTGACGGTGGCGGACGAGATCACCGAGCGGACGCCGCCTGGTTCACGCATCGACGTGACCTGCCGTCTGCGGGCAGGGGAGGCCGTGATCACGGTCCCCGCCCTGGAGTCGTGGGGCGTCAGGCGCCTCGGGGAGCGCTTCTTCCGAGCGTTCGAACGGCAGCTCCGGATCGTCCCGTCCGGAACGACGCGCCGCTCGTCACGCCGCCGCTGACGCGCTGAACGCCAGGTCGGCCGCTCTAGAAGAGCGTGTAGATGAACGGGGCGATCGCCGAGCCCTGTGTGAAGACGACCAGGAGGCCCAGAAGCGCCAGCATCAGCACGATGGGTCCCAGCCACCACTTCTTCCGGACCTTCATGAACATCCACAGCTCGGCGAAGATCCCGATCTTCTCTTTCGATCCCTCGAACGCCATCGTGTCGACTCCTTGTCGCGGTCCGACAATCTCCCGGGCTTCTGTCGGATCGGGGCTAGTCCAGCTCGTAGAGAGTCCGCCAGTCCACGTCTTCGCGGAGCGGGGGCTGCTCTTTCTTGTCGAGCACGTGGTGCCCGAGGACGAGATGATCCATGTTCGTCCGCATGAAGCACAGATACGCGTCGTGGGGAGTGCAGACGATGGGCTCCCCGCGCACGTTGAACGACGTGTTGATGACGATCGGCACCCCGGTGATCCTGTCGAACTCCGCGATCAGATCATAGTAGAGCGGGGCCTCCGCCCGGGTGACCGTCTGAAGCCGGGCCGAGTTGTCCACATGGGTCACCGCGGGGATGACGCGCTTGCCCTCCCGGACCTGGGCCACGAGGAGCATGTAAGGGCTGTCGCAATCGATGTCGAACCACTCGTGGGCCTTGTCCGCCAGGACCGAGGGCGCGAAGGGGCGGAACCCCTCCCGGAACTTGATCTTCATGTTCAGGGTGTCGCGCATGCTCGCGTCCCGCGGGTCCGCCAGGATGCTGCGCCCACCGAGAGCACGGGGGCCGAACTCCATCCGGCCCTGGAACCAGCCCACCACGTTCTGCTCCGAGAGAAGCTCGGCCGTGCGGCGCGGCAGCTCCTGCTCGCCCAGGGTCTCGTACTTCGCTCCTGCCTCGTCCAGGTACTTGGCAATGTCGGCGTCGGAGAACTCGGGGCCGAGGTAGGCGTGGCGCCAGGCCTTAGTCCGGGGTTGCTTCTCCAGGGTGTTGTGCAGGTAGTGCGCAACTCCGACGGCGCCGCCGGCGTCGCCGGCCGCGGGCTGGATCCAGAGCTCCTTCATCGGGGTCTCGCGGATCACGCGGCCGTTGGCCACGCAGTTGAGCGCGACGCCTCCGGCCATGCACAGCCTCTTCAGCCCGGTCTCCTGGTGGAGGTGGCGGGCCATGGCCAGCACCACCTCCTCGCACACCTTCTGGACCGAAGCGGCAATGTCGAACTCGCGCTCGGTCATCCGGGTCTCGGGCTTGCGCGGGGGACCCCCGAAGAAGTCGTCGAAGGCCCCGTTGGTCATCCGTAGCCCGTAGTCGTAGGCGAAGTACTTCATGTCGAGCTTGAAGGAGCCGTCGTCCTTCAGGTGAACCATGTCCCGCATGATTCGATCGAAGTGGACGGGCTTGCCGTAGGGGGCCAGGCCCATGACCTTGTACTCGGCGCTGTTGACCTTGAAGCCCAGGTAGTAGGTGAAGGCGCTGTAGAGAAGCCCCAGGCTGTGGGGGAAGCGGATCTCCTTGAAGAGCGTGATGTCCGTGCCCCGGCCCACTCCGTACGACGCCGTGGCCCACTCGCCGACCCCGTCGATGGTGAGGATCGCCGCCTCTTCGTAAGGCGAGGGGAGGAAGGCCGAGGCAGCGTGGCTCATGTGGTGCTCGGCGTAGAGGATGGGGCCCGAGTAGGGCTTGAGCTCCTTCCGGATCGTCGAGGGCACCCAGAGCTTCTCGTGGAGCCAGACCGGCATGGCCTTGCGGAACGAGTTGAACGAGCGGGGGAAGGTGGCGACGTAGGTGGAGAGTATCCGCTCGAACTTGAGCAGCGGCTTGTCGTAGAAGCCGACGACGTCGATCTGGTCCGGGCCGATGCCGCTCTCCTCGAGGACGTAGGCGATGGCGCGCTTGGGGAAGTCGGAGTCGTGCCTCTTGCGGGTGAAGCGCTCCTCCTGGGCCGCGGCCACCACCTGGCCGTCCCGCATGAGGGCGGCGGCTGAGTCGTGGTAGAAGCAGGACAGGCCGAGGACGTGGGTCGGCATCAGAACTGGTGTCGGGCGGCGCGCTCGGCGCCGAGGGGGTTCGGCTCGTGGGCTCGCCAGAAGGAAGGCTCGAGTTTGAGCCGCCGGTCGAGAGGATCGTTCCCAAAAAGGCGCATCCCGAGGCCGATGGGGCCGACCGACACCAGGTAGACGACGGCCAGGATGACCGTGGTCCAGACCGCTCCGATCCCCTCGAAGAAGCGTGTCCAGTTGGCGTAGGCCCGCGATCTCGGGGCGAGACGCCGGAAGGCGATCTCGATCACGACGACGGTCGTGGCGAAGCCGACGATCTTCCAGCGCAGGGGCAGATCGACGAGCCAGGCGAGGGTGTCCTGTGGGCTCAAGTCGCTGAAACTCCTTCAGATAACAGCCATCGATGATAGCACGGAGGGGTCAGGTCTACGGAAGGGGTCAGGTCTTGCATCGTGCATCGTGATGGCCAGAGCGACACGATGCACAGCGACAAGACCTGACCCCGTGACCGGGCCCCCCGTCTGTAATCGACCTGGATGCCGAAGGACGAAGGGGGACGCTCCGACCTGCTCCGCCGCCAGCTGCGCCGCTGGACGGACCGGGTGGCTGCGGCGGGGAAGGCGGACGAGCTGTTCGAGCTCGAGCTCTGGCTCCGCAGCTTCGAGCGCTTCGAGCGCTTCTTCCGGATCGGGAACCAGCCCCTCTCCGATAGGGAGACCCGTGCCCTGGCCCTCCGGACCTGGTCTGAGGAGCTGCGGCTGGTCGATCACGCGATCCTTTGCGTGGTCCACCTGTGCACCTCGATCCTCACCGAGGCGGAGGCGGACATGACGCGCTTCGATCGGTACGTGGAGACAAGCCTCGGCCGCGAGGAGAGCCTGGACCCCTACATCCAGAAGCTGGTTCGTCTCACGACGCCGGAAGCGGCGCTGACCCTGCTGCGCGAGTCCTTCGAGGACCTTCACCTCCTGCTCCTGGATCTGGTGCAGCTGGCGCGGCTGCCGTACGCAACCTTCGACGCCGTGGGGAAGATCCTGTACCGGGAGGTCCGCCGCAGCGACCTCTTGGCGATGATCATCGACAAGAAGTTCAAGCCCGTCCACGACAAGATCCGCAATCCGGCCATCCGGGAGCTGACACGGAAGATCCCGGCTGCGATCGAGCGGCGCCAGGCGGCCAAGGTGTTTCTCGAGCTTTTTCGGCTTCTCCACTACCTGGAGTTCACCGATCCCGACCGGTTGTCGGAGGACGAGTTTCGCGACACCCTGCTGCCCTTCTCCCTCATCACGTCCGAGACGCGTCTGCTGCTCTCCTACATCGAGCGCAGCGTGCTGAAGGGACAAGACCCGGAGGCGCCGCTGTTGCAGGTCTACGATTCCTTCGTCTACTGCATTCCCCTGGAGCTCAAGAAGGTTCTGAACACCGAGCTGACGGACGTCTCGGTGACCCGCCAGACCGAAAACGTGCGCACACGGGTCGAGAACTCCCACGGGATCCTGAAGGACTGCTTTCAGCAGTCGATCGTTCAGCTGGCGCAGGCCTTCACGCCCTCGATCGACGGGGCCCGCATCTTCCCGGACTTCATGGCCAAGCGGGAGCAGTCGGTCCGGCTGCGCGACGGTCTGGCGCAGGTGACCCGGGCGGTGCAGGCGTATCAGGAGACGAAGGACGAGATCGCTGCCGAGAAGATGAAGGCCCAGATCTCGAATTTCTACGACCA
>CAUZDW010000091.1:0-4573 GCA_963578825.1 Vicinamibacteria bacterium
CTCTCGCGGGGACGGTGGCGGGGGTTGAGGCCGGGAGCTGTCGGCATCGAGAGATTCTTCGCGCCGTGTCCAAGACGGAGGCGCTCTGAATGACTGGGAGGGCGGCCCGGCGCTCCAGATTCCCGCAGCCTGGAATGCGGTATGATGGGGTGTTGTGGCTGCCGTCAGGAGGCGGTCAGGGGAAGACAATGAAGGCAGAGATCCATCCCAAGTACGAGATCGTCAACGTGCACTGCGCGTGTGGCGCCACCTGGACGACCCGGTCCACCAAGAAGGAGATGCGGCTCGAGATCTGCTCCAGCTGCCACCCCTTCTTCACCGGGAAGCAGAAGCTGATCGACTCCGCCGGTCGCGTGGAGCGCTTCACCCGGAAGTACGGGGACTCCTACCTCAAGAAGGGCAAGGCCGCCAAGGAAGCCGCCGCCAAGGCCTGATCTGCCGTAACGACGTCGGAGCAAGGCCATGGACGCGATCAGCTTCGAGAAGCTGAAGGAGATCGAGGCACGCCTCGTGGAGGTGGAGACCGCGATGTCGGATTCCGCCACCGCACAGGATCCGCCGGCCTACCAGAAGCTGGCGAAGGAGTCCAAGGAGATCTCGCCGGTGGTCGAGCGGTACCGGGCGTACAAGACGGTGCTGCAGGAGCTGACCAAGGTCGAGGAGATGGCCCGGGTCGAGACCGACGCGGAGCTTCGGGAGATGGCACAGGCGGAGGTCCACGACCTCGAAGCGAAGCGCGACGCTCTCGACGAGGAGATCCCGGTCCTCCTGCTACCCAGCGACCCCAACGACGAGCGAAACGTGCTGCTCGAGATCCGGGCGGGGACGGGGGGTGAGGAGGCGGCTCTGTTTGCCGCCGAGATCTTCCGGATGTACCAGCGCTTTGCCGAGCGCAACGGGTGGAAGGTCGACATCGTCTCCGTGAGCCGCACCGGACCCGGCGGGATCAAGGAGCTCATCGCGATGATCGAGGGGGATCGCGTCTACTCAAAGCTGCGCTTCGAGAGCGGGGTCCACCGGGTGCAGCGGGTGCCGGAGACCGAGGCCTCGGGACGCATCCACACGTCGGCGGTCACGGTGGCGGTTCTGCCCGAGGCCGAGGACGTGGACATCAAGATCGAGACGAAGGAGCTGCGGATCGATACATTTTGCTCCTCCGGGCCCGGCGGGCAGAGCGTCAACACCACCTACTCGGCGGTGCGCATCACCCACATCCCGACGGGCACGGTGGTGTCCTGCCAGGACGAGAAGAGCCAGATCAAGAACCGCGAGAAGGCCATGAAGGTCCTCCGTGCGCGACTGTACGAGAGGGCCCTGGCGGAGCAGCAGAAGGCCATCGCCAGCGACCGGAAGAGCCAGGTCGGCAGCGGCGACCGCTCGGAGAAGATCCGGACGTACAACTTCCAGCAGACCCGGGTGACGGACCACCGGATCGGGCTGACGCTGCACCGGCTGCCGGTGATCCTCGACGGCGACCTCGACGAGATCATCGCGGGGCTGGTCGCCTCTCACCAGGCCGCCCGGCTTCAGACCGCCTCCTGAGTCGACTCCCCTACCCTTCCTTGCCTCCAGGGCGGGCCCGGCTCATGCTGAAGACGTGACCGTTCAAGATGCCCTCCGCGAGGCCACCGAGCAGCTGCGCTCGGCGGACGTCGACTCGCCCGAGCACGACGCGGAGGTGCTTCTCCGCCACGTCCTGGGCTGGGATCGGGCGCGGATTCTCACAGACGGCACCGCGACCCTCCCGCCGGGCGCCGAGGCGTCCTATGGCGAGCAAGTGGAGCAACGTGCCCGACGTCGCCCGCTTCAGCATCTGACCGGCTGCCAGTGGTTCTGGAAGCACGAGTTCACGGTGACGGCCGACGTTCTGGTGCCCCGGACCGAGACGGAGCTCCTGGTGGAAGCCGGCCTGGCTCTCCTGCGCGACGTCGAGAGCCCGCGGATCGTGGACGTGGGGACCGGCTCGGGCTGCATCGCGTTGTCCCTAGCCGCGGAGCGGCCGGACGCCGAGGTGCACGCCACGGACAACTCGGGATCGGCGCTGGCCGTGGCCCGGGAGAATGCCCTCCGACTGGGCCTGGAGGCCCGGGTCTCCTTCCACCTGGGTGACCTGCTGGAGCCCATGACCCACCTCGCCGGTGAGGTGGACCTTGTGGTGAGCAACCCCCCGTACGTCGACTCCAGGGAGCTGGCGGGGCTAGCCCCCGAGGTGCGGGAGCACGAGCCCAAGGGGGCGCTCGTCCCGCCCGGCGATCGCGCCTCGCTCTACCGCCGACTGGGCCCGAAAGCCGCTGAGCTGCTGCGCCCCGGCCGGTGGCTGGGTGTGGAGATCGGCCAGGGCATGTCGGACGAGGTGAGCCAAGCGCTGCGGCCTGCAGGCCTGCGTGTGGCGCGGGTGGTCCCGGACCTGGCCGGCATCCCCCGCGCCCTGATCGCCGTCCGGCCGATCGGCGAGTAGACTGGGGGCTGACGGAAAGACTCTTCGGGCCACGCCCTCGGACGGGGGCCCTGCTGGGGACATATTGGGGGGCGTGGGCGTGATGAAAGCTGAGACGCCGGCAGACGGAGCCTCGGTCGACTTGGGCGACGTCCGGGCCCTCCATGAGGCCCTGCTGGGCTGGTACTCGCGCAACCGGCGAGACCTGCCGTGGCGACGCTCGAGCGATCCCTATCGCATCTGGGTCTCCGAGATCATGCTGCAGCAGACCACGGTCAAGGCGGTCCTGCCGTACTACGAGGCGTTCATCAAGCGCTTTCCCTCCCTGCAGGCCCTGGCCGAGGAGCCGGAAGAGGAGGTTCTCGCGGCCTGGTCCGGGCTGGGCTACTACCACCGTGCGCGCAACCTGCATCGCGGGGCCCAGCACGTCGCCGAGCGCCACGGAGCCCGGTTTCCCAAGACGCTGGAGGCCGCCCTGGCGGTGCCCGGCGTGGGGCTCTACTCCGCCAGCGCCGTCCTCTCCATCGCCTACGGAGAACCGCTGCCGGTCGTGGACGGCAACGTGCGCCGGGTGGTGGCGCGTCTTTTTGCTCTCACCGGGCCGGAGTATCGCCGCGAGGGCCCGTTCTACAACCTGGCCGAGCAGCTTCTCGAGCGAAAGACCCCCGGAGACTGGAACCAGGCCCTCATGGAGCTGGGAGCGATGGTCTGCACGCCGAAGAACCCGGCGTGCCCGGCCTGTCCGCTGCGCTCGCGCTGCCGCGCGCTCGCCCAGGATCGGGTCGCCGAGATCCCCGAGAGCCGCTCGAGACGAGCGACCGTGAACGTGACGGTGGCCGCCGCCCTCGTGGAACGGGACGGCCGCATCCTCCTGGCCAGGAGGCCGGATGGCCGGCTCCTGGGCCGCATGTGGGAGATCCCCCAGACGCCCCTGGAACCCCGAGACGACCTCGACGTGCCGAAGGAGCTCGAAGACCGCTACGGCCTCCGGATCGTCCCCGGCGCTCTCGTGGTCCGCGCCCGACACGCCATCACCTACCGCCGCATCACGCTGGAGGGCTACCACTCGCGCCTCGAGTCCACCGTTCCGTCGGACCCGGAGCGGTTCCGCTGGGTGACGCCCGACGAGGTCCGAGCGCTCCCGGTGTCGTCAATGACAAAGAAGCTGCTCCGCGGCCTCGACTCTCCGCAACTCCCGCTCGAGGTCTGACGGAACCCGAAGGCTGCCATGAAGAAAACACTCGGCTGGGTCGCGATCGTCGCCCTGGTCGGCACGGGCGTGTGGGCTGCGACCGCCTGGCCCCGGATCAACCTCGTCGAGACGGGGCGCACTCCCGAGTACCCGGACCTCCAGGACCGCACGTATGCCGCGAGCCCCAGGCGCGTGGGCGAGGCCGTCCAGGACGCGCTCGAGGACCGGCCCGGCTGGAGGGTCTCCGGATCGGGTCAGGGCCCCGGAGGTGTGGCGGTCGCCGCCATCCACGAAACCCGCGTCTTCCGTTTCAAGGACGACGTCACGGTGAAGATCCGCCGTGAGGGGGGCCAGACCGTGGTCCGGGTTCACTCCCAATCGCGGGTCGGAGAATGGGATTTCGGCCAGAACGCCCGCAACATCCGGGAGTTGCTCCAGGCCCTCGACGTCGAGCTTCGGTAGGAAGAAGAGGAGTCAGCCGTTGTACACTTGGTCAGCCTATGGCCTGCCTTTTCTGCGACATCGTGGCTGGGAAGATCCCGGCGAAGACCATCCATGAGGACGACCAGCTCCTGGCGTTTCACGACATTTCGCCCCAGGCTCCGACCCATGTCCTGGTCATTCCCAAGCGTCACGTGACGAGCCTCGTGGATCTCACGACGGAAGACGACGGTCTCGTGGGAGCAATGGTGCGGAAGGGGCGAGACCTCGCGAAGGAGATGGGCCACGGGGAGAAGGGCTTCCGGCTGGTCCTGAACTGTGGCGAGGACGCCAGCTACAGCGTCCACCACATCCACCTCCATCTCCTGGGCGGCCGTAAGCTCGGATGGCCACCCGGCTAGTGTCCTGTTACCGAAATTCGCCTGATAAATAGAGTGACGTGTGGCCCAATAACGGGCATGAGATCAGGACGCCCGAAGGCTGAACTGGTGCTGAGTCGGGAG
>CAUZDW010000092.1:0-4561 GCA_963578825.1 Vicinamibacteria bacterium
GCCTCGACCCCTTCAAACTCTCCGCCACCGTCGACCGCAAGCTCAGGGCCATCCATGCCCTGTCGAATGCGCGCCACAACCCCCTCCTCCCGGTTACATATCTAATGGCTCGACAAGCCCCCCTACGATTACTTTCTTAGATGGCTTGACAGGGGGAACGTATTGGGGACCTTCTCGAGGGCCAGAAGCACCGCGGCCTCCCGAGGATCGCTGTAGTAGTCGCTCCTCATGCCCACACGTCCGAACCCCAGCGCCTCGTAGAGCGAGAGAGCGTCGCGATTGCTCTGGCGCACCTCCAGGAACACCCGGCGGGCACCGCTTCGGGCGGCCCGGGGCACCGCGAATCCAAGGAGCCAGCGGGCCAGGCCACGCCGCCGCCAGCCTGGCGCAACGGCCAGGTTCAAGATGTGCATCTCGTCGACGACGACGCGGTAGGCGGTGTACGCGCGGATGCCCCGCCACCGCTCGGGCGACCAGGCGGCGGCTCGGAGAACGAGGAGGGCGTTCGGGGGGCCGAGCGAGGCCTCTTCCTGGAACTGGGATTGGTTCCAGGGGTGCGTGTGGCACTCGGCCTCGAGGGCGGCCAACGCCGGCAGGTCCTCCGCCGTGGCCCGCTCGAGCGACAGGCCCGGCAGCCCGTGGCGAGACTCAGGCCGGACCCTTGCCGGGTCTGTTTCGCCTCGGTCTGCCAGCTTCAACGCTTCGGTTTCCGAATGTGGGCCGCGCGGAGGTACAGGGGACGCAGCTCGCCGGGCGGCACACCCTCTCCGGCCTGCAGCGCCTCGACCGCCTGGCGGCCGAGGGCCGCTGCCAGGAACAGGTCGACTGCGGGGAAGGCCGCATCGGCGACCTTGGCCTCAATTTCGGCACGGTACCGCAGGGCCCCATCTCCGACGAAGGCCACCTCTCCATCAAAGCCCTTGACGAAGTCCGCGGCTTGCCCTGCCCGAGGATCGCCTCGAAGTCGACCCTCGCCGTCGTAGACGGCCCCGAACACCTCGCCACGGATGGCGTCCACGAGGGCCACGATCGATGGGGCCCCACTCACGGTAGAGGCAGCCAGGACGTCGAGAGACGACACGCCGAAGCATGGTCGTCCCATCGCCAGCGCCAGTCCCTGGACGGTGCTCATCCCGACTCTCAGGCCGGTGAAAGAGCCCGGGCCCACGGTAACGGCGAAGCCGTCCAGATCCCGAGGCTCGAGCCCGAGGCCGCTCAAGGCCACGTCGAGCGCGGCCACCAGCCAGCGCGAGTGCCCATCGGCCGTGGTCGCACGGACCTCGAACTCCACGGTGTCGCCCGCCACCACGGCCAGGCTCCCGCGGGGGGTCGTCGTGTCCACGGCAAGGACGCGCACGGGTTAGCTTATACTCCACTGTCCTGCCGGCCGCGAAGCCGCACCCGGACCCTGACCCTGACCCTGACCCGAGAGCAAAACGTGCCCCCCTCGACACTTCCCCAGACCCCGGCCATGCGCCAGTTCCACCGCATGAAGGCCGAGCACCCCGACGCCCTCCTCTTCTTCCGCATGGGCGACTTCTACGAGATGTTCTTCGACGACGCCGTCACGGCCTCGAAAGCCTTGGAGATCGCTCTCACGTCCCGCTCGAAGGACAAGAGCGGCGAGCCGGTCCCCATGTGCGGTGTGCCCTACCACGCCGCCCCGGGCTACATCTCCCGCCTGGTGGCCCAGGGGTTCCGTGTGGCGCTGTGTGAGCAAATGGAAGATCCCCGCACGGCGAAAGGCGTCGTGCACCGCGAGGTGGTGCGAGTCATCACCCCCGGCACGCTGCTCGAGGCCTCGGCTCTCGAGGCCAGCGAGACCTCCTACGTGCTCGCATTGGACCCGGGCTCGTCGAGCGTGGGCGCCGCCTGGCTCGACGCCACCACCGGTGAGTTCTTCGCGGCGGAGTGGAGCGGCCCGGGACGTTTCGATCGCCTGCGTGACGAGATCGGCGCCACCAGGCCCCGGGAGATCCTGGTCCGCGGCAACGCCGAGTTGCCCGGGTGGCTCACGGATCCCGCCCAACCCGAGGGCGCGATCTCCAGGGCCCCGGTCGAGGACCGCAGCTTCGAGCAGGAGCGAGCCCGCCGGGAGCTCCTTGCCCACTTCGGGGTGGTCTCGCTCGAGGCCTTCGGGTGCGAGGGCCTTCCCCGGGCAACGGCCGCCGCCGGGGCGGCGCTTCGGTACATCCGCGAGACCCAGAAGCGCGATCTCACCCACGTGACCAGCCTGACGACCCGAGGCACCGGCGACTTCCTGATCATCGACTCGGTGACCCGTCGCAACCTGGAACTGACCGAGAGCATGGTGGACGGCTCGCGCCGTGGGACGCTCCTCGACGTCCTCGACCACACCCGCACTCCCATGGGCGCACGACTCCTCCACGACAGGATCCTGCGCCCCCTGGTCGAGCTCGAGCGCATCCAGGACCGTCTCGACGCCGTGGAGGAGCTGGCCTTCCGGGCGCTCGATCGCGGGCGTCTCCGGGAGACGCTGGGAGGAGTGCAGGACCTCGACCGCATCCTCGGGCGAGTCACCCTAGGAACGGCCGGCCCGCGAGACCTGGTCGCGCTGGCCAGCTCCCTGAGAGCCCTCCCCGATGCGGCGGAGGCCCTGGCCGAGTGCCTCGCCCCGCTCGTTCGGCGTCTCGTCAAGGACCTCGATCCCCCGCTGGACCTGGCCCAGGACGTGGAGAGAACCTTCGTCGACGAGCCGCCGGCACTCCTCCGCGAAGGCGGGGTGATTCGCGACGGCGTCGACCCGGAGCTCGACGAGCTTCGCTCCACCAGCCGGGGCGGGCGCGCAACGATCGCGGCCATCGAGGAGCGGGAGCGGGACCGCACCGGAATCTCCAACCTCAAGGTGCGCTTCAACCGCGTCTTCGGGTACTACATCGAGGTCAGCAAGACCAATCTCGGCCTGGTGCCCGACGACTACATCCGCAAGCAGACGATCGCCAACGGCGAGCGTTACATCACCCCCGAGCTCAAGGAGCACGAGGAGCGGGTGCTGCGGGCGGACGAGCTCATCCTCGAGCACGAGGCACGGCTGTTCGAGGCGTTGCGCGAGCAGGTGGCTGCCGCGGCGAAACGGATCCAGCAGACCTCCCGGGCGACGGCCGCCCTCGACATCCTCGTGTGCCTGGCCGAAGCCGCGACGCGGTTCGGCTACGTAAAGCCCCGCCTGACTCGGGGGGACGAGCTGTCCTTCGTCGAGGGGCGCCACCCGATCATGGAGCGCGTGCTCGACGACCCCTTCGTGGCCAACGACCTGGCCATGGGAGACGACAGCGCGCGCTTGTTCGTGCTCACGGGCCCGAACATGGGCGGCAAGTCGACCTTCCTGCGCCAGGTCGCGCTGATCACCGTCATGGCCCAGATGGGCGGGTTCGTGCCCGCTCGAGAGGCCAAGCTCGGGCTGGTCGACCGGGTCTTCACCCGGGTGGGTGCCAGCGATCAGATTCTTCGAGGCCAGTCCACGTTCATGGTCGAGATGCAGGAGACCGCCCTCATCCTGCGTCACGCCACCGAGCGCAGCCTCGTCCTGCTCGACGAGATCGGACGCGGCACCGCCACCTTCGACGGGCTGTCGATCGCCTGGGCCGTGGCCGAGCACATTGCCCGGAGCGAGAGCGGGCCCAAGACGATCTTCGCCACCCACTACCACGAGCTCGTCGACCTGGCGACCGACATCCCCACCGTGGGCAACCTCCACGTGTCGGCGCGGGAGTGGCAGGATACGATCGTGTTTCTCCGCAAGATCGAGGCCGGCGGTTCCGACCGCTCCTTCGGCATCCAGGTGGCCCGCCTCGCCGGGCTCCCGGCCACGGTGGTCGTGCGGGCCCAGGAGATCCTCGGAAATCTGGAGAGCACCGAGTTCGATCGGGAGGGCCGCCCGCGGCTGGCCCACTCCGAGCAGGACGATGCGCCGGGGGTTCGGCAGCTGGCTCTCTTCTCCGGACAGGAGGAGGCCGTGGTGGAGGAGCTGCGCCGGGCGGATCCGGACACCCTGACGCCGATGCAGGCGCTGGCGCTCCTCGCCGAGCTCAAGAAGAGGCTCTCGCGTTGATGTAAACTGGCGTCGATGCCTCGGCGCCCCGATCCTCTCAAGGAGCTTCTGGATCTCCAGGAGAGGATGAACCGCTTCTTCGAACAGACTCTCTCCCGGGATCGAACCAACGAGATGGAACCCCTCGCGCCGAGGTGGGTCCCGATCGCCGACGTGTACGACTCGCCCGAGGCCTATCTGGTCGAGCTCGAGCTGCCAGGGCTGGCGCGAGCCGACATCGATCTTCGCGTCAAGGGCAAGGAGGTCACGGTGCGCGGAGAGCGCCATCCCGCCGGCGGCCAGTCGGCGGCGTTTCACCGACTCGAGCGACGCTATGGGGCCTTCGCGCGGTCCTTCAGGTTCGAGGCGGACATCGACGCCAAGCAGGTGAAGGCGGAGATCAAGGGGGGGCTGTTGACGCTGACGGTGCCGAAGGCGAAGGCGCGGGGGACGAAGAGGGTTGTGAAGGTGACGCGGGGGGGGGGAGTTCGATAGGGAGGCGATGCCGGG
>CAUZDW010000093.1:0-4345 GCA_963578825.1 Vicinamibacteria bacterium
ATCCGGCACAGATACTCCCACCGAGCCTGTCGTCCCAAGTTGTACCCCCTGCCCGGAGGGTTACATCTCAGATGGCTCGACGTACCCCCCTTCGGTTACATCTTGGACGGCGCGATACGCAGGCTGGCGATCAAACCCCCTGCTGACGTAGTCTCAAGGAGGAGAGGCACACAATGGGCGAAGACTACGAGCTGGGGTCGACCGATCCGAACGAGCCGCCACCCCCCTACCGGCCCGACCCCGAGAAGAAGACGGGGCTGCTCTTTCCGGCGCTCCTGGCGCTGGCCGCCATCGCAGCGATCGGGCTCCTGGCAGTGGTGTACCTCGCTTTCAAGGCCCCCGAGGAGCCAGAGGTCACGCCCACCACGTCGCCGATCACCGCCCCCGCAGCGAGGCCGACCCCGGCCCCCACCGCCACGCCGGTGGTGCTTCCTCTGCTCGACCAGAGCGACGACCTCGTTCGTCAGCTCGTGACGGCACTCTCGGCGAATCCTGAGCTGGGCCGCTGGCTCGCCGAGACGCACCTCATCCAGACGGTCACGGTGGTGACGGTCAATGTCGCGACCGGCGAATCGCCCAAGCCGCACCTCCGGTTCCTGGCCGCGAAGACCCGCTTCGTTCCCAAACGCATCGGCCGAGCGCTCGTCCCCGACCCGGTGAGCTTTGCCGGCTACGACGTCATGGCCGACGCGATCGCCTCACTCGACGCGGGGTCGACCGCCGCGATCTACCGCACCTTCGAACCGCTCTTCGATGTCGCCTTCAAGGACTTCGGCATGCCCGAGGTGCGCTTCCGCGCCATGCTCGATCGCGCGATCACCAATCTCCTGGCGGTGCCCATCCCGGGCGCGGAGGTCGAGCTGGTGCCTCACGCCACGAGCTTCCGTTACCGCGATCCGAGGTACGAAGACCTGACGCCGGCCCAGAAGCAGTTCCTGCGGATGGGGCCGCGCAACGTGAAGATCATCCAGGGCAAGCTGCGCGAGATCGCCGCCGCGCTGGCCGCGCCGGCCGAGACCGAATAGCGCCGGACTCGACGGCGAGCGCCCAGGGCGATGATTCTCTCGGCTCTCGACACCGAGCCGCCCGGCACCGTATAGTCGCGCACACCATGGGCACCGGCCCGTTCGTCCTCGACAGCTCCATACAGAACTACGCCTGGGGGTCGCGGACCGCGATCGCGGAGCTGCTCGGCCGCGCCAACCCCGACGGGCGGCCGGAGGCCGAGCTGTGGATCGGCGCCCACCCGAAGGCTCCGTCCCGGGTGGTTCCTCCTCCCGACTCCGGCACCCTCGACCTGGCCATCCAGGACGATCCGGTGGCGATGCTCGGAGCCGAGGTCTGCGACGACTTCGGGAACGAGCTCCCTTTTCTTCTGAAGGTGCTCGCCGCGGCGGAGCCGCTCTCGATCCAGGCCCACCCCGATCACGATCAAGCCCGGGAAGGCTGGACTCGCGAGAACGAGGAGGGGATTCCGGTGGAATCCCCCCGCCGGAACTACCGCGACGCGAACCACAAGCCGGAGCTCGTCTGCGCCCTGACACCCTTCACCGTGCTCAAGGGCTTTCGCCCCATGGATGACCTGGCTCGTCGGCTGGAGTCCATCGCGGGCCCAGAGCTCAAGTCGGAGGTGGGACGCCTCGGGCGGGAGCGCACCCCGGCCGCTCTCCGGGCGCTCTTCATCCGGCTCATGACCCTCGACGACGAAGAGAAGGACGCCGTGATCCCTCGCGCCCTGGCCGATGCCGCCCGCCTGGGTGAAGAGGATCCGGCCTGGGCGTGGGTCGACCGCCTCCACGGCAAGCATCCCGGGGACATCGGGACACTCAGCCCTCTCTACCTCAACCTCGTCACGCTGGCCCCCGAGCAGGCGCTCTTCCTTCCGGCGGGTGAGCTCCACAGCTATCTGGAGGGAACGGCTCTCGAGATCATGGCCAACTCCGACAACGTGCTTCGCGGCGGCCTCACGCCGAAACACGTGGACGTGCCCGAGCTCATGGGCATACTCGGGTTCGAGCCCCGCAAGCTTGAGATCCTGAAGGCCCGCCCCTCCGGGCGCGGCCAGAAGATCTTCGACACGGACGTGGAAGAGTTCGAGCTCGGGCTCGTCGAGATCTCTCCCAAGGCTCCCTTCGTTCCCCAGCCGGGTCGCGGCGTCGAGATCCTCCTGGCGATCGAGGGCGAGTGCCTCCTCCTGAGCGACGATCGGGACCTGCCCCTCGGCAAGGGCCGGGCCATCTTCGTCCCCGCTTCAGTCCCATCGTACGAAGTCACGGGCAAGGGCCGCCTGGCCCGCGCGACGGTCCCTGCGTAGCGTGGTCGGGCACTGCCTCCAGCCCACGCGTAACAGTGAGAGATCTGCGACCCGCCCCCTATGGTTCCCTCAGCCGGACGGTGATGAGCCTCTCCCGCAACGGCCTGGCCCGCCGGATGCCGGACGCCACCGACGAGGAAGTCGCGCTCCGCTTCGTGGCCCTGCACTACGGAGCCGACCTGGCCGACGACCTGCGCGCCGACCTCGCCGCGCGCAGGCGATGACGGATCTGGAGCGCGGTAGCGCTGAGCTCGGAGTCGGCGATCTCCTGAAGCGCGCGCCCGATGAGAGTGAGCGGCTGTGACGACGCTCCCTGCGGCTGTGGAGTTCCTGGTCCTCGTCGGGGCTGGATTCCTGGCCTCGATTCTCAATGTCATCGCCGGGGGCGGCTCCTTCCTCACCCTGCCTCTGCTCATCTTCTTCGGGCTTCCGGCCACGGAAGCGAACGCCACGAATCGGCTCGGCGTCCTGGCCCAGAACATCGGCGGGGTGTGGGGGTTTCACCGCCACGGGGTGCTCGACTGGCGGCTGGCCCTGAGGGCTTCCCTGCCCGCCCTGGTCGGGGCGGCACTCGGGACGTGGCTGGCGCTGCGGATCGGGGAGCAGGAGTTTCGCCGGATCCTGGCGACGCTGATGGTGGTCGTGACACTCTGGACGCTACTCGACCGCGGGGGCCGGCTGGCGAGCGCGCTCGCAGGACTCCGCAGCAAAAACGTGATCCTCGCCGTGGGTTTTGCCCTGGCGGGCGTCTACGCGGGCTTCATCCAGGCGGGCGTCGGGTTCTTCATCCTGGCTCTCACCACCGTGGCCGGCCTGGACCTCGTCCGGGGCAACGCGGTGAAGCTCCTCGTCATCCTGGGGACGACCCTCCTCTCGCTGGCGCTGTTCACCTGGGCGGGAAAGGTCGAGTGGGTCCCCGGGCTGGCGCTCGCGGTGGGGAGCATGGCGGGGAGCTTTCTCGGCGTGCGTCTGGCCGTCCTCAAGGGCCACGCGTGGGTGCGAGGTGTGGTCACGATCGCGATCGTCGTCTTCGCGGTCAAGCTCTGGCTCGGATAGCGGCGGAGGCGTCTGGGCTATCATCGGAGCGTGGTCCTGACGCCCCGGCGCGTTCGCGCTGCCCGTCTCATCGCGGCCATCGTGGACCTTTCCCAGATCGCTCTTCTCCCCACGTTCTTTCCCGCATCCGTAGCCGGCGCGAACAACGTCATCGACCTCGTGGTCGCGGCGGTTCTGATCGCCCTGGTGGGCTGGCACTGGGCGTTCCTGCCCACCTTCCTGATCGAGATGATCCCGATGGCCGAGCTGGCGCCCACCTGGAGCCTTGCGGTTTATCTCGCGACCAGGGGGCACGGTGGCGAGGAAGAGGTCAGCGTCACCGACGTGACGCCGAAGCCCGCAACTCTGCCCCCGGGGGATCAGGCGCCGCGATCGTCCTCCGGCTCGTAGGCCAGGCCGATGCGGTAGAGGCCGGGGGGCAGGTCCAGCTTGACGTTGCCGAGCCTGTCGAGGCGCAGGTCGCGTTTCTCGCCGGACTCATCCTCAGCGATGTGCACCACGATGTCGCTCAGGATGGGGATGTCCGGCAGCTCGAGCTGGCCCTCCTCACGACGGCTGCTGCGTCCGCCGAAGTCTTCCCAGGCCATCTGCAGCAGGTTCGGCGCCAGCCGGAAGAACGTGGCCTTGACCTCGCGCGCGGGCTCGGCCCGAAGCGTGGGCACGAGGGTCTGGAAGAAGACGACGAAGCTCTCGACGGCTTGAGCTGAATCGGCATTGGGGCTGCGACGGCAGGCCTCGATCATCCCGTTGCAGCGCTCGCTCAGGAGCGGGGGCGACAGAGCGAGGACCGCCCCTTCGGTGAGCGGCTGACCATCGGGCGCGATTCGGAAGGCGTCGAGGGCCTCCCGAAGGTCCGGATCGGGGTTGTCCCGTAGCCTGTTGAAAATCGATTTGTAGCGGCGACTCCTTGGCCGTCCTGAGAGAAACTCGGGTCTTCCAAGAATCAAGAGCCCCTCAGTGGGGCAAGTAGTCGCC
>CAUZDW010000094.1:0-4322 GCA_963578825.1 Vicinamibacteria bacterium
CGACGGGCGCCTCCAGAAACGAGACTTTTACGTGCTGCCCGACTTTGACCCCGGCCGGCATCCCACCCTCGCCATCTGTCGATAATACCAATCCCTGCCATGAAAGGACATCTCATGCCCAAGACAAAGCCCAAATCAACGCCAGGAAAAGCACCGACGATGCTCAAGCATTTTCTTGCTGATCCATCCAACCCTCCCGAACAACGCCGGGAGATCCTGCGCAACGCCCCAGGCGAAATCATCGACGAAGTTCTCGACCAGTTCTGCGCCACCAAGGCGGGCGAAGTGCGCGACGAGAAACAGCAGGCCCTCGACGAACTCGTGCAGGACATGCAGGCCGGGCCCCTGCGGCCCGCGACCTACCTGGGCATGATCCCCCCCAACGGTGCGGCCTCGCATCTCGCGGAAGTGCGGCTGGACGACGGGACACCCGCCTTTACGGCCGTGCTCGACCCCAATCTCGCCAAGTCATTGATGGTGGGCGACCGGGTGCTGCTCGAAAAGCAGGCCCGGGCCCTCTTGCGGCGGGCTCCCGACGCACCGCGCACCGGAGAAGAGGCCAGGCTCGAGCGCTGTCTCGACCAGGGCCGCGTCGAGATTTCGCACCGTGGCGACGAACGGGTGATTTTGCGTTGCGCGCAGGCACTCCTCGACCAGATCGAGGCCGGCGAGGTCGGGCCCGGCGCCACTCTGCTCGTCAGCCACCAGCAGGCCATGGCCTACGATGTCATCCCGCCCGCCGACGGCCTCGCCGATTTCCGGTATCTCGAAAAGGTCCCGCCTCCGGACGTGGTGGCCGAGCGTGATATGGGCGCACCCCCTCCCATCATCGAGAAGGTTCGCGACTACTTCCGGCTCGAGATGACCAATCCCGATCTTCGGCGCGACTACCGGTTGCCGCGCTCGCTCATGCTCCTCTTCACCGGCGTGGCGGGATCCGGCAAGACGATGTCGATCCAGGCCATCTGGCGGATCATGTACGAGGTAATGAGCGACGTGACCGGGGTTCCCATCGAGGACCTTCCTCCCCGCGTCTTCGTCCTCCGCCTGAGCGAGCTCCTGAATTCGCTGCTCGGGCAGTCCGACAAGAACGTCGCCCGCTTCTTCTCCGAGGTCGAACAGCTCGCAGCCGAACCGTTCGTGCTCCCCGACGGGCGCGAGATCGTTCTGCCGGTCCTCACCGTCATGGAAGAAATCGACGGGCTCGCCACGCAGCGGGGCCGGGATTACAGCGGCATCCACGACCGCATTCTCACCACTGTCCTCCAGTTGCTGGATCCCTCGCGGGCCGCCCTGCGCGACAAGCTGATCGTCTTCATCGGGACGACCAACGAAGCACAGCACGTCGACGCGGCGTTTATCCGCCGGATCGGGGGGACGGTCGTGAACTTCGGCCGCCTCAAGCGCCGCGCCTTCTCCGCCGTGTTGCGCACGCGTCTCGCCGGGGTGCGGATCGCACACGGCGACGAGTTCGATTCCCGCGACGAGAGAGAACGGGCCTTGCAGTCAGATCTCACGGCGTGGCTTTACAGCCCGAACGGCTCGGATTGCGGCGTGGTGGAGCTCAGCTTCGTGGGATCCTCCTCGCCCGAGATCCGCTACCGTCGCGACTTCCTCAACGGGGCCCTCGTCGACCGCGCCGTGAAGCAGGCCTGCACCGAGGCCGCGGATGCCGAGCACCGGGGAGAGGGAGGCCGCCCGGGCCTCAGCCTGGCCCTCCTCAGCCGCGCCTTCGACCACCAGATTCGCAGCGTCGCGGATCAACTCCACGAGCACAATATCCAGCGCTTTCTCGATTTGCCCGACGCAGTCCGGGTTGCCAGCGTGCGCCGTCTGCCGCAGCCCGATCAGACTCTTCACGAACTTCAGCACCACTAACCCCAACCCTCTAACAGAACAGACCAATGCAAGAACGAACCGTTTCACCAGGCGAAACCGGCGGGCCCTCCGGCGGCGCCAGTATCTTCGACGACTCCAGCGACGGGGGCGGCCTCGCCCTCGTGACCTCCGGCGTGTATGCCGAGCAGATCCCGGTCGGCGGCATGCGCGTGGGCGAAATCCGCCAGCGCTACGCCGACCGGTTCGACATCGATCCCCAAAGCCAGGCCGTGATCGACGGCCAAGACGTGAGCGACGACGTCATCGTGCGGGACGGGCAGACCCTGATGTTCACCCACCGTGCCGGAGAGAAGGGGCGGGGGGATTTCCCGCCCCAGGGCCCGGCCTTTCCTTCGGCCCCGGACACCCAACCTGAAGTGACGCAATGACCGTCCCCACCGCCACGGAAGCTCCCCCCGACCACCTTTCCATCGAGGGGGATCACGTCCACGTCGCGACGCCGGAGGGCGCCCGGACCAGCATTTCGCTGGCGGCTCTCTGCCATGGCCTCGCGAGCCCGGAGGGGCGCACGCCCTGGATGGTCCAACCCGACGGCGTCAAGATGGTCCCCTCGGTGGGCTCATCCCTCATCTGGGTTCACCAGTCGCCGCCTTGCGTCCGCCGGTTGAAGTGGATCGCGGACGACTCGCCGGTTCCCTATGGCGAGGGCGCCAGGTACCGCGAAGTGACCATCGCGCTGCCCTACGTGATCGTTCTCGCGGTTTTCCTCCCGGCTCCCGGCGGCCGGGTGACGCTCTCCGATCACAACGAGGCGTTCTTCCGCAATGCCCCCCTCGATTCCC
Organism: Vicinamibacteria bacterium; assembly: GCA_963578825.1. Taxonomy (GTDB): domain Bacteria; phylum Acidobacteriota; class Vicinamibacteria; order Fen-336; family Fen-336; genus JAJDNS01. The sequence continues at coordinate 2,682 of CAUZDW010000094.1, forward strand.
CGGAAGACGAGCTCTGCTACCCGGCGCTTCTCAACTGCTCGAAGTTCGACCCCCCGATCGGCCGGCCGCTCTCCTGGATCTGCACCCAGTATTTGAAGCGCTCGTTCGACAGCGAGCCCGATGCCAACAAGCGATTCCGTCTCGGCTTCAAGGCCCTGCTGTCCTGTCTGTTCGAGACCGGCTTCAACTATTCGAGCGAGCATCACGAGCTGTCGAGCTGGTTCAGCGAATCCCGGGGGGTGGACCGGCGCATCGAGTCGATTGGCGCCTGGGAAAAAGCCACTGCGGCCGACAAGCTGTTTCCCCTGGAAGTTCCGTGGCTGGAGACCGGCCTGCGGCTCCAGGAAATCGTGGAACGGATCTTCCGGATCCACCGCGCGAGCCGGAGCCTCCCGCACACCGCGAAGGGCCTGGCCCGCTTCATCATGAACCACGCCGGGGGTGCCGTCCCGAGCCCGGCGCCCCTTTCAATCCCGCAACCCGAACTCCCGTTTTGAAAGACTCCGATTCCGATCTCATGACTCCGGTCCATTTGAAACGTGGGCCCGACATGCCGTGGCCGGAGGAGAAGGTCTTCTACCTGCTCAGCGGGGACGGGCTCTTTCTCTGCCGCAATCACGAGTTCTTCCGGAGCAGCGTGCCGGCTGCCAGGCCCCCGAGCGAACTGGCCGGCCACGAGCGGCTCCTCGAGTTGCGCTATCCGAAAGTGCCGCGGCGTCTCCTCGAACAGGTGATCGGGTTTTTCTCGCTGGTGGCCGATCGCGAGGGCGCCGAAGCGGCGGTCCTCCTCGTCTGGAACCGCGAGAGCGGGGAGGTGGAAGTGGTGGTGCCGCCCCAACGCAGCACCGTGAGCGTCGGCTGGTACGGCCAGCGCTACCCTCTGAATGTCTACTACGACCTGCCATCCCTGCCGCCGCATCTCGTCCCGATCGGGGACATTCATTGCCACGTCGATCTTCCGGCTTACGCCTCGTTCACCGACGTGCAGGACGAGGTTCACCGGCCGGGACTTCATATCGTGGTGGGCCGCATCAGCAAGGAACCGCCTGAGCTCCACATCGAGGTCACGGTCGATGGTGACCGCTTTGCGGTCGAGGACTATGGGACGGTTCTGGAGGGCTACCACCAGCGCCGTCCCGAGGAAGTCCCCGCCGCCTGGATGGACCAGGTCACGGTGGCAACGGTCACCTATCAGGCCTCCGAGACCACCTCGGACGCGTTGACTGATCCGGCCGGCGAAGACGCCCCGGAGGCCTGACGGGTGCAGCCTGACTTCTCTCCGAATTCACCGAACCAACCCCCCGCCATGACTGCCTCGACCCTCCCCCCCGGCGCCGTCCGCGAACCGGTGCTGCCGCTCGACCGCCCCGTCAAGATCATCGGGCTTGGCGGGGTGGGCGGCATCTTTGCCCGCTATGTCGCTCTCTACCTCGCCTCCCAGGAGTGCGACACCCGTCTCGTCCTCATCGATGGCGATGCCTTCGAGCCCTCCAATGCCTCCCGCATGTTCTTCGGGGCCTGCGGGAACAAGGCGGCCGTGACGCGGGGAGAACTTCTGCCGCGCTTTCGCGAGAGCCGCCTCTCCCTCATCGCGATCGAGGAGTACGTGACGGCCGACAACATCGCGCGTCTCGTCCATCC
>CAUZDW010000095.1:0-3571 GCA_963578825.1 Vicinamibacteria bacterium
TCCGCCCCGGCGCCTTCCCCGACCCGGAGGGCACGCCTCCGCGAATGGACGAGTTCCGCGAATGGTTCGTGCGGGCGTTCAGCGGCGGCACCGCCGCCTCCACCACTCTTTTGATGAAGCAGGGAAGGTGACAAACGGCTTCGGCACCGGCACCCGGCTCTTCCATTGGTTGGTCGTGCTACTCGTGCTGGTACAGATCCCCGCGGGAATCGTGATGATCGCGCCCGCCCTCAAGCAGGAGTCGATCGACCGGCTCTTCATCTTGCACAAAGGGCTCGGCGTCGTACTCCTCGTGGTCGTGGTGGCCCGCGTACTGTGGCGGCTGGCCCACCCGGCGCCGCCCATGTCGGAGACCTTCCCCGAGTTGGAGCGACGCATGGCGACCACGGCGCACTGGGTTATCTACGTGGTCCTGATCGTAGTTGCGGGGAGCGGATATGTGCACGTGGTCGGGGATGGCTTCCCCATCGAGATGATGGACGTACTCAGGCTACCGACGCTGCTGCCTCTGATGCCCGGGGTCGCCTCGTGGGCGTCCCTCGTGCACCGATTCTCGACGTTCCTTCTGATCGCCCTGGTGTCGGTTCACGTGGCAGAGGTGTTGCGGCACCATCTGGTGCTGCGCGACGGGACGCTACAACGAATGTGGCCGCCGCTGGGCGGGCGGGAGCCCCGCCCCGACTCCGAAGCGAAGCCGGAGGGAGGAACCGCACCAAAGGGAGAGGCAAACCCTGAAGGAGAGGCCAACCCTGAGGGCGGGCCAAACCCCGAGGGAGGGGCCGGTGGTGTGGCGCCGAGTTGAGCGGTGGCTCGGCTTGGTCCGCTCGCTGATCATCTACTGGCGTCCGGGCCGGCAGCGCGGGCTCCGGGAGCTATACCGCCCCTTCGTCGGGCCGGGGGATCTGGTTTTCGACGTGGGGGCGCACCTGGGGGACCGCACCGCGGCGTTCCTAAAATTGGGCGCGCGCGTGGTGGCCTTGGAGCCCCAGCCCGCGGTGCGCCGCTGGCTCGTGCGGATCGTCGGGCGCAGCCGTGACGTTTCGGTTCGGTTGGAGGCGGTGGGGCGCGCGGTGGGTACCGCCCGCCTGGCCCTGAGCCACCGCACGCCGACCATGTCCTCCCTGGCCGACGACTGGCGAAGCACCCTGCCCGAACAGAACCCCGGCTTCCGCCGCATACGCTGGAACGACTCGTTGGAGGTGCCGGTGACGACCCTGGACGCGCTGATCGAGCACCATGGCCTCCCGCGCTTCTGCAAAATCGACGTGGAGGGGTACGAGGCCGAGGTGCTGGCGGGTCTGAATCACCGCATCCCCGCGCTCTCCGTGGAGTTCTTGGGAGGAGCTCTGGACGTCGCCGAAGCGTGCGTGCGGAGGCTCGAGGCGCTAAGTGGGTACGAGTTCAACGCGATCGAGGGAGAGGAAAGGAGATTCATGTCGAAGCGGTGGCTCACGGCCGATGAGATGGTCGCCTGGCTGAGGGGCGACGAGAGAAGTGTTTCTTGGGGAGACGTCTACGCCCGGCTGACTGAGCGCTCGAACCATGGCTGACGGAGTGATCCGGTGGTGGCAGACGCTGACGACGGTGGACGCGGATGCGATCGAGCAGAGCGATCCGGTGGTCGTCCTGCCCGTCGCCGCAATCGAGCAGCACGGACCCCACCTGCCCCTCTCCACCGACCTCGAGATCGGGCTCGGCCTGCTCTCAGAAGCGTTCGGGCGGCTGCCGGACGGCTTTCCCGCCTGGGCTCTGCCGCCGCAAGCGATCGGCTGCAGCCGAGAGCACGCGCACTTTCCGGGAACGCTCTCCCTCGAGCCGGACCAACTCTCCGCGCTGATCGAGACGACGGGCGAGGCTCTCGCGCAAATCGGCGTGCGGCGCCTTGTGCTGAGCAACAGCCACGGCGGGAACCGGCACGCGCTCGAGATCGCCGGTCTGCGGCTTCGCGACGAGCTGGGCATGCTGGTCGTGCACGCGAGTTGGTTCCGTTTTTCCCAGCCGGAAGACGTGGACCTCCCGGAGGGGGAGTGGCGTCACGGCATCCACGGCGGGGCGGTGGAGACGGCCATGATGATGCATCTCCGGCCGGATCTGGTGCGCGCGTCCGAAGCGGCCCGGGCCCGCTCCTTCGGCGAGGAGCTCGAGGAGACGCTACGCCGGGTGGCTCCGGAAGGTCCGGCCTCGTTCTCCTGGCTCGCCGGCGATCTAAACCCGGAAGGAGTGGTCGGGGACGCCACCCTGGCCGACGCCGATCTGGGGGTACGGTTGGTGTCGCATTACGGGGCGACCCTGGCGGAGGTAATCGAGGACGCACGGGCGTTCCCCCTGGACCGGCTGGAGACCGACGCCCCGTGAGCGGCTCCGCTAACGCGGTGGGTCGGATTGGCTGAAGTCGCAGCCGCGCTAGACGAAGCCGCGGCCTGGGCGCTGGTACGCGCCGCCGTTCCGCGGGAGGTCCCTGAGCCCGGGCCCCGTCGTGTAGTTCATGGCACGCACCCGGAGCTCTGGCTCGAGCTGAGCGAGTCCGGCCGCTGGGAGACGTCGGCTCCACCCACGCCGCCGGCTCGAGATCTGCTCGACCTCTATATGCCGCTCACCCGCGGGCCCGACTTGGTCATCGGGCAGCTCGGCCAGAGCCTGGACGGCCGCATCGCGACCGTGAGCGGGAAGTCCCACTACATCACCGGACCGGAGAACATCCGCCACCTCCACCGACTTCGCGCTCTGGTCGACGCCGTGATCGTGGGGGCCGTCACCGTGGCGCTGGACGATCCGGAGCTCACGGTGCGGGAGGTGGAGGGCGAGAATCCAGTCCGGGTGGTGCTCGATCCGGACGGCCGCCTCGGGCAGGACCGCCGGGCCTTCTCAGACGGAGCGGCTCCGACGCTAGTGGTGCGACGCGCCCCGGGGGATGGCCCCCCGGAAGTCCTCACCCTTCCCGCCTCGGGCGCCGAAGGTTTCGAGCCGGGGGCTGTGCTGGAAGCGCTCCGTGCCCGCGGGCTGCGGCGGGTGTTGGTGGAGGGGGGAGGGGTCACGGTGTCGAGGTTCCTCGAGGCTGGCGTCCTCGACCGACTCCACCTGGCCGTCGCGCCCATGTTGATGGGCTCGGGCCGCCCGGGCATCACCCTGCCGCCGATCGAGACCCTGGACCAGTCGCTCCGGGCTCAGTGCCGCCACGTACCCCTGGGAGACGACCTCCTCTTCGATCTTGACCTGAGATGAGCAGGACGACGCCGGGGGGGGAGGAGACCGGGGATTAGGGAGTGTCTGGGCCCCGGGGGAGGGCCAGCAGGTCCACGTGTCCCACCTCAAGCCCGGGCGTCGAGGCGGTCGTTGCGCGACGGCGCCCTGCCCAATTCTGGATGAGCGGAGCGTCGTCGGGGCGCTGCTTGGAAGCAGCAGCCACCCACCCGTCGATCAGCGCGCGAGCCAGCGAAGCGTCGTCGGCACCCAGGCGCCAGGGGCTTGGCCGGAGTCGGGTGTCGTATCCGGCCGCGCGGAACGCGCGCTCCGCCGCGGGGCCGGCCGCCGGTCCCAGCGCAGGTCCCATCCCCTTGTCCCGGAGCTGATG
>CAUZDW010000096.1:0-3460 GCA_963578825.1 Vicinamibacteria bacterium
GGTGATCGAGCGCATGCAGGTGAGCGGCCAGACAGTCGGCGTCCACGCAGAGCCGGCTGGAGCCTCGGCTGCGGCCCCTGTTGCGGACAGTGCGGCCGCGGACACCCTTCCCGCGGACACTCTTCCCGCGGACACTCTTCCCGCGGACACTCTTCCCGCGGACGCCCTTTCCGCGGACGCCCTTTCCGCGGACGCCCTTTCCGCGGACACCCTTTCCACGGACACCCTTTCCCCGGACATCCTTCCTGCCGACCCCATGCCTCCCGACAGGCGGCTCCCCTCTCCCCCCTACAGGAGCGTCCGCGCAGAGCCGGGGTCGCGCCGCGGAGATCGCCCGTGAGCCGGGACCAGTTGCTCGCTTGGGTCAGGGGGCTCGGCCCGGGCGACCTCTCGGTGGCGGTCGCCGTGGCCGAGCTCGTCAGGCACGCAGACGACCAGGGGTCGGTCGAGCGCGGCGAGTGGCTGGCTGCAGTCCGGGAAGCGTACGACGAGACCGCCGGCGCGCCGGTGGACGGCTCGGGGTTCCCGATGGTGACGGAGCGGGGGGAGGCGGTCGGCGAGGATCTCGAGGAGCAGGTGATCGCCCGCCTCGAGGCCACGGGAGCCGGCGCGCGCGAGCCCGCGCACGAAGGGTGGGAGCGGATCCGGGTCCACCCGGAGCTCTGGAGAGAGATCCAGCCCGAAAAAGCCGCGATTCTCGAGGAACTTCACGGGTTGGCACGGGTCCTGCAGGAGGGACGTGTGTCCAGCCCTGCCAGCGCGCCCGCTGCCGCCTCTCCGGCCCGGGAGAGCCGCCTCCGCGCGCAGGGGCTGGTGAAGATCTACCGGAAGCGGAAGGTGGTGAACGACGTCGCCATCTCGGTCTCCCAGGGGGAGATCGTCGGGCTGCTGGGCCCGAACGGAGCGGGGAAGACCACCACGTTCTACATGATCGTGGGGCTGATCCCGCCGAACGCCGGGCGGGTCTACCTGGACGACGCCGACATCACCGAGACGCCCATGTACAAGCGGGCGCGCATGGGGGTCGGCTACCTGGCCCAGGAGCCGTCGATCTTCCGGAAGCTGACCGTCGAGGAAAACGTCCGCGCGATTCTCGAGACGCTCCGTCTCCCGAAGGAGGAGGAGCGGCAGCGGCTCGAGGAGCTCCTGAGCGAGCTGTCGATCTCGCATCTCAGGGAGAGCAAGGCGTACTCGCTGTCGGGTGGCGAGCGGCGTCGGCTGGAGATCACGCGGGCGCTGGTACAACAGCCGAAATTTCTCCTCCTGGACGAGCCGTTCGCAGGGATCGACCCGATCGCCGTGGGCGACATCCAGCACATCGTGGCAGAGCTGAAGGGACGTGGAATCGGGGTGATCATCTCGGACCACAACGTGGAGCAGACGCTGGAGATCGTGGATCGCGCCTACATCATGTACGAGGGCGGCATCCGTGTCTCCGGAACCGTCTCCGAGCTTGTCTGGAGCGAGGAGGTCGCCGAAATCTATCTGGGTCCCACCCTCACCGACCGGATGCGCCGGCGCTACCGGCGCCCGGCCACCGAGGCCGTCGTCACGCCTGATCGGCCTCGAGCATTCCTATGAGCGCGTTCAACGCGAGGCTCTACCAGAGCCAGCAGCTCAAGCAGGAGATGAAGATCAATCCTCGCCTGTACCAGGCGATGCAGCTGCTCTACATGCCCCTGCTCGACCTGCAGCAGCACCTGAAACAGGAACTGGCCGAGAACCCGTTCCTAGAGCTGACCGAGGCGGATGCCGAGCAGGAGGTGGAGCTCAAGGACGAGACGGAGCCCGTGAAGGAGGAGAAGAACACGAAGGAGGAGATCGACTGGGAGGAGATCCTGCTCGACGGCTTCGACGCAGGCGGTCGGCGCCCCCAGTACGAGGAGCGCGAGTTCTTCCAGCCCACCGTGGTTGAGTCGAGCGACCTGCGCGACCACTTGGAGGAGCAGCTCCGGCTGCTTGACCTGTCCGAGCGCGAGCTCATGCTGGGCGAGGAGATCATCGGTAACGTCGACGACGACGGCATGCTGTCGTGCGGCCTGGAGGAGGTCGTCAACGGCGTCAACGGCTGGCTCGGCGAGCTCAAGGAGCTGGCGCTCGAGCGGGCCCGTACGCTCGACCCGGATGAGCGCGCCCGCGAGCTGCAGGAGATCGAGGAGGAGTTCCGGCCGTACGCCCTCGAGGAGGCTGAGCAGATGCTCGCGCGCATTCAGCAGTTCGACCCTCCGGGCGTGGCCGCGCGCGACCTGCGCGAGTGCATCCTGCTCCAGATGCGCCACCACGATCTGGACGACTCGCTGGCGCACCAAATCGTGCTCGAGCACTTCGACGACCTGATCAACCACCGCTGGTCGGACATCGTCAAGTCGTTGGGGATCGGGGCGCGGCAGGTGCAGGACGCGGCGGATCAGATTTCCCGGCTCGATCCCAAGCCCGGGTCCAAGTACGCGCCCCAGCAGGAGCAGTACATCACCCCTGACCTGATCGTCGACAAGATCGACGGGGATTACCTGGTATTCGTGAACGACACCAGCCTGCCACGTCTCCGTCTGTCACGCGCCTACCGCGAGGTCGCGCGCGACAAGAACAAGTTCAAGGGCGAGAACAAGGAGTTCATCTCCTCGAAGTTGAACTCGGCCAACTGGATGATCCAGGCGATCGAGCAACGCCGACAGACGATGCTCAAGGTGATGAACTTCATCGTCAATCGGCAGCGCGACTTCTTCGAGAAGGGCGTGCAGCACCTGAAGCCGCTCACCCTCCGCGAAGTCGCTGAGCACATCGACATGCACGAGTCGACGGTATCCCGGGTGACGAACGATAAGTTCTGCCAGACGCCGCGGGGGGTCTATTCCCTCAAGTTCTTCTTCTCACCCGGACTCTCCACGACCAGCGGCGAGGATATCAGCGCCCGTGGCGTGAAGGCCAAGATCCAGAATCTGGTCTCCGGCGAGGACCCGAAGCGGCCGCTTACCGATCAGGCGATCGTCAATCTGCTCAAGTCGGACGGCGTGAACATCGCCCGGCGGACGGTCGCGAAGTATCGGGACCAACTGGCGATCCTTCCTGCTCGGATGCGGAAGCGGGTGTAGAGAAAGTCCCTTCGTTTCTCCGGTTCCTTGGAAGCCCCTTCGCCCCGGCCTATCTTCCCGGTCATGTTGCGTCCTGACGACCCGAGGGTCAGGTCATGCTCCAACGAACTCGCGGGTGAGAGTCCCGCCCGGGTAGGTGTCAGTGCGCCTGGTAGCAGGCCGCCTCCCGTGCTGAGGCGGTACATCCCCAAAGCGGACGGGAAGCTGCGGCCACTGGGGATACCGACGGTCAGGGACCGCGTCGTGGAGATGGCGGCGAAGCTGGTGTTTGAGCCGATCTGCGAGGCTAATTTTCTGCCTTCGTCGTTTGGTTTCCGGCCGCGTATCGGTACGCTGCAAGCCCTGGAGACCATACGGGAGACGGTGAA
>CAUZDW010000097.1:0-3324 GCA_963578825.1 Vicinamibacteria bacterium
TGCTCACGTCGATCGGAGATGTGCCACCGGTGGAGTACGAACAGCAGTACTATCGGGCGCAAGAGGCTCCAGCCATGATGGCCGGAATCAACTAACGAGCACTCCGGAGAACCCGGAGCGGTTCAGTGTCGGGGAGGACAGTCTCCCGGTCCTTGCGGCCCTTCCCCTCCCGCACCATGAGTACTCGCCGGTCGAAATCCACGTCCTTCATGCGTAGGGTGAGGCACTCCTGCAGGCGGAGCCCCGCGCCGTACATGAGAGATCAGACCAGCCAGACACGCCCTGGCAGGTGGTCGATGCCGGCCCGGGCCTCCGACCGGCTCAGGACGACCGGGAGCCGTGTCGGCCGCTTGGCGCGGGGCGTGTCGTCCAGGTCCTCCAGTTTGCGACCAAGCACCGCCCGGAAGAGGAACAGGAGAGCGCTGAAGGCCTGATTCTGGGTCGAGGCGCTGACGCTTCGATCCGTCGCCAGGTGAGTGAGGTACGCGCGCACCTCCGTCGCTCCCATGAGTGTGGCGTCCGCGTAGCGATGAAACGCAAGAAAACGCCGCACCCATCCGGCATAGGATTTCTCGGTCCGTGGGCTGTAGTGCCGCTCGCGGATGGCCTCGCGCACCCGCTCGACGAGGGCGTGGGCGGCGGCCGCGCCATCGCCCGGTGCCTCGGGGCTGGCACGGCGAGGTGGCCCGGGGCGCTCGGGCCCAGCCATGGGTCGCGGACGGTCCTTCCGGTCGGAAGCGGAGCCTCGGAGCCCTTTGGACTCCCGAAGCCACCACGGGGGGATCAGGAGCTCGAGGGGAACCTCCGAGTCCATCGGTTGCCGGCCCTCGGGACCACCTGTCATCGTCGACCCCCTCCTGGCAACGGGGCATTCGCCGCCTGGCCGAAGAATAGAGGGGAGGACCGCCGGGAGAGGTCCGCAGGTAGGCAGGACCCGCGCCACGCCCCGGTGTATCGCATCGGTGGGACCCGGGGCCTGTCGCAGGGTGGCTGGGGCTCGCCCGACTGGGGTTTCACCGCGGAACCGGTGGCTGTGTGTCTCGTCTGTGCGCAACTCTCGAGTCCCGTTGCGCTCGGCCGGCGAACGGATAGAATCCGCGGGACATCCGCTCCATCCCCTGCTTCGGAGGCGACTCCGTCCGGGTCGAACTGGGAGGCTTCATGGCCGACATGGAACACAAGCCCTACGTTCCCGTGGACACCGACATGCGTGAGTTCACCGTCCGGGCGCTCATCCTGGGCCTCGTGATGTGCGTCATCCTCGGGGCGGCGAACGCGTACCTGGGTCTTCGGGCGGGGATGACGATTGCCGCCACGTATCCGGCGGCGGTCATCGGCATGGCGGTCCTGCGCATGATGAAGGGGTCGCTCCTCGAGGAGAACTTCGCGCGGACGATCGGCTCGGTCGGGGAGTCGGTGGCGGCGGGAGCGATCTTCACGATCCCCGCCTTCGTGATGCTGGATATCTGGAGCTACCGGACGGTCAATCTCCACGAGTACCTGCTTTCCTCTGCGCTCATGATCATCGGGGGCATCCTCGGTGTGTTCTTCGTCACGCTGCTGCGGAGAGTGATGGTCGAGGACCGCTCGCTGCCCTTCCCGGAGTCGGTCGCCGCTGCGGAGATCCACAAGGCAGGCCAGCGAGGCGCCGAGGCGGCCATGCAGCTCTTCAGCGCGATGGGTGTGGGGGCTCTCATCAAGCTGGCGGGCGACGCCGGGGTCTTCCGGGCCTCCAACACCGTCCAGGTCGCCGTGGGCAAGGTGAAGGAGAGCTTCATCCGCCTCGGGCTCGGCTCCGAAGCCAGTACGATCCCGGCCGGTGGTGTGAGCACGTTCCAGTTCCCGGCCACGAGCCCGGCGTACCTGGGGGTCGGCTACATCATCGGTCCCGAGCTCGCCTCGCTGAACTTCGCGGGGGGGCTGCTGGCCTGGGGTCTCTTCGTGCCGCTCCTGATCTTCGTTCTCGGTCCCGAGCTGGGGCCGCAGTTCACCGGGCCGGAGGGCACGGACTGGCCGGGCCTGGCCGGGCACCTCTGGCGCTACACGGTCCGGCCCATCGCGGTCGGCGGGATGCTCGTCGGCGCGATGTACACGCTGTGGCGGATGCACGACAAGCTCCTTCTCGGCATCAAGCGTGGGGTGGCCGACGTGAAGAAGTCGGCGGCCGCCCACGAGGCGACGGACCGTACCGATCGCGACATCTCCTTCAAGGTCCTGTTGACCGGGATCATCCTCATCTTCCTCTTGATGATCGCGCTCTACTTCTACTTCACGAAGGCGCTGCCGGCGGCGTTCCTCGCCGCGGTCGTGATGATCCTCACAGGGTTCTTCTTTGCGGCGGTGTCGGGAAACCTGGTCGGGATGATCGGCACCTCCAACAACCCCGTCTCGGGCCTGACCCTCGCCACCACGATCGTCGCCGCGCTCACCATGGTGATCATCGGAGTCAAGGGAGTCGAGGGCGTAGCGGCGGTCCTCGCGGTGGCGGCGGTCGTGTGTGTCTCCTCGGCCATCGCCGGTGAGATGCTGCAGGATCTGAAGATCGGCTACATCCTCGGAGGCACGCCCTGGAAGATGCAGGTCGGGGAGCTCGCCGGCGTCGTGCTGGCCGGTTTGACGCTCTTCTTCCCGCTCTATCTGCTGCACACCTCCGACATCGCCAGCAATCCCGCGACGGGCGGATTCGGCAGCGCCAACCTGCCCGCGCCGCAGGCGGGGCTGATGGCGGCTCTCTCACAGGGGATCGTGGGCGGGGAGATGCCCTGGCCGCTGGTCATCGTGGGGATCGCCATGGGGTTCGCGATGATTCTCATTCGCGTGAAGAGCCCGATGCTCGTGGCCGTCGGCATGTACCTTCCGCTCGAGACGACGTTCGCTATCTTTGCGGGCGGTCTCATCCGCTGGTTCGTCGATCGGCAGGCGGCGAAGCGTGGCTACAACGACGCGCAGAACGCGCGGGTGGAGAACGCCGGGGTCCTCACCGCGTCCGGGCTGATTGCCGGCGAGGCGCTCATGGGGCTCGGGGTGGCCGGGGTCGTGGCCTGGCTCGCGGCGACGGCGGAGCCCGGGGTGCCGATCCTCTTCCCACAGGTGCCGGGTTTCGGCGCGGTGGCCCCCTGGCTGGCCATTCCGGTGATGGCCTTCCTGGTGTTCTACCTCATCCGCCGTCCGCTCTCGCGGGCGGGGAGCCCCGACGAGCCGGCCCCGCCCACCGCGATGACGTAGACGGAAAATCTCGAATCCCCCCGTGCGCCGGTGAGCGGCGCGCGGGGGAGCCTCAGTCCGCCGCCGAGCGGGTCGCCAGGTCCCTTTGCGCCCGTGAGG
>CAUZDW010000098.1:0-3096 GCA_963578825.1 Vicinamibacteria bacterium
TGGGGCGGGGCCGGACTAGTCGCGCCCCTCCCCTCCTCCCATCTTGTGCCATTACCCATGATTCGGAGACCGGCATGATCGATCGAAGGTCCTTCCTAGAGCGCCTCGGAATCACCGGGGGTGCGCTAATCGCCGCGGGCTCCTCGTGGGGCTGCGCCGACGCGGAACAACCCATGCCCGAAACGAGGGGGGCAGGCTCGACAGGCGAGTCTCCGGCTCCGCTCCGCATCCTTATCCTTGGCGGCACCGGCTTCATCGGTCCGCACCAAGTCGAGTACGCGCGCTCGCGCGGCCACACGCTCACCCTGTTCAACCGTGGCCGCACCAACACCGGCCTGTTCCCCAACGTCGAGCGCTTGGTCGGAGACCGCAACGGCGACGTGACCGCCCTCGAAGGGCGCGAGTGGGACGTGGTTCTCGACAACTCCGGGTACGAGCCGCAACAGGTCAAGGCTACCGCTGAACTGCTCCAGCCCAATACCCGACGCTACCTCTTCATCTCGACTCAGGCCGTGTACGCGGACCGGAGCATCGTGGGTCAGGAAGAGACGGGCGCCCTGGGCATAACGGGGGTGCCGAAGTCGGGATGGGACGGGTACGGTCCGCTCAAGGCTTTGTGCGAAGAGGTTGCCCACGCCGCCCTTGGCGACCAGCTCACCATCGTCCGGCCTGGTGTCGTCGTGGGGCCGGGCGACGGGACCGACCGCTTCACCTACTGGGTCGTCCGGACGGATCGAGGGGGCGATGTCATGGCTCCGGGCGATCCGAACGACCCCGTGCAATTCATCGACGTGCGGGATGCGACCGAGTTCATGCTTCACCTGCTTGAGCAGGACATTGCCGGCACCTTCAATGTCACGGGTCCCGCCGAGGTGCTCACCTTCGGGAGCATGCTCGACGTCATGAGGGACGTTTCGGCGTCGGACGCCCAACCTACCTGGGTCGACCAAGCATTCATGGACGAGAACGACGCCAGCTTGCCCCTGTGGCGAGCGCCCTCGGGCGCGACCGAAGGATTCAACCGCATGAACGCCGGTCGAGCTCAGGCCGCTGGCCTCACGTACCGCCCGCTCAACGTCACCGTTCGCGACACGCTGGAATGGGCCAGGACGGAGCCACCCCAGCGCTGGAGCGAGATGCGAGTAGGCCTCACAGGGGAGCGCGAGGCCGAGCTCCTCCGCGCTTGGCACGACTCGCGGGTGTGAGGAAGATGAACTCGAACCCGTGGTAGTGGACCGGTTTCTTCGTCGAGGGTCTGCCAGACGATGGCTTGGTCACCCGCACGCACGTCGCTTCTGACAACATTCCAGAGATCGATGTCGAGGTGCAGTACAGCCTCTGCGATCTTGTACCTCTTGGGGTTCGCGCAGAACGCCCAGTAGCGAGGGGCCCTGGAGGGACCTCCCAGCTTCAGAACCTCGAAGCCGAGTTTTCGGAGCACTCGGACGGCAGCGGCTTCACCGCCGCTGAACTCCTGTGCTGACAGAGGCCCCACTTGCGGATGCTGGTAGCCGCGGGCAGCTCCGACGATGGCCTTTGAGTCGTACCGGCGCCCGTCTGAGCGAATAAAGTACGATCGAGCCTTGGAGAATCCATATTTCTTTAAGAAGGCGTCACGGCCGACATCGTCGAATTCGGCGATGGCTACTATTACGGCCTTCGAGTCTGTCACCTCTCCCAAAGCCATCGGTTATTCCCCTGTCTTATCCGATCCCCTCTTCGGGTGTCTGTCATCACCCAGCTGAGGGCCCTTCGCTTAACGATTCAGGGCCTCCGAACCGGCCGTCCGCTCCGTCTAGTTACGCCCGCTTCAGATCTAGCGCCACACTGCTGTCCGAAGCATAGACGCTTCCCGCGGTCCGGTTGGGCCGAGGGGTGCCTCCGCCACCCCGAGCCGGAGTCCCCGTGTTAGACGAAGGCGCCTTCCCGAACGGGTGTACCGCCACTCCACACTGCCCTGCTAAGCAGCAGCGGCTAGCCCCCGAGCTCGTCGAAGATCTGCTCGATCCGGCGGCGCAGGTCCGCATCGGGAAGATCGCCCCGCCCGGCGCCCATGTTGTCGACCATGTGTTCAGGGTCGTCCGTGCCCGGAATCACGACGGTCACCGCCGGATGCGAGAGGCCGTACTTCAGGCAGAGCTGCGCCCAGCTCGTGGCGCCGATCTCGCCCGCGAAGTCGGGGAGCGGCCGGTCGCCCACAAGCGAGAAGACGCCGCCGCGGCGGCCCGCGAAGGGTCTCGCCACCACCACCGCGACGCCGTGATCTGCCGCCAGCGGTAGAATCCTCTCGGCGGCGGCTCGATCCAGCACCGAGTAGTCAATCTCGATCATGTCGAGGTTCTCCTCCCGAATCAGCCGCTCGAGCTCCGGATACTGCTCGGCGCTCATCGTGGTGACGCCGAGGTATCGGATCCGCCCGGCTTCCTTCCACTCTCGCAGGATCGGCAGCAGGATCTCCACGCCGTCGAGAAAGTGGACGCGCATTGCAGATACGCGCTCCACTCTCAGCGCGGTCATACAAGCCTCGAGCGAAGCGACTGCCTCTTCGCGGTTGTCCGCCGTCGGGACCTTCGTCGCGATGAATACGTCGTCGCGGGCGTCCAGCTCACGGAGGATCTGGCCAATGACCTCCTCGGCCCGCCCGCGGCCGTAGATCCGCGCCGTGTCGATGAAGCGGGCGCCGCTCTCCTTCATCAACCGAACGATCTCCCGAAGCGGCGCAATCTCCTCCTCGCTCCGCGCCCCCCACTGGTTCGTGCCGACTCCAACGATGGGAAGCCGCTCGCCGGTCCCGGGGATCGGCCGAGTCATGAACTCCTGCGTGAGGGTCGCCACCTCGCCGAACAGTGGCGCCCCGCGACCGACAGCCAACCCGGCCCCGGCCAGGAGTCCCAGCTTGATTGCATCGCGACGCGTCGTCCTCTGTGGGTCGGCGAGATTCATATCATTCCTGCTCGTGTCGCTATCGGCGGTGGCCAAGGTGCCGTTGGAGGCTACCTAACGATCTGCATTTCTGCTGCGCGCCCGGGCAGTAGACCGAGCACACGAAGTGTGCGAGCCACGGACTCACCGCGCCAGGTCGCGGTTCCTGAGGAT
>CAUZDW010000099.1:0-2998 GCA_963578825.1 Vicinamibacteria bacterium
CTCAGCCGAGCCATTTAAGGTCGGGACTTTCGAAATCGACGGCGCGCCGGTGGTAGGGGTCGTCCTCAGGGACGCTCTGATCGTCGACCTCGCGGCGGCGAACACGGCGCTCGAGATCGATCCGGCGTACGTGCACATCAACGCGCCACCGGACATGCTCGCGCTGATCGGGCAGTACGAGTACGGTCTGAAGTACCGGATCTACGAGATTGTCAACAACGTGGTGGGCAATGACCTGCTCGGAGCAGCCTACGTTCACCGTGTCGAGGACGTGGACATCCTTCCTCCGATCATGTATCCCAGCAAGATCATGAACGCCGCGGTCAACTTCTACACGCACGCGTGTGAAGGCTGCACCCCGGAGGAGCTGCAGGCGAACACCCGGGAGCGGCAGGCGAATCGGGGAGTGCCGTACCTGTTCCTCAAGCCGACACGCGGCGCGGTCATTGGCAGCGGCGAGGACATCATAATGCCTTTTGGCCGTGACCGGATCGAATGGGAAGTCGAGTTGGCTATCGTAATCGGCCGCGCGGGCAAGTACATCTCTTCGGGCCGCGCGTACGACCACGTGTTCGGCTACACAGTCGCCATGGACATATCCGACCGTGGCGGGCGTCCGCCGGGTGGATACGGCTCTGGTTCGGACTGGTTCGTCGGTAAGGGCCATGACACGTTCGCCCCCCAGGGGCCGTGGATTGTTCCAAAGGAGTTCTACGGCGATCCGATGGAGCGCCTGCACCAGAGTCTGGTCATCGACGGCGTGACCGTTCAGGAGGCCAGGGCGGGTGACATGATCTTCAACATCCCGGAGCTGATCGAGTACGCGTCGTCGCTCATCACCCTATTCCCCGGTGACGTTCTGCAAAGCGGGACGTCGGGCGGAACGGGCGCCGGGCGCGTCGAGCGCGCGACAGGCTCCGGGTACCTGCAGGATGGTGAGACCATCCAAGCCACCATCGAGGGTATCGGGACCCTAAGGCACACCGTCGTCGCTGAGGACGGCGTTCCGGACGATCTGTCCGGCGCACAGCTGCCTCCAACTAGGGACTACCGTCCGGGCAACTGAGGGCTTAGGGCCCAGCCAAGGCCATCAGGACAAAGCGCCGGTCGGGCTATCCCGGCCGGCGCTCTTGCTCTCGCGCCATCCCGCCTTCCTGGGCGGGCCCGGGAGACGCACAAACGCGAGGCTCGAGGAAACGCGCATGGAGCAGGCTACGGTGACCGCAGGATCCACACTGCTGGAGAAGATCAACGACGCCGTGCACGACCGGGTCGTGGGCCAGAACGAGGCGGTGGAGGGGCTGCTCGTCGCGCTCCTGACCGGAGGGCACGTCCTCCTCGAGGGTCTGCCTGGCCTCGCCAAGACACTGATGGTGCGCACGCTCGCGCAGTCGATCCACACGGGCTTCCGCAGGATCCAGTTCACGCCTGACCTGCTCCCCACCGACATCATCGGGACGCCGATCTTCGACCAGTCGAGCGGTCAGTTCCGGGTCCAGAAGGGGCCCATCTTCTCGAACATCATCCTTGCAGACGAGATCAACCGCGCGCCGCCCAAGGTGCAGGCAGCACTCCTCGAGGCGATGGAGGAGGGCCAGGTCACGATCGCGGGGGACACGTATCCGCTCGACGCGCCCTTCATGGTGCTGGCCACGCAGAACCCGGTCGAGCTGCATGGGACGTATCCGCTCGCCGAGGCGCAACTCGATCGCTTCGCGCTGAAGCTCGAGATCGGGTACCCGACGAAGGACGAGGAGAAGACGATCGTGCGCCGTGTCGCAGCTGCAGGTCAGGAGCCGATCGAGGCGGTCGCCACGGTGGAGGAGCTGGCCAGCGCGCGTGAGGCCGTCGCGAGCGTCCATCTGGAGGAAAAGGTGCTCGACTACATCGTGGAGCTGATCTTCGCGACGCGTGAGCCCAGCGGGGTCGGGCTGGCAGACCTCGAGGACCTGATCGAGTTCGGTACGTCGCCGCGCGCGACGATCTTCCTGGCCCGCGTCTCCCGTGCGAGGGCGTACCTGCGGGGCCGCGACTACGTCATGCCCGACGACGCGAAGGCGATGGCGCCAGCCGTACTCTGCCACCGGCTGCGCACGACGTACGAGGCCGACGCCCGCGGGATCGACTCGGACGAGATCGTGCGGCGGGTCCTGGATGCGGTGCCGGCCCCGTAGGCCTGACCGAATGAAGCAGAAGCTGCCGGTCGGCGGACAGCACCGCGACGCGACACACGTCTTCTCGAAGGAGGTCGCCGCCCAGGTGCGCCGCATCGAGTTGCGTACGAAGGGCCTGGTGGAGTCGCTCTTCAACGGCGAGTATCACTCCGTCTTCAAGGGCCGCGGTCTCGAATTCTCGGACGTGCGGGAGTACCAACCCGGCGACGACGTGCGCGCGATCGACTGGAACGTGACGGCACGCCGTGGTCACCTCTTCCTGAAGGAGTACGTCGAGGAGCGCGAGCTCACCGCTCTGCTGATCGTCGACCTCTCCGCATCCAAGGAGTTCGGCACCGGAGAGAAGTCGAACGCAACAATCGCGTGGGAGATCGCGGCGATCCTCGCCTTCGCAGCGGCGGGGAACAACGACCGCGTTGGTCTCCTGTTGGTCACAGACCACGTGGAGCTGTTCGTGCCGCCCGACTCGGGTCGCCGCCACGTGATGCGACTCGTCCTGGAGCTGCTCTCCTTCCGCCCGAGCGGTCGCGGCACCCGCTTATCGACCGCGCTGGAGTACGCTTCCCGAGTGCTGCACCGGCGCTCGGCGATCTTCCTCGTGAGCGACTTTCTGCTCGACGACGACACCGACCCCGAGTTCGCGAGCGCGGCCCGTCTCGTGAAGCGCGATCACGACCTGGTGCCCATCCGACTCACCGACCCGGGGGGCGCGGTGCTTCCGAACGTGGGGCTCCTGGCGCTCGTCGATCCGGAGACGGGCGAGCGGCTCATCGTCGATACCGGATCGGCCGCCAAGCGGCGGGGCTACGCCGAAGGAAAGGCGG
>CAUZDW010000100.1:0-2980 GCA_963578825.1 Vicinamibacteria bacterium
ACGTGGGGCTCCTGGCGCTCGTCGATCCGGAGACGGGCGAGCGGCTCATCGTCGATACCGGATCGGCCGCCAAGCGGCGGGGCTACGCCGAAGGAAAGGTGGCACAGCGGGACCGGATGACCGCGCTCTTCCGAGAGCTCCGGATGGATACCATCGAAGTGAGCACCGCCGAGGACTACGTGCCCGCCCTCATCCGCTTCTTCCGTCAACGAGAGCGGGTGTCGCGGTGAGGCCCGTGTGGTGCGTCGCGCTGGTGTGGGCTCTCCAACCGCTCTCGACGGCGGCACAGAGCCCAGAACCGGTCGCAGTCCTCTCCGCCGACTCGGTGGAGATGGCCGAGGTCTTCGAGTTGCGGGTGGAGGTGCCGGTCCCAGGTGGGAGCATGGTCTATTTCCCGGCCACGGTGCCCTCCACTGGTGACGTCGAGAGCTTCACCCCGGTCGACTGGCGGGCCCGTCGCGGACCAAACGGCGGCGCGACAATCGAGCTCACGTACGCGCTGATTCCGTTCGGTATGGGGAACATCACCCTTCCCCGGGTCGATGTGATCACGATGCCGTTGGAGGACGAAGTCGACGGGCAGGACATCCCGGGAGGGTCGATCGTCGGCGTGTGGGAAGAGCGCCAGCCGTCCGCTCGGTATACGCGCAGCATCACGCCTCCGACGATCTGGGTGGAGCCGGTCTACTCGGCGGACGACGTTGTGGCGGGTATGTCGCCAAGGGGGCCCGAGGATGTAGTCGGCTTCAGTTGGAGCTGGCCCTCCCTGGCGCTCGTTCTGCTCTTTTCGACGGTCACCGGCGGCGCCGTCGTCACCACGACGCGGGAGTGGCTCGCCCACCGCGCAGAGCCGGCGCCGCTAACGCCGCCCGGCCCCACGACCCTGGACGAGGCCAGAAAGCAGGCGCTCACCGAGCTCGATCGGCTGTTGGCGGCCGGCCCGTACCCGGCCGAGCGCGCCCACGAGCTGTACGCCGAAAGTAGCGGCATCGTTCGCGGATACGTCGAGCGGCTCGATCCCGAGTGGGGCCCCGAGCTCACCAGCACGGAGCTCATGGACAGGCTGAAGGGCCGCTCGCCTGAGGGCGCGGTACTCGCAGCCAAGATGCATAACGCGGAGGCCGTGAAGTTCGGGCGGCTGAGGCCGCACTCCGAGCCCACGGCCGAACACCTGACGGTGCTCCGGGCTTGGCTGGCCGGCAAACGGAAGGTCCGTTCGTGAGCTTCGCGTTCGCCCAGCCCGGTTGGCTGATCCTCCTCGCGGCGGTCCCGATCTGGGTGTGGTGGGTCACCCCGAAAGAGAGTGGGGGCATGCTCGTCGCGCGGGGGACCGAGGCGAGACGTGTCTCGCTGCGGGCGTGGATCGGGCGAGGCCTCGAGCTCGCGCCCCTTCTCCTGCGTGGGCTCGGCGTCACGGCCGTCATTCTCGCGCTCGCGCAGCCACGGATCGTCGAGACGTTCGAAGAACCAGTAGTCGAGGGCGTGGGCATCGCCGTCGCGATCGACCTGTCCACCTCGATGGGCGCACGTGACATGTCGCGGCGCGGATCGAGGATGGAGGCCGCCAAGCAGACCATCCTCGGCTTCCTGGAGGGCCGCACCGACGACGTCGGGGTCGTCTCCTTCGGCGGCGAGGCGCTGACCCGCGTGCCCCTGACGCACGATCACTACGTCGTGCGCGCCGCGATCGAAGACCTGGATTCCCGGCTCCTTCTCGACGGAACCGACATCGCGGGTGCCATCGCGGCCGGGGCGGGGCTCCTGCGCGACGCGCCCCACAGCTCGAAGATACTGATCCTCTTGACCGACGGCGCCCACAACGGCGAGGGTCTCGAGCCGTCGCGTGCTGCACGGGCCGCGGCCGCGTTCGGAGTCCGCATCTACGCGATCGCGATGGGCACCGATTACATGCTGAGGGACCAGCTCGCCGAGATGGAAACGGTCCTCACACAGGCCGCCTCCATTACGGGCGGCCGCTACTTCCGCGCGACCGACGTCGACGCCCTGGAGGAGGTCTACGAGGAGATCGACCGCCTGGCCGCCCCCTCGGAGGAGATCGTCGAGCGGACGGAGTCCACCCCGATCGGGCTCTGGGTCCTGCTGGCCTCGCTGCCCGTACTCCTGCTGGGGGCGGCGCTGCGCGGCTCGCGCTGGGGGGTGCTCCCGTGATCTTCGAGCGGCCCGAGCTCCTCGCGGTGGCTCCCCTCGCGGCGATCCTCTTCGCGTTCACCGTCGGTGCCCACTGGCGTCGCCTCAGGAGGTTGGCGACGGCCTACGAGCTGCCCGCCCTTCGCCGCCTGTTGCCGACCAGCCCCGGACGCTTCCCTACCCAGCGGTTCCTGAGTCTCGTCGGCGTGGGGGCGCTCCTCGGCTTTGCCGCCGCCGGTCCGGTACTTTGGGACCCGCAGCCCCCCGACCCGGTGCCTCCGCTCGATGTCGCCATCGCGGTCGATCTCTCGCTGTCGATGAACGCCGAGGGTGGAACGGGAAGTCGGATCGAGCGGGCGCGTGAGGTGATAGACCGCCTCACGGAGGAGCTGCCCTCCGTCCGCTTCTCCCTCGTCGTCTTCGCCGGGTGGCCGTACGTGCTCGTGCCTCCCACTGACGATCCGGACGTGATCCGATACTTCGTGGACTCTCTCCAGCCCGAGGTGGTTCAGGAGGGGGACTGGGGCAACTCGCTTGGGAGCACCCTGGAGTTCGCCGGCCGCACCCTGGAGACCCGGCCGTCGGAGGATGGGCGTCAAGCCATCCTGGTCATCTCCGACGGCGACGTGTACGAGGATGAGGACGTGCTCGTGCGCGGGGCCGCAGACGCAGCCGCCCGTGGCTTCGAGGTCTGGATGGCCGGGGTGGGCTCCGAGGAGGGATCGCCGATCGCGATCGCAGGGGAGCCCGTTCTCGACCCAGTCGGCAGACCCGTGCGCACGAGCCAGAACGCGGAACTCCTCAGCGCGATAGCCGAGGCCGGCCAGGGTCG
>CAUZDW010000101.1:0-2945 GCA_963578825.1 Vicinamibacteria bacterium
GGCTCGACGTAGAGGGAGTACCAGACCGTGAGACCTCGCCTGTTACCACGCTCGCGCGCGAGCCCGTCCCAGACCGAGAAGGCGACCGGCATGAACTCTCCTGGCGAGAACGGGGCGCCCGAGGTTGCGCGAAGGGGCCGCGTGAAGATGACCGACCATTCTCCTTGGTCGTAGCTTGCGACGCCGGTGAGATCCCCCGTGTCGTTCGGCGTGATGTCCGCGCTTCCCCGGCCGGTGAACTGAAAGGGCTCGGAGCGGGCCAGATCGAAGAACCAGAGATCCACCGGGTTCTGGACGTCGCCGAAGATGAAGTAGGGCTTGCGGGCACCCGTCGCCACCTGCGAGGGAATCTGAATCGAGACTGCGTCGGAGAACTCGGATGGCTGACCGGCTGGCGCCGCTTCCGGCTCGGCAAAAGGGTCCGCCGGGGCGACTTCCTCGTCGCCAAAAACGCTCCCCGTCGACGAGCCGCTGCTGCCCGCGGCTGCGCCGGGCCCTGGCGCCAACGCCTCCTCCTCCGGAGGCACGGGAATCGACGGCCCGTTCTGCCCCGCCTGCTGCGGGCCCATGTCGTGCCATCGAACGAGGAGGGCGATCGACTCGGCATCGTAGACCGCCTGAACCTCTACCGAAGTCGCGGCAGGTTGGAACGCGCGTCCGGGCTCCATGATCTGCCCGACGATGGGAAAGTGGGCCACAGACGCGGATTCGAAGTTCGCGGCTCCCCTGGCCAGATCGATCGGTTCCACGGCGCGCTTGGCGACGACGAGGTTGGAATAGCCTGGCTCGCCGCTTCCAGAGAGAGACGATGAAGTCTGTGATTGCCCAGCGCTGCTCGGGCGTGAGGGCTTCTTCGTACGACGGCATGGGCGTGCCGCTGAACCCCGTGGTCATCGTCCGGAAGATGTCCTCGCGGGACGACCCTCCCCGGAAGGTCCAGCTCTTCGAGAGGTCCGCCGCGAGTATCGGATACTCCAACTCGTCGACGAGCGTCTGAGCCGAAGGTCCGTCGCTCCGACCAAGCGTCCCGTGGCACTTTACGCAGCCGTTCTCCACGTAGAGCGCCTTCCCCAGCTCGATCGACTCTGTCGTGGTTGCCGGGGCGCTCGGGAGCGCCACGGGCTGGGGGGCCGCGTTGGAGAAGCCGGGGAAGAAGGTCGTCAGGTAGTAGGCGAGATCAGACACCTCCTGATCGGACAGGTTGGGCCACGCAGGCATCGACGTGTAGGGCATGCCGCGCCTGATGATGTTGACGAGGTCTTGATGGGTCGGGAGCTCTCCGCTGGGAGTCGAGCGGACCTTGAAGTTGCCCATCGTGAATTCCCGGGGCCTGGGGTACAGGCGGGGGGTGGCGTACCCGGCGCCGTCACCGTTCTCGCCGTGGCACTGCGCACAGTTTCGGAGATAGAGCTCCCTGCCCGACTCCCGCTCCGCCTCGGTCCCAACGTCCTGAGCCGTCGTGCGCACCGATCCCAACGACACGGCGCACAACGAGACGACCAGGACAGCGAAACACCACCGCAGAGCCGTGACGAAGGTCATTCTGCCTCGCCCTCCTCCGTGGCGCGAGGCCGCTCGCCCGTGAAATCGTAGATAAAGAGGATCACCTCCCAGATCTCCTCTTCGCTCAAGAACTGCTCCCAGGCGGGCATGGCCGTGTCCCAGGGAGCGCCTTCCTCGGGCAGCCCGGGCCCCCCCGTGGCTATTCGCCAGAACAGAAACGTTTCGCGAAGATTCGCGATCGTCGCCCCGTCGGCGAAGTTGGTCGGGAGCGGGTCCAGCCCGTGTACGAACATGCCGTTGCCGGACAGATCGTCGCCGTGGCAGAAGACGCAGTTTTCATAGTAGACCTGGCGCCCGTTCTCGACATGTGTGCGGAACTCTTCCGGATTCTCCGTCTCGAGAGGTCGGAAGGGATTGTCTCCAGCGTCGAGATCGATCTCCGTGTCATGAACCGTGATCTCGGTAGGCGGTGCAGGATGGACCGTCCGCGCGAAGAATGGCGGCTCGAGGGGAACGTTCATCTGCACGTAGACGTTCGCGGCTGCGAGCGCCGGAATGGCGATGGCCGTCGCGACGAGGAGCGCCGTGTACCGCTTGTCCGTCATGAGCCGGACCAGCGGGCCGGAGATTTCTTCGCGGCGCTCCTGGCTCGAGGAGACGTACGCCAGGATCGCAATCGAGACGATTCCCATGTAGATCGAGATGACGGACGCGGGAATCGGGGCGGTGAATCCGAATCGGAAGAAGACGTAGCTCCCCACCCACCAGGCGCCGGCCCACAACAGCAGATTGGCCCGACGGAGGCGAAGGAGCCCGAACGTGGCGACGAGAGCCAGGAGGACCGGGGTGTTCATTGCGTGGCCCCCTGGGCGGCAGCAGGCGGCGCGGCGCCCGGCATGCCCCCCTCGGCTGGCGGCGGAGCATCCGGTGCGGCCTCCTCGGCCGCTACGGCTCCCTCGTCCACAGGGGCGTCGTCAGGCAGCACCGCGTTCTCCGGGGTGTAGTAGGTGTGCGCCGTCTGGAGCGTGACCGTCGGCGTGCCGCCAAGAGACTGGAGGTACGCGATGACGACCAGGATCTCCTGATCAGTGAGGCCGATCGGAGGCTCGTTGATGATGGGCATTCCAGGGTTGAATCCCTCGACGATATAGCTGTCGGGTTCGTACATCGATTGAGCGAAGTACTCGACATCACTCATGCCCGGAACGCGGGTGGCCGCGCGACCGGCGATCCCGCTGAGGTCGGGGAATCGGAGCGCCCCGGTCTGGCCGATCGTGTGGCAGGTGAAGCAGAGACCCTTGCCATCCATGATCTCGCGGCCGATCGGGACCATGTCGGCAGTGGTCAGGTCGGTGCTGATCAGGATCTCCTCAGGAGGCTGAACTTCGTTCTGAGGCACCATCTGGCCGACGTAGGTATAGAACGCGGTCGTCGCGAGGACG
>CAUZDW010000102.1:0-2928 GCA_963578825.1 Vicinamibacteria bacterium
CGTGGATCACGTGGGCATCGGGTCGGACTTCGACGGCATCTCCTCCACCCCGGTCGGCCTGGAGGACGTGTCGACGTTCCCCGCCCTCTTTGCCGAGCTGTCACGTCGGGGCTGGAGCGAAGGCGACCTCGCCAAACTCGCGGGCGAGAATCTGCTTCGCGTCATGATGGAGGCCGAGACAGTTGCTCGGCGCCTGCAGCGGGAGAGGGCGCCTTCCATGGCGACGATAGAAGAGCTGGACGGGGGGGTGAGCCAGGACGGATCGCCGGGAGGCTCGTGATGAGCAGCCTCCAGCGCCCTGGAAGCGAGGACCAACATGAGTACTACACTCGCTACACGGACCTCGTCCCGGACGGTGACATCATCCAGAGGCTGCGGGACCAGATTCAAGCCACAGTCGAGTTGCTGAGGAGCGTGCCAGCCGAGAAGGAGACATTCCGCTACGCGGAAGGGAAGTGGTCTCTGCGCGAAGTAATCGGGCATCTGCTCGATACCGAGCGGGTCTTTTCCTTCCGCGCGCTGACCATGGCGCGCCAGGACGCTGCTCGGCTTCCCGGCATGGACCAGGAAGACTGGTGCGGGCGCAACAACGCCCATGAGCGCACCCTGCAAGACCTCGCCGACGAGTGGGCCGCTCTACGTCGCGCGAACGTGCATCTGTTCGAGAGCTTCGATGCGGAAACCGGGAGGCGCACGGGTGTTGCGAGCGGGTATGCCTTCGCGGTCCGGAGCTTCCCATGGATCATCGCGGGCCACGAGCTTTGGCATCGGCAGCTGATCGAGCGGGATTACCTGTCCGGCTCGTGACTCAATCGAAGGTGAGTAGATGGACGGGAGGTGGCGATTGAGTAGGTAGGTGAACTGGACGGATTTGGATGGCACGGCGGATCGCTCCGGTTCATTGCGGCGCGGTCGAGTCGCCTCGGACCTCGAACCAGGTCGCTCTGGCGACAGCGAGGCACGACCCGGACTCCCCGAAAATCGCGGTGCCCGTGAAGTGTCGTCGGGCGTCGGCCGAGATCTGCCACCCGATCAATACGCACGGCTCCCCGATGCGCGGTGCGCCCTGGACATCGGCGCACATCTCACCCAGCACGGCTGCACGCTCCCGCGTCTGGGGAAACGCGTAGCCTCCCGGGCAATCGAGCGCTGCCCACAAAAACTCCGGCGCGACGTGGCCGTCCCCGTTGCTCACGTTGGCGGCTGGCGTCCAGGTGCTGGCGACCAGGTCCCGACCTGTCACAGGACCCGGGAAGATCCTCAGGCCGTCGCCGTCCTCGCGATCGGGCCCGCAAACGAAACAGCTCGGATACGGATGGGAGTGGAGGCCGACGAATCTCTTGGCAGCGGCCTCAGCTTGCTCCGCGGTAGGCGGGGGAGGGACATCCACTCGGGGGGCGTCGCGCCAGGCGCGCGCCACCTCGACGTCATCCCGCATGAGAGCGATGCCTTCGTCCGTCTGGCGAGCCTCGAGGGCGACGTCGAGCGGCGGAGGGACTTGTAGGCGTACCGCGAGAGGGTGGTCGACGAAGTGCGCGAGGCGACCGCAAACGTAGCCGCCGTTGCCCGTGGCGGGCGGCCCGTGGTAGCGGGGGTCGATCGTGATGGATCCGAGGCGCATGAAGGGAGTGTCGACGGGTGGGGTGGGCGAGGCAAGTTCCAACCTTTGGGCTTGTGAGATATCAAAGTGATAGTACTATCATTTTGATAGTCAGCATCCCAGGCCGAGGGTTCGTCGATGGCGTCGCGCCAATATCTCGCTCCTGAGCAGCACCTACCGTTGCACCCGCTGGAGTTTCAAGTCCTGCTCAGCCTCACCGAAGGCGTCACTCATGCCTACGATGTCGTGCAGCGTATCGAGGCCCGGCAGCCTGAGTGGAATCAGATCTTGCCGACGAACCTCTACCGCAGGATCTGGCGCCTGGCATCGGCAGGGCTGCTCGAGGAAGTGGAACTAGGCGATTCCGCCGAGGAGCGCCGTCGCAAGTATTTTGCGATCACGCCGCTGGGGCGTGGCGTGGCGCAAGCGGAAGCGACCCGACTCCGGGGCCTGCTCCTCCAGGCAGAGCAGGCCGGAGTCCTCCCGGTGAAGGCGGGCCCCAGATGACGCCCCGACGCCAGCGGCGCTGGGAGGCTCGTGCCTTTCGGCTCCGGATTCGACTCCTGGGGACTCGCCTGACCGCGCGGTTCGAAGACGATCTGGTCGAGCTCTTCCGTGATCGATTGCATGAGGCCGGGCCTTCCCGGTGGCGCCGGCTGTTGCTGCTGATCCGTAGCGCGGAGGACGCAGTGCGGCACTGCCCGCGCTGCACGAAGCCATTTGGGCGTTGGATCCCGACGTCCTGATCACGGCGCCGGCGGCGATGACCGACCTCATGCGCTCTTCGGAAGCGGACGACCGCTTCCGGGCACTTCTCATGTCGACGTTCGAGGTGTTGGCCACCTTGCTCGCAGCGGTGGGAATTTTCGGCGTCACGGTGCGCGCGGTGGCAGCCCGGTCGCGCGAGATCGGAATTCGGACGGCGCTCGGCGCCCGCGCCGACGGACTGATCCGGCTGGTCGTGAGGGACGGTCTGGTCAGTGCACTCGCCGGCACGGCCGCCGGACTCGTCGGCGCATATTGGGCCGCGAGCCTGATTGGCCACCTGCTGTACGGGATCGACAGCAGAGACCCGCGCACCTACATCGCTGTGGCCACACTCTCCCTTGCCGTCTGTTTATTCGCCGCCTATGTGCCTGCCCGGCGCGTCACGTCCATCTCCCCCATCGAGGTGATCGTCAACGAGTGATGCGTTGATCAGCGGCTCAGGGTGTCTGGCCGGCGTGCTTCTCGGCCAGCGCCGCGAGACCAGCATCGATTTCCGCCCGAGTGATCCACCGCCCCCGGACCATCACACCCACTCGATCCGTGAGGTTGGCGAGGTCGTC
>CAUZDW010000103.1:0-2785 GCA_963578825.1 Vicinamibacteria bacterium
GATTCGGCGAGCGCGTTATCGTACGAGTCGCCCACGATGCCGACAGACGGCTCGATGCCGGCCTCGGCGAGGCGGTCGGTATAGCGGATCGACAGATACTGGGTGCCCCGATCACTGTGGTGCACGAAGAGGGTCCGGGCGGCGTCGAACTCGAAGGGCGGACCCGTGCGCGTCTGGACGACGCGCATCTCGTCGTCGTGGCGGTAGAAGATCTCACCCGAGCCGTGGACCCAGAGGGGCTCGGTGGCCCCCGTCCGGGGAGACCTGGAATCGTTCCCCGGGCCCGGGGAAGGCCTCGACGTAGATCTCGGGTCGGCCCGTCTCAGCCGATTGGTAGGCGAGCCAGCGGCCGTCCGATGAGAAGGTACCGAGCTGCTCCTCGTAGGGGGTCGCCCGGAAGGCTCGTGAGGGTTCGCTCCCGTCGACGGAGCCGACCCAGACGTTGCGGCCCGTCTCGGGCTCCGTCAGCGTGTAGACCACGAGGCGGCCGTCCGCCGAAAGGCCCGTCAGGTTCGTGTCCAGCTCGGTCGTCCACAGCGGCTCGCTTTCGGCGGACGCACCGAATGCGATCCGGTGGATCTCGTACGGCGGTCGGTCCAGGACGAAGAACAGCGTCTTTCCGTCCCGTGACCAGTAAGGAGTGAACTCGGTGCGGGGCGCCGTGGTCACGCGCGAGAGCGTCTTACGCTCCAGCGAGTAGGTCCAGAGATCCAGGCTCTCGCCCATGATCGCGGTCACCAGGGATCGTCCGTCGGGAGAGATGCTCACTCCCTTGTAGCGGCGCAGCTCAGGGGCGGCCGGCCGCGTCCGGCCGTCGCGATCCACCCAGACGAGCTCGCGAGGGGGGTCGGCTACCGACCCGGGGACCCAGGCGAGGGTTCCGTCGGCCGAGACGTCGAACATCGAGAGCGCCTCGGTTGGCGGGGCGAACACGTCATCGAGGACGCTCTTTGCCGGGCCGGTGACGACAGCCCGGTCCGGATCGAAGGGTGCCGCGAACAGGCGGTCCCCCTTGACGTAAAGGAGATGACCGCTCGGGGCGTAGCGCGCGAAGAAGCCCCCTTCCACGAGGTCCCGGACCTCGCCTGCCTGGAGCGACACGACGCCGATCAGGGACGTGTCGGTGGGTGCGCGGAACGCTGTGAAGAGCACCGCCTGGCCTCCGGGAAGGATCTGGGGCCACCAGTGCCCCAGCTCTCCCCGGGCACGGTTCGGGGTCGTGAGACGCTCGGGCTCGCCGCCCTCCGCCGACACCCGAAACAGACCCTCCGAGTAGATCGGCCCGAACACGATGTGGCCATCCGCACCCCACGAGGCACCACCCAATCCCTGCATGCTGGAGACGACGAACGGGCGTCCGCCCTCGGCCGCCACCTTCATCAGCCTGCTGTCGGCGAAAAAGCCCAGCCACTTCCCGTCCGGGGAGAAGAAGGGCGCGCTGCCCCCCTGGGTCCCCTCCACCCGTTCGGTGGACGACTCGTCGAGGCGGCGTCGGACGATCCATGGTTGTCCGTCGTCGAGGACGGGCACCACGACGCTCGAGCCGTCGGGCGAGAAGGCCAGCAGGGAGTTCTCCGAGGTGGCCAGCTGCTGGCTCGGAGCGAGGGGCATCGAGAGGCGGAGCGAAGTCGTGGCGTCTGGCGCGGCCGGGACAAGGAGGTGCGTCAGCAGGGCACCGGCCGCTGCTGCGGCCAGAAGGGCGAGAAGCAGCCTGATGCGATGCACCCGCGATCGCTCGGGCCCGACTTCGGAGGACGGAAGAGGACCGCTCGCCCGGACGCGCTCGATGTCGAGCCGGACGTCGCCGATGTCTCGGAAACGCTTGCGGGGGTCCTTTTCGAGACACTGGGCGAGAACTGCGCTCAGGTGTCGCGCCGAGGGGGGCAGCTCCGCCCAGTCGGGCTCGCGGGTCAGAACGGCGGCGAGGATGTCGGAGACCGTCTCACCCGTGAAGAGCTGCCGGCCGGCGAGCATCTCCCAAAGCAGCACGCCGAAGGCCCAGATGTCCGCCCGCTTGTCGACCGGTTTGCCCCGGGCCTGCTCGGGGGATATGTAGGCGGCGGTCCCCAGGATCAAGCCGGCCGCGGTACCTGTGTGCGCGAGGGTCGGTGATTGCGACAGGTCGGGGGCCGAGCCGGACATGGCCTCCGCCGCATAGGCCTTGGCGAGGCCGAAGTCGAGGACCTTGACCTTGCCGTCTGGGGTGAGCTTGACGTTCGCGGGCTTGAGATCACGGTGGACGATTCCGTTCTCGTGAGCCTCTTCGAGGGCTGCGGTGATCTGCGTCGCGATCTCGAGGGCATCGTCGACCGGGATCGCGCCGCGACGGAGGCGCTCCTGGAGGTCCTCGCCTTCGACGAGCTCGAGGACCAGGAAGGGTTGGCCCTCGGCCTCTTCGAGGCCGTGGATGGAGGCGATGTTCGGGTGGTTCAGGGAGGCGAGGAGATGGGCCTCGCGCTGGAAGCGGGCGAGGCGCTCGGGGTCTGCGGCCACTTCCGTCGGGAGCGTCTTGATCGCGACCTCCCGACGGAGGCGGGTGTCGGTGGCGCGGTAGACCTCGCCCATGCCCCCGGCGCCGAGGGGGGCGAGGAACTCGTAGGAGCCGAGGCGTGTGCCGGGTGGCAACGGCATGAGGTCGGTCTCCTGAGTGTGGTGCTCGGGGGTGAGGTTACATGGGATCAGGGGGGACTGCCAGGCGGGTTTGGGTGTTCGGTTGGGTGGATGCGGGGCGATTCTCGTGAGGACGTGACGCGGGGGGGACATGAGAATCGAACGACGGGGGGGC
>CAUZDW010000104.1:0-2783 GCA_963578825.1 Vicinamibacteria bacterium
ATCTCATGGGTCTGGACCATGAGAAGCTGATATACCGCTTCCAGGGTCGGCCCTTCCGCCTCACCGACGTCTCAGGCAAGGTGTTGACCCCGCTCCTGGCCTGAGGGGGCCACTGGCCTGGCAGCCCGTAGCGAAAGTCAGACCGCGGCAAGGCACATGGCGCTCACATGAACATGCCGTGGTCGAGGACCCCAGGTACGAAGCCGCCTGGATGACCGGGCCCGAGTACCAGGTGCGCGATGACGTGGGCGGAGGACAGCGAAGACAACGAGTGACAACGCGGGTCCCGGCGCAGGCTGGATCCGCTCGGCCGAGCCCGGCCATGTGCCGCGTGGCGCGTCGCGGCCCCCTCGAGGACGGAAAAAACCGGCCGCGGAGCGCACCAGGAGGTAGAATTCGGCTGTCGAGGCGTCTGCGACCAGACCACATGGAGGTGACCATGCCCGGAAAGTCGTCCCTCAACCGTCGGTCCTTCCTGGGAGCCACTGCGGCGACCGCAGCGGCGAGCATCGTGCCGCGTCACGTTCTCGGGGGACCGAAGTACGTGCCGCCCAGCGACAGGATCAACGTGGGCTACGTCGGGACCGGGACCCAGGGCCTCCGTCAGCTGATGCCGGCCCTGAAGCACGAAGACCTCCGGATCACCGCCGTGTGCGATCCGAACCGCAAGAGCGAGGACTACATCGAGTGGTCCAAGGACGAGCTCAAGAACAAGATCCGGCGCTTCCTCGACGACCCGAAATGGGCCGACGGGCCCAAGGCCTGCCCGTGCGGGCGCGAGGTGGGCCAGGAGGTCGTCGACCGCCACTACGGCGCCTCGAGCGGGGGCGGCTGCGGGACCTACACGGACTTTCGGGAGATGCTGGCAAAGGAGAAGGACCTGGACGCCGTCTACATCATGACGCCCGACCACCTCCACGCCACCGTCGCCCTCGCCGCCATGAAGGAGGGCAAGCACGTCATCGTCCACAAGCCCATGGGCAACGTGCTGCGGGAGGCTCGCCTCGTCGCGGCGGCCGCACGCGAGA
This sequence comes from Vicinamibacteria bacterium, assembly GCA_963578825.1. GTDB lineage: Bacteria > Acidobacteriota > Vicinamibacteria > Fen-336 > Fen-336 > JAJDNS01. The sequence continues at coordinate 1,029 of CAUZDW010000104.1, forward strand.
CGGAGCTCGGGACACACATGTTCTGCTCCGCGGGCGTGCCGTCGACAGCTCAGCTCTGCGAATGGATCTGGGCGGGCGCCATCGGCCCGGTGCGTGAGGTGCACAACTGGTCGAGCCGACCTTTCTGGCCCCAGGGAATGACGAGCCTTCCGACCGACACTCCCAAGGTGCCGAAGGGGCTCGAGTGGGACCTGTGGCTCGGGCCGGTCCCCCATCGCCCCTACAACCCTGCGTACACCAACGCGGTGTTCCGTGGCTGGTACGACTTCGGGACCGGGGCCCTGGGCGACATGGGGCACTACTCCTTCTTCCAGATCTTCAAGATCATGAAGCTCGGCGCACCCACAACCATCGAGGCGAGCCGGAGCCAATTCTGGAAGATCGACAACCTCCTGTGGGTCAAGCAGGAGAACAGGCTCTCCTACCCCCGCGCGTCGTCGATCCGTTGGGAGTTCCCCGAGCGCGAGGGTATGCCGCCGGTGGCGCTCCACTGGTACGACGGGGGCCTCAGGCCTCCCAAGCCCCCGGAACTGTCGGAGGACGGCGAAGAGATGCCCGCCGAGGGCCTCCTGTTCGTGGGCGACGAGGGGACGATCTTGTGCGGCTTTCGGGGCAACAACCCGCGGCTGATCCCGAAGGCCAGGATGGACATGTTCAAGCCCCCGCCGGAGACCCTGCCCCGGCCGCTGCCCGAGCTGGACCAGTGGGTCCGGGCCTGCCGCGGCGTGGCTCCGTCGGATGCCAGCTTCCCCAACGTCGCGCCCGTGGGTGAGACGGTGCTCCTGGGCAACATCGCCCTCCGGATCCCGCGAAAGCTCACGTGGAACGCCGAGGCAGGCCAGTTCGTCGACGACGCCGAGGCGGACGCCCTCATGACCCGCGAGTATCGCAAGGGCTGGGAGCTGTAGCCGTCCGTTTTCCGGTCGGGGTCGCGGCACCCGACAGGGGTTCAAGTGATGCTTGAACCCCTGTCGGGTCCCACGCCGATACACCTTTCGGCTAGACCGCACCCAGTCGGCTCCAAACGCACACGCACCACACTCGGCACGGTTCGGTGCGCCAAATCACACCCCTTCGCAAGTCGGCCCTCACGTTGCATTGGAGTGGGGTGGCGGTGAACGGCACCGTCAGGAGGGTACGGAGATGCGGAGCCGAGTGTGGTGGGCCACCGTGATCGCCGTCGCCCTTGCGGCCTCCGCGGCCGCGGGCGAGGCGCGGGCACGGAAGCCGCGACTCGAAGTCCGGACCGCGCACAGCCTGGGATTCACTCCGTTCAGGTCATGGCCGTCGCCGAGCTCGTGGGAGGCGAAGACCTCGAGGACTACTACTGCGTGGGCCTGGAGTGGGACTGGGGCGATGGCACGCGCAGCTATCGCGAATCGGACTGCGACCCGTTCGAGGCCGGCATGGAGATCGACCGCTTCTTCTCCGCACGACACGTGTACGCCGTGCCCGGCGAGTACCGGGTGAGGGTGAGCCTCGTCCGTGCGGAGCGTCGGGTGGCGAGGGCGGGGCCTACGTCCGAATCATGAGCCGCTTCGCCTCGAGCCGCTGGGACTAGCCCGCATTATTCATCGGGCATGCGGGATTGAGTTCAGGCGTGTACTTGCACCGATCATTTGAGGAGTAGTAGCCGAGTGCACGGTCGAAACGGCTGGTGAGCCGCTGGAGGCGGCGCTCCTGGGGCGCATGGCGAACAGCGCCGACACGAATGCTGTGATGCGGGCGGCCGAGGCTGAGATGTAGGGTCGGGTT
>CAUZDW010000105.1:0-2712 GCA_963578825.1 Vicinamibacteria bacterium
CACCGATCGAGTCGGGCAATTTCTGGCTCACTGACACGCCCGATCAGCCGCCGGCGCCCCAACCGCCGCCGTCGAATGGCGCCCGGCGGCGGCGAGGTGGTGGTCGCATCGTCACCTGGGCGAGGTTTCATCACTTGGCGACGGGGCGAGCGGTGCACGTCTTCAACACCCATCTCTCCCTGAGGCGAGGGCAGGGGCAGATCGATTCGGTCGAGTTGATCCTGGAGCGGGTGGGTGCCTTGCCGGCAGGTGCCGCCGTCATCGTCATGGGCGACTTCAACAACGTCGCGGAGCATAGCGAGTTGTGGCGGAACGCTACCGGCCAGGGACTACGCGACGCCTGGCTCGTGGCCGACGAGCGGCGGGGTCCGGCACTGACCCTTAGCGACTTCGCTGCCCCGGACGAGGGGCGCATCGAGCGGGTCGACTGGATCTTGGTCGGAGGTCCGATTGGAGTCCGCTCGGTCGAGACGGTCCTGTACAATGACCGAGGCCGCTATCCGTCCGATCACTACCCCGTGGCGGCGCGTCTCGAGGTCCGTTAGGGGTCGTCGTTCGAGAGATCAGCCTTGATGAGTGCCAGCACAGCGAAGCCAGTGGCCGAGTCGGCCATGAATCGGCCCCGGTCGGATTCCGGATCCCTTTCTCTGTTGAGCGAGGACGCGGGCCAACCGCCGCTTGTCGGGTCCTGGTTTTGAACTAGCCAGGCGAGCGCCGCCTTCATGTTTTCCTGACCGGGCGATACGCCTGCCTGTCGCAGAACGAAGGCGATCAGCCCCGTCGCATATCCATCGCTTCCGGGGCCAGGAGAGAATCCATCCTGCCCTCGCCACGGCCTGAGGGAAGTGAGGCTCCAGCCCCCGTCGCTCGTTTGCAGGCTCATGACGTCGCGGATGATGGCCTGCTGTTCCGCTGAAGTGAGTAATCCTGGCAGTTCGGACGAGGCCCAAAGGAGCATGACCCGGTCGTACGGCGGACGACTCTCGTGCCCCTCCCGGAGGTACGTGCGAAGCAACGCCAGTGGCTCCTGGATCTCGGTCGAGGCGGCGTAGTCGTCGGGCGCGACTCCGACTGCGACGGCCGCGAGAGCGGCTCCGAAGTAGGCCGCGCCTTCCGACTCCCAGGGTGCCAGGTCGAAGTACAGCCAGGCCCAAGCACCGGCCCCCTCGCCTCGGGTGAACTGAAGCTTCCACAGATTCTCGAAAGCCTTTCGTGTGCCGTCGCTCAAGTGTCCGTCATGCGCATCCTGGCTGGCCAGGGTGATCGCGTTCAGAATGGCTTCGGTCCCCCTCGACTCGCTTGTCTTGGGAAGGCCAACGGTCTGATCCGGGTAGAACGGCTCCACTTCGTTCCACATCTCGACCCGCTTTTTGATTCCCTCCAGCAGGTGCGCCTCGGGAATCGCCGGGCCGGTTTCCCCCAACGCCGCGCGTAGCGCCGGGCGAGCCAACGCGTACGGGAGCGTGGTATGGCAAGAGACACAAGTCGTGCCGTGGTCGCGGGCTGCGCCCGGCCAGCTCAGCCACCAGTCTTGTCGTTCGTCAAGGTATTGGGCGGCTGCCGCCCGATCCCATTCAGCGGACACAGCGGGCGTGGGCGACACCCCGTCGCTCGTGCCGAGTCGCCGAAGAATCGCCGCGATCTCGGGGCGTGTGCCCCTGAGCCCGTTCGTGCCTTGTATCGTCTGAGGAGTCTCGGCCAATTCCAGCGGGGTTTGGCCGCGTTCGTTCTCGGCGTTGATGTCGGCGCCCTGCGCGGCCAAAAACTCCACCACCGAAGGGAAGTTCTTGCGCACAGCATCGTGCAGCGCGGTGTTGCCCCTGCGGTCGGCGGCGTTGACGTCGACGCCGAGGTCGAGAACGATACCGGCCAGCTGGAGCGCCGTAGCTCCGTCGCCTTGGGGCTCGTTAACATGGGCGCCCGCCGCGAGCAGGTTGCTTGCGGCCTCGAGGTCACCCGCTCTCACCGCCTCGATGACCGCGGGCCCAGACTGTGCGTGAACGGCGACCGGTCCTGCGAGAACGCAGGCGAGTGTGGCGACCAGCACCAGCGAAGCTCGACGTCTCATATACATGATGTGCAATGCTACGGTGCTCGGTCCCGCGTTGACAAGCGGGTGAGCGCCGGAGCAAACTGGAACAGGTTTGGATTCTGGCCTAGTGACATTCTCGGACTCGTCGTCCATGTCTCGATACCCGTCGAAGTCGTTCTTCGTTGGAACGGCGATGCTCGTAGCAGTGGCGCTCGCCTGCGCTCCTAGGGCGGCAGTTACGCCGGCGCAACCATCCGGCGACGCCGGGCTTCTTCAAGCGACCGACGACGAGTATTGCCTCGGCTGCCACAACGACCGACTCCGCAAGGCCGACCTCTCCTTGAAATGGGTGTCCCCATCGAGTCGCTCGGAGATTCCAGCGGTCGGTTGCCGCTCGAGCCGCTCAGCGGGCTGTAGCGGGGGTCGGGGCGCTGCAGCGCAGATCGCGAAAACACGTGGGTTTGCGTAGGATTCCCGGCTACAGAGCCGAGGTTCCCGGCTGAAGAGTCGAGCACCATCCGGGCATCACGAAGCCAACATCAACCGAGGCCGTCTGCCATGCGCACGCCTGTCCGCATTTCCCCACTCGTAGCCTCGCTCGTCCTACTGGCTGGTCCCGCCGCCGCTCAGGATCTCGGGCCCACCGGTCCAGTCCCCTACGACATCATCGACGGCTGGCC